>JAMLHN010000002.1 GCA_023957115.1 Thermomicrobiales bacterium
CCGCCGACGGCATCGACCAGATCCTCGAAGCCGGTGAAGTCGATGAGCGCGTAGTGGTCGATCTCGATCCCCAGGTAGAGCTCCACCACCAGCTCCTCATAGGGAATACCGCCCAGCATGAGCGCATGGTTGATCTTCGTTTCGCCGTATCCGGGCAGCTCCACCAGCGAGTCGCGTGGGATGGCCAGCCCCCGGCACGTCCCCGATTCTGGATCGAGCCGGAGGACCATCAGCGCGTCGGGACGCACCCCGATATCGATCGCTTGGCCTGGCCGGGCATCGACCCCCATGATCAGGATCGTCATCGGATCCGTCTTGGGATCCTTCAGCCCAACCGCAACGGCCGCGCCATCGACGGCGTCCTGCACGTTCTCCCCGACTCCCCGCAGCCCATCGAGAATGCCACCGCCCTCGTCGTCATCGTCGTCGTCCGTGTCAGCGGTGGTTTGCAGCGAGCCGGCGGTCTGCTCGAAGACGTAGGAGGAATCTCCCGACGGCGTCGAAGTCGGGCCTTTCTTGAGTTCCTCGGCAGCGGCAACGGCTGTTTGGGCCGGCCCGGTGTCGAAGGTCATCCCCCCGGCCATCATCTGCTCGGCCTGTCCCTCGCCATCGATCACCGGTGTCGCCTCGGCCACGGGGGAGCCGTCTCCAGCCGGTGGGGTGGCCGCATTCGACGTGAAGACCTCACCAATCGCCCCCGATTGCGCCAGCGCAACGGCCGTCTGCCGGACCGGACCGCCGGGACTCGAACCGGAATAGCTTGGAATGACGATGGTCGGCGCCGGTCCCGCGTTCGCGGTTGGCAATGCCGGCGGGGTTACTATCGCGTTCGGCGTCCCATCCAGCTCCTGCGCGGTCTGATCCTGAATCTGTGCCGGAACGGTGCTGATCGCGTTCAAATCGTTGATCGTGCGATCGAGCCGCCAGACGCCAATCCCGCCGGCAAGTCCCAGCAGGAGGACGAGCAGCACCGCAATGCGCACCGGCCAGCGGTTGTACCACTTGCGTTTCTTCGATCGCCGTTTGTTCCGGCTACCGCGCTCCGGTTGGCTCGACCGGGGCAGGTCGAACGATTCGGTGACGACCGGAGCGTCGGAGTTCACCGTCGTACCGCAGTTCTCGCAATACCGATCCGTCGCCTGGATCGGAGCATGGCAGATGGGACAACGATTGGGCGGCAATTGAGCAGACAGAATGCTTCCTCCTGGAAGGGAACACGTGGGCTGGCATGTACGGTGAGGGAATCATAGTACGACGGACGGCGGATTCCACGCGAATATGGCGCGACAACGAGTGATGCGCGGCAGCGCAACCGTGCCCTCCGCGCCGTCCCGTGCGCTCCGTTCCGTTGTGTTATGCCGGGAGAGCTTGACCGGAATTCGGATCGACCATCAGCGACGTGCAGTCGACCGCTTCGAAATCGCTGCCGAGGATGCGGTTTCGGAGCTCGCGAAGATCGTCATTGTCCCAGCGATCGTCAGGGACCCCGGAGAGAAACCAATCACTCCCGTTGTCGGCCAGCATCATTCCATAGGTCTTGAGCGCTTGCAGAATGACCTGATTCACCGGCGAGAAGTCGCTGATATCGGTCGTCGCTTTGAGCCGAAAGCGCTGTCCCATTGGCGGCAGATTGCTATCGGACGAGGCGCCCGCGTGGTGGCGTGCCGGCCAGACATATGCTTGCTGGGTTTGTGCCGCCGTGAAGCGGAGGGCGTGCGGAATAACCCCGGCAGCGATCTCCTCGTAGCGCACCAATCCCGGGAGGATCGGTAGTCCTGCCGCGTCGGCCGAGGTCCATTCGTCTGGCCGCAGCGCGTTCGAGGTGAGATCGAACTGGGCGCCCGCGTACGCCGTCCAGCTTCCATCGGCTTGTGGAGTGGCATCGTACAGCTCGTAGAGCTGGCAGGTCTCCTCCTGCACGACGATGACATGACGATCGCCGCCGCCGCAGGATCCTCCTTCGATTGGAGCGTCGGGTGGTATCGGATAAGGCCCGGGATCGCTTTCATCGTCGATTTCAAAAGCAACGTCGACGTCCGGTTGTGTTGCCGGCACGCGCACAAAAGGGATACCCAGCGGCTGGCCTTCGTACAGACCCGATCCGAAGTCCGGATGGAGACCGGTGTCTGGTCCTATGCTCGCGATGTAGGTCTCGGACAACGGGTCCAACGGGAGATCGGCGACCGGGGTGTTCCAGATATTGTCTGCGGGAAACAGGGGACAGTCAGGTGGGACTTGTCCACACACCGAGCTCGTGCACCCGAGGCTACAGTCGTCCTGCGCTGCCGCAAACACCGCCGTGGCGTCGCCACGAGACCCGAGACCAAGCACCTGGGCAAAAACGCCACCGGCGAGGCCGTGCGCGAGCAGGCGACGACGGCTCGAGGGACGACGCTGCGTCCAACTTCCCATCCAGCGGTCGATGTCGTGCTGATTCATCTCAACCTCCCAAGTGTTCAGTCCTCAGCGCGACAAGACAACGAGGCTATATATCAGTGCAGACTTGGCCTATGCAGTCCTGACCCGGCCCGCAGACAACGCGGTCGGGCCCACAAGAAAATCGATCGTAGCCGGGCATCACGCAGCGAGCGCCCAAACAGACATTCCCGCCTATGCACGGGAAGCCGCATTCGCCGCAATTGTTGACATCGACCTGCACGTCGGTACAAATGCCGCCACAGTTCGTCTCAAAAGAGGCGCAGCCGCACGTTCCGAAGTTGCAGATTTGTGTGCAGCATTGCTCACTCGTCTCACACATGCCCTGATCCGGAACGCACGTGGGCTCCTGGTTTGCCTCGCATTGGCAGGTGTCGAGATTCAGGGATTCATTCTCATCGAAACATTCGGGAACGCAGCTGAGACCGCATTGAATGGTTCCGTCGGGACAGGCGCAGATACCCTGGTTGGCGTCGGTGCACATACCGCCGCCGGGACAGCAGTTTTGACCGCAGGCAATCTGGGGAGGCGGGCAGCTGCTTGTCGAGCCTCCGCCGGCGTTCGTTGAGCCCGAGCCACTGGCCGTCGAACCAGATCCGGCGGTCGATTGGCCGCCGGTGGTCTGCCAGCCACCGATATCGCCGGGCTGGGGACCGCCGAAGAGGCCAGCAGCGGCACCCTGGCAACTTGAGAACGGCTGCTCGCCGGCGCCGGAGAACGCAACGATCTGGTTGCCGGCGAAGGTCACTTCGAAGTCGCTGGCCCGGCCGGTTGCCCGACCGGTCACCGATTGCGCGCCGGTGAACGATGCCTGGGTAAACGCTCCATCCGGTCCGAGCGTGAACTGCAGGGTGCCATCGTACGCGGTCGGTGCGGAGGGGCCGCCGGCGGTTTCGGCGTGAATGATCAGACTGCACGGTCCTTGGGCCAGGGTGTTCGATTCGAGGATGGGCAATGCGGCCACGGCTCCGCCGGCGCCGACGAGACGAAGGGCATCGCGCCGGGAGAGGCGCCGGGCTCGATTGCGGGTCCAGGTATCGAAGCGTTTCGCGTCCATGAGGGACCTCCCAATCGGTGGCGACTATTGGCACGAGCCGTTTAGGCACGTGGTACCGATACAGGTGTTGTTGCAGTTTCCGCAGTTGTTGCTGTCGGAGAAGGTGTCGACACACATGTCGTTACAGACAACCAAGCCACAGCTATCGCAGGTTCCGCCGTTGCACCATCCGCTGCAACACTGACTGCTGAAGCTGCATGCGCCGCCAAAGTCGATACACCCACCTCCGCCATCTCCGTTGCCGCCACCGTCGTCGCCGGTACAGACGCTGCCGACGCACGATTGGGTATCGACATCACAGGCATTGAAGCAGGCTCCGCAATGAGCCAGATTGTCCGAGAGGACGATGCAGCTTTCACCGCAAATGGTGTCACTGCAGGTGCGACATTCGTTGTCGGTACACCAGCCGGAGCAGCATTCGCTGCTGGTATTGCATTGGCTGTGCAGCTCCAGACAGGCGCTGCCGGGTTGATCTCCTCCTTGCGGTTGGGACCCGGCTTGGGTTTGCGGTTGAGTTTGGAGGGCCGGGGGAGCCGATGTCTGTCCGGAATCGCCTTCGCTCGATTCGGCTCGCCAGGTGCCAAGCTGGCCAGTGTCTGGGTTGGCCAAAAAGCCAACGATTGGACTGGAGCACTGTTCAATCGGGCCGTTGGCCACCCCGGTCAGTGCGAGGGTCGTGCCATCGCCAAGTGCGGCAAGCAGATCGACGGCCGGTCCGGTGGCCTGACCGACGACCGAGGCGGGACCTTGGCCGGCAAGACTGAGGGACCCGGTATCGATGGCGCCGCCGTTGCCCATATCGAGCACGAGTGTGCCGGAGACGGTTTGGCTGGAGTCGAATGAAGAGGTGAGGGTAACTGCATACGTGCAGGAGCCGTTGCTCCCGTCACCGAATTGGGCGTTGGCGCGTTGGAGGCGTGTCAGGGCCGCGGCGACGCCGGCGGTGAGCGACCAGCCGAGGATGGACCGGCGGTTGGCGGTGGCAGAGCGTGTGCGCGTCCACGTATCGAAGCGGTTGCTATTCATGACGGTCAGGCTTGTGTGGCGTTCCAAACGCCGATATTTTGCAGACCGGTGCCGACGAACGCTCCACCAAAATCGCCACTGCATTGGTCGATCGGGAAGACTCCACTACCAGTAAAGGTGATGGTGGAGTTAGGGGCCGATCCGACGCGGAGGCGAATCGACCGGCCAGTGGCCTGGCCGACGACTGGAGCGGTCGTGCCGTCGGAGAATTGAAAGGTCCCGGAGTCGATGGCGCCGTCCTGCCCGACGGAGAACGTAAGCGTTCCCTGAAAGGTTTGCCCGGCGTTGGGTCCAAATTGGACGACGCCGCTGATGAAGAGCGAGCATCCCTCTCCATTGAATTGGGTTAACGAGCTGTATCTGTGCGGAAAGGAATTGACGCCTGACGCAATGCGCTTTGCAGCCGAACGTGCCATGAGGGGGGCCTCCGCGAGCATGATTCGAAAACGTGGCTGGCTGTTGATCCAGCCTTCACACCAGCAGCAAAAACTACGCATGTAAATGGGCGAAATGCGCAAGTTCGTGGAAGGAGGCAATTCCTCTTGATGCGTTGGGACAGCGCGGCCGTATACTGCCGTCCACTCGCCTTCTCATCATCAGCTCGCCAGCACGTTGCTGCGGGTCATTGTCGTTCCTGGGGCGAGCTGGAGGTAACGGTCACGATGGACGAACCTCAGACAAGTATCCGGCGTACCCTCACCCGTCGTCACGCGTGCGTTGGTTTCGGCGCGAGCACCCTCGGGTTGGCGTTGGCCAACCGCGTGCTTCCGGTTTTGGCCCAGGATGACGAGGCTGAGCTCCTGCAGAGTGAAACTGATGTCGTCTATAGCACGGTGGGCGGGGTCCCCTTGCTTCTCGACGTGGTGCGACCGGCCGATCGTCCTGAGCCTCGCCCGGCGGTGGTCGTGATTCACGGTGGCGGATTGGTGCAAGGGACCCGCTGGGATCATGGCGAGGCGGCCACCAACCTGGCCCTGGCAGGCTACGTCACCTTCAGCATCGAGTACCGTCTTTTCGTGTCGGGAGATCCGACGACGTTTTGGCCAGCCCAACTGGATGACGTGCAGCGGGCGGTTCGTTGGGTCCGGGCCAATGCGGACATGTACGGTGTCGATTCGAATCGAGTGGGTGCGTTTGGATTTTCCTCAGGTGGGCAGCTCGCCGCCTTTCTTGGTACGCGGGAAACCCGTGACGAGAGCGACCCGGAACTCGCCGGCTATTCCAGCAAGGCCACTTGTGTGGTGACGATGGGCGGGTTGTTCGATTTCACCTTCGCGAATGCCCATCCGGATTCGCTGGAGACGGACGCCGAGATCCTGGGGGGATCGGCGGAGGCGTTGCCACCGCCAACCGCCTATGAGGACTTCTCACCAGTTCATTTTGTGGACAATGCCAGTGCGCCGTTCCTGATCTTGCAGGAGGGCAACGAAGACGTTATTCCCTATGAGCAGCCCCAGCGAATGGTGGCCGCATTGCAAGCGGCCGGGGTCCAGGTCTCGTACAGCTGGTTCCCGGACTATGCGCACGATTCCTGGTTCGATTGGGCGGCCGAGGCTCCAGAAACGCTGGCGTTCTTTGGGCGGCACCTCACTCCGGAGGTGTAAGCGGCGCGCTCATCCCACGTACATTTTCGGCAGCTTGCTCAGATGGACGCTTTCCCTGCGGTATCTGCCCTCTGCAGTGTTTTGGAATGGTTGCCACAATCAGGGTTGAAGGGAGACGGGTGGGCGCGGGTTGCGTAGACTGACGGAAATGGACGTGGCCTGTGAAGGGGGAGAGCAGTTGAAGCAACTGATCATATTGCGGCATTCGAAAACGGAGAAAATCAATCCCGCGGGCGATGCGGCGCGAGAGCTGACCAAGCCCGGGCGCCGGTGGGCGACGGAGGCGGGACGCGAGATTTTCGAAGCGACAGGAATGCCAGATCTGCTGGTGACCTCGAATGCGATTCGGGCGTTGCAGACAGGCGATTTGGCGGCGGAAGCGATGAAGTTTGCTGGAGAGCGACGTGTCGTTCCCGAGGTGTATGGCGCCACGGAGGACGAGTTGGTGCAGGTGATCCAGGCGTTTCCGGACGACTTCTCCAAAATCGTGCTGGTGGGACACAATCCAGGGCTGGAAGAACTGGCGAACAGCTACGCCGGCAAGCGAGCGCATGGTCATTTGCCGACGGCGGGATGGGTCGTGGTCGACATAAGCGCGAATGCGTGGAAGGATGCGAAGGCAGGTGGTGGCAAGGTAACCGCGTTCGGAACGCCGAATAAGGAGTAGAGGGAAGGCAATGGGAACTGGGCAAAAGGCAATGGGCAATAGGCAAGAGTGGTGGAGTGGTGTTCACTTGGGCACCCCGTCCAAGACTATTGCCTTTTGCCTATTGCCCGGCACATGCTTGACGCATCAGGGGATAAGCGGAGATTTCGCCACGGTGGCGGAGTAGGGTTTGGCGAAGTATTCGATGGCGAGCTTGGTTCCCGGACGGGCGAGATCGAGCGGGAGATACCCGAGGGCGATCGGTTGGCCGATGGTGAAGCCGAAGTTGGCGCTGGAGACGTAGCCAACGACGGTTCCGTTCGCGAGAATGGGTTCCTTGCCGAGGGGAACCGGGGAGGTTGGGTCGAGGAGCAGGGTGGTGAGCTTTTTCACCGGTTGGGTTTTTGCCAGGGCGTCCGCGCCGATGTAACTGTTGCGGGACTTGTCGACGGTGAAGCCAAGTCCAGCTTCAAGGGGGGTGTATTCGCCCCGGAGATCGGTGCCAAGCGCGAGAAACCCCTTTTCGAGCCGGAGCGAGTCCATGGCCGTGCCGCCCGCGGCAATCAGTCCATGGGGTTGCCCAGCCTCCCAGACGAGATCCCAGAGGGCGCCTCCGTATTCCGTGGAGGTATGAAGCTCGAAGCCTTCCTCGCCGACGTAGGACATGCGGATGGCGAGCACCGGAATGTGCCCGACGGAAATCCATCTGGCACGGTAGCGCGGATGGTCGTCGAGGCAGAGCGGTTCGTCGACGATGGCATCGAAAATGGCAAGCGCGTTCGGCCCAAACAAGCCAAGCGCGGCCCAGGCTGGGGTGATGTCGCGAATGATGACATCGGGCAGATCGCGCAGGTGGTTCTGAATCCAGCCGAGATCGCGCGGGCCACTGGCGCTGCCGGACATGATCATGAAACGGTCGCTTGCCAGGCGGGCGATCGTAACGTCCGATTCGATCCCGCCATGTGGATTCAGCAGCAGGCTATACGCCACGCGTCCCACCGGCTGGTCGACCGTGCTGCAGGTCACTCGTTCCAAGCCGGCTAGTGCTTCTGGACCGGAGAGCTCGATGCGCATGAAGGTGCTGAGATCGAAGAGCCCGGCGTTCTGGCGGGTAGCGAGGTGTTCGGCGCCGGCGATGGGTGACCATTCGATCGCTCCCCAGGATTCGCGTTTCGACCCTAGTGCCGGAAGCGGGAGGCTCGCATTCGCCTCGAACCATTGTGGCCGTTCCCACCCGTTCGATTCGAAGAAGTGCGCTCCGAGCGCAACCTGCTGGGCATACCACGGCGGGCGGCGAAGACCGCGCGGTTTCGAGATCTGATACCGCGGGTGGATGATGTCGTAGACCTCGGCGTATTGGCTCCAACCACGGCTCTGGATGTACCTGGGGCTCTGATGGTGGGGCGCAAATCGATTGACATCGAGCTCGCGCATGTCCAGCTCGCAGTCGTGGGCAACCATTTGCTGGGCCAGAGCGCGGGCGGTCCCGGTCGAATGCGTGACCCAGATGGCCATGGCGGTCCAGAGCCCGCGTGCGCTGGCGACCTCACCGGCGATTGCCTGGGCATCGATCGTGAACGAGAACATCCCGTAGACGCGGTCGGTGATGCCGGTATCGCGCAGGCCGGGGACGAGGCGTTGCGCCTCGTCGAAACCGGGGTCCATCGGCGTGGGATCGAAATCGAGCTCGGCCGGGTGGCGGCGCGTGTTGTCGATGGCGGCCGCGGCAACCATGACCGGTTCGTGCCGGTAATTCCCCACGCCCATCCGATCTCCATCCTGCCAGAGGTACATCGAATGGTCCTGGTGCCGCCAAAGGGGCTGGACGACCTGCCGATCGCGCAGGTGGGCCAGCTCGGCAAGTGGGGTCGTGCGGATATACGGATGCGCGCACGGATGCAGAGGGATGGGGGTATCGGTGAGCTTTCCCAGAAGCGGACCCCAGATACCGCCACAGAGGACCAGCTCCTCACAGGTGAAATCGCCGGCGTTTGTATGGATGCCCCGGACCACGCGGTTGGGCATATCGACCGAGAGAAGTGTGGTTTCGCCGCGAAAGGTGACGCCGAGCGCTTCGGCGCGTTTGGCGATCTGTTCGACCGTGGGGACGGAGCGCACGATCCCATCGCCGGCCACATGGATCGAACCGTGAATCTGTGTGGTATCGAGCTGCGGCACCAGCGCGCCTGTTTCCGCCGGGTCGAGCAGCATCGCATCGAGTCCCCAGGACGTGGCGTAGCCGAGTTTTCGCTTGAGATCGTGCCAGCGTTCTGGCGTGGTCGCGATCTCGAGACTGCCAGAGGGGAACCAGGTCGGCTGGTCGATTGGAGAAACCTCGGCAAAGGCCGCCGTGGTCCATTGGGCGAGCTTGGAAACGGTGCGGGATGCGTTGTTCTGGAAGATACCACCAGGCGCATGTGAGGTCGAGCCACCGGTTTCGTAGAGCGGGGCGCGGTCGATCACGAGGATGTCGGTACGGCCGAGCTTGGCCAGCTCCCAGGCGACAGAGACGCCGACGATACCGGCGCCAACGATGATGGTTCGGACGTGGGTCTGCATGGTCGGTGCTCCGGAACGGTGGGTTGGCTGGTGCAAAACGATTGGGGGAATTATGGAGGAAGGAATCGCCTCATCCCCAGCCCCACTCCCCAGGATTGGGAGACGGGACCGCGTAGGGAAACAGGAGGACCTCAGGCGGAGGGGAGGGGGGCCACGCTTCGTTCCTCCTCACCCGCCTTCTCCCAGGATTGGGAGAAGGTGCTTGCATGGCAGCAGGGCGGTCTGCTCAGGACGTAGCACCCAGGACTCCAGGCAGTGGCGGCGCGTCAGCCTGTTGGGCGAGCGTACCGGGTAATGGCATCGCCCATGGTGCGGTGGAACTCGCCGTTCGAGAAGACGCGGGTGAGCCCGGCGCGTTTGGCGGAGCGGAGGCCCTCGACGTTGGTATGAGAGCCGAAGGCGATGGACGGAAGCTCGGGCGTCTCGGCGACGATCGTTCCCAGAGCATCCCAATCATCGACTGCGGCGATATCGATGACAACCAGCGCTGGCTCCTGCGTAACCGACAGCGCCGACGCGAGCGCGGTCGTGGAACGGGCCGCAATGGGCGTGTAGCCGAGCGCGCGCACCGTATTGGCAATGGTCACCCCGAAGAAGAGGTCCTTGTTCAGGACGATGACCGCAGGGCCGAGGGTTTCGGATTCGTTTGGAGAAGGGGGTTGTATTTGCATGGTGCCTGTCATAGGATAACGATGTTTGGTCTTGCCGAACGTCGTTCAGTTGGGGTGAATAAGATTTCGGGGGATAATGATAATGGTTCCATCGACAGCCGGAATTTCCGCCAGTAGCGCCCGTCATCCTTGGAGAACAGTTGGCATCTGGCTGGTACTCCTGGTGCTGGGTGGTCTCTTCTCTGGGCTTTTCCTTTCCGACGCGCTGACGACCAATGTCGAGCTTCTCGACAATCCGGAATCGATCCAGGGATCGAATCTGCTCGAAGAGCGGATGGGCTACGAGATGCCGCTCACGGAGACGATCGTCGTATCGTCCGATAGTCTGACCGTCGACGATCCCGAGTTCAAGCAGGTCGCCGATCAGGTCTTTGCCCAATTGGCCGGGTTGACCGAGCTGGTCGACCAGGACCCGGGCAAGACCGTCAATTACTACCAGCTTGCCGCCGTCGAGGATCCGGATATCGCGGCCCAGGCGGAACAGCTGGTTTCCGAAGACCGGTCGACCTTGCTGATACCGGTGACGCTGCTGGGCGATGCCGATCAGGTCAGCGAGGCGGCAGAGACATACATCGACGCGATCGATGCCCAGGGAACCGAAGCGGTTTCGGTGGCTAGCGTCGGTGACCTGACCACTAACGAGACCTTCAATACGGTGTCGGAAGAAGACTTGATCCGAGCCGAGATTGTTGGATTGCCGATTGCGTTGATCGTCCTGATGGTTGTCTTCGGAGCCGTCGTCGCAGCCTTGATTCCCGTCGGCATGGCGCTGGCCGCGGTAGCGATTGCCACCGGGTTGGCCGCCCTGGTGGGCATGCGGTTCGAGCTCTCCTTCTTTATCACGAACATGATTTCGGTGATCGGTCTGGCCGTCGGAATCGACTACGCGCTCTTTGTGATCGAACGCTACCGTGAGGAACGACGGCATGGCAGGCCGAAGTTCGAGGCGATTCATGTTGCGGGCGGCACGGCCACCAAAGCCGTGGTCTTCTCGGGTTTGACCGTCGTCTTCGCGCTCATCGGTCTCTTTCTGATGCCCAACTCTATCTTCCGTAGTCTGGGATTAGGCGCCATTCTGGCCGTGCTGGTGTCGGTGGCGGCAATTCTGACACTGATTCCGGCGATCCTGGCGCTGCTCGGCGATCGTATCGACTGGCCGCGACGGCGGAACTACGATGCGTTGGATCACGAGAAGGTGATCCGGGCAGAACGCGCCGAAGAGCAGCATGGCTTCTGGGGACGAGCGGCTCATCTCGTGATGGCGCGGCCGTGGCCCGCACTGGTGCTGGGCGCAGGCATTCTGCTGATTCTGGCATTCCCCGTCTTCAGCATGAAGACCGGATTCGCGGGGGTCGAGTCGCTCCCGGAAAGTGATGTCAAAGACGCGTTTATTCTGCTCGAAGAGAAATTCACGACTGGTCGTCTTTCGCCCGTTGATATTGTGATCGATGCCCCGCGCTCGGATACCACGGACGCCTCCGTCGATGCGCTTGTGCAGGCACTGGCGAGCGATCCAGCAATCGCGCTGGCGTGCAACCGGTCGTTTGGAACGATGCGGGCGATCTGGCGTTGCTCCAGGCCACGCTGACGACGTCCCCCAACGACGAGGCGTCCTACGATGAGATTCGTCGCCTGCGGAACGAGGTGATTCCGGCAGCCATCCCCTCCGATCAGGGAACGGTCTACGTCACCGGTCAATCGGCCGGGAATCTCGACTTCATCGAAACGACCACGACCTGGACCCCGCGAGTTTTCTTCTTTGTACTCGGACTCAGCTTCCTGTTGTTGCTGGTCGCGTTCCGGTCGATCGTGGTGCCGGCGACGGCCATCATCATGAACTTGCTTTCGGTCGGCGCAGCCTATGGGGTGCTGGTCCTCGTCTTCCAGCGCGGGCATCTGACCGGATTGCTCGGCTTCGATCGGGCTCCGACCATCGAAGCATGGATCCCCATTTTCCTCTTCTGTGTCCTGTTCGGGCTTTCGATGGACTATCAGGTCTTCCTGTTGAGCCGCATTCGTGAGTATTACGACCAGACCGGGAACAACCGCGAGTCGGTCGCGCATGGTGTGGAATCGACCGCCCGCATCATCACCGGAGCGGCGTTGATCATGGTCGTCGTCTTCCTCGGATTCAGCACCGGCCGGCTCGTCTTCCTGCAACAGGTCGGCTTCGGGCTGGCGGTTGCGATCTTTCTCGATGCCACCATCGTCCGGACGGTGCTCGTGCCGGCGGTGATGCGCATCCTGGGCGACTGGAACTGGTACCTGCCGAAATGGCTCGAATGGTTGCCGGACCTGCGGATCGAAGGCACACCGATGGAGAGCGAGCCGCAGGCAGCAGGCGGTACGCGGCAAGTGTCCAGCAGTAAAGAGCTGGCGCCAGGGGACTAGTGAAGCGGTCCTGTGTCCTGAGCCCTGGGTCCTGCGACGATTTGGGCGGCTGATGCCGGGGCGTGGACGGACGGATTGCGGGCCAATCCAGCGCGGGTGGAGGCACGTCGTCGAGGTTTCGAACACGACCTGACGTTCGGGTCTAGTTTTCTCCCAACTCCTACGTGCTCTCAATGCTGGGAGCAGGTAGGAGTTCTTGGTTTCTTGGGGGTTGGGGACGAGCTTGAACGAGCGGATCGCCTCACCCCGATTCCCCAGCGTCTAGCGGCATCCATTCCACAGTGCAGATCCAGACTCGGCGATAGAATGACCGCACGAGTATTGCCATCGAGAGGGTTGGGGAATGCAGTTGATCGATCAGGAGACGACACCGGTCATTTATCGTGATTTGCAGCGGCCGTTGCCGACCATCGTGCGTGGCGAGGGGATCTACCTCTGGGATTCGACGGGGAAACGCTATATCGACGGAGCGGCGGGGTCCTCGGCGGTGGTCAACATCGGACATGGGGTGCCCGAGGTCATCGAGGCGATGACGGAGCAGGCGCGGAAGATCGCCTACGTACCGACGCATGCCTTTTCCAGCGAGCCGATCGAAGCATGCGCTCAGACGCTGGTGGAGGAGTTTGCCCCGGCCGGTTTGGACAAGGTCTGGTTCGTCTCGGGGGGCTCGGAGGCGACGGAAAATGCCGTGAAGATCGCGCTCCAGTACCAGCGGGATCGAGGGAAGGGAACCAAGCAGCTGGTCATCGGGCGGTGGCAGAGCTTCCATGGCGCCACGCTTGCCTCTCTTGGATATGGAGGCAACGCCGGCCGGCGCAAGAAATACCAGGGAATACTCTCCACGGCCGAACATATCGGGCCTTGCTTCCCCTACCGTCATGCCACCGGGGACGAGATCGAATACGGACTCGCTCAGGCGGATCAGCTGGATTATCTGATCCAGCAGGTGGGGGCGGAGAACGTGGCGGCATTCATCGCCGAACCGGTGGTCGGCGCAACCACCGGGGCGGTGCCGGCCACGACCGGGTATTTCGAGCGGATCCGTGAGATCTGCGACCGGCATGACGTCCTGTTCATTGCCGACGAGGTGATGAGCGGCTTTGGACGTACCGGCAAGAAGTTCGGGATCGACCATTGGGAGGCGCCACCCGATCTGATCGCCTGCGCCAAGGGAATTTCCGGCGGCTATACGCCGCTGGGGGCGGTGCTGGTCCGGCCGGAGATTGTCGGTCAGGTGCGCGGGACCGGTGGGTCGTTCGTGATCGGCCATACAGCTGGCGGAAATCCACTCTCGACCGCCATCGGCAAGGCGGTGCTCGACTACACCGTCAAGCATCGCCTGGTCGACAACGCGGAGATCGTCGGAGCGTATTTCAAGGAAAAGTTGGTCGAGCTGATGGCGGTTCACCCGATCATCGGCGACGTGCGCGGACTCGGCCTCATGCTCGGGATCGAATTCGTCGCCGACCGGGAGACCAAGCGGCCGTTTCCGCTCGAGCTTCAGGTAAGTAGACGGATCGGCGACGCGACCCTCGAGCGCGGGCTCGTTTCCTACCCGGGACAGGGTACGGTCGACGGGGTGGTGGGCGATCATCTCCTGTGCACGCCGCCGCTCGTGATTACGAAACTGCAGATCGATGAGCTTATCGAGATTCTGGACGCGTCCCTCCATTCGGTCGAACGCGACCTCCGGGTGGTGTAGCGAAGTGCGTGAGATCGATTTCGAGGTTGCTCCGCGATTCGTGTTTCTGGGGGATTCGATCGTTTCGGATTGGCGCAATCCGCAAGCGACCACGAGCCGCGCTGTGGTGCAGGCGCTTGGCGATCTCGGATTCGAAACGGTCTATATGGAACCACGACGCAACAGCGCCACGGTGGGACTCCTGGGGCAGCGTGGGTCTGAGCCGGTGCGGTCGTTCAATGCGTTGTGGACGGGTGTGCAGTACCGCACCGTCGATCTTCCCGCCCGGTGGGAGCTGGAAGCGTGGATCGGGCAGTTTGCCGCCACGTCCGGCGTCATCGTCCTGCTCGATGGTATGCCCGAGATGTTCGAGCGCGGTCTGGCCGAATTCGAGCAGGACGACGTGCTGATCCTGGTCGAACGTCCGGAGCTCGGCGGAGATTGGGGCCGATCGGTTCTTCGCCGGCTGGGTGAGTCCGATGCAACCATTGGTTTTCGACCGGCCGTCTTGCCTGGCTCCTGGGATGTTCCTCGGTCCGGGACCGTTCTGGTTGCGTATGACGATGCCGATCTGGCTCGTGCGGTTGCGGCCACTGTGCCCGATGCGCGGCGAATCGTGACCGGGAGCGCCGACCTGCCAGATTGGGACTATCTGCCGGAGATCGAGCTCCCGGCCGTCTATGGCGCCGCGGAGCGCGTGCTGGTGGTCGATAGCGCCGAACGCCCCATCGCCCCTGCCCGGGTTTGGTTGCCACGAGCGAACGGCGCTGCGGCCTGGGGTATGGTGCAGGCGGGCGAGATCGATGAGTCGGTTGCGGTTCGGTTCGACGACCTGGAGAATGTTTGGGACCGCGAGGCGCCGGACCTGCCGGAGCGGCTGGACGCTCGCTGGGTGGCGAGGGGATTGGTGGAGATGTGGCGGCATCGGAGCATCGGCTCCGAGGGGTGAATCTGCTCCTGGTTGGCGCGTCGTGAGCGCTCGTCTCGAGAAACGATGCGTTGGTCAGACGCGTTTGGTTGTGCGGATTGGACGAGCAAGACCTGCCAATACCGTTCAATCTGCATTTAACCAATGCATCAGCAGTTTGCTTTACTTTGAGTATGGACCGGGATGGTCCGGAACCGATTTTGGGGACATCGTCGTCTCGTGATTGGAGTAGACGATGGAAGCCGTATTGATTGTTGTCGTTATCACCCTCGCCTTTGCGGTCGCGAATCTCTTCGTACCCATGGCCGCGACGAAGCTCATCGACCGGGATCGAGAGCCTATCTCACCGAATCCGACGCTATCGCTCGAACATCCCTTCTACGCGCGTACCGATGGAATGCCGCGCACCCGAATCGACCGGCACGATCTGCAGTTGGCCATCGGTCCTCCGGACGTGGAGCAGAGTGTCTGGCCCAGGGCGTAGCGCACGGCGGGCAGACGGTAGTCAAGCGTGTTTGAAACAAGGCATGAACCCTAGGCCTTGAGGAGATCGACCTGGGGTCAGGAGATGCCCGCGGATCAAACCCCGTGGGCATCTCTCGTTTCATTCCACCAGAACGAAACTATGCCCTCCGCCCTCCCTGCCCGCTCAACCGCGGGCGGTCCAATCGGCAATGTTCTGCCAGAGGGTTGCATAGCCATCCCATTCGACGAATGGCGGGGGCGCCCAGTGCGGACCGCAGTCCGATGCGAACGCAACACTGCGGCCCTTTCCGAAGCTCCAGGCGGCAATGAGCGGATCGTCCCCGACCATCGCAACGACCGTGGCATCTTCCCGTGGGGTCAGTCGGTTGTAGCCCAGCAAGACCGGCCATTCGAGCGGGAGTCCGGTGGCAATTTCGTGGTCAGGAGCGGTGACCGCCGGCTGCACTCCTTGCGGCGTCTCGACCCGGTCGTCGCTTGTTTGCAACGTGACCGGCAGAGCGGCTTCGATCGGCGAGCCGGCATAGTTCCCTTTGGCTTCGATTCCCTGGAAGGTGAGATAGCCGCCGATCATGATCAACCCGCCGCCCAGGGAGACGTAGTCGCTCAGTTCCTGCAACCGGTTTGGCAATACGGCTGATTTCACGAAGGTGTCTGGATGGAGCAGGAGCGTATTGGCGCCGATATCGCTCAGGATGATCAGATCGTACCGGTCCATATCGGCGACTGACGCCGGAAATTTCTCGTTCGCCAGGTGATTGGGGAGGTGCTCCACATTCCATCCACCGGCGGTCAAGCCGGCCGCGAGCCATTGATGCCCTTCTCCGTAGGCGGTCGTGGTGAACGAATCGAACCCTTTTTGATGGATCGTATGCATGATCCAGGATTCACCGGCGATCAGGACATTTCTGCTGGTCATGATGGTCTGTTCTCCTCTGGCGCTTGTCCGGAGAACATGCTGGAGCGGGCAGTGGCTCCGGTCCCCGGATATCTCCTACGCAACGAGGCCGGTCAGGTTCTCGAACGCGGCTTGTGCGGTTTTCATCGAATCGAGTGGATGGTCGTCCTCGGCGATCAGATATTTGGCCCCGGCGGCCTTCCCCGCGGCAACGATCTCCTTCCAGGGAAGCGGCCCCGAACCGGGCGCGGGGAGACCTGCGACACCGTCCACCTGCTCTTCCTTGGCATGAATGAGGGGAACTCGACCGGCATGTTGCTCGATGATCGCGACTGGGTCCTGCCCGGCGTACTTCACCCAGCCCACGTCGATTTCCAGCGACACCAGAGCCGGATCGGTGTTCCCCGCGATGCGATCGAAGGGGAAGACTCCGTCGATCGGAATGAACTCGAAATCATGGTTGTGATACCCGAGGTGTAACCCGGCATCTCTCGCTTCGGGGGCGCGTTTGTTCAAGGTTTCGATGAGGTGATCGTAGCCGGCCCGATTCCGCTGGTCTGGGGGAAGCCAGGGAACGATCAGGTGCTCGACCCCGAGAATCCGCATCTCGTCGACCACGGTATCGAACTCGTCGTCGATGCGAGCAAGGGCCACATGCGCGGCGAATCCGGCAATACCCGCCTTGTCGATCGCTTCTCGAATGGCATTCGGTTCCGAGTTGCCATACCCCGCGAATTCGACAGACCGGTACCCAATCTCTCCGATCCTTGTCAGCGTTCCGAGCATGTCCTCGGCAGTCTTGTCCCGAACGGTATAGAGCTGAATGGCGACCTGCATGACTCTCCTGGAACCTCCACGTGGGCGACCTCGGACCGTTACTCGTAAGGATACGGGACGAAGTGTGGAGCATTCGGAGCCGGGATTTGGGAATTGGGCTTTTGGTCAAGGGCGCCATTGCAAGAAATTCCTCGCTCCTCGCTCCCAGCTCCTCCGACGATGGTAAGGTGGAGACCGGGATGGGGATCCCGAAGGTGGAATTCGCACAATGTTGACGAATTGCGCAAGTGAACGTACAGTGTACGTACACTCTGGAAGGACCCCGGAACGAGGAGTATGTGCGATGTCCCTAGTGCTCGATCGAAATTTGCGTGCTGTCGATCCGCCGCCACCGCCGAATGGCATTGTGACCATTCAGGCTGCGGTCGAGATGTTCTTTGGAGACATGCGGTTGGCTCCGCGGTCGAAAAAAACCTATCGTCACGGGCTGGACAAGTTCCTGCGCCATATCGAGCAGCATGAAGGAATCGATCCGCAGACGGCGCCAGTGTCCGCATTGGCCTCGGACCATGTCACATCGTTTGCGTCGCTGATCGTGCCGTCCGACATCCGAACCCCGGAAGAGGTCTCCCGGATGCGGACCGCGCAGAACAACCTTTCCGCGGTGCGAAAGTTCTGCGCATACATTTCCGCCTACGATTTGCATCCCAATTTGCCGACCGATCGCCTCCGGGTCCGGATTGCGGCCTTGATGCCGCGGTTTACCCCGCCTCCGCCCGATGTACGCATCTCCGATCTGGAGCGGATCGTCGAGCATGTCAAGTCGACCCAGCCGGAAGAGAAACCGCATCTCGAGCTCCGGCGTCTCAAGGTGCGGGCGATGATTCTCTTCCTCTATCGCACGGGGGTCCGGGTTTCCGAGCTCTGCGCCCTCCGGCGTCGGGATATCGATCTCGTCAACGGAACCGCAAATGTCTATCGTGCGAAGGGCGGCAAGAGCCGTACCGTACACTTCGATGCCGAGACCGCGCAGGCGCTGGCGGTCTACTGGCAGTATCGTGAAGACGAGGTGCGCGGCTCGGGTGGGTTGCCTGCATTCAGCGGGCGAGACAAGGTCGGTGCGCCGGGTTCGGCGATTAGCCCCCGTACCGTCGAGCACATCGTCGCGCAGCTCTGCCGGGAGCTCGGTATCGAAAGCGATGTCACACCGCATTCCTTCCGGCACGGACTGGCGACCGAGATGGTTCGCCGCCGGGTACGCGAATCGACGGTGCAAACGATTCTTGGACATGCCTCTCCACAAACGACTCGTATCTATGTACACAAGACGGCCATGGACGTGGCCGACGAATATCAGGACGCATTTGGGCAGTATCGACCGCCGAGCTGATCGTTCATTTGCCGATCTCGTTCACATGCGCGGCTGGCGCGGGGCGGTCTGCTCCGCGCTTGTCGTTTTGCTGGTGGTTTCGTGCTCGACTGGAGATGCGCGGGACGAGCGCAAGTTCGAAGCGCAGGAGGCGAAGCGGACACAGCAGGTTCCCGCTGTGCAGCAGACCGAACTGGCGAATACCTTCCTGCAACCGACCGGAACCCCGATGGCAACGTATACGCCGCGCGCGTTGCTCTCTGAGCTGGTCATCACGACCGGACTCGATGCGTCGGGGGCACCGACAAACGATGTGTCATCCGTCAGTCAAGGACAGTCGGTGACCTTGGCCGCGCGCTTGACCGCGTTGACGGGTGGCGAAACCATCACGGTCCAATGGCTGGATAACAATGGAACGGTGCTTGCCTCGGCCGATCAGATCGCCGAGCCGACCAGTGGACCGCGGTGGTTTACCTCGACCTGGCAACCCGCGGGCGTACCGTCCGGTATCTACGCGGCGGCCGTGCGCATCAACGGCGATCTGCTCGATTCGATCACCTTCCGCGTTGGATAGCCATTGCCGGTGCGCACATGATACGAAAATCCAAATTTCCTGCCGTGGCTATTGCGGATTCGGCCGGGTTCTCCTTATAGTCACGATGAAGGACTACGCCACGTGCATCAGCGTTGGATGGCGACGCTGGAGATGGCGAGGGAGGAGGGTGCGGTGTCGGAAAACATTGCTCAGAAGCTGGTGGTGGAGGCATTGGGCGCATTTGCCCTCTGTTTCTTCTCGATCGGCGCGGTTGTCTTGACACAGGGTGAGGATATTGTTGCGATCGGTATCGCGACCGGTCTGGCAATCGGCATCATGGTCGCGGCCGCGGCGCACATCTCTGGTGGGCACTACAACCCCGCGGTGACGATCGGCATGCTGGCGACGAAGCGCATCTCCGTACCAGACGGGATCGCCTACATCGTAGCCCAGGCAGTGGGATCCGTGCTCGGGGCCGGCGCGATCACGCTGGCGTATCTCGATGTCGACCGGAATCGGGTCAATCTCGGTTTGCCGGAAGTCGGAACTTCGCTGGTGGCCGATCCGGCGGTCGATTTGTCCGCATCCAACGCAGTGGCGATGGAAGCGATCTTGACCTTCTTCCTGGTGCTGGTCATTTTTGGAACCGCGGTCGACAAGCGTTCGATCGGACGCTGGGTGGCTCCATGGGCGATCGGTATCACGATCGCGATCGGCAACATGGCCGGTGTCGCAGCCAGTGGCGCGGCAATGAATCCGATCCGGTGGTTCGGACCGGCGATCATTCAGCAAGACTTTGCGAACGCCTGGGTCTGGATCGTCGGTCCGATCGTGGGTGGACTGATCGCGGCGCTGCTCTACGATCTATTCCTGATGGATAAATCGCCGGCGCCAGCCGTGGCGACGGGTGCGCCGGACGTGGAGATCGACGTGGACGAAGTGGATGAAGCGGCCGTTTCCGCGCCGCGCCCTCGGTCGCGCCGGAAGCGATAACCCGCTGGTGCCTTCGTAAGGCGCATGAACGTTCCAACGAAGATATCGGCAGGGCTGGGGCGCAGCACGATGCATTCCTGAAGTGCCGGGCCGGTTTCGGCCGTAGATATGGAGAGGGCGCTGTCGTGACCAGAGACGGCGCCCTCCAATCGGCTGCCACGCCGGTAGCCTCTTCGATGTTCGCCTCGATCCTGCTCAACACCCCCCCCGTCATGTCCGCCGACCCAGAGCGCGTTGGCACTCGTCCGGTGTTGCTCGCCCAGTTCTGAGACTCCGTTCGATCTGCTCCTGTGTCGAAGAGCACAGGTGACCTGTCATGCTCGACATAGCCAGGCCGTCTGGTTAACACCAGAGTCGATGGAGAGCAGAAGTGCCGTCATCGAAACGGCTGGCAAGGAGATCGGAATGGATCGACGGAGTTTCTTGAAGGCGACGGCTGCGTCCGCCGGAATTGCAATGGTGAACGGTGCGTCGGGATCGGCCGGCGCGACGCCGGGGACGCGTGCCGGTCGCCGTCGTGGCGCGTTGGCCGCGCAGATCCCGGCGGGCTACGAGCTGATCGACCTCTACGCAAACGTGGAACAGGTCGTCGTCGGCGAACAAGGGTATATCGGCTCCGTGCGCGATGTTGCCAATGATGGGACCGCCATTGGAGAGGTCGTCGAAAACGGCATCTTGCGTGCGGTGACCTGGGATCCGGCCGGTACGATGAACTATTTGCCTTTGGGTCCCAATGAGGGAACGTGGTCCATCGGATGGGTGATCAACTCCGCTGGCATCGCCGGCGGCGAGTTGCGCCCGCCGGAAACGGCTCACGCCGAGGGCGTCCAGGTGGATCTGGACAAGACTCCACTGATTTGGCGCAATGGCGTCCTCCAGGAATCTGCCGCGGAGTTTCTCCCGGTGGGAACCGAGATCTTCCGTCTCGGCGAGGACGGCTGGTTCACCGGTTCGATCGGCGATGCGCCGGCACGCTGGACGGCCGATGGAGTCGTAGAGACGATGGACGTCCCCGCCGGATTCACGTCGGGGACCGCGCGAGCCCGGAACGCAACTGGCGATACCGCGATCGTCGTTTACGAAGCGGGTCCGCCCTTTGCCGGCGGGGTTCCCGGGATCTGGGGAGTTGACGGGTCGGTGACGTTGTTCGACCCGCCCGGCGGGCGGGCTCCCGGCTGGGCTGGGGTGATCCGGCCGGTGTACCTCTCCGACGATGGACAGCTCGTCATCCATGCCGTCGATGGCGAGAGCTATTTCGGACAGCTCTACCGGTATGTCGACGGGGTCGATCAACCGATTGCCGATGCCTACGGCGAAGGCGCCCGGCTCAGCGACGCCGACACCCAAGGCGTCGTTGTTGGCGTGTCCGCGTACAGTGGCCTCACGATCCCAACCATGTGGATCGACGATCAACCCATCGTCATCGCAGATCTCATCGTGCCGGGTCCGGATCGGCTCTTGACCAACGTGAGCGGAATAAACGACGACGGCGCAATGGTTGGCTACGCTCGGGACAGTGCTGGCATCACCTACAGCGTGCTCTTGCGTCCCGTGTAGCTGGAACGCTCGGTCCAGAGCCCTGCGAACGACCCAGGTCGGTGTCCGGCAATTGCTCAGGACTCACATCAGCCAACGGGCGGCGGTGTAGCCACCGGAGCGCCGGTTTCCATTTCGGGCGGCTCGAGCAAGCCAGGGGTGAGCTCCAATGGTGGACACGGGTCAGGCGATTGCAGGCATGCGAGTTGGGCGGTTGCGATCTCGATCGCGGCTGCCTGCGCCCCGTCGAGCGTCTTGTTGGCCTGGAGATCGAGGATGACCAGGTCGTTTCCGGCAATCATCACGATGCGGACACTGTCTCGTTCGGCTCCGGAGAGCATGGGGTTCGCATAGGTGAACGCCTGGGTTACCGAGGATCCCGGAATCGGCGCGATATCCAGCGGTTGGACACCGTCGAAGGGAGGATGCAGAACGGCCGCCGCGTCGTTCAACAGCTGCAGGGCGGCGGCGGGATCCTGAAACCGTGCGACCGTGAGGCTGACCAGCGGGATCGGGAGTGCGACCAGATCGGACGCGAGCGACTGGTTGGTGAAATATCCGCTGATGAAGGCAGGCTCGATTGGCGCGGCGGCAGCCGGGCCGACGATTTCCGCCGCGGAGAGATACCCCTCGTCGTGACTTTGGAAGGTGGGTCCAAGGGTGACCATCTGCCCCGGAAGGACAGGGTCGATGAGATCGATCGCTTGATGTTGAAGGACGAGCTGGATCCGGTCGTAGAGGACGCTGGTGAGACTGACGACCTGAGCCCGATCGGCCTCTTGGCCGGGCAAGGTGTCGATGGAGACGCCGGCGAGGAGGTTGCCGGTGCGGAAGGTCGAGTCGATGGAGTTCACCACCGGCGCCGGGCCCGACGGTTGAAGCGACCCTTCGCTGATCTCGGCTGGCTCCTCTCCAACTCCCGCGCCGGGACCATCGGTGAAGACCGAACCTTCCGGCGCGAGTCGATCCTCATCTTCGAGGAGCTCGAAGCCCCGGATGGCGCCATCGATATCCGCGTATTGCTGGACATATGAGCGCAATCGAGTCGATCCGTCGGCACTGATGTAGACGCTTTCGTAGTACCACTGCAACCCGCTGCTGGCGATTTCATCTTCGGTGATGGCCCCGCCGGT
Source organism: Thermomicrobiales bacterium (assembly GCA_023957115.1). Taxonomy (GTDB): domain Bacteria; phylum Chloroflexota; class Chloroflexia; order Thermomicrobiales; family UBA6265; genus JAMLHN01. The sequence goes on from JAMLHN010000002.1 coordinate 22,724, forward strand.
CAGCATGGTGCTCACCTGGTCCCCACGAATATAGAGCTCATAGAAGAGGGTGTAGCCCTCTGGAGCGACCGTGGAATCGAGTGCCATGGCTGCCAGATCGAGCCGCTCTTCGATGGTTGGCGACGGACTGGCGTCACCGGCCGGCAGGGTGATCGGTGGACCGGCGATCACCGGGGTCGACGCTGGAGCCGTTGGTTTACCCGGAGGTTGCGCCAGGACGAACGCGGGCAGCATTCCGAGCATCAGCATGGTGGTGAGGATGGTGGCGATCTTGCGCATCCGCGAATGGACCTCCTGAACGATGGAGCCTGCTGCCGGAATCAGTAAATAGTCGAACCCTCGTACACCAGACTGCGCGTGTGTGCCTCGATGGAAGCGGGGTCGATCTGCAACTGCGCGACGCCCGTCTCGATCGCCGCCTGCGCAACTGCTGCGGCGACCCGCGGCGGGACTCGCAAATCGAGCGAATCCGGTATGAGATTCTCGGTCGTCAGCTGTCCCGGAGGCACCAGATCGGCAATGGCGCGGGCGGCCGCCAGCTTCATCTGATCGTTGACTTCCCGTGCTTTGACATCGAGCGCGCCCCGGAAGACCCCTGGAAATGCCAGCGAGTTGTTCACCTGGTTCGGATAGTCCGAACGTCCAGTCGCGATCGCAAACGCGCCTGCCTCGCGGGCGAGCTCCGGCATGATTTCCGGCGTTGGATTGGCGAGCGCGAACACGATCGGATGCTGTGCCATCGTGCGGACCATATCCGCCGTGAGCACGGCGGGCGCGGAGAGACCGATGAAGACATCGCATCCCTGAACTACGTCGGCCAGCAACCCCTTGCGCATTTCGGGATTGGTCAGCTCGGCGATCTCGAGCTTGGAGAAGTCCATATGCTCAGGCCGCCCGGGGTAGATTGCCCCGACCCGGTCGCAGACCACGATATCGTCGATGCCGAGCGCCAGCAAGAGTTTCGACACTGCCACGCCCGCGGCGCCACCGCCGTTGATAGTGACCTTGAGCTCCTCGAGCGGGGTGCCGCGCAGCTTGGCGGCGTTGAGCAAGGCGGCGCCGACGATGATCGCGGTTCCATGCTGATCGTCGTGAAACACCGGCATATCGAGCTCGAGGCGCAGCCGGCGCTCGATCTCGAAACAGCGTGGCGCGGAGATATCCTCCAGATTGATGCCACCGAAGCTGGGCGCGATGCTGCGGACATGCTGGACGATGAGATCGGGATCGCGCGCGGCCAGGCAGATGGGAAACGCTTCGACGCCCGCCAGGGAGCGGAACAGCACCGCTTTCCCTTCCATGACCGGCAGCGCGGCTTGCGGCCCGATATCGCCCAGGCCGAGCACGGCCGATCCATCGGTGACGATTGCCACCAGATTGCCTTTCGAGGTGAGCTCGGTCACCTGGGCGGGATCGTCGCGAATCACTGCCGCCGGTTCCAACGCCGCCGGAGGGACGTAGATCATATTGAGAATATGATGATCGCGAATCGGAATCTTGCTTTGCACTTCGAGTACGCCGCCGTGTTTGTGGCGGAGCTCGATGGATTCGGAACGCGTGCTCGCGTTCGTCTCGTCCTTTGCGGCTGCTGGTGGCGGGCGGCGTCCTTCATAGACATACCGCAGGGTGGATTCGGCCACTTCCTCAGGCGAGACGATGCGTCCCGCCTCACCGGCGTCGACCGTTGCACGCGCGACCGCGGCCGCGACATTGGGCGCCACGCGAAAATCGAAGATCTGCGGCACGATGTAGTCGGCGTGCAACTCGTCTGGACGGACCATGTCGGCCAGCGCATGCGCCGCCGCGACCAGGGTGCGTAAGCGAATGTTGTGGGCCCGGCAGTCGAGCAGTCCGCGGAAGACGCCCGGGAAAACGAGCGAGATATCCATCGTATTCGCGTAGTCTGAACGGCCAGTTGCCACCACCCGCGCCCCGGCGGCTCGCGCCGCGGCTGGATCGACCTCCGGTGTCGGGATCGACAGCGCAAAGACGATGGCGTCGGGCGCCATGGCCGCAATATCTTCCTCGGTCAGGATGTCTCCGCTCGAAACGCCGATGAAGACATCGGCATCGTTCAGCATTTCCGAGAGTGATCCACGGCGCCGGTCGAGATTCGTCTCCTTGGCGACATAGGACTTGGCCCAGTTCATCCGCTCCGGGCGGTACATGTAAATGGCGCCAGCTCGATCGCAGACCGTCACGTTCTTCGCACCGGTACGCGTTAGCAAACGTGCCACGCCAACGCCGGCAATACCCGCGCCACTGATGACGATCCGTGCGGTTGCCAGGTCTTTTTGCACCACCTTGAGCGCGTTGATCAATGCGCCCAGCACGAGCACGCCGGTGCCATGGTGCTGATTGGAAAAGACCGGGATGTCGGTTGCGCGTTCCAGATGATCCGCAATCGTGAAGGTACGCGGGCTGGAGATGTCGTCAATGCAGATGGCGCCAAACGTGGGCGCCATTGCCGTCCCCACCTCGATGATTTCGGTCATGTCATTGGTGCCGAGACAGAGTGGGAAGGCGTCGACCCCGGCAAAGGTCTTGAAGAGCACGCTCTTGCCTTCTTCGATCGGTATGGCTGATTCCGGCGGACCGCCCTGCCGGCCGAAAAGGTCGGAGCCGTCCGTAATGAGGGCGACGGTATTTCCGCGACAGGTCAGGTCGAAGGAAGCGAGCGGGTCATCCTGGATGGCCAGACAGGCTTCGGCGACCCCCGGCGTGTAGACGAGCGAAAGAACCGACCGGTCTCGGAGGGGAACCTTGCTGTTGACCCCGATCAACCCACGGTAACGGCGCCGGTAATCGAGCCCCTCGCCTGTTCCGTTGCGATTCAGCCAGTTGTCCACATTGCGCTCCCAACCCTTCACGTACGAATGCGTGAGTATACGCCGGGCGGGTGTCCCGATAGACGAACGCAAACCGTCGGGCGGAATGAGATTCCGTAATACGGAATTCCGCCGGCGTGCTGTCCCAGTGTCATTTACGGCGTGCCGGCCGGGGTATGACTGGCGGAGGAATAGAGAAAACAGGCAACCTCATGCTTCGGCTCGATCTCGACCAGTGCCGGCCGGGCGGCGTCGCAGGTACCGGGAATGCGCCGGGGGCATCGCGAATAAAAGGGGCAATGTGTTGGCGCGGTCGACGAAGGCGATGGTTCGCCCGGAACGACCTCGCGGCGGCGATGCCGGTTGGCCGGATCGGGTTCGGGAATAGCGGCGATAAGCGCCGCCGTATACGGATGCAGCGGATGATCGATGACCGTGCCAACCGGCCCGGTTTCGACGATCGTGCCCTGATAGAGGACTGCAATGCGATCGGAGAAATAACGCGCGCTGGCGATGTCGTGCGTGATATAGGCGAACGAAACCCCTCGTTCCTGTTGCAGTTTTGCCAGGAGCGAAAGGATTGCAATCCGGCTGGAGGCGTCGATCATCGAAACGGGTTCGTCGGCGACGATGTAGTCGGGATTGCGGACCAGCGCTCTGGCGATCCCGACCCGCTGTCGCTGACCGCCCGACATCTGGCTCGGATACTTGCTTCCGAATCTGGCGGTCGGAATGAGGTCGACCGCCGCCAATGCCGCGTTGGCCCGCTCGCGACGCTCGCCGGCGCGCTTGACCCCATCGATCTGCAGCGGTTCTTCGATCAGGTCCCAGACCCGCATGTACGGATTGAGCGACGAAAACGGATCCTGGAAGACGATCTGCGCCCGTTGCCGGAACCAACCCAGCGATTGCTCCCGGTCGTGCGTAATGTCCCGGCCGAGAAAGGAGACCGTGCCGGATGCCGGTTCGACCAGTCGGAGCGTCAGGCGGCCGAGGGTCGTCTTGCCCGAACCGGACTCTCCGACCAGTGCAAGCGTTTCCCCGACACCGATCTCGATCGAGACTCCATCGAGCGCATGCACCTGTCCCGATTTGAAGATGCCCGCCCGGGTTTCGAAGACAACGGAGGCATCCTCGACCGCGATCATCGGTGGAGTTCCGGCCGAGTTGGAGTCCGACTTAGGCATCGATGGTTGCCTGCAGATGGATCTGATAACGATCGCCCGCGATCTCCCGGTCGTTGAGAAAGCAGCGGGCGTGGCCGCCGTCTTCGACTCTATATTCCGGTGGCACGATCACCGGGCACGGTGCGAAGGCATACGGGCAACGCGGATGAAAACGGCAACCAGCCGGGGGATGGGTCAGATCGGGCGGTTCGCCCGGCATGGGCACGGGAGGCGCCGGATCGTGCAAGCGTGGCAGTGACGAAAGGAGCAGGCTCGAATAAGGATGATGCGGTTCCACCAGCACCCGATCGGCGCTGCCGAACTCGACATGCTGGCCCGCGTAGGCGACCGCAATCGAATCGCACAGGTCGCTAGCCAGTCCGATATCGTGCGTGATGAAAATCATCGAGATGCCCGGGTCCTCCTTGAGGTCCTTGAGCAGGTTCATGATCTGGGCCTGGACGCTGACATCGAGGGCGGACGTTGGCTCGTCGAGAATCAGGAGCTCCGGGTTCATGACGAGCGCGGTGGCAATGACCACACGTTGTCGCTGACCGCCGCTCAGCTCGTGCGCATATCGGGACCCGATTCCAGCCGGGAGCCCAACCCGTTCCAGCAGCGCATCGGCTCGTGCGAGCGCCGTTTTCTTCTCCATTCCATCGAAGATCAGCGTCTCGGCGATCTGCTCACCGACGCGGACCACGGGATTGAGCACGTTCATCGCGCCCTGGAAGACCATCGCGATCTTCTTCCATCGAATCTCACGCCGGAACTGGTCGTCGGAGAGGGTGGTCAGCTCCTGGCCCGCAAGCTGGATGGAGCCGCGGAAGGACTCGACATTCTTCGGCAGCATCCGCATCAGCGCCGTCGCCATCGAGGTCTTCCCCGAGCCCGACTCGCCTACGATGCCAACCGCCTGCCCCCGATCCTCGATCGTGAACGAGACGCCATCGACTGCATGGACCGGGTGGTTCCCAGCCCGGTAGTAGAGCAGCAGATCTTCGACACGCAGCAGTGGTGTACTCATGCTCCGCCGCGATCCCGACCTGTGTGACGCCGAACGCTCCACCTGGTCGTAGCCGAGGGCGTGTCTGCCCTCTCGTGGATTGAGCGCGTTTCGCCAGAATGACCGGCGAACCTCGAGCGTCCAATGTCCGAGATCCACAGCAAACCGGTGCGCCCGCTGGGAAGGGCCCCGACCGGATACGCGGCATGGCGGACGGCTCGCGGCATGAGATCAGGCAGGGGTCAGGGCCAGCTCGACACCGTTGTCGGCGAGCCGTGCTTCGAACTCTTCCGGCGACAGCTTTCGCACCCGAACCAGATTGCTATGGAAGGACGCCTGGTTGCCGAGATCGGAGAGAACGTCGGTCGTGAGCCAGTTGACATTGCGCCCGGCCAGCGAGCCTTGGGACCAATATCCCTTTGTCGTGACCGCGCACCCCGGAATGACATCCTCGGTGACGTTGGCTCGCAGCAGACACCAGCCTCGATCGTTTTCGACGAGCAGCTCATCGCCGGTTGCGATGTTGCGGTTGGCCGCGTCCGTTGGATGGATTTCGAGCGCGGGCGTGCCTTCTTTGTGGCGCAGCGCGGGCTGATTGGCGAACGAGCTGCTGACGAAGTGGTGCGCAGCCGCACTGACGAGTACCAGCTCGTCGGTTTTCCGGTCGACCATTTCGATCGGCACGACATAATCGGGGAGCGGATCGACTCCAAGCGGAATCATCGATTCGCAGTAGAGCTCGATCTTGCCGGACGGGGTTCCGAAGTTCAGATTCGGCCAATTGAAGGTCGATGTCTCATCCGGTTCGGTGTAGGGAACCCAGCCTTTGGCGACGAGATCGTCGAATTCGATACCGGACAGCCAGGGATTGGTGCGCCTGGTGGCGTCGAAGACCTCGCGGGCGACTTCGATATTGGTCTGATCGAACCAGGCTTCGGTGAATCCCATCTTGCGGGCGATTTGACGTTGCACGTCCCAGTTGCCGCGCGCCTCGCCCAGTGGTTGCATCGCCGCTTTGTTGAAATGGATATGCCGGTGCCCGGACGGCTTGACGACATCGTCCACTTCGAGCTGCGATGTGGCTGGAAGGACGATATCGGCGAAGCGGGCGGTATCGGTCATGAACTGCTCGTGGACCACTGTGAAGAGGTCGTCACGCAGCAGCCCTTGAATCACCTTTGGTGCGTTGGGGGTCGAGGTGACCGGGTTGGCGATGAAGACATAGAGCGCCTTGATGGGTGGATCGGTGATCTCGCCGGTCAGGGCGGCGCCCAGGCGGTTCATGTTGACGATACGAGGCTGGGGCGGGCATTCGGAGAATTTGCCGAGCGCCTCCCCGTTCCAGACCACGACGCTGCTTTCGGAATAGAACGCGCCGGCGCCACGCTTGCCATAGTGCCCGGTGACGGCGGGAAGCGCGAGGATGGCGCGGATGGTCTGGCCGCCATTTTGCGACCGCTGGATACCGTCGTTGAACTTGACGAGTGGGGTGGTCGCGTTCATCCAGCGTTCGGCAAGCTCGACGATGACGGTCTCATCGAGACCGGTAATCTGGGCAACGCGCTCGACCGGGTACTCGGCGGCGCGCTCGCGCAAGGCTCGCCAACCAACCGTATGTGTCTCCAGCCACGGCTCATTGTGTCGCCCGGCGGCGAAGATCAGATCGATCAGGCCGAGCGCGAGCGCGGCGTCGGTCGATGGATTGGGCTGGATGTGGAGATCTGCGGCGCGTGCGGAGCGTGTGCGGCGTGGATCGATGACAACGACGAAGGTGCCGTTGCGTTGCGCCTCGCGCATGAGGGGGACGAAATGAGGTGAGGTGCTGGAGGGGTTGTGTCCCCAGATCAGGAGGAGGTCGCTCTCCCGAACCTCCCGTGGGTCCATCCCCGGTTTGCCGCCGAGCGTGTGCTTGCAGGCGGCGGTAGCAGCCGCATCGCAGATCGTTCGTTCCAGGCCGGACGCTCCGATCCGGTTCCAGAGACGGTTGGACGCGGCCATGTTTTCCACCATGCCGAGGGTGCCACTGAACGAGTAGGGGAGGATGGCCGCCCCGCCGTATTGGTCGATGATCTCGGTCCAGCGTTGCGCGATCTCGTCGATCGCCTCGTCCCAGGCGATGCGCTCCCACTGATTGCCACCCTTGGGCCCAACCCGGCGCATTGGGTACTGAAGTCGGTCGGGCGCATAGACCCGATCGAGATAGGGGCGAACCTTGGCGCAGAGCCAGCCCTGCGTGATGGGATGGTCGGGATTGGCATAGAAATCGACGACCTTGCCGTTTTCGACCTCGGAGATGAAGGAGCACCCGTCGGGGCAGTCGTGGGCACAGGCTCCACGAACGATGAGGCGATTGGAGGTCGACATATGTGGATGCTCCGGATAGTGAATGGTCTTCGTTCTGTTGAGTTTACAGGACCGCGGGTGACCAGTCCGGGGGCCGGAGGCTGGAGCAGTTGACGCTATGCGCCAATGGCTCGTTCATGACGGTCTGAAGCCATGTTGCTACGCACTTGACGTCCGCTGGGACTCGATCCGGCAGGCTTTCGCCCCGACCACCCCGATCGCGGTCGAGGGCGTGTCTGCCCTCTCGTGTCCAAACACCGATTCTCCGGTGCCGGCGAAGCACCGCCGGCACCGGGCCGGCGGCTACCCCATGCGGTGCATCCCCAGGGAATCACGCGGATTCCGTATTAGGAAATCCAAACTCCTAACTCCCACCCCCTAACTCCAGAAAACAAACGAGGCGCTCTCCGGAACAGGAGAGCGCCTCGTACGGTGACGTGTTAGGCCAGCGTCGACTCGAGCTCAATGTCGACATTGCCGCGCAGGGCGTTGGAGATCGGGCAGCCGGCCTCGCCGGCCTTGGCCAGCTCGACGAACTGCTCCGCGGTGAGTCCATCCACCTTGCCGTTGACGGAGAGCTTCGAATATTTGACTTCGACACCGCCGCCGTCCTTGGGACCAAGCCCGACCGTGGACGTGACTTCCAGACTCTGCGCCGGCGTGCCGTTCTCGGCCAGGGCATTGGACAGCGCCATCGCGTAGCAGGACGCGTGCGCGGCGGCGATCAGCTCCTCAGGGCTGGTTGCGCCCTCCGGCTCACCGGCGCGGCGGGCCCAGCTGACATCCTGCGGGCCAAAGGCGCCGGAGCCGACGCTGAAGTTGCCTGAGCCTTCGAAGAGCGTTCCCGACCAGTTCGCGGTCGAGGTTCGTTCGGTCATGATGTCCGCCATGGGGCGAAACTCCTTTCGGTTGTGGGCCCGGCGTTTGGAGTCCGAGGCCCGGAGAAAAAGAGAAGACGAGCTACGTGCTCTGCTTCGACAATTGCGTGCTGTGCGATTCGCGCGTCCGCCGAGCGCGGTTCCCATTCGCTTCGGCCGGGATGACGGTGTGAACGGAGATGACGGCTACGAGGCCGGTGGCGGATCGATGTAAACCGTCTTCACCTGCGTATAGAAATCGCGTGCCGATTTGCCCTGCTCGCGCGAGTAGGAGCTCGAACCCTTGTACCCACCGAAGGGCACTTGCGGCTCGGCGCCCGGTGTCTCGCTGTTGATATGGACGATACCGGCCTGGATCTTCTTCGCGAAGTGAAGCGCCCGGCCGAGATCGCGGGTGAAGATCGAGGCAGCGAGCCCATATTTGACCGAGTTGGCGATGGCAATTGCTTCGTCGATATCGTCGACCGGGATGACCCCCATGATCGGACCGAAGATCTCTTCCTGGCCGAGATGTGTCGACGGATCGACGTTTGCGAAAAGCGTCGGTGCAACGAAGAAGCCATGCTCGCGGCCATCATCGGTCAGGCGACCTCCGCCGATCAGCAGCTCGTTGCCCTCCTGTTTCGCCCGATCTGCTCCGGCGACGACGTTGTCCGCGGCTTCGGCCGAGATCACCGGCCCGAGATGGGTTGCCTCGTCGAGCGGGTCGCCCACGTTGAGTCCCTCGATCTTTTCGAGCAGCTTGCTGGTGAATTCGTCCACGATCGAGCGATGGACGATGGCCCGGCTCGTTGCCGTGCACTTCTGACCGGTCGACCACATGGCGCCGGTCATCACATGCTGGAGCGCGTGGTTCATATCGGCATCGGCAAGCACGATCGCCGGATTCTGACCGCCCAGCTCGAGCTGGATCTTGGCGCCACGTTTCGCGGCGGTGACGGACATCTTGCGTCCGACCTCACCGGACCCAGTGAAGGAAATTGCGGCAATGCGGTCGTCCTCGACGATGGGATCGCCAACCACCGACGCGCTTCCGGTGACCATATTGAGCACACCGGCCGGGAGCCCGGCTTCATGCAGCGCGTCGACGAAACGGGCCGCCAGGAGCGGTGTCGCGCTGGCCGGTTTGAACACGACGGTGTTGCCGAAGGCCAGCGCCGGTGCGATCTTCCAGGCCGGAATGGCGATCGGGAAGTTCCAGGGGGTGATCACACCCACCACGCCGAGCGGTTCTCGCGTGGTATACAGGAGCGTATCCAGATTCATCGAGGGATAGTGTTCGCCGTTCGGTTGCTGGGCTTCTCCCGCGTAGTAGCGCAGGATCTGAATGGCGCGACCCGTCTCGCCGATCCCTTCCTTCAGTGTCTTGCCTTCTTCGCGCGCGAGCTCCCGTCCGATCTCGTTCTGGCGAGAGGCCAGAATTTCGGCTGCTTTGAGCAGGATGACCGAGCGGGCGACCACATTGGTGTCTCGCCATTTCGGCGCGGCATCGGTAGCTGCCTGGATGGCCGCCTCGACATCCGCCTTCGTCGATGCGGCAAATTCGCCGATCAGGTCGTTGGTATTCGACGGGCTGCGGCTCTCGAAGGTCTTGCCCGATTCGGACGCGACCCATTCTCCGCCGATGTAATTGCCCCACGTCTTCGGTGCTGACGCGACTGCCATGAACGCATGCTCCTTACTGGCCTGGGCCATCTTGTCTTGTCGATCAATTGTGCCAAATCAGCTCATCTGCCGGGAAACGAACAACGCGATTCCGAAGATCAGAATGAGCAGGACGATGACCGAGCAGCCGATTGCCAGCACCGAGCCGGTGCCCACGGTCGATTCGTCATCCGGGGTGGGGTCGATTTCGAATTCCGGGTTTGCCGGCGGTTCGACGGGATCGAGGTCAGGCATACGCTGCGCGGGTCCTGCGTCCTGCGCCCTGGGTCCTGAGAGGAGCCAGGGGTGCTGATTCCTGGGTTTGAACCGACGGATTCCGGACCAGTCCAGCGCGAGCGGAGCCAAGCCGTCGAGATTTCGAACACGCCCGAGGAGTTAGGAATTTGGTAGCGCCGCAGATGGTATCCGGGGACGGCTTGCTGCGACGAGGAAGTCCCTCCACGTCGTTCGGGACGACGAGAAGTACGTTCCCGACTCCTAAATCCCAGCTCCTAACTCCAACAATCATCCATTCCATTTCCACTGGCCGTCCTCGAAGATGAACATGAAGTTCTGGAAGTCCTGTTCTGTGCCGACGGTCGAGCGGACCGTCGCCGAGATCTGGTTGGGGGCGACCAGCGTGATCTCGCCAGCGCGTTCCCAGACGATGGGCGACGACATCGAGATTGCCAGGGTTTCCAGGAAATTGGGATCGGACTGGAGCAGCGCGTCTCGGAAATCGTTGCTCAGCAACGGCAACCAGCGCTCCGGCTCTCGGCTTGCCCAGCAGGCGGTCATCTGCGCGAGCAGATTGTCGATCTCGGCCGTAAAGTCGATTGTGATCGGTGCGGGCGAACCCGTCATCTCCAGCGATGTAGCCGGGGCGATGGGGGACGCCACTTCGGGGGGATCGGCTTCCGGGGTACCCAGCAACGTCGCCTGCGACATTGGCGCGGTGATGCAGGCGATGTACTCGCTGAACGAGAAGGTGGTCAGCAGGATCACCCGGCCGGGGCAGGCGTCATCGACCCGGGTCAGCGTCAGGTTCTTGCCCGATCGCTCCCAGGTATAGGTGCCGGTATCCATGTCTTCGTTGATGATCGGCGCAGCGGCGTCGTTTCCACATGAGAGAATGCCCGCTTTATCGGTAAACGTGATCTGATTGCCATCGACGGTCCAGGCGCCACTGACCACGACTCCGGCGTCGGTCCGCTCGGCCTCGTAGGTGCCATCGGCCTCGATTCCCAATCTCCAACGTCCGACATAGGAAAACGAGCTGGCAATGTCGACGGGGATATCGGTGCGCGCGAGCGCGACCGACCATTGCCCGACCGGTGTGTCGTCCTGGGCGCGAGCTCGATCGAACACCAGGACGGAACCGAGCAGTGTCAGAAGCACCACGGCCGCCGAGCATGCAGCAAAGATTCGGAAACGCTGGTTCGAACGCTGCATCGCCGGGAACTCCTGGGTGATCGGGGCCTGATGGCGGTTCATGAACCGGGTGACACTCGTCGCATCGGTGATTCCCTGGGGCGGAAGCCGCGCGGCCACGATAGACGAAGCGTCTTCGAGAGTCTAGCATGGGGCGATCGACGGGAATCGCTCAGGTTCTGGGCCATACTTCTCGTTCATACTATAAAGATGAGCGACGCGTTCAAGAAAACGAGCAACGCTCTGACAGGGTCCGGTTCGTCGCAAGGATGGCCGAGGACACCCGAATCAACGAGTCGTCGCAACGCAGTCAACCGGTCGACGAGGTGAGCCGAATGCTTTCACGTTTCCGACAGAATCGCCGGCGAGTCTGGCGTCCATTGTCTCTGGCGCTCGTGGCCATGCTGCTCGTGACCGCGGTCGTGCCAGTGGTCTCGCGGCCGAACGTTGTTGCCCAGGGGGAGGGCCAGCTTGCCGGTCGTCCGTTGAATTTCGGTGATCTGGTCGTCATCGACCGGCAGTTTGCCTCGAATGGGGCCAAGCTGGCGCTCGAACGGTTCTATGTCGATCGAGGCATCATCAGCGATCCCTATCTCAGCGCGGTCGCCGGCAGCGGGGGCGATGACCATACCGCGAACCAGCAGGTGCCGTATCGCAATCCGGCGCCGGGATTCAGCCGCAATCTCCTGATCACGCGGAACTTCGGCTACTCGCCATTCCAGACCGAACCGCATATCGCGGTCGATCCCACCGATCCCGATCACCTCGTCGTCGGCGTGATCGACTACAACATGGGCTCGACCATGTCGGTCTACGTCTCGTTCGATGCCGGCGAGACGTGGGACGGTCCGAATCAGATCGTCTATTTCCGCGACGATATCTCCGGCGCCGGCGACCCGGTCGTCGCGTTCGACCGGGATGGCAACGTCTTCATTTCGATGATCTCGATCGGTGTACGCGAGTTCGTGCTCGGGTCGATTTCATCGCAGGTTGCGGTCATGAATATGGCCGTGGCGACCTCGTACGACGGAGGACTGACCTGGACCGAGCCGCAGCTGGCGGCGAGCGGCGCGGTTTCCACCGTGAGCAATATCGATGCCGAGGGGAAAGAGCGCGGCACGATTACCACCGTCGATCTCGACAAACCATGGATGATCGTCGGACCGGATCCCGAAGATCCGGATAAGGACATCCTCTACCTCTCCTATACGGAATTCGAACAGACATCGTCAGTCCTCTACGCGGATGAGCTCGCCTTCCTGTCGAATCCCTTCCTGGGGACGCAGATCAAGGTGGTGGCCTCTCGGGATGGCGGACAGACCTGGGGACCGCCGGTTGCCGTAAGCGAGCAGGTCTTTGCCGGATTCAGTCTGGCCGCCCCGGGACAGGACACCGCCCAGCAGCAAACGGGCGTTGGGTCGTTCGCCTCCCGGGTCGTTCAGGGGTCGCAGCTTGCGACCTTGTCGGACGGGACCCTGGCGGTTTCCTGGTACGACTCGACCGATGACGGCAACGACACCGGCCTGGCGACGGTCGGATTTTCGACATCGACCGATGGCGGAACGTCGTTCAGCCGGCCGATCGTCGCGGCGACCTATCGAGAGGCGCCCTATCGATTGCGAACGGCCAATTTCCGCTACGGCGCATTGCCATCGATGGCCGCTGGTCCCGGTGGCGAGCTCTATATCGTGCAGGCGTCCCGCTCGATCGAGGATTCGGTCGACGATAGCGATGTCTTCCTCTATCGATCGTTCGACACAGGCGAGTCCTGGGACCCAGGCATCCAGGTCAACCAGGACGACACCGATGCGAGCCAGTTCTTTCCGCAGGTCACGGTCGGGCCAGATGGCATCGTCCACATCATGTGGGGAGATCAGCGTGACGATCCGACACGGCTGAAATACCACATCTACTACACGCAATCGACCGATCAGGGCGCAACGTTTGGGTTCACCCTGGAAGACCAGGGGTTCACGGTGCCCGATACGCGGGTGACCGATTTCCCATCCAACCCAATGAAGGGCTTCCCGGGTGGACGCTTCATCGGCGACTACATGGCGCTAGCCGCAACCGAGGAAGATGTCTTCCTCGTCTGGCCCGATACGCGCCTGGGCGAGTACGGCGGCTATAGCCAGCAGATTGGGTTTGCGCGTAAGACGGCGCTCGAGCCACCGAGTCTCTTCCTGAGCCCTCCATCGGGATCGGCCGGCCGGGTCGTCGATATCCAGGGATTTGGCTTCCAGCCGGACAGCGGGATCCAGCTCTACGTTTCGGGGGTCATCACGGCTCAGCTGCGGTCGGACGATGCGGGTCAGTTCCAGACCAGCATTTACATGCCGTTGACTGGCGAAGGGCCAACCGAAATCCGCGCCTTCGACGATACCGGCAATATTGCGACCGCGTCGTTCTATACGGAATTCGGGTTCGATTCGTTGCAGCAGCAGCTCGAAGACATCTCGACTCAGCTTGGGATGACACCGGAGGCCGAAGCGAGTCCAGCAGTGGATGGCACGCCGGAGGCGTCTGAAGGCGGATCCGAAGGATCGGCGGAGAATGCCGAGGAGGTCGAAGCAGTCGGAACGCCGACGAGCTAGGCGGTTTTCGATGACATTACCGGGTTCACGGGGTCCCAGGGTTGAAACCCCGGGCTCACAGAGCGAAGTCCCTCCGGGACTGAGGACGAGCGTGATTGTCCGGTTTCAGAGAATGACGGCAGAGATTCTTCGCTTCGCTCAGAATGACAATGATGTGAGCGGGCGGTTCAGGGGAGTCCAGAGATGAATCGAGAGCGTCAACTTTCCGACTTGTTGCGGCGATACTCAAATGGTGAGCTCAGCCGGCGGGCGTTCTTCGGCCGGGCGGTTGGACTTGGGCTCACTGTGTCGGCCATCGGCGCGGTATCGAATGATCCGGTCGTTGCGCGTGCGCAGGATGCGACGCCCGCGACCGGTGGATCGATTGGCCCTGCGACCGACACGATCACCTTCGGCGCCTACAACGTCGACCAGGCTCCCCTGAATATCCAGAACGGCGACATCGACCTCTATGTCTTCGGGCTCAAGACGGCCGGTGCGCAGAGTCTCGCGGAAGACGAATCCGTCCGCTTGATCGATGCGCCTGCCTCGACCGTCTCCCTGATTTTGAATCCGGCCCCGGCTCCGGAAGGACAGATCAATCCCTTTTCGATCAAGGAGGTGCGGCAGGCGATGCAGTACCTGATCGACCGGGAGTTCATCGCCAGCGATATCTATCAGGGACGGGCGCTGCCGATGCTGACCAACATCAGCCCGACCGACTACGATCAATTGACCATCTTCCCGGTCGTGAGTCAGGCCAATATTCGCTACGACGCCGAGCTGGCCGCGCAGATGATCGACGAGGCGATGACGGCCGCCGGCGCCAGCAAGGAGGGCGATGCCTGGTCGTACGACGGCAAGCCGATCCAGATCAAGATCGTGACCCGGGTCGAGGACGAGCGCCGAGATATTGGGGATCTGGTGCGCACCGCGCTCGAGCAGGTGGGGTTCCAGGTCGCGCCGGTCTATCAGCAGTTCGGCCCGGCAACCCTGGCGGTCTACGCCAGCGATCCGGCGACCTTCCAGTGGCATATCTACACCGAAGGCTGGAGTCGTGGCGCGCCGGTGCGGTATGACGACGCCGGGATCAACCAGTTTGCGGCGCCCTGGCTGGGCAATATGCCGGGTTGGCAGGAAGTCGGCTTCTGGCAGTACCAGCAGGAGGAGATCGACGAGCTCGGCAAGCGACTCTACCGAGGGGAATTCGCCAGCCAGGACGATCGCGATGCGATGTACCAGCAGATGGTGCAGCTGGCGTTGGACGAATCGGTGCGCATCTGGATGGTGACGGCGTTGCAGAGCTTCCCGGTCAGCAGTGAGGTCGAGCATCTGACCGTCGACATCGTCAGCGGTCCGCGGAACGTCTTCGCGCTTCGCGGTGCGGAGATCCCGGGCCGGACCGACTTGAAGGTCGGCAATCTCTGGGTGTGGACCGAGCGGACGACCTGGAATCCGATCGGTGGGTTTGGAGATGCCTATAGCTCGGATATCTACAAGAACCTGGTCGATCCGCCGTTGATCAATCATCCCTTTACCGGTCTGCCGCAACCGTTCCGGGCTGACTTCACGGTCGAGACGGCCGGCCCCGACGGGACGCTCGACGTGCCGGCCGAGGCGGTGACCTGGGATGCGCAGAACGATGCCTGGATTCCGGTTGCCGGCGGAACGACTGCCCGCAGCAAAGTCACGTTCGACTACGCCAAATTCCTCGGATCGAGTTGGCAACATGGCCAGCCGGTCACGATGGCCGATGTGATCTACCCGATCGCGCAGGGGTACGAGATTGCATTCGACGAACGGAAAGTGCAGATCGAAACCGCGATCGGCATCACGGCCCGGCCCCTGTACGAAACATTCAAGGGCTATGTCTTCGGTGAGTCGACGGTCGAGGTCTATGTCGACTACTGGCATTTCGAAGAGAGCTATATCGCGTCGTATGCCTCGCCCTCGGGCGTTTCGACTCCCTGGGAGGTGCTGGCCGGAATGGACGATGTCGTCTTCGAAAAGCGGACCGGCGCCTATTCCGATACCGCCGCGGCGCGGTTCAGCGTCCCCTGGCTCAGTCTGGTGACCGAGTCGGATGCCCGATTGGTGCTGCGCTCGATTCGGGAATTTGGGCGACAGAACACGATTCCGGCCGGTGTGTTCGACATCGGCGGAGCCAGCATCGTCTCCGAGGACGAGGCCGTCGCTCGCTATGAGGCGGTCGACCAGTGGTTCGACGAAACCAATCTGCTGGTCATTGCCAATGGCCCGTATCGGCTGAGCCGGTACGATCCACCGGCCCAGTTCGCGCAGCTCGACGCGTTCCGTCCGGAGGGATATCCCTTCACGCCGGACGATGTGCGGTTCGGCGAGCCGCCGGCATTGACGGTTTCCGCCAGCCCGCCCGATGCGTTGGCGCTTGGGGACGACATCACCGTGCCGGTGACCGTGGATGGCCCGGGGACGCTGGCAGTCCAGTACACCTTCATCGACTCGGCGACTGGCGAGGTGCTGGAGTCGGGCGCTGCCAGCGGCGAGGGCGGGAGCTTCACGATTGCTGTCGATCCGGCCATCAGCGCCATGCTCTTCCCCGGCTTGTACGAGCTGGTGGTGCTCGCCTCCAGCAGTGAGCTGGCCAAGGTCGCTTTGCAACGGCTCGATCTGGAGATCGGCGTCTAGTACGGCAGGACCTGAGCCATCAGGACACGGAGGTCCTGCACGACTCCGGTGGTGACCGGGAGCGTGGTCGTTCTCTCAACGGTAGTCGGTGTCCGACATGCCGGAGCGGAAGAAGATTGCCATGACGTTCGGAGCGACGCACGATCCTGGACCGGCGCATTGTCTTCTCGGGGAGCCGGCGTGAACATTGCGCGCAAGCTGGGATTGCGGGCGCTGACCCTCTTTGGGGTCCTGGTGGCCGTGCTCGTGCTGTTGGTGGTTTCGCTGGGCGCGACCGGGTATTCCGACAAGCTCCTCTCTGCCCAGCTCAATGAAGAGTTGCGCGGTTTTCGACAGGCGCAGGCGGAGACGATCAGGGATCCGGCGCAGCTCGAAGAGGCGGTTGCGCAGCGGCAAACCGAGCTGGAGGCGTTCTACGGGCTGGACGAATCGTGGTGGAGTCGCATGCCGTCCCAGATTTGGAACGTGCTGACTCTCGATTTGGGAGACGCGCGTTCGTTGCGAACGGCTGATGGCAGCTCGAAGATCTCGGACATCGTGCTGGAACGACTGCCCTACACGATGCTGTTGCTGACCACCGCTTCGGTGATTACAGCCATCATTGGATTGATCGTCGGGGTACGGATGGCGACCCGGGTTGGGAGCAAGCTCGACCGCGGCGTGGCCTATTTCGCCGCGATTTCCTTTGCGGTGCCGGCGTGGTGGCTCGGCATTCTCTTCATTCTGATCTTTGCGTTTCGGCTGGAGCTCTTGCCGGCGGGGGGAATGTACGGCGTACCGCCACCCGAAGATCGCTTCGACCGCTGGCTCGACCTCGCCAAGCACGCCATCTTGCCGGTGTCCACGCTGGTGTTGGTCAGCGTCGGCCCCTATATCTATTCGGTCCGCACCATGACCGTGACCACGGCGATGGAAGACCATGTGCAGCTCGCACGCGCCAAGGGACTCTCGGAGGGGTATATCAATCGCCGCCACATCCTCAGAGTCGCGGCAGCGCCGATCGTGACCGGGCTGATTCTGGGGCTTGCCGGATCGCTGGGCGGATCGATTCTGACCGAAACCGTCTTCAACTGGCGGGGCATGGGACGGCTCTACTATGACGCGATCGTGGGGACGCCCGATGAAGGCGTGATCGTCGCGCTGACCTTCCTCTTCACGTTGATCTATCTGCTGGCCCGGTTCCTGCTCGATATCCTCTATGTCGTGCTCGATCCCAGAGTCCGGTACTGATCGTCATGGAGCTGGGAACGCCGCTGGAGCAAATCGTCACGGTCGATGAGACCGACACAGGCGTACCCGACGCGGGAACATTTTCTCTGCGAGGCGCGTGGCGGGTTCTGATCTCGAGCTGGTCGGGCCGGGTCGGGTTGCTCATGTTCGCGATTATGATCGGCATCTCGATCTACGTCCTCACGACGTACCCGTCCGATTTTGGATCGCAGCTCTGGAGCTCTCCCAAGGATTGGGCCGACAACCCGAAAACGGCGGCGCCCAAATGGACCGCCCTCTGGGACGAGAACGCGGTCGAAACCCAGACCGGAACCCTGCACGAGCCGGCGACCACCGGTGAGCGTGGCCCGGCCGCGGTCTATGACTACGATTGGCCGATCGCCCAAACGTCCGGCGCCTTCCCGACGTTTCTCTCGACCACCATCGAAGGGGTGCGCTTCAACGGCCGCGCTCCGGTAATCGTGGTCACCCTCCTGCGACCGGATGGCGGGGAGATCCGGCTTGCGAATCTGGCGGTTCCAGCGGCCCGCACGGGCGAAGACGCGCCGGTGGAGCGGTACTTCGACACACCGGAACGAATCCTGCTGACCCAATCGGATACCGCGCAGCAATCGATTCAGGCCTGGTTCGATCAGACCTATCCAGGCGATCGGGATACACCGGTCACGATCGCCGACTTGAATAAGGCGCTCTTTGGCATACCCACTGGAACCGGATTCTCGGCGTTGCAGGGTGACTACACGCTGCGCGTGCAGATGCTCGCGGCCGACCCTGACGATTCCCTTCAGGCAGTCTCGAATGTCTACGGTGGGAATGTTTATGGGTGGATGGGCACCGACTCGCTGGGACGTAATCTCTGGCAGGGGCTTCTCTATGGATTCCCGATTGCGCTCCTGATCGCAACCGTGACCGCGATTCTGGCAACCGTCCTGGGCGCCAGTCTCGGTATCCTCAGCGGCTATACCGGCGGACTCACCGATTCGGTTATCCAACGCGCGGCCGATATCGTCTCGAACGTTCCGATTCTGCCGCTGTTGATTTTTCTGGTCTTCATCATTGGACCGAATTTGTCGGTCATCCTGCTGGTGCTGGTGGCGTTCAGCTGGCCTGGATTGACGATCCTGGTACGGTCGATGGTGCTGTCATTGCGCTCGGGGCAACTGGTGGAAGCAGCCCAGGCGATGGGCGCATCTCGCTGGCGCATCATGTCCCGTCATGTCTTCCCGCAGGTCGCGCCCTTCATCGTGGCACAGATGATCTTCGCGGCGCCGGCGGCGATCCTGGCCGAAGCTTCGCTCAGTTTTCTGGGACTAGGCGATCCGTCGATCCCGACCTGGGGGCAGATGCTGGAATCGGGGTTCCGCACCGGAGCGCTCTATGTCGGCTATTGGTGGTGGGTCATCCCGCCGGGTGTGCTGATCATCGTAACGGCGCTCGCGTTTACGTTGCTGGCGCTGGCGATGGAGCAGGTGGTCGATCCTCGATTGCGCGATCAACGCTGACCGTTCGTTTCGGGCCGCGCTTTGTCAGGGCCTCGATCGCGCACATCAACCGCTCGAGATCGTCGTAGTCGTTGTATCCCTGGTAAGAAGCGAACCATATCAGGCCACCCATGAGCTGATCAGGGCTTCGACCTTGAACTCGTCATACATGCGCCGTTTGAGCTCGACCGGATCATCGGTGCGAACGGGGCAGGCAACCATCTGCGTATACCACTCAGGCGAATCGGGGTGGATCGGCTCGAGTCCGCTGTATTCGGCGATGCGCTGGCGGGTTTCCCGGGCAAGCTCGTGACAGCGCGCGCGCACCGACGGCCAATCGTGCCGCGCCTGGAAGGCAATGGCGTCCGGCACGGTCAGGAACGCCGACGGATCGCGGGTTCCCTGCCATTCGTTGCGCTGCACGAAGGTCGACGGCTCCAGCACACCACTTTGCCCCCAACCCCAGCTGATAATGAGCGATTCGACCCAACCTTGTTCCTCGGGGCGGACGTAGAGAAATCCCGAGCCCTTGGGGGAGCAGAGCCACTTGTGGAAATTGCCGGTATAGACGTCGGCCTCGAGCGCGCACAGATCCAACGGAATCTGCCCAGGTGCATGTGAACCGTCGATGATGGTCAGAATGCCGGCGTCACGCGCCCGCTGGCAGATGATCTCGACCGGGAGTGTCAGCGCGGTTGGCGAGGTGATGTGGCTCATGAAGATCGCTTTAGTTCGCTCGTTCACTTGCGACCAGAGCGATTCGACGATCTCCTCCTGCGATGTCACCGGGAGGGGAATGTCGTGCCGGACCAGGTGCGCGCCGGTTTTGTCCAGGAGCCAATCCCAGGCCATCGTGCAGGCGCCATATTCGTGATTGGTGGTCAATACTTCGTCGCCCTCTTCGAGGTCGAGCGAGCGAATGATGAGATTGACGCCCCAGGTGGAGTTCGTAATATTGACCACCGAATCGGGCGGACAGTTCAGATACGCCCCGATCGACTCGCGAACCGCGACAAGGAGCTCGTCGATGCGGCGGCCGAGGAACTCGACGGGCTGGCGTTCGAGCTCGCATTGCCAGCGTTGATACGTTTCGAACACGGGAATGGGGCAGGCGCCGAACGAGCCGTGATTGAGGAAGGTAACCTGGGGATCGAGTTGAAAGAGCGACTTCAACGAACTGGCTGACACAGGCAACCTAAACCTTGCGAAACACACACGGGCGCGAAGCCGAACGCAAGTGGACCTCACATGGTCTGGTCTTCGTGGGCAGTATACAAGGGAGTCAGACGGGAGTTTCCGGAAATGGTGGAGCGAACGATGAGCACACGATGGGCGATGGTGACCGGTGTTGGCCGGAGTGTCGGGATCGGCGCGGCGATCTGCCGCACATTGGCGGCCGAGGGAGTATCGATCTGCTTCACCGGTTGGACGAGCTATGACACAGCGATCTACGGCGGTGAGCATCGACGGTGGCAAGCGTCATTTGCGTCGGAGATCGAGCAGCATGGGGTCGATGCGTTTGGCCTCGAGGTGGATCTCTCCGATCCGGCGGCGATCGAGCCGCTGATGGACCAGGCGCGCCAGCGGGCCGGGATGCTGTCGATTCTGGTCAACAACGCGGCGTTTTCGACCAACGGCGATATCGAGGAACTGACGGCACAGCAGCTGGACGATCACTATGCAGTCAACGTGCGCGGAATGGCACTGCTGACACAGGCGTTCGCGCGGCAGTGGAGTGGAGAGACGGGTGGCCGAATCGTCAATATGACCTCGGGGCAGGGACAGGGACCGATGCCCGGGGAGCTGGCCTACGCGGCGAGCAAGGGGGCGGTCGAAGCATTTACCACCTCGGTTGCGCCCACGCTGGCCCTGCGTGGAATTACTGTGAATGCCGTCAACCCGGGACCGACCGATACCGGTTGGATGTCGGACGAGCTGAAAGCGATTCTGCTGCCGCAATTTCCCATGGGCCGAATCGGGTTGCCAGAGGACGCTGCGCGGCTGGTCGCATTCCTGTGTAGCGAGCAAGCCGGGTGGATCACTGGACAGGTCATGAACTCCGAGGGCGGCTTCTGGCGCAAGTAGAGTCCGAAGCCGGGGAAGGTCCAGTGTCCAGTGTGGCAGTCATTGACGTTTGCTCTGGGTGCTGGACTCGCACACCCATGGTTCGGCACTCGTGCCTGCCAGAGCATCGACGAGACCGCATGATATCCTACTGAAATAGTCGGATTTATTGTATTCGCGGTTCGTCGAAAGGAACTCAATTGTCGATTCAGGAGAACTCGGTGATCGGCGCAGGCACGACTCGCCGTACCTTCCTTGCTGCAAGCGCCGGAGTTGCGGCAAGCGCCATGCTGGCGAGCGGAACCTCGGCCCAGGACGGCACACCCGAGGCAACCACGACCGACGGCGGATGGTCGTTTACCGATGACAAGGGTGTGACGGTGACCCTTCCCGAAGCTCCCAAACGATTGGTGATCGACGTCAATCCTGCGGCTCCGTTGTGGGATTTCGGCGTGCGGCCGGTGGCCGTATTCGGTTGGCTGGCCAATCCCGAAGGCAATTTCGGGATGGCAGGCGGCAATATCGATTCGAGTCAGGTCGAAATCATTGGCAATGGCGAAGAGACGATCGATGTCGAGGCGTTGATCGCGCTCGATCCCGATCTCATCATCACATTGACACACTTGCCAGACGATCCATTGGACTACTGGAGCCTTGCGGCTGACGGCCCGTTGGAGCAGGTGCAGCAGGTGGCGCCTATTCTTGCGATCTCGGCCGTCCAAAGCGCGGATGCGCAACTTGCTCGCTTCGCTGAGCTTGCGTCCGCGCTGGGCGCCGATCTCGAGAGCGCCGAGCTGCAGGATGCCCGCGCCTCCTGGCAGGCGTCGGAAGACGCGTTCAAGACGGCACTGGCGGAAAAGCCTGGTATTTCGGCCATTTTCGGTGGTTCGTTTGCGGGAGAGATTTACATCGCGAATCCGAAGCAGGCGGGCGATTTGGTCTATTTCCGCGCGCTGGGTATGACGATTCCGGATGTGGATCTACCGGAGGGCAGCACGGACTACTGGGAGGCGTTGAGCCAGGAGGCAATTGGCAAGTACCAGACCGATATGATCATGAACAGTTATCGTGGCGATCCGGTCGAAACCTTCACCGCTATCCCGACGGTCGCAACGCTGCCGGCGGCGCGGGCCGGGCAGATCTTTACCTGGAATCAGGACTTCATTGCCAGCTACCAGGGGTTGAGCTCCATTCTCGACGGATTGACCGAGGCGGTCACCGCGTCCGAGATCGTCACCGGGTCGTAGACGGTAGTCACGGGACGCAGCAAAAAACAGGCGGTCAGGGCGCGGTCGGCACATTCGCAACGCCGGTCGCGTCCACCTCTTGTCGCGAGCAAGAGGTCTCACTTTGGCTTCGGATAGAGGATGAAACTCGCGAATGCGGTGATCTCGACGATCGAATTCTCGAGATCAAGGTCTACTGCCTCAGATTCGAAGAACCGGTCGAGCATTCGCTTTTCTCCTTCGAGCGTTCTTAGCGAAGGAGGAGGATGGAGCCAGATGATGCCCGGTGGTGTGGGTCCGATGAGGTTGGCCAGCGCTGAGAAGTCGCTGTCGAGCGTGATCAGCACCCGGCCCAATCGTCGTGCAAGGGCTTTGACATCAGCGTCGGAAGTTCCGGGTCGTGCAACTTTCGGAAACGCCACGACGTCGATACCATGCACCAGCGTTAGGTGCTTGGCGATTCGGGGAGAAACGTTCTCGTCGAGCAGAAACCTCGGCATCGGCGACTATGCGCTGGCAGAAGTAACGTCTGTTTGGCGAAGGTGGAAAGCCAAGGCGGCTCGAACATCGTCGAGCGACAGCGAAGGATAGTCCTCGACGATCTCTTCTGGGGTTACGCCATTCCACAATCGGTCGATGATGATGCCGACGGAAATCCTGGTCCCGCGAATGACTGGCTTGCCCTTGAGAATCTCAGGGTCGCGCACGATCCGTTCCTCGATTTCTCGTTCAATGTCGTACATACCCAATTCCTACTCACAAACGTCAACTGCAAACGCTACGCATTGCACAGCTTCTTACGCCGTTGCGGGCTGGCGGGTGAACTGGTTCGCCCCGATGCCAATACCGTAGTAGATGAGACCCTCACGTTCGACCCGATCCGGGTCGAGCATGTTGCGGCCGTCGAAAATGACCGGGTTGCTGAGCGTGGTCCGCAAAAGCTCGAAGTCGGGCATCTTGAAGGTACGCCATTCGGTGCAGACGGCCAACGCATCGGCGCCGGTGAGCGCGGCTTCGGCGTCGTCCATCAGGACCAGCTGGCCCGAGTCGATTTCGCCCGAAAAGAGATGAGCTGCTTCTTTCATGGCAACCGGATCGTAGGCCTGAACCGTTGCTCCCGCGTTCCAGAGGGCCGTCATCAGGTTGATGCTGGGCGCTTCGCGCATGTCATCCGTGTTCGGCTTGAACGCCAGCCCCCAGACGGCAATGGTCTTGCCTCCCAAGTCCCCATCGAAGTGCGCGAAGATCTTCTCGAACAGCTGATCCTTTTGCCGGTCGTTGACCCGATTGACCGCACGGACGAGCTGCGCCTCGTAGCCGACCGATTCGGCGACTTTTTCGAGGGACGAGACATCCTTCGGGAAACAGGAGCCTCCATATCCGCAGCCTGGATAGATGAACGAGTAGCCGATACGCGGGTCGGACCCGATGCCAACGCGCACGTTTTCGATATTGACCCCGATTCGCTCGGCGATGTTGGCCATTTCATTCATGAAGCTGATCTTGGTGGCCAGCAACGCATTGGCCGCGTACTTGGTGAACTCGGCAGAGCGGAGATCCATCACCATCAGCCGGTTGTGGTTACGGTTGAATGGCGAATAGAGCTCCCGCATGATCTCGGTGGCCCAGGGATCGTTGCTTCCAACGATGATTCGATCGGGCCGTTGGAAGTCGTCGATGGCGGCGCCTTCCTTCAGAAACTCGGGATTCGAGATCACGGCAAACGGGATCGATTCCTCTCGCTTGCGCAGCTCGTCGCGGATGATCGCGGCCACCCGGTCACCGGTGCCGACCGGCACGGTCGACTTATCGACGATAATGGTTTGCTTGGTCATCAGCCGGCCGATCGTCTCGGCGACTGAGAAGACGGCCGACAGATTCGATGAGCCATCCTCGTTTGGCGGCGTGCCGACACAGATGAAAACGACCGAGGCATGATCGATGCCACGTTGCGGATCGGTGGTGAATTCGAGACGGCCGGCTTTGAGATTGCGTTGCAGCATCTCGGACAGACCCGGCTCGAAGATGACCGATTCACCTTGCGACAATCGTTCGATACGCGATGGGTCGATATCGACTCCGACGACGTGATTGCCCGCTTCCGCAAAACAGGTGCCGGTCACCAGCCCAACATAGCCTGTGCCGAAAATGGTGATTTCCAACGTTCACATCCTCGCTGAGATTTTCGATGGATTGTGTCGAGACTCGATGTCGACGTTGGGAAAGATACTACGCCGATTCCATACCCACATCGCGTACGAATGACCGAAAGTGTGTTCGGACAGGTAGACTCTTGACTAACACCGCATGGATCGTTGCAGCCGTCCATGCACCCTACGAGACGATTCACCTTGCTCGGAGAAGAGTTTGGATAACACAACAAAGAACAATGACGATGCGCAGCGCCGGCGACGGAGACGCCCGCAGCCGGCCGAACGTGCCAATAGCAATGGGGCACCGGACGGCGCCAAGACCACCATCGGCGCTTCGAACCGCGGGAAACAGAGCGCCGGGCGCGCGGGCGATGCACGAAAACAAGCGTCGAAACCCGCTCCCAAAGGGGCGCCACGTGGCCGCCTGCGTGTCATTCCGCTTGGCGGCGTTGGCGAGGTCGGCAAGAACTGTACCGTCGTGGAATACGAGAATGACCTGATTCTGATGGATGTGGGCGCGAAATTCCCCGAAGACGATCAGCTCGGCATCGACCTGATCGTGCCCGACGTCTCCTACGTACGGGAGCGCGAGCGAAATCTGCGCGGCATCCTCATCACCCACGGGCACGAGGACCACATCGGCGGATTGCCATTCATCATTCTGCAACTGAAGCCGAAAGAACCGATCCCAGTCTACGGACCGGCGTTGGCCCTCGGCCTGCTCGAAGCCAAGATGCGGGAATACCGGCTCGAAAAACACGTCGAGTTTCGTCCGTTCCAGCAAGGGCAGCGGATCTCGCTCGGCAAGCTCTCGGCCGAGTTTATTCACGTCACCCACTCGATCCCCGATACCAATGCGATTGCCGTGCATTCGCCGGTTGGAACGATCATCGATACCGCCGACTTCAAGTTCGATCCCACCCCGATCATGGGCAAACCGACCAACGAGCGACGCCTGCGCAAGCTTGGGGAACAGGGCGTCCTGGCGCTCTTTTCCGACACCGTTCGGGTGGAGAGCGAAGGGTCGACCCCGAGCGAGCGGGTCGTCTATGACACCATGCGCCGGGTCATCGAACGATCGAAGGGGCAGGTCATCATTGCGACCTTCGCGTCGAATATCAGCCGTCTCAAGATGGCGCTCGATGCCGCCAAGCGGAGCGGGCGCAAGGTTGCCGTTGCCGGTCGCAGCATGGAGCAGAGCTCCCGCGTGGCGCAAGAGCTCGAGTATCTCGATCCCGAGCCGGGACTGCTGATCTCGCTGGAAGAGGCATTGCGGCTCCCGGCGGAGAAGCGGCTCCTCGTCGTGACGGGAAGTCAGGGCGAGCCCGCGGCGGCGCTCGCGCGTATCGCCATGGGCGGTCATCCGAAAGTGCGCGTGGCGCGTGGCGACGTCGTCATCATCTCGGCGACGCCGATTCCCGGGAACGAAGAGACGGTGACGCGAACGATCGACAATCTCTTCCGGCGTGGGTGCGAGGTGGTCTATAGCGCCATCGAGCGCGGCGTTCATGTTTCCGGTCACGCCGGGCGTGACGAGCTCAAGCGGATGATCGAGCTGGTCAAGCCGAAATTCGTCGTTCCGATTCATGGCGAGTTTCGTCACATGGCGCTCTACCGGGAGCTGGCCCGATCGGCCGGCATCCCACCCGATCGGGTCTTCTTTCCGGAGATTGGCGGGGTGCTGGAATTCACGGCCGACAAGCTCGTAGCCAAGGGCCGTGTGAAAGCCGGGTCGGTGCTCGTCGACCGGCCTGGCGAGCGGGACGGCGGACAGGTCATTCTCCGGTCGCCAGATACGCTGACCGACGATGGAATCATCATCGCCTCGGTGGTGCTGCGGCGCGAAACCGGCGAGATCATTGCCGGTCCCGATCTGATCGGACGGTCACTCCGGCCCGATCTGACTCCGCAGCGGCTCGATGCCGCGGAGGATGAGCTGCGCAAGGTGATGAGCCGGCAGAAAAAAGGTGAGGTGGAACCGTCGTTCTACGCTCGCCGGATGAAAGAGTCGGTCGCCAAGTCGCTCTATCGGAATACCAAGAGCCGGCCGTTGATTCTGCCGGTGCTGACCAAGGTTTGACGGTAGCCTGGAGGCTGGGAACTGGAGAACATCCAGTGTCCAGAGCGAAGAAGAAAATGCCGTCCCGAAACTGGGACGGCATTTTTCTGGGCTTGTGTTGTACCGAACTGCGGAGCGGAAAGCATCTCCGGACGGAATAGCGGAGGACTTCTGTGTCCTGTCAATGTCCGGCGGCGACCAATTCTGCCGGTTGCGAGCTGGCTTCTTCTTCGCAGGCCCAGCGTGCCGACCATTCGGAGATCGCCTCGACCACCCGGCTGAGATCCTGCCCCTTGTCGGTCAGGTGATACTCGATACGAACCGGGGTTTCCGGGTAGACGACGCGGTTGACGACCCCTTCTGCTTCGAGCTCCTTGAGCCGTTCGGAGAGGAGCCGGTCGCTCAACCCTGGGATGGCGTGTGCAATATCGCTGAACCGGGTTTCGCCACTCAGGAGCGCTCGCAAAATTGCTCCCGTCCAGCGCCGGCCAATGAGCTCGACCGATTTGTGAAATTTTGGACAAAAGCTTTCCGGGAACTGTCCGTCGTTTACCATAGCGAATCTTCTCTAATGCTTCGTAAGCTCCTTGACAGTCGTTAGGAGCAGGGGTATAGTCGCTGACGAAGTGTAAGTCACAGGATAAGTGACTTACAAGTTGCGTTCGATAAGCAAGATCACCGGAGGATGAAAATCGATGAGCAGCACGACTGCGCAGACTGGTACGACAACGTATGCGATCGACGCGTCGCATTCGCAAGTGGGATTCTCGGTCAAGCACATGATGTTTTCGACGGTGCGCGGTAATTTCCGGGGTTTCCAAGGGACGATCGTTGTCGATCATGCCAATCCAGCCAACTCTTCGGTGAATGTCACGATCGATGCATCGACGATTACGACTGGTGACGAGAAGCGCGACGAGCATCTTCGCTCGGCTGATTTCTTCGATGCTGCCAACTATCCGACGATTACCTTCAAGAGCACGTCGATCGATTTCAAAGACGCTGAGAAATTCACCATCAATGGTGAGCTCACCATGCATGGCGTCACCAATGCGGTGAAGATCGAGGCCGAGCAGACTGGTGAGGGGACCAACCCGTGGGGTATCGATGTCGCCGGGTTCGAAGGATCCGCCAAGATCAATCGGAAGGACTTCGGCCTCAACTGGAATGCTTCGCTCGAAAAGGGCGGTGTGCTCGTGGGTGAGGAGATCAAGATCAACCTCGAGCTCGAGGCTGCCAAGCAGTAGGCGCACGTTTTCCTGCACGAATCTGAGCGGAGCGGGGTCTCACCTCGCTCCGGTTTTCTTTTACTGGCGAAGCGCAACCACGACGGGCGTTGCCCTTACCAGCACGGAGGGGCGCCCTGGCGGGTGGAGGCGCCCTCCAGAACCGCAGGATTAGCTGGGCGTCCGTTCCAAATCCTCGGCCAGGCGGAGCAGGGGATCGGGGGTGTCGGGGTTCGAGATTGCCTCGATGTAATACTCATTCTGGGCGAACTGCCTGCGCGTCTCCTCCTCCTCGATGAAATTTCGTTCGCCTTCCTTGGGTTGCTGCGTCTTGTGTGCGGTGAAGGCGGCGATCTTGCGATCGATGTAGGGTTCCACGTTGACGACCAGATCGAACGCGGCCAGGGGTTGGCCCATCCGGGCCCAGCGCTCTTCGGACATGCCGGCGAATACCCCCTGATCCTGGCGGGCGAGCTCATGGAAGAACTCGCGCGGGATCGAGTTGTAATAGAGATGTGGAATCAGCTCCGGGTGGAGA
The DNA here is from genome assembly GCA_023957115.1 of Thermomicrobiales bacterium. Classification (GTDB taxonomy): domain Bacteria; phylum Chloroflexota; class Chloroflexia; order Thermomicrobiales; family UBA6265; genus JAMLHN01. The sequence continues at coordinate 51,237 of JAMLHN010000002.1, forward strand.
CGGGCGAGCTCGACAACCGATTCGTGGGTATGCACGTGATCGGGATGCAGGTATCCGCCTTCTTCGGAGAACGTGATGACCAGCTCCGGGCGGATCTCTTCGAGTATCGATGCCAGCTTCTTTGCCACCGATGCCGTCGACTGTTGAATGAATGCCTCTGGATGCTGGTTGGCTTCCGTGCCGAACATGCCGGAATCCCGGAAATCGAGGAAGCGGACCGCGGAAATCCCAAGGATCGCGGCGGCATCCAGCAATTCCTGCTCCCGCACCGAGGCGAGATTGCCGGGTGTTGCCAGAGACGGGTGCGCAATCTCTCCTTCCTCCCCGCGGGTGGCGGTGATGAGGGTGATGGCCGCGCCCCGGTCGGCAAACGCCGAGAGCACTCCGCCGATGGTGAACGCCTCATCGTCTGGATGGGCGAATATGGCGACCACTCTGGTTCCGGTCAAATCGAGCATGGTTGCGTATCCCGAGTGCTAGTTAGCCAATAGAGACGATAGGCGAAAGCGTACGAGGTTTTGCCGGGGACGAGCAGGGTTCGATCAGCTCGACGCGTACCACGGCGATGCCGGCTGCTCGAAGAGTGCCAGCAAGGCATTCTGCCGGGCACGCTCGCTTTGATAGAGACGGTGCCGTTCGGCGTCCGGTCTGGAGCGCGGGGCGTTTGCGGTTGGATCGTCGAATGCAGGATGGTCGAGACCGAAAGCGCCGACTGGTGGCCCCCTGGCTGCTGATTCCAGCTCCTCATCCAGGGCAACGACGAGGCGCCCAGCGTATCGGACACGATCTGAGGAGGAGATCGGATTTCAGCAACGCGGCCCGCTGGCAATGATCTCCGCATCTGCTAAAGCAATCGCGCGTACGGCGTCGCACGTCTCGGCAAGGCGAAACGCGACCGCCTCGGTTGCGGCTCGCATGACATCGGCGCGGGTGGTTGCCAAGGTCAACCCAGAGATTACTCCACGGGCGCGGTCGTTCCAGATCGGCGAACGTTCCCCCGAGAGAAATGGCAGGATCGAGAGACCATGCGCCCCCGGGGCCAGCTCCGCGGCTGCTGAACGGAGCTCCCCCTCCGGGTCGTCCAGCAGTTCCAGCGTCCAATCGAGCATCAGGCCGCCGTTGCTGATCGCCGCGCCGTAGAGCGCGGTGTTGCGGTCGATGCGGTAGATCCAGAGATGGTCGTGGAGTGGTGGTCTGCTGCCAAGCGGTGCACGGACGGGCATGCGGGTGGCGCCAGACGACCCCAGCGTCATAGCGATCCGCTCCTGGCCGGTGCTTCCTGAACCGATTGTCGCGCAGGCGCCGTCACCCAGCGCTGGATACCAGGCCGCTTGCGCAAGCTGTGGCCAGCGTTGCGCGTACGCCTCGTTCAATCGAACGGGTTCGTCTCGATCGACGATGGGAGGAAGGGTGGCCGGATCGATCCGAAGCAGATCGCCAAAATCCGTGATCCATTTCCCGCTTTCCAGATCGACCATGCCGGTTCCCGATGCCATGCAGAGCGACATCGCATCCGAATCGAGCCAGGCGCGGGACATGAGTCCCGTGGGGGCGGTCCAAAGATGAACCCGAGCGAAGGTTTCAGGATCGGTTTCGCGCAACCACAGCAGCTTGGCGGGCCAGAAGTTCGAATGAAAGACGCAGCCGGAACGAGCACGCCATTCGTCCTGATCGAGTGCTGCGCGCAGCCGGTCCACCTGTGCGATGGAACGATTGTCACCCCAATAGAAGACGGGGGTTATCGGAGTGCCGGAATCATCTAGCCCGACCAGGCTGTGCCAGAAACAGGAAACACCGACGGCGGCAACGGGCAGATCGCCGGTTTCGTCGCACGCTTCGTCGATGACGCCCTCGGTCAGCAGACGCAACGCGTCGCCGTCGAAGGTCGAGCGGCCATCGAGTCCGGTATCGATCTCGTAGTGCGCCTGGGCGTGCCGGTCCGCGACGGCCATTCCGGTCGCATCGTAGAGAATTGCGCGCGCCGACGAGGTGCCGATATCGATGGCCAGACAATAGGGTCCGATTCCGATCGTTTCGCTCACAGATGCCGTCATATCAAGCCCGATTCCATCGTGCGATCATGCGCCCAGTGTACCGAGGTTGCCGCCTCCTCGGGCTGGAGGCCGGAGAAGATTGGGAAGTCGATGTCTGGGATTCGTCGAGTTCTGCGCATCGTCGCGGTGTTGCCGGCGACACGCTATGCTCCTTTGAGGGCATACTTACCCGTCTGTGCTTACGAATGATTAGATTGGAAAGCTCTGTCTCTGATGAAACTCACCGAGAAGCAGCTCGAATTTCTCGAAGAAACGCGCTTTGGGGTGCTCGCGACGATCAATGCCGATGGATCGCCCCAGCAAACGGTGATGTGGTACATGCCCGTCGATGGCGACACGATGCTGATGAACACCAGGAAGGGCCGCGTCAAGGACAAGAATCTCGAGCGGGACGGCCGCGTATCGCTCTGCATCGAGGACGGCCAACGGTATGTCTCCATGCGGGGAACCATCTCGATCGATGACGATCGGCAACGTGGTCAGGAGACCATGCGAGCGATGACCACCCGATACGAAGGGGCGGAGACGGCCGAACGGCAGATGACCGAAATGTATAGCTCGCAGCATCGCATCACATTGACGATGACCATCGATCATGTCGATGCCCATGGCTTCGAGGAAAACTAGCTCCCGTATGGCCCGACGTGTCGTTGCGCTTGCTGGGGGAGTCGGTGGAGCCAAGATGGCCGAGGGGCTGATGCATGCCTCGGACGACATCGAGCTCTCGGTCGTTGTCAATACGGCCGACGATTTCGAGCTCTATGGGTTGAGTATCGCTCCCGACCTGGATACGGTCATGTATACCCTGGGTGGGGTCGCGAACCCCGCAACCGGCTGGGGAATTGCCGGCGATACCCGCAACACCCTCGACGGAATCGGCGCGTACGGCGTTGAAAACTGGTTTCTCCTGGGCGACCGCGACTTTTCGACCCACATCCTGCGAACGATGTGGCTGAAGGACGGTGCGAGTCTGACCGAGGTGACCCGGCGATTGTCGCAGGGGCTCGGGATACCGGCGCGCATCGTCCCAATGTCCGACCAGCCGGTCGCCACCATGGTGCGTACGCCGGAGGGGGAGCTTGCGTTTCAGGATTATTTCGTCCGGCGCCGTCAGGAAGACGAGGTGACCGGCATTCGGTTCGCCGGTATCGAGCATGCGCGCGCGACCCAGGAAGCGCTTGATGCGATCGAGTCGGCCGACCTGATCGTGTTCGCACCGTCCAATCCAATCGTGAGCATCGGTCCGTTGCTGGCGGTGGCGGAGCTGCGGGCAGCCCTCTCTGCCACTCGGACGCCAAGGATAGCCGTCAGTCCGATCGTTGCGGGCAAGGCGCTCAAGGGACCGGCGGACAAGATGCTGGCGACATTGGGACACGAGCCCAGCGCGCTCGGCGTTGCCAGAATTCTCCGTCCGGTCCTCGACGGTTTTGTGTTGGACCGGCAAGATAGCGACCTGATCCCCGAAATCGAAGAGCTCGGTCTCCCGGCTCGGGCGATGGACACCATCATGGGCGACCGGGACGACCGCGCGCGACTCGGACGTGAGGTGATCGATTTCGGCTGGTCGTTGCGGACGGATGATTCGGCGGCATGAGTGCACGTGCGGCGATCGTCATCCCGATCAGATCATTGACCGATGGAAAAACCCGGTTGTCACCAGTGCTCGATCCCGCGGCGCGGTCGGCGCTGACCCGGGAAATGCTGGAGCGGGTTGTCCGCGCCGCGCTTGGGACAGTGTCGCGTGCCGAGGTTGTAGTCATTAGCCCCGATGCCAATGTGCTGGCGGAGGTCGGATGCATCGACCCCTCGATTCGGGTGATGCTCCAGGATCCGAATCGACCGGGGCTCAATCCGGCACTCGAACAAGCGGCCGCCGCCGTGCGGGCGGCAGGCGTTTCGACCGTTTTGATCCTGCCGGCCGATCTTCCGCTCATTTCCACCGCCGATATCGACAATCTCTTGCGGCGAGACGCCCCGGTGGTCATCGCACCCGACCGGCATCGATCGGGAACCAACGCGCTGATGGTGCGTTTGGACGCGTTTGGCGAGCCGTTCGTCTTTCGATTCGGTGAGGGGAGCTATGGCAAGCATCTGGACGAGGCGAGTCAGCTGGGAGTGGATGCCATGACCGCGGTGTCATTGGGAACCTCGTTCGATCTCGATACGCCGGACGATCTGCGCCAGTTCGAGGAGATGCGGCTTGGCTCGGAAACTGGACAGGCTGCCCGATGAGCGACCCGACCTTGCAGGTTATCGGGCTTCCCCAGCTTCCCGAGATCCATCCGGGTGACGATCTGATCGGCGCGATCGGCGATTCGATCGCGGCATCCGGACAGGGGGTGCGCGAGGACGACATTCTGATCGTGACCCAAAAGGTTGTCAGCAAGGCCGAGGGGCGATTGGTCGATCTGCGAACGATCGAACCATCCGCGTTTGCACGCGACTTTGCCGAGCAATGGGGCAAGGACCCCCGGCAGGTCGAGGTCGTTTTGTGCGAATCGAAGCGAATCGTGCGAATGGACCGGGGGGTATTGATTACCGAAACCCGGCACGGGTTCGTCTGCGCCAATGCCGGGGTCGATGCATCGAATGTCGGACCAGAATCCGTTTGTCTCCTGCCGGTCGATCCGGATGGATCGGCGCATGCGATCCGGCGGGGGATCGGCGATCGGTTTGGCGTCAAGCCGGGGGTCATCATCTCGGATTCGTTTGGCCGTCCGTGGCGGGTCGGCATCGTGAATGTCGCCATCGGTGTCGCGGGTCTGGCTCCACTGGCCGATTATCGCGGTCAGTATGATGACGCCGGGTACGAGCTCCATGTCACGGTCATAGCGGTCGCCGACGAATTGGCCTGTGCCGCGGAACTGGTGGCGAACAAGCTCGACAAACGCCCCGTGACGTTGATCCGCGGGTACCGGTCGCCAGTCGAGATGCCTGCCGGTAGTGGGCAGGATCTGGTCATCGACCCGGCGAGGGATATGTTTCGGTAGTGCAGCGGAATTAGGAGTTAGGATTTAGGAGTGACGACTACGAAGGCGTGCCGTCCAATTTGGGCGTGCAGGCCAATGTCCCATGTCCTAACTCCCAACTCCTAATTTCTAACTCCCTGACGGGAAGGAGATTCGATGAGCATCGTTGGATACGCGGCGAGTTTTGAGCAGTTCCACCCGACGGATCTGCTGAACTGGTCGAAGCTGGCCGAGGACAAGGGCTTCGGCGCGATCATGGCGTCAGACCACTTTCATCCCTGGGTGCCGTCGCAAGGGCATTCGGCGTTCGTCTGGTCGTGGATGGGGGCGCTCGGGGTCGAGACCAGCCTGAAATTCGGGACCGGCGTGACCCCACCGGGATATCGCTACCATCCGGCGATTCTGGCGCAGGCAGCGTGTACGCTCGAAGCCATGTTCCCCGGACGGTTCTTTCTCGGTCTCGGCGCCGGGGAGGCGCTCAACGAGCACATCACCGGCGAATACTGGCCCGAGGCGCCGGTGCGCTTGACCCGGTTGGCCGAGTCGATCGAGATCATCCAGAAGCTCTTCACGGGCAAGGTGGTCAAATACAAATCCGAGCATTTCAATGTCGAGAGCGCGCGCATCTACACGTTGCCCGATAACCCGCCGCCCATCTACATTGCGACCGCGGGGCCCATTCAGGCATACCGCACCGGTAAGATGACCGACGGTCTGATTCTGGTCGGCGCGGCGGACGAAAAGCTGAAGATGCTGATGGAGCGGTTCGAGAAGGGCGCGATCGAAGCCGGCAAGGATCCCAGCACCATGCCGAAGATGATTCAGGTCAAGGTCTCGCTCGCGGATACCGACCAGGACGCTATCGACCAGGCGGTCAAGGACTGGCCGAACGGTGGTATGGCGTTCCCCAAGGGGGACATTCGCAACCCCGAGGATTTCGAGATCATGGCCAAAATGGTCGAAGGGAAGCATTTCAAGAACCGTGTGCTGACGACCGCCGATCTCGACAAGCACATCGAGTACCTGCAGCATTTCATCGATCTCGGATTCGACGAGGTCTACGTCCACAACGTCAATCGGAATCAGGAGGCTTTCATCACGACCTACGGTGAGAAGGTGATTCCGAATTTGAAGTGGGGCAAGTAGGAGCAGGCAGCACGCGGCACGCAGCAGGCAGTCGAGAACGAGGTGGGGCCCTTACCCCGCCTCGTTCTTCTGTATTCAGGGGTTCCTTCAACCGGTGAAGAGACCGCGGCGGACGAAGTCCCAGAGGGCATGGTCGATTTCCGGGACGTTCTCGATCTCGAGGCGGTTGAGGATGTGCAGGATCTCCTGACGGTGCTCGTCGTCGTGCAGGATCACGTGCAGGATGGCGGCGCCATATGACTGCGGTTGGTCCCAGCTATCGGTGAAGGTTTCGTCGAGCCGGCCCGCGTCGCGGACGGCCAACGCAAACTGCTCGAAATCGCCATACACCTGTTCGAACAGCGACCGCAGATTGCCTCGCGACCAGTCTTGATCCCGGTCGATGTCGATTCCCTTCATGCTGTCCGTCCAATAGAGGACGTTCCCGATGATATGGGCGAACGTCGTGTGAATGTTTTCGTGACCGATATCGAACGAACGGCCGAATTGCTCATCGGTCAGCGGTTCACACGCATCGAAGAGCGTGTTCGTTGCCCATCGGTCATGGGCGAGCAGGCGTTCGAGTAGATCCATGCCGGTTTCACTCCTGGAGCCGATGGTGTAAGCGGTCACGATGTCGTTTCAAGGATTGGTAGCGCACGTTGCCCAGACGAAACTCGAGGGGCGATGGGATGTGCCCGTCCGCCCGTTATGAGGATTGGTTCGCTGGGGCCAGCACGTCGGCGGAGCCCGCTGTACGAAATCTAACCGGGTAGCGCGCAGAGGAAAACGTCGTTCCCGATGGTGATCGGCGGATACGCACAGATTTCCCAGAGAAGCCATTGGCAACGGGGTGTTCCACACATCCCCGAATCCGGAATGGAGACCGGCGCATGCCTATTTGCTGACTCGTCGTGCGATCAGTCTCCCAGAACGTGGACTACCCAATTACGAAGAAGTGGACCATCGAGCTCGACGAGGTAGATCGTCTGACGCCCGCCGATGACCAGCTTTCCGTCCTCGACTGGAAAGAGGACTTCCATACCCAGCAACGCTCCCCGGAGATGGGATGGTGCGTTGACGGCCATCTGGCCATCGGAATCGAGAAAGCGGGCATGGCGGTATGGGGCATTCGCCGGAACCAGACGCTGGATCAGCTCGAGGATGTCGTCTTCCAGATCCTCCAGTCCCTCATTGACCGTGATCGCAGTGGTCGTATGCAGCGTCATGACAAGGGCGAGGCCATTCGCGATGCCGCTTTCGGCGACGGCCCGATGGACGTCGCTCGTGATGTTTACGAGCGCGGTGTCGCCTGGTGTCTGAACCGTTCGTCGCAGCACTATCGATCGCATGGCAGCTCCTTGTCGAGTCCCAGCAGGCGGCTTGCATTGCCGAAAAAGATCCGATCGGCGAGGCGCGAACGAAGGTCCAGTGCCTCGATTGCCCAGACCGCGCGTTTCGGATCCACCCGCGGATAGTTCGAGCCGAAGACGATCTGCTTGCTCAGACTACGGTCGAGCGTGTCGATGCCGCCGATCTCCTCGATGGCTGTGCGTACCGAATCGGTCGGCGTCCCGCTGAACAGCACTGAGGTGTCGAGGCAGATATGACGGTGTTTGATGGCTAGCATGGCCGATTCGCGTACCCACGGCCAGCCCATATGGGCGATTACAAAAGGGAGAGACGGAAAGTCGTGGATGACGCGCTCGAGCAAGAGCGGGTGCGCCAGGGAGGCCATGCCGGTGGGTGCCCAGCTCATTCCGCAATGGATCAGGATGGGAATGCCCAGCTCGACGCAGGTCTGGTAGATCGGATAGGCATGATCGTGATCGTCGACGGCGAATTGCTGGAGGGCGGGATCGAGCTTGAGTCCCCGCGCGCCGTAGCTTCTGACCGCATGTTCCAACGCTTTCGGGGCGTTGGGCACCATCGGGTCGACCGAGGCAAAAGGGATCAACCGGTCGGATTGCTCAGCCAGCCAGGCTACCTGCTCGTTGCTGACGATGGTCGTGCCATGTGCCGTGGTGCAATCGAGCGGCAACATGACTGCCTTGTCGATCGCTCCCGCGTCGAGATGAAGGAGAAGCGTTGCGAGCGGCTGGGGCGGCATTTGCAGACCGAACGGTCCGCGAACGGCACGGTCGAGCGAGGCATCGCTATCATGCAGCTCCTGCACCTGCACTGGATGAATATGGAAATCGATTCGCGTCATGACGTTGTGTCCGCGATGGCCGTTCCGCTGAGCATTTTGCTGCGTACCTCCTCTTCGCACGGAAATCTGGATTCGATCCGGGAGACATAAATCGATGCGGTTGCATTGCCCAGGCGAAGCGACTCGTCGAGTGAAGCGCCGCGGAGCCGGCCGAGCAGGAAACCGGCATCGAACGCATCGCCCGCGCCGACCGCATCGACGACCTCAGTGGGATAGGCCGGCGCAACGATGAGCTCATCGTTGGTCACCGCCAGACTGCCCTCGGCGCCACATTTGACGACCACCGTCGACGGTCCGAGCTCGAGGAGGGCGCGCGCGGCATCGCTCGGTGAATCGATCCCAGTGATGGCTCGCGCCTCGTCGTGATTCGGCAGGAAAAGCTCGGTCCAGCGGAGCAGATTATGGACGGACGACAAATGCTCGTCGGGCCAGTTCGCTGGATCCCAACCGGTATCGAGGACCGTGGTCTGGCCGCGTTGCCGGGCCGCTTTCATGATTTCAGCCATGGTATCGAGGGCGAAGCTGGGGAGGCAGAAGATCCCCACGAAGCAGACTATTCTGGCGCGCTCCACGATCGCTCGATGCCGTTCGACGAGAGCGTGGTCGAAACGACTCAACGGTGTGAAATCCGAGACAAACGCACGTTCTCCATCCGGCCGCACAATGCCGACCGTGATGGCGGTTGGCGTACCGGGCAGTCGCTCGACATCTGCCAATGGGATTCCCATACGAGCCAAATCAGCGGCAATCTGATCGCCGAAGCGGTCGTCACCGAGGCAGGAAACGAGCGTGGCGGGCAAGCCCAGACCGGCCAAAGCCATCGAAAGATAGCCGGCCTGCCCAGCCGACGCCGCCGTGTGGCTATCGCCGAATACTTCCTGACCCCAAAGAGGCATCTGGTCGATCCCCCGGATGATCAAGTCGATATTGAGGTTGCCGATGACACAGACGGGTTGGGTCATTTCACTGCACCCAGTGTTAATCCACGTGTGAGTCCGCGCCGTACGAAGAAGGTGCAGACGATCATGGGGAGCATCATCACAGTAGCAGCCGCAGTCATATATCCCCATTCGATGCCTGTCTGTCGCATGAAGAGCGTGACGGCGACCGGTACCGTCTGCGCGCGGTTCCCGGTGAGAATCAGCGCGAAGAGAAATTCATTCCAGATGAAGACGAACGTGAGGATGGCTGTCGCGGAAAGCCCGGGACCGATCAATGGCAGGGCGATCCGAGCAAACGCGCCGATACGGGTCGAACCGTCGATCAGCGAGCTGTCCTCGATATCTCGCGGTAGATCGTCGAAAAAGCTCTTCATCAACCAGATGACGAGTGGGACATTGGCTGAGACATAAACGATGATCATCCCGAGGCGTGTATCGATGAGATCGATATTGCGCAGAATGATGAAAATGGGGATGACCACGGCCACCGCCGGCATCATGCGCAGCGAGAGAATCCAGTAGCCGAGCGCGTTGGATCCGCGGAAGTCGAACCGCGACAGTCCGTAGGCAGCCAGAGAGCCGAGCATAAGCGCCAATACCGTCGAGCAACTGGCGATGATGACGCTGTTCTGGAAGAAGTGTCCGAGATCGTACTCGGAAAAGACGTGCCGATAGTTCTCCGTTGTCGGCGAGAAAAACCAGACTGGCGGCGAGGCGAGCGCGTCGGCGCGCGTCTTGAATGAGGTCAGCACGAGCAGCACAATCGGCCCGAGAAAGATCGCCATGATCAGCACGATCAGGATCCGGCGGACTATTCGCTCCAGTAGGGAGCCGGTACCGAGAACGTCCATGATTGTTTCTAACGCTCCCGGCTGATGTAGCGAAACGCCACCGTGGCGACCAGATCGATACCAGCGATCATGACGTAGGCCAGCGCCGCCGCGTATCCCATCTGAAAGAATTTGAAGCCCCACTTGTATGTATAGAGGCTCAGCACTTCGGTGCTGGTGCCGGGTCCACCCTGGGTGAGCACGTAGAAGAGATCGAGACTGCGAAAAGCGTCGATCGTGCGCAGAAGGAGTGCAATGACTGGCGGCCGGGCGTATCATGGCAAAGACGATCGAGGTTATTGCCTGCCACCGAGAGGCGCCGTCAACCACGGCTGCTTCGAGCGGATCGCGCGGAACCGATTGCAGCGCCGCAAGCATGATCAGCGCCATGAACGGCGTCCATTCCCAGACGTCGGCGATGATGACCGAGATAAGCCCGGTTCGGCGATCCCCTAGCCAAACCGGCCCATCGATTCCCACCAATCCAAGGAGGTAGTTCACCATCCCGAGATCAGGGTTGTACATGAATCGCCAGATCAGCCCCACGACAACGGGGGTGATCATCATCGGCAGAATCATGATCGTCTGGATCGGGCCGAGCGCCCGGGTTTCCTGACTGATCAAAATGGCGATGATGAGGCCGAGAACGAATTCCAGCGCAACAGCGACCGTCAGGAAGATGACCGTGACGCGGACCGAATCCCAGAAAAAAGGATCATGGAACAGGATGCGCCGGTAGTTGTCGACGCCGACCCATTGCCACGACGCGTTGCGGTCCGCCAGGTTCCATTGGTGGAGACTGAGCCAGATGGAGTAGACAAAGGGAAAAATGGCCATTGCCAGCAAGACCAGCATGGCCGGACCCAGAAAGATTACGAGCGGACGTCGGTCGATGAACTCGAGTGCGCGCTGGAGCAGATTGCCGCGTGCGCGTTTCGAGGTCATCTGACTCAGGGAAGGTGAGATCGACATTGAGACCGGGTCGTTTCTGCTTCAAAAGGAAACAAGGCGGGGACCGCAAACGGCCCCCGCGGTTGTGGACTATTGCTGCAGACCAGCGGCCATAAGAATCTGGTCGACGAGGCTGTTTGCCTCGGAGAGCGCGTCTTCGGGCGAACTGTCGCCAGAGACGGCCGCCGAAAGCGACGCTTCGATTGCATCGGCCATCTGCGGCCACTCGGGAATACGCGGCCGTCCCCAGCCCAGACCAAATGAGTCGAGCATGGCTGGATACTGTGGGAACTTGGCGACCATATCGGGATCGCTCAGCACCGACTCGCGGGCGGGAGGTTGCGCTTCGGCGAGTCGCGCTTCCATCTCCGGCGACGTCGCCCAGAGCATGAATTCCCAAGCAGCATCCCGGTTCGGTGTGTCTGTCAGGATGCCGACATTCCAGCCCCCCAGCACGGGTGTCTGGAGGATCGCGCCATCGTCCTGTGGTTGACCGGGCATCACAGCGACATCCCAGTCGTCGACGATCTTCGATCGCTCCGGATCGCCGTATGCTGGTATCGAGTCGTTCCACTGAATGAACATGGCCGCCTGGCCGCCGGAAAAGAAGGCATCACCTTCATCATAGTCCTGGGCAAGCGAGCCCGGGTTTGCCTGGCCAACCAGTGCAACCAGGGTTTCGAGCGCACTGACCGCAGCCGGTTCGGTCAGGGTCGATTTGAAGTTCTCATCGTAGAAGCGGCCGCCATAGGAGCCGAGCAGATTGGCATAGGTACACCCGAGCTGAACACCGCGTTTGGCCATCAGGGTGATGCCGTAAACATCGTTGCCCTGTTCACCGGCGGTGATTGCGGTTGCGGCGGCCAGCACATCGTCCCATGTTTGCGGGACTTCGAGGTTGTATTTCTCGAGCAGTGACGGTCGGTAGTAGAACATCATGACCGACGTATCGAACGGTAGACCATAGAGCTCGCCATCCCATTCGGAAAGCTCGCTGACCAGTGCGGGCAGAAAATCGGGAAGATTCAATACCTCTGGATCGGTAGCGTCGACCAGATCCTGTACCGATCCGATCCAGCCGTTTCCGGCGTACTGTCCCATCCAGACCCCATCGACATGCACGATGTCATAGGTGTCACCGCCCTGGGTGAGTGCGGTGAGCTGTTTTTCCTGCAGGGTTGGATAGGCCAGATCGTCGAATTCGACCTCGATCCCGGTCAGGTCAGTGAATTCACCGAGCAGGCTCTTGAGCATAACCGGCTTCGGCTCGGCCACCATGGCGACCCGGAGCTTGGCGCCGGCGAACGGCTTGCCCTCTGCCGGGAACGTCGACTGGGCAAGCACCGAAGGGTGAACGGATGCCCCGCGGGCCAATGCGGCTGCTGCGATACCTGCGCTGGTTCCCTTTATTAGCGTGCGGCGATCGAAACGCGAGAATTGTGGACGGTTCTTCATCGATGTCCTCTCTTGCCAAAAGCGATGTCGTCGGTCGATCTGTTGTCGTCATTCCGGCCGGCCCTGGCCGGTTCGATCGGTTCCTCCTTCCGGTTCGCTCAGCTCGACAGTAATCGCGTCATTTCAGTGCGGGTGTCGCGCAGAAGACGTTCCGCGTTTTCGGGGAGCGCATAGGGGCCGAGGACGCTGAGCTCAGCCGAGATCCACCCCCGATAGCCATTGGCGACGACCAGATTCATCATTGCCTGCAAGTCGATGACACCCTCTCCTGGAGCAAGGTGCGCATCGGTTTCCAGATTGTTGTCATCGAAATGGACATGCGCGATGCGGTCGCCAAAGGTCTCCAGATGGGCGCCGAGATAGGCGACTGGGTCGATGCCTTCTCGATGCGCGGTGACAGCGACATGTCCAAAATCGACCATCATCTGCAGATTGGGCGACGTGATCTGATCGAACACGATCTTTGCCTCTTCGAGTGTGGCGATGCCGTTGCTATCGTGGTAGACAAGCGGCTCGAAGAGGATGTCGACTCCGTGGGCAGTGGCGATCTCGACGAAGTGGCCGATGACCTCGACGGACGCTTCGAGGATCTCCTTGCGGGTCGTACGCCGGTAGTCGCCGTTTTCGGCCACCCAGAGCCACATCGGGACGATCAGCGCCATGCGCTTGCAACCGAGCTCAGATGCAACCTCGATGCAGAGCTCCAGATTGCGGAGGCTCCGTTGACGCAGCGCCGGACCATCGAAGGGTGGGGCCTGATCGACCAGGGTATTGATGGGATAGAGAAGCTGCTCGGGCGTGTATCCGGCGATCTCCAGCCCGGCTTCGTCGCACATCGTCCGGATTGCGCGTACGCGGGTTGTATCGAGCTTTCCGTGGGAATCGACCATATCCCAGACATAGCCATGGTATTGGCCGCCCCAGAGCTCGACTCCGTCGTAACCAGCCTCTTTGATCAACCGCAGTGCGAGGTCGAGCGGGTAATAGCGCAGGAGCCCCGAGACGATTCCCAACTTGAAACGCTCTTGGTTCGACATGACAAATGTTCCCCTTTGGGTGAACGCAACCGTCTAGGCGTATTCACCCCAGCGGGCGCCGATCTTGCCCATATAGCGGCGCTCGTCGACATCGTGGTTCTTCTGCGCTGCCATATGCATCACCCACCATTCAGTTGGGACGAAGAGTGCGAAGGGGGCAAAGAGCTCACCGAAATCGGGGTAGTCCTTCGCATCGAAGACCAGTTGGCGGGCGCCCTTCTTGGTGCAGAAATCGATTGCCTGCTGACTCACGGTGCGTGAAGCGTCGGTGCCGACGAGATGGAGAAAGGCGCGGCTGTTATCGAGTTTGGGATCGCCCGCGATGATCTCGATCGGTCCGTGATAGAACTCCCCGCTATCGACCGGGGCCGAGTCGAGCCAGAGGTTTTCGATAACCACACTCAGGGCGAGCTTGTACGCGAGGCCATAGTTGGGGCCTGTTCCGAGCACATAGAACATCCCGACATCCGGCACCTCGGCGGCCAGCTTTTGGGCGAGAGTGTTCGAAGGCTCGTTCAGCTTCGCGACGGCATCCGGCAGCTTGGCGATCCCGTCGAGGATCTGATTGCCGGGAGCCTTGGCTCCTTGCGCGAGGAGCACCTGACCGGCTACCTGATAGACGAGCGCCAGGGGAACGGTGAATACCGCCTTGTTGCGATAGTCGAGCACCCAGTCGGCACTTTTTGCCAGTGGTGTCTGATCGGTTTCGGTGATGGCGATGACCTTGGCGCCAGCGGCCTTGGCCATCTGCTGGGCTTCGAGAATTTCAGGTGTCTGGCCCGAATACGAGGTCAGGAAGAGAAAGCTGTTCTCATCGAGTGAGACCGGATTGCGGCTGACGAATTGCCAGCCAGTCTGAACGTCACTTGGTACATCACTGAAACGGTCGAGTAGGTACTTGAGACCATGCATGGCGGCATTGGAGGCGCCGCCGCCAAGCGCATAGACCCGCGGACGCGTGCTTCCAGCGATTGCCTTGCCAATCTCCTGCAAGGTTGACCCAAGCCGGGTCCGCGTCTCTTCGATTCCGTCCGCTGTCACCAGCGATGTGAAATAGAGGGCGTTGGTGTCCACTGCGTGTGTTTCAGTGCTCACAGTCGGTTGTGATCCTTCCTTTTCGATTCGACACGACCGCGCTCGGCCGCCTGCGGCTTATCGGCTGAAAAGCTCGACTCGGTGGGTGTAGCTGTCCGGGCGATAGATATCGAGCTCACAGAGCACCGGGCGATCGGTGGCGCGATCGAAGACCACGCGTTCGATCATTTGCACCAGTGCGTTCTCCTCGAGATCCAGGTGCGCGGCATGTTGCGCCGAAATCTGCCCGGGCGTGAACGTCTCGATGGCTCGGTAGAACTCGATACCGGTCGATTCGAGCATGCGATAGAGCGAGCCTCGGCTGAGTGCTTCGGACGTGAAGGCATCAGGCGTTCCCCGACTCACGATCCAGGGTGGAACATGCGAGCGGTGCACCCCGACCGGAGCGTCATCCGCCAGAAGGACGCGTTCCACCACGAATGCATGCGGGGTCGCAAGCTGCAGTGCGTGCTGCACCTCGGGAGTGACTTCGCGGATTCCGACGTCCAGCAGGCGATAACCGGCGGTTCGCCCCGAAGCGGCTGCGTCTTCACTGAAGCTGGAAAGACGGGGAAGTCCCTCGATCTGCTTCGGTCGCTCTGCGACGAAGGTTCCCTTGCCGGGAACGCGTGTCACCAATCCTTCGCGTTCGAGCTCCCCGAGCGCCTGACGAATCGTGATCCGGCTGATGCCGAATGTCTCACCGAGTTGAGCTTCCGACGGAAGACGTTGGCTCGGCGCGAACTCTCCAGAGAGCACCTGCGATCGCAAGTGATCGGAGAGCTGGCGATAGAGCGGAATGGTGGAATCGATGTCGACCACAGTTTAGATCCGTTTCACATCATAACCTAATATAACATATTATAACATGACCTAACAGATGGCAACCCCTCTGGAGTAAAAGCTCTCTGCGACATGTCCTATTGACGATGGAGTGCTGGTCCGATACGCTTACGGGAAATAAGCCTTCGGGGTTAGGGTGAGGCCGCGTGCTATGTCGGCCAAGTCCCGACCGGCGGTGAAAGCCCGCGAGCGGCTGGTCGTACCAGTTGCACGATCCGGTGAAATTCCGGAGCCGACGGTAGAGTCCGGATGGGAGAAGGCGCAGAAGCGATCCGGCATTCGATGCTGGCTCGGCTTTGCGAATCCCTTGAAATCGTTCGACGCCCGGTGGTCACCAGACACGGGCGTTTTTTTGTTGTCCGCAGATGGTCGACCGCCACGCGTGGAGCGATTCCGAAGGCATCGTCCGATGCTGACGCCAGGAGCGCATGAGCTCCGGCGATTGACGGAATCGTTCGAACGATGGCACGCGCGCTCGCAACTCGATTGATCTATACGATGCTGGTGGTCTTGACGGCTATGAGTGTCGTTTTTCTGTTGCTGCACCTCTCCGGCGATCCGGCCGACGCGCTCATTCCCCCTGGCAGCAACCCGGACGATGTCGCAGCCTTGCGAGCGAAATTCGGACTCGATAAATCCCTGCCCGAGCAGTATCTCGACTACATGCGGAACGCTGCCCGTGGCGATTTCGGGGATTCCTGGCGGAGCGGCCAACCCGCCATGCATTTGGTGCTGGAGCGACTCGGCGCCACGTTGCTTCTGGCGATGACCGCATTCCTGATTGCGTTGGCCGTTGCCCTGCCACTTGGGGTCGTTGCCGGAACCGGACGGTATCGTCTGGCCGGTTGGCTCGCCAGTGGGGTCGGGGTGCTGGGACAGGCACTTCCGGCGTTCTGGTTGGGCACCGTTCTCATCCTGTTCTTCAGCGTTCGGCTCGGATGGATGCCGTCGTCGGGGAGAGAGGGATTCCGGTCGTTGCTGCTTCCGGCAGTTGCGCTCGCGGCGTTTCCGGCGGCCACATTGCTGCGACTCGTGCGCGTTTCGGTGGCGGACGTCATGGGAGCCGACTATATCCGTACCGCCAATGCCAAGGGGCTCCCGGGCCGGCTGGTGCTTTGGCGGCATATCGCACGAAACGCCATGTTGCCGGCTATCGCCTATGCCGGGGTGGTCGGCGGATTTCTGGTTGCCGGGGCGGTTGTCGTCGAATCGGTGTTTGCCTGGCCAGGGATCGGGCAATTGGCGCTCCAATCGGTGGCAAGTCGCGATCTTCCGGTGATTCAAGCGTTCGTCGCTGTCGTGGCGGTTCTGATCGTCCTGGCCAATCTCCTCTCTGAGCTCGTTGCCCTGTTGGCCGATCCGCGTTTGCGGGAAGCCTCGGCATCCGGTGCGGTGCGATGATGGCGTCTCGCATGCTGACCATGCCCGGCGCGTTCAGGCAATCGGAGGCGTCGCAACGTGTTTCACGCGGACGCTGGAACCCTCGCTCCGCGACCCCCGCTGCCTGGTTGGGAGTCGGTATCGTGATCGCGCTGGCATTGATCGCGGCGATCGGTCCGATGCTGACTGGCGACCCCGATAAGCAAGTGCTCCGAGACCGGTTGCTGCCGCCGGTCTTTTTCGGTGGGACCTGGGACCATCCGCTGGGCACCGATCAGCTCGGTCGCGATTTGCTGGCGCGTGCGGTCGTTGGCTGCCGGCTCACTCTGCTCCTTTCGCTGGCTGTGACTGTTGCTTCGACGGTGATGGGGAGTCTGCTCGGTTTGATCGGCGGGTTGCGTCCCGGACGGATCGACGGCGCCCTCCGTTTTCTGGTCGACGTACAGATCGCGTTGCCGGTGATCGTGATTGCCATCGCCGCATCGGTCCTGTTCGCGCCCGGCTTCGTCCTGGTCTTCCTGGTTCTCTTGTCGACCGGCTGGATTTCCTATCAACGCGTCGTGCGATTGCAGACACGATCGCTGTCACAAGCGCAGTTCGTCGAGGCCAGTCGTTCCATCGGAGCGGGTGAAGGCTGGATCGTGCGACGGCATCTGCTCCCTAATCTGGCCGGAACGATTGCGGTGCTGGCCACGCAGCAAATGGCCGCGGTGATCCTCTTCGAGGCGGCGCTCAGTTACCTCGGACTCGGGATGCCGGCTGATGCGATTACCTGGGGACGCATGGTGGCGGATGGCCGGGAATCGATGCTGAACGCCTGGTGGGTGTCGGTCATCCCCGGTCTGTGCATCGCGTTGGCAGTTCTTGGCTTCAATCTGATCGGTGAATGGTTTGGAACGCGACGACCCGGAGTGGCGTCGTAGAAAACGTGGAGGAACTCTCGTGCGCGAGCATCGAATTCGAACGATCGACGATTGGAATCTCACCCGGCGTGCGCTGCTTGCGTCGCTTGGCGTTGGACTGGGCACCGTCGCGCTTCCACATCCGCACGCCGGAGCGCAAAGTCCGGAAGCCACCGCCGGCGCGCGGGCCGAATCGCTGACGATCGACTTGAGCAGTGAGCCGGATACGCTCGATCCCGCCTTGACCTATACCCCCGCCGGCTGGTCGGTCGTCCATTCGGTCTACGACTCGTTGCTGCAATACGACAATGACGGCAATCTCGAGCTCCTGCTCGCCGAAAGCTGGGAATGGACCACTCCAACGACGATCCAGGTCAAGCTCCGGCCCGACATCACCTTCCACAATGGGGAGCCGCTGACCAGCAATGCCGTGCAGTTCTCGCTGGCGCATATCACGGCCGAAGAGACGGCCTCGCAGGTCTCCGCGAATTTCGCCGTCATCGAGTCGTTCAATGAGATCGACGATTTGACGTTCGAGCTGGTGCTTTCGCAACCGGCGCCCTGGCTCCCGGCCCAGGTGGCGGCATGGTTGGCCATTCTTCCCCCGGAGTACGCCACCAGCAACGATTTTGCCCGGAATCCGATTGGAACCGGACCGTACAAATTCGAGGAATGGCGATCGGGTGAATCGATCGCGCTCTCGATCAATGACGACTACTTTGCGGGGAGCCCCAAGGGAGCGCAGATTGCCGATGCGGTCACCTACCGTTTCGTACCCGATGCGACCACCCGGGTGGCCGATCTGCTGTCGGGGAGTGCGCAGCTGGTGCAGGGGGTTCCCATCGATCAAACAGGATCGATCGAAGACGGTGGACAGATGGTGATTGCGCAACCGGTTTCCGGTACCGCGTTCGTACGGGTCCCAAATACCGTCGAGCCGTTCATCGATCCGCAGGTTCGTATCGCGCTCAATATGGCGGTCGACGTCGAGGGTATCGTCGAAGCGTTGGATGGCGGGTATGGGACTCGGCAGGCGAATCTTTTCGTCCCGAGCAGCATTGGTTATGACCCCGATATCGCTCCCTATGCCTACGATCCCGAGATGGCCAGGGAATTGCTCGAAAGCGCCGGATATGCCGATGGGTTGTCGTTGAAGATGGATGTTTCGGCGCTCGAACGGCTCGATATCGCGCAAGCCATTGCCGCGCAACTGGGAGAGGTGGGTGTCGATGTCGCTGTTACTCAGAAGGAGCCGGCGCTCTTCAATGCCCCCGACCAGTGGACTGGTGTGGCGGAGGATGCTGCCGAATTGCGCGTGATCACCTGGCGCCCGCTGTTCGATCCTTACACCCTTCTCAGCCTGATGTTCTCCAATACCGGATTCCTGTCCCGCTTCGACGATCCGACGATTCAGGGATTGATCGACGCGTTCTCCACCGAATCCGATCCGGAGAGCCGGTCCGCTATCGGGCGCGAGCTTGGCAAGGAGATGCACGATAATCCTGCGGCAATCTATCTCTACGACCTGACTGCGATCTACGGTCTGGCCGCGGATGCCCCGCCGTGGTCTCCCCGGGCGGACGAGTACGTGATTGCGACGTATCGTGGGGAGTGAGGAGTTGGGATTTAGGAGCGCACTCCGTCATCGCAGCCGCGGCGTACCGCACCTTCATTTCGACCCGAGCGAAGCAGAGCGTAACCTGGGGCGAACACCAAAGGAGTCTTCGCCCAGCGTTTCAACGTTGGGGACGCGGCCGAATTGAACAGAGGCTGAATAGAGTTGGAACGAGTAAAGCAAGAATGACGAAAAGACCGCCGGCGCAGGACGAGCTGGACTATGTGCAATCGCATCGATCGGGTCATCTGGCGACCGTGACGTCAGGCGGACAACCGTTGGTCGTGCCCTGCTGCTTTGCCATCGCTGAACGCGATGGGCGACCGACCGTCGTTTCGGTGCTGGACACCAAACCGAAATCGGTTGACGTAAAGCAGCTGGCGCGGGTCCGCAATATCGAGGCGAATCCGTGCGTCTGCCTGACGGTCGACGATTATTCTGAGTCTTGGGATCGGCTCCGATTCGTGCAGCTTCGCGGTTCGGCGACTGTACTCGAAGCCGGTTCGACGGCAACTGTCTACGCCATCGAGCGATTGCGAGAGAAGTACGCACAGTATCGGGATATGCCTTTGGAGCATGCTCCCGTCATCGAGATCGGTGAGCTCTCGGCGTTTTCGTGGAGTGCTGCTGGGACGTTCGATGGACGCGCGGACGATCTCGATTCGGTCATCCGCGGACGGCGTTCAGTACGGGCGTTTCTGTCCGACCCGGTACCGGGCGACGTCATTCGCCGCTCGATCGAAGCGGCCGGATGGGCGCCGTCTCCGCATGGGCGGCAGCCGTGGCGATTTGCGGTCGTCGAGGACGCCGATCGCCGGCGTGGGCTTGCCGATGCGATGGCCTCGACCTGGGACGAGCAGCTTCGGATGGACGGTCAGGAGGAGAAGATCATCCGGATTCGGCTGGAGAAGAGCAGACAGCGGCTGATCGAGGCGCCGGTTCTGGTGGTCCCATGTCTCTATCTGGCCGATCTCGATGTCTATCCCGATCCTGACCGGCAAGAAGCCGAGCGGATCATGGCGATACAAAGCATCGGATCGGCCATCCAGAACTTCCTGCTGACGATCTACGCGTCAGGATTCGATGCGGGGTGGATGTGCGCGCCCTTGTTCTGCCCGGAGATCGTAGCGGGATACCTGGGACTCGCAGAGGGCTTGATTCCCCATGCGCTGTTGCCCGTTGGGCGCGTCGCAAAGGATCCGGTGCGCCGTCCTCGCTTGCCGGTCGACGATCTGATCGTGCAATGGCAATAGAATCCGGCGAACTGGGAGACCGTTACCCACTCGGCTGAGATTCGACCAGTCGGGCGAGCTTGGCGATCGACTGCTGCGTACCGAGATCGTTGTCATCCGCCGAGACGCCTGCCGGCAGATTCTCGAAGGTGATCGTTATCCGGGATTCGACCCCGATTGCCTCGATCTCGACGGTCATGGTCATGTCGCCGGCCAAGTCTGGATCCGCAGAATCGAACTGGATGACCTCAACGATCTTCCGCGGTGGAACGAGCTCGATGAACCGAGCCGTATACCGATCCTCGTTGTTCCCAGTTTTGCCCGGCGTGGTCGGGTCGTCATAGAAGAGCGACATCTCGTATCCGCCCCCGGGTCGCGGATCGAACCAATGCACCTGTGCGGTCATATGGTCGGGCGCTTGCCATTGGACCAGCAGGTCTGGGTCGACGAACGCTCGATAGACGGTGTCGGGACGTGCCGCGATGGTGCGTGTGGTGCTCGAGGTATGCAAGGTGCCTCTCAGTCAGCGATGCTCGACTCTGGGAGCGAGTATCGAGGGTGTCGGGGGCCGCACATGCGCCGGTCGATTTGGAGCATGACCCTCTCGCAATCGGGGCCGACCCGGCTCGGTGCGTGCCGCGATTCCCCTGGGCGCCCATTTGCGGGATTCGGCTGCTATCGGGAATTGCACCGTGACGTGGAGACCGCCCGCGGTTCGCGGGGTGAGTGTGAGCGTGCCATCGTGTGCCTGGGCGATGCTCTTGACGATCGCCAGTCCGAGGCCAACCCCCGCCTGGTCACTGCGTATGCGCTCGGTGCCGCGCCGAAATGGCTCGGTAATCGTCGAGACCGATTGGGGAGTGAGCGGCTCACCGGTGTTTTCGACGACAAGCATGACCGCCTCCGAGTGAGCGGTCGTGCTGAGCTGCACGGTGCCGTGTTCGGGGAGATTGTGAACGATGGCGTTGTGCAGGAGATTTGTGACCATCTGCAGCAGGAGCGCGTGTGAGCCGACCGTGGGCGCGATGTCGCCGGAAATCTCGATGGCGACACCGTGCTTCTCCGCGAGTGGGAGAAGGGTCTCGGTCGCTTCTTCCGCGATGAGGGACAAATCGACGTGTTCCCGGGTGAACGATCGCTGGTCGGCACGGCTGAGCAGGAGCAGGGCTTCGGTGAGCTCGATTGCGCGGGCATTGACCGCGTGGAAACGTTCGACGAGCTCGCCGGTATCCTGGTTCGGATCGTGGCGGGCGACATCCAGCATCGTCTGGGTGATTGCCAGCGGCGTCCGGAGCTCGTGCGAGGCGTTGGCCGCAAACCTCCGCTGTTCGGCGACATGCGCTTCGAGCCGTGCAAGCATGGCGTCGAAGCTGTCGGCGAGCTCGCGGAACTCGTCCTGGCGGCCTGGTAATCGGATCCGATGGGTGAGCGAACCAGTTGTCGCCAAGCGTGTGGCGCCGGTGATGCGCGTCAGCGGGGCGAGCATTCGTCCGGCGAGCAGCCATCCGCCCAGAAGACCGAATACCAGTAGGAATGCCAGCACGATGGCGGCAGCCGGAGCGAACTCCCGGAGGAAGAAGGCGTTGTTCCCGGGCACCACGCTGCCAATCGCGCTGATTACTCCATCGGGCACGTATCGCAGCAGGATCTCAGTGGATGCTCGACGTTGGCCGGCGGTCCACGCCGCGGCGAGCATCAAGGCGCCGGTGAGCATGAGAAAACCGGCATAGCTCAGCGTGAGTTTGAGGCGGACGCTCAACCCGGGAGCTCTATTCACGGTTATCTCCCTCACGCTCGGAACTCGGTTGCGTGTCGATGCGGTACCCCACCCCGGGTACCGTGGCAATCAGCCAGGGCTCTCCGAGTCGCTTGCGCAGGGCCGAGACCGTGATGCGCACGGCGTTGGTGAACGGGTCCGCATTCTCATCCCATGCCCGTTCCAGGAGCTCTTCGGCGCTGATGACCCCGCCCTCCGCGGCGACGAGAACCTCGAGCACGGCGAACTGTTTCCTGGTCAGCGCCACATAGCGGCCGTCTCGGTAGACCTCGCGTCGGAACGGATCCAGCCGCAGGCCGGCGACCTCGCGCACGGGTGGTCTGCTGTGGGCGCGCCGGCGGTCGAGTGCCCTGAGGCGGAGTACGAGCTCGCGCAGATCGAACGGTTTGGTGAGGTAGTCGTCGGCCCCCAGCTCGAACCCGGAGGCCTTGTCGTCGAGGCGGTCGGCAGCGGTAAGCATCAGAATCGGCATACCGCTGCCGGATACGACGATGCGTTTTGCGATCTCGTCACCGGACGGGCCGGGAATGTCGCGGTCGAGGACCGCGATGTCATAGGCGTTGATGCTGAGGAGCTCCAGCGCGGTGTCTCCGTCACCGGCGATGTCCGCCGCAATCGCTTCCAGACGCAGCCCATCGCGAATGGCCTCCGCCAGATAGGGTTCATCCTCGACAACCAACACACGCATGTTCTCAATTCTACGAGCCGGCGCATATCGCTGACGTATCGAAAACCGCATACACACCGGCAACACCACGCTGTACAGGCTGGAGACATGACTCATCGCGACCCAGTTCGAAAGGGGAAATGCAGCATGGCTCGGTTGAGGATCGGAATTCTCTTTGGTGGTTGTTCCGAAGAACATCAAATCTCTGTCAAATCCGCGCAAGAGATTGCGAAGAACCTGGATACCGAAAAGTATGAGCCGGTCTATATCGGAATTACAAAGGCGGGAGCCTGGATGCTTTGCGACGCTCCCAAGGCAAACTGGGAACATGGTCACTGCCGTCCGGTTGTGCTGTCACCGGACAGGACCCTCCACGGATTGCTCGTTCTGGAGCGGGGACAATACAAAGTAATCCGCCTAGACGTGGTGTTTCCTGTCCTGCACGGGAGACTTGGTGAAGACGGGGCCATCCAGGGGCTGTTGGAACTTTCCAGTATCCCCTACGTCGGCTGCGACGTCCCAAGCTCCGCGCTGTGCATGGACAAGTCCCTCACGTACCTCGTCGCCCAAAGCGTGGGAATTGCCACGCCGCGTTTCTGGATCGTTGCGGCAAACGGACACCTCGATCCCGATCAGCTGACGTACCCTCTCGTGGTGAAACCGGCCCGATCGGGCTCATCGTTCGGCGTCACCAAAGTCGAGCGTAAAGAAGCGTTGCGCGGTGCGGTGGCCGCCGCACGTCAGTACGACTCGAAGGTATTGGTCGAAGAGGTTGTTGTCGGCGAGGAAGTGGGCTGCGCGATATTGGGCAACGACCTGGACTTGATTGCCGGTGAAGTGGACCGGATCTCGGTCGCTCACGGCATTTTCAGAATCCATCAGGAGCGCGAGCCTGAACGTGGTTCCGAGAACTCAACAGTAACCGTTCCCGCGGACATTCCGGCAGCGTCGCGAACGCGCGTTCAGGAGATAGCAAAAACGCTCTATCGTGCCCTGGGATGCCGCGGGCTGGCGCGGGTGGATCTCTTTCTGGCGGGAGATGGGGCAGTCGTCTTCAACGAAGTCAACACGTTGCCGGGCATGACCTCCTATAGCCGCTATCCCAGAATGATGGCTGCCGCGGGGTTGCCGTTGACCGGTGTGATCGACCAGATTGTGTCGCTGGCAATGTCCGGAGAACGACGATGAATCACGATTTTGTCTTTGTCGATGAGCTCCTGCCCGGCATTCGCTGGGATGCCAAGTACGCCACCTGGGACAACTTCACCGGCAAACCGGTGGACGGATACGTGGCAAATCGCATTGTCGGTACGAGTGCTTTATGCGTGGCTTTGGAACGAGCGCGGAAAAAGGCCGAAGCGATTGGTTTTGGGTTGCTGCTCTGGGACGGGTATCGTCCGCAACGCGCCGTCGATTGTTTTCTGCGTTGGTCAAGACAGCCGGAGGATGGCCGGACGAAACGACGGCACTATCCGAATATCGACCGATCCGAGATGATCGCAACAGGATACGTGGCTGCCAGATCGAGTCATAGCCGAGGCGGTGCTGTCGACTTGACGCTTTATCACTTGTCCACCGGCGAGCTTGCTTCGATGGGCGGTGACTTCGATCTGATGGACCCGATCTCACATCATGAAGCACAAGGCATCACGTACATCGAAGCGAGCAACCGACACGACCTTCGCTCCGTCATGGAGGGCAGCGGGTTCAACGCATTCGATTGCGAGTGGTGGCATTACACCCTGAAACACGAACCGTATCCAGACACGTACTTTGATTTTCCGATCGCCTAGCCGAGACGGCAAGAGCACGCCCAGGCGCGGAGGCATCTTCGGCATGACTGAGATCCGTCCGGAGTCGGCCGCATGCTGGTGAATGCTGCCGAACAGTGGGTGTTACGGCGGGATCTTCATACCGTCGTGGTTCGGTCGAATGTCGCGCGCTCCGAGTCCCACGTGCTCGCTGAGGGAATTGGGTACCAGCGGACGAAAACATCGCATATGTATTGTAAAGAGCTGTAGCGCGTGTCTGGCAAGGAGGCGCCACGTGTCGTTGTCGCCGGCGGTCATTCGGCTGGGCACATCGAGCCCGCGATGAACTTCGCCGATGCGCTTTGCCGGTTGGAGCCGGCGGCCGCGATCACCGCTCTCGGCACCGTTCGCGGCCTCGATACC
Organism: Thermomicrobiales bacterium; assembly: GCA_023957115.1. Classification (GTDB taxonomy): domain Bacteria; phylum Chloroflexota; class Chloroflexia; order Thermomicrobiales; family UBA6265; genus JAMLHN01. The sequence goes on from JAMLHN010000002.1 coordinate 76,475, forward strand.
ACGCTCATCCCGGCTCGCGGGTACCCCCTGGAGCTCATCCCACCGGTGCCGCTGCCGCGCGAAATGAATCTGGCCCTGTTGCGGACCCCGGGCAGGTTGCGGAGTGCGGTTCGAGTGGCCGGCACTGTGCTCGATCGCGTGCGGGCCGAGATCCTGGTGGGTTTTGGTGGCTACGTGGCCATGCCGGCCTATCTTGCCGCCCGCAGACGAGGGCTGCCGATCGTCGTCCACGAGGCGAATGCCCGCCCCGGTGTGGCCAACCGGTTGGCGGCTCGAATGACGCCCCATGTGTTCACGGCCACCCCGACTGTTCGGCTGGCGCACCCCACCGCGATCGGGATCCCGCTCCGGCCGGCGATCGCTGGACTCGACCGGCCTGCATTGCGCGACGCGGCCCGGCGACGGTTTGGGTTGCGGCCAGACGGACCAGTGCTTCTGGTCACTGGCGGTTCGCAGGGAGCTGGGACAATCAATGCCGCGGTGTGCGGCGCAGCATCTGCGTTGCGGGCGAACGGCGTTCAGGTACTGCACATCACCGGGCCGGAGCACGCAGTCGAAACACCGGTCGGAGATCCCGGCGCCCCGCCCTATGTCGTCATTCCCTATGTCACCGAGATGCACGATGCCTACGCCGCGGCTGACGTTGCGATCTGCCGCGCGGGGGCGATGACCTGTGCTGAGCTGGCCACCGTCGGTTTGCCGGCCGCCTATGTCCCGCTGCCATTACGCGGGGGTGAGCAGCGGCTGAACGCCGAGCCGATTGCCGCAGCCGGTGGGGGATTACTCGTCAACGATGCCGACCTCGACCCGAGCTGGATCGAGACCACGCTGATCCCGCTGCTTGCTGATTCCGACCGGATCACGGCGATGTCGGCCCGCGCGTCAGTGAGCGGCACCCCCGACGCCGGTCTGGTCCTGGCCCGGCATGTGCTTATGCTGGTCGCCGAACGACGGAGCACGGCCTGACCCGAATCAACCGTGGAGCGACGCCAACCACTTCCCGCCGGGAGAGCGGCGCCTCGCTCGGACAGCGGTGGCCGCTTTGGAAGCTCGATGGTCGACGTTCGTGCCTGCCGTAGGGAAGCATGGATGTGAAGGTCTGCAACTACGAGGGAGTCCAAGTTCGCAAACGGATTTAGCGAATGAGCTCCGCCACAACAGCGCCCAGAGCCATACCGCGTGAGGCTTTGATGAGCAGTGTGTCGTTCGGGCCGAGCGTGGCACGCAACGTATCGATGGCTTCTTCCTTCGTGTCGAAGTGGCGTACGCGGCGAGCGCCCGTTTCGTGGGCTGCCGTGGCGATCTGCGCGCCACGTGGTCCAATCGTGTACAGCGTATCGACGATGCCGGCGGCATGCTCGCCGACGGAGCGATGTCCGCCCGTCTCTGCTGAGCCAAGATCCAGCATGTCGCCGAGTAGGGCATGACGGCGACCCGGCATCTCCCGGAGGACGTCCAATGCCGCCATCATCGAGACCGGATTGGCATTGTAGGAGTCGTCCAGAATCGTGGCGCCGCAGGCAGCGATCTTCGCTTGAAGCCGAGGAGTCACCTGAGCGCCGGTCAGCGCTGCGGCTGCCTGCTCGATGCCAGCGCCGTCCGCCACCGCGACGGCTATTGCGGCAAGTGCGTTTGGGACGAGGCGGGCGCCGGGCAGCGGGCTCCGTACTCGAAGATCGTGGCCGGTGAAACTCAGCGTGAACTCGACACCGGCCAGACCGTGGCTCTGGATCTCGGATGCGCGGAAATCCGCGCCTGCGTGGAGTCCGAAGGTCAGCACCCGCGCGTGCGTTGTCGCCGCCATGGCCGCGACAACGGGATCGTCCGCGCTGAGGATGGCGTAACCCTCGGCTGGAAGATCCTGCACGGCCTCCTGCTTTGCCGCTGCAATCGCCTCCATGCTGCCCAGGCGTGCGAGATGTGTCGGACCGACATTGAGCACGACGCCGATCCGGGGCTGGGCGATTTGGCAGAGGCGACGGATTTCGCCGAGCTCGAACATTCCCACCTCCACCACAAGTCGGTCATAGGCCCGGTTGAGTTGGAACAGCGTCATGGCCAGCCCGATCTCGTCATTGAAGTTCATCGGACTCTTCAGCACCGTGTGGCCGCAGTTCTGCAATACGGCCGCCGTCAGCTCCTTCGTCGTCGTCTTGCCGACATTGCCGGCGATGGCGATGGTCCGCGCGTCGAAGCGCGATCGCCAGGCTCGGCCCAGCTCACCGATGGCGTGCTTCGTATCGGTCACCAGGAAGGCCCAGACGTGGTCCGGTCGTGAGATTTCCTCATGCTGGAGCATGAGGCCCGTCACGCCGCGTGCCACGGCATCGCCGATGAAATCGTGGCCGTCCCGCACCTCGGGTGCATACCCAATTGGCGTGGTGAGTGCGACGAAGAGATCACCCGGCTTCGCCACCCGCGAGTCGTTGGTCACGCCGGTGAACTCGGTGGCAGCGCCGGGACGCTCGCTCCTCAGACAGTCGCCCAGCGCATTGCGTATGTCGTCGATTGTGAACACGTCGTCCTCCCCAATGTTCGTTGCAAGCGCGCAGCCGGTTGGTTCGCAACGCCCGTCACGCCGGTCAGGCCAAGGTAGGAACCGGGACGTATCGTCAGGGTATGGAAAATCGCATACGTGCCGGTAACACGGCGTTGCCAAGACTGGAAGGACGACCGAGTGTGAACCAGGAGGGCATCGTGACGTACACAGACCAGGCACCAGCGGCGATCGACCGCCCCCCATCGCTGGCGTCCTTCTCATCCGCTGCCGTTGCGGACATCGGTATGACGGTCTATGGGTGTGGGCAGCACGAGGCGGCCCTTTTCCGTCAGATGGCGCCCCGCTTCGGCATCAGACCCACCATCACCGATGCCGCGCTCGCTCATGCAACGGTCGAGCTGGCATTGGGGACCCGATGCATCAGCGTTGGGCACAAGGAGCGCATTCCGAAAGCTGTTCTTTATGCGCTCAGCCAGGCCGGCGTCCGGTACATCTCCACTCGAAGCATTGGGTACGACCATATCGATGTGGGATACGCGCGGCGGCTTGGAATGACCGTGGAAAACGTCGCCTACTCCCCCGATAGCGTGGCCGATTACACCGTCATGCTGATGCTGATGGCGGTGCGGCATGCAAGATCGACGCTCAGGCGCGCGGATATGCACGATTTCCGATCGAGCTCAGTCGCCGGGAGAGAACTGCGGGATCTGACCATTGGGATCGTCGGGACAGGCCGCATTGGCGCAGCCGTGATCGACCGATTGCGGGGCTTCGGCGGGCGTATCGTGGCCTATGACCCCTGTCCCAACACCACGGTCGAGTACGTTCCGCTCGAGGTCTTGGTGCGGCAGAGCGATCTCATCTCGCTCCACACACCCCTCGATGCGTCCACCCATCATCTGCTCGATCGGCGCCACATCGAGCAAATGAAGTCCGGTGCGTTTGTTGTCAACACCGCGCGCGGCGCGCTGATCGATACCGAAGCGCTTGTGCTGGCATTGGAACAGGGTCGACTTGGTGGCGCCGCGCTGGATGTGCTCGAAGGCGAGGAGGGTGTGTTCTACACGGACTGCCGCAACAGCACGATCGAGCACCCCCTCCTGCTGCGGTTGCAACGTCTGCCGAATGTGCTGATCACACCACATACCGCCTACTACACCGATCACGCTGTACGGGATATCGTCGAAAACAGCCTGATCAATTGCCTGGAATTCCTCATGAGATCGCAGCATGGATAGCCTGCCGGCCGGCATCGTGCACGAGGTCTATCCCAGCTGCTCTGACCGGGCCATGCGGTGTATCCAGTGCAGCTGATCCGCTCCTTCCGACGGCCGGCGGCACCCTCGAGTTGGTCGCAATCCGTATGGGATGATGCGGCGCTCCGGCTCGACGGCCATCTCTTGCAGTCGTGGCGCTGGGGCGAATTCAAATCGCTCCACGGATGGTCGGTGGAACGGGTCGCGATTGGTGGCGACCCGCCGACCGCTATGGCACAGATCCTCTTTACCCGGCGTGGACCGTTCGAGATCGCCTTCATTCCACGTGGACCCATCTATGCGCCCGGCGACGTCGATGCGCTGCGAGCGCTCTTGTCGAAGATCGACCAGGTATGCAGGCGGCGCGGATCGCTCTGCCTGATCGTCGAGCCAGATACGCCGTTGCCGCCTGGGGACCGGATGGAACTGGAGGGGTTCGTCGATGGACCGGAGCGGGTCCTGCCGGGCCGGACCGTCAAGATCCCGCTTCTCGCGGATGACGCACTCCTGGCACAGATGCGGCCAAAGACACGCTATAGCGTGCGGCTCGCGTCGCGTCGCGGCGTTGTCGTACAGCAGTCCCGGGTTGATGGCGCCGGAGCCTTCTACCGGCTCTTGCGCGAGACGTCCAGCCGCAACGGATTCGGTATCCATACCGAGACGTATTACCGCGATTTCGTACGTGTTTTCGGTGAAGACGCGCTTCTGCTCTTTGCCACGATCGACGGCGAGAACGCAGCTGGTTTGATCGCGGCTCGATTCGGAAAGGAAGCAATCTACCTGTACGGCGGTTCCTCGACGGTGCACCGTGGCCATGGTGCGGCATTCGTCATCCAGTTCGAGGCCATGCGCTGGGCGAGAGAGCAGGGCTCGACGCACTACGACCTCTGGGGTATTCCCATGCAGGATCCACCCCCGAACGCCGAGAGCGGCGAGCATGTTCCCAGGAGCACGGGCGACGATTGGCGCGGGTTGTACAAATTCAAGACCGGTTTTGGCGGAGACATCGTGACCTCTCCCTCCAGCCTGGAACATTGCTATTCCCCGGTTCTCTGCTTCATTGCCCGGCGCGCAAGATCGTGGTTGGGATGAGCTTCGTTCTCGACGATGAGGATGCACACTCGCTGGTACGAGCCGGTGCATATCGCCCGCATATCGAAAACTCCATACATGCCGGCAACACCGTGCTGTCTAGATTGGCAGCATGAGACATACTGCACCATCAGGAACGAAAATCCGCAACACGCTCAGGTTTACTGCCGTCGCCGTGGTCGTCATGACCGCGGGGATCGCTGGAACCCTCGCCTATCATTCGGCGTCATCCACGACGCCCCTGCTCGGCGACGTTCTTCGATCGGATGGCACTGGCATGACAACCGAGGCCCCTCCCGTTCAGGACCGCCCTGGCGCGCCGCCCCGTGAGGACGGCGATCCCGGCGACGCCGAGGACGATGGTGCGCGTGCCGTCACCCGTGATGACGGTCTTCTCCCGGACGGCGTGACCGTGTTCGACAACAACTATCCCGGGGTTACCAACCTCGACCCCGATCTCCTTCGTGCTCTGCGCCGGGCTGCGACGGATGCCGCTGACGGCGGTATCGCGTTCTACGTCACCAGCGGATGGCGTTCTCCGGAATATCAGAACCAGCTCCTTCATGAGGCCATCGCCGAGTATGGCTCGGAAGAGGAAGCTGCCCGCTGGGTTGCCACCGCGAATACGTCCGCTCATGTATCGGGGGACGCGGTCGATATCGGTCCCTCCGATGCCATGGCCTGGCTGTCGGAGTATGGCGCTGCGTACGGCTTGTGCCAGATCTATGGCAACGAACCGTGGCACTTCGAATTGCGACCCGAGGCCATCGAGCGCGGTTGTCCGCCCATGTACGCCGATCCGACGGAAGATCCGAGGATGCAACCGTGATCGCCCCGATCTCCTCAGGACCTCTCCCGAGCATGTCCTGACCGGCAGACATCGCGGCGACCCACGTCTCGGAACCCGTCAGTCCGCGGTGAGACCGCCGTCGATGTAGAGTGTCTGGCCATTGACGAAGCGTGCCGATTCGGAGCAGAGGAAGACTGCGGCGCCGACCAGATCTTCCGGGAGCCCAAACCGGCCGGTCGGAATTCGGCTAACCAACTTGGACTGTACGTGTGGGTCGGCCAGGATGTTCCTGGTCAGTTCGGTCTGGGTATAGGCGGGACCGATGGCATTGATCGTCACGCCATAGGGGGCCCATTCGGTCGCAAACGATTTGGTCATGATCGCGATTCCGCCCTTGGCGGCGGCGTACGGCTGGTTCTCCGGGTGTCCGAGCAGACTGGATACCGAACCGATCGAAAGGATGCGCCCGTACCCGCGTTGCAGCATTCCGCGACCGACCGCCTGGGTGACATAAAAGACGCCGGACAGATTGGTATTGATGACCGCCATCCAGTCCTCGGGCGTAAAGTCGATCGCCGGTTTGCGGATTGTGATTCCGGCGCCGTTGAGCAGAATATCGATCCCGCCGGTTTGCGCCTCGATCTGCGCGACGACGTCCTCCACCATATCGGGATCGGTGACATCGAGCATGGCCGCCATCGCGTCCGCACCGGGCCGGTCGCAGGCAGCCGCGGTGGTTTCGGCGTTCGCCAGGTTCATATCCGCAATCGCGATGCGGGCGCCGAAATCCGCCATGGCGCAGGCAATTGCCCGCGAGAGACCGCCCCCGCCACCGACGATGAGCGCGGTCTTCCCGGTCAGGTCGAAGAGATTGGCGAAGATCCCCGGCGGATACGGAAACGGCATCCCCTGGTGGGACGACGGAGGAGGCGATGTGGCGCTGACTGGTGGCTCCTCACCGGGGCGTACGAGTCGCAATCGTCGTTTGGCATCGTCTTCGCTCACGCGGCACCTTCGTCTTCTGGTCCTGGCGTCATCGGGTCGATTCGTCGTCTGGGCGACATTGTATTCAATGTCTCGACCACGTCGGACCCGGTGACCGTCGCTCCATGTGGCACATCGGCCGGAATGAGGGCGGATTCACCGGCAGACAGGGTCAACGGGCGGCCATCGACCGTGAAATCGATCGAGCCGCTGAGCACGATGGTGACCTGCTCTTCTGGATGACGGTGCACTGGAAAGATCGAGCCCGGTTGGTAGATGTAGCGCACGATCGTCTGATTTTCGCCGTGCACGGTTTGCCGCTCGATTCCAGCGAACGGGTGCTCAGTGGAATGCTGGGCCCAGTCGATCGGGGAGGGATCGGACGGCTTGGCGCTCAGAAGACGAACCATCCACAGAAGAGGGCCAGCGCCAGCAGAAAGAAGAAGACGCTGGAAACGCCGCCTCCGAAGACAAGATAGAGAATGATGGCGAGTGCGAGCAACGCCGCGAGGATCCCAAGATAGATCCACTGCGGGCTCGACATCGCTCCTTCTTCTTCATAGGAGACGTAGCGTTGCGGCGATCCCGGATAGCTCGCGGAGCTGGGAGGACGAATATCGCTCCCGGAGATCACCTGCCGGGCGCGCGAAGCACGTTGCTTCGCATTGTCGTTATAGGGACTCGCCATGGCACACACCTTCCCTTACTTCGGTCCGCCTGGAGACGACGAACCATCGGATTGGGCGGGGGCTTCGACGGGGATCGAAAAGAATGACTTCCAGATCGCGACCATCGCGATCTTTACAATTCCGGCCACGAAGAGGAGCATGCCGGTCACGGTCAACATCGGGCTGAGATCGGTGACGACCGCCGCCCCGATCAGGAGCAGACCGAGTATGGTCATGGCTACTGAGATCGTTCGGGCATGGGCCACGGCGCTGGCTCGTTTCGTTTGGTGCAGAATCACGTACCCGATCTTTTCGATCGAGCCGCACACCTAATGCTAGCCCGGCGCTGGTGGTGGTGCAAACATCGCACGAAATGGCCGATGGCGCCGGTCGCCGGCGTCTTACGGTTTAGCGCAAAGGGACAGGGGAAGTTGAGATGTTGCTGGAAGCACAACGGCGGCGAGTCGTCGAGGTCGGGCTGGAGGCGCTGCGGCGGGGAATCGTGCATGGCACGGCCGGCAACTTCAGCGAGCGCGAGCGCGAGACTGGATTGATCGCGATCTCTCCCAGTGGGATTCCCTATCCGGAGACGACCATCGACGATGTGGTCATCGTCGATGCGCAGGGGAACGTGGTCGAGGGGAAACGCCGGCCGAGCTCGGAAACGCCGATGCATACCATGGTGATGCGACAGTTCGACCATGTCGATGCCATCGTTCATACCCATTCGCATTTTGCCACCGTCGTGAGCACGATCCGCCCTTATCTTCCCCCGATCCTGACCGAAACGAGCCTTGTAGTGGGAGCGCGGATCCCGGTGACCCGCTACGGTTTGACCGCGATGGAGGATATTGGCGAAAGCGTGGTCGAAGCGATGACGCCGGCCAGCCGTGCGGTCATCATGCGCAATCATGGGCTGATCACCTTCGGTCAGAACTTCGATCAGGCGCTCCTCTATTCGATGCTCGTCGAGGAAGCTGCCGAGGTCTACGTGCAGGGACTGGCCGCCAACGGCGGCCGAGAACCGAACCTGGTGCCGGAAGAGCTGGTCGACGAGATGACCGTGCGATTCAATACCTCATACGGTCAACCAGCGGGTGAGAGATAACGGCTCCGCGCCTGAGGGACTTCTCGTGAGTAGCCATGCGGCTTCAGCCCAGGGAGGGCGCTCACGACGAGAGCGCGGCCAGCTGGTCGGTGGCGAACTGGGCATAGAGCTCCTGATACCGCTCGGATGTCGCCGGAACCGGCTGGATCTCCGCGCTCGGAGCAGTCCATGCCACATGGTCGTATTCGATCCCGGCCGCAATCATTCCGGCAATGACGGCGCCGCGCGCCGCAGTCTCCGGTTGCGGGGCGATATGCAGCGGCAGCCCGAGCACGTCGGCCAGGAGCTGGCGGAAGGCGGGCGCGCGTGAGCCGCCGCCGGTGAGGGTGACCACCCCAGGCGCCACTCCAGATGACGCCAGCGTGTAGCGCGCCTGCAATGCCAGCGCCTCGCACGCGGCGCGCGCCAGATCGTCCTTGCTGGATTCGGTCGTGAGCCCGAGGATGCTGCCGCGAACGTCGGGACGAACCGCTGGTGCGGTCTCCCCCGTCGTGGCGAACGACGGCAGGATCCGGACGCCGTTCGACCCGGCTGGAGTGCGCGCCAGCGCGGCATCGAGACCGGTGTACGTCACGCCAATGAGTGGCAAGAGCCAATCGAGCAGTGTCATTCCGCTGCCGGATGTCAACATTCGCACCCAGCGGTCATAGCGTGGGAGGCAAACGTTCCGGCCGGTTGGCTCACCGGCCAGCTCGAGACGCTCGATCTGGATGCCGGTGACGAGCTGCGGTCCGAGCAGGATAAAAGCATCCCCCTTGCCCTGAAATCCGGCCGCAAGCCCGGCTGCAATCGAATCGAACGGACTGGCATGCACGGCCATACCGGAGGGAAGTCCGGTGAGCTCTGCCCCGGCGTCGCTCAAGGGCCAGAGCGAGCCGTTCGGGGTATCGATCTCCGGGAGGAGATGCCGCACCGGTCGTAACCGGAGGAGATCGATCAGCTCTTCGTCGTAGGTGCGGGAACGGATATCGAGGAAGGGGGCTGAGGCGTCGGTGATGTCGGTCGTACGCGCTCCGGTCAGCGCATGCAGAAGCGCGTCCTTAGAGGAAAAGCCGGTGGCCGCCCGATCGACGGACGCCGGCTCATGTTCGAGCAACCAGCGGTAGATCGCTGCCTGTGTTTGCGGCAGAAGCGCATATCCCGCACGTCGATAGACCGCATTGCCGATACCGTGAAGCTCCCATTCGCGGGAAAACGGAACGGCGCGTCGATCGGCCGGGAGAACAGCCGGACGAACCGGCTCACCGCGAGCATCGACCAACCAAAGACCATCGGTGGGGGCGGTCAGGCAGAGGAGCTCGGGCGGTTCCGGCAATTTGGGCAGCAGTTCGCGAATTGCCTGGCCGAGCGCTTTGACAACGACGTCCTGATCGAGCTCCACCCAGCCTGGTTCCGGACGCGACGGCTCGATCGATTTTGCCGCTGCGGCCACGATCGCGCCGGCTCGATCGAATGCCGTGGCTCGAATTGCGTTTGTACCGGCGTCCACTCCCAGAAGAATCATGCCGGAAGCATACGGTAGCAGGCGGCAGGCAGCCGGCAGAGCAATCGGGCACTGGACTCCCACGCGCGGGCATGTCAAAATAGGGCGTTCGCACTGCGGGAGCGGTGCGTTTTGGTTGTGCTCGCCTTCTCACGTGTAACTGCCACGGTCCCGGACGAGCCTCCTTTGTGAGATTGTTGATCTTTTCGATATCGAACTGGAGTCGTTCGTGATCAAACTGCGTCTTCGCCGAATGGGCGCCAAGAAGCGCCCGAGCTATCGCATCGTTGCGGCGGACAGCCGCTCGAAGCGGGATGGCCGCATCATCGAGCAGATCGGGTTCTACGATCCGCTGACCGATCCGGTCACGCTCAAGGTGAACGAAGAGCGCGCCGCGTACTGGCTGAGTGTCGGCGCTCAGCCGACCGAGACCGTGCATATCCTGCTGCGCAACATCGGTCTGATCCCTGATGACCGGGCCGAACGCGCTGCCAAACATGCCAAGACGGCTGCGGCCAGCTAGCATTCCACCGGGCGGCGCGAGCCGCCCGGTTTCCCATCTCATTCGTTTTCGAAATCGGAGCGCACCATGTCGGTCGTCACCCCCGAGCAGCAGCTACAGGGACTCATCGAATATATCGCGGGCGAGCTTGTCGATTCCCCCGATGACTTCGAAGTCATTTCCGAGCGCCGAGGCGGTTCGGTTCACGTGACACTGAAGGTGAAAGAAGAAGCTATGGGCCGGGTGATCGGCCGGCAAGGTCGTATTGCCAAGGCGATGCGTACCCTCGTCATGATCACCGGTTCGCGTAATAACGTCCGTGCCAGCCTCGACATCGAAGGGTAATTCTCAGCATCCGCAGGCTTCCCGGCGTCGCAGCGCGCCGGTTGCGTCGCGTGCCGTCAAACCGGATCCCGATCCCGTATCGCGTCCATCGACGCGTCGTCGTCCTCCCCGGCCGGTTGGCCCCCTCATCGACAGCGCCGGTCCGAGCCCGGATACCCCGCTCGATCAGGTCTTTCTCACGATCGGCATCATCGTTGGCACCCATGGGATCGTCGGAGAGTTGAAGGTTCGTCCCGTTACCGACATTCCTGAGCAGTTCGAGGTTCTCGGCTCGGTCTATGTTGGCGACGAGGATCGTCCGCGCAAGATTCAGAACGTCCGCTTCCACGGCGGCAACGTGTTGCTCAAACTCCGCGGGATCGGCAATCCGGAAGACGGCGCCACCTTCCGCGGTCAGCCCATTCGGATCTCGGGCAAAGACGCGCTGCCGTTGGAAGACGGAGAGTATCTCCTCTTTCAGCTCATTGGACTCGATGCGTACGACGAAGCCGGGCAGAAGGTTGGGACGACCGTCGACCTGATCGAGACCGGCGCCCGCGATGTCTTCGTCATCCGTCCCGACGCCGGCGGCGCGGACCTGTTGCTCCCGAATACAGAGGAAGCGGTGCTGGAAATCGATCCGTCCGAGCGACGGATCGTCGTGCGCCCGCTCGAGTATTGGTAAGGATTGCGGTTATCGGCCCGCGGTCGATCGCAAGGGCACAGCGGCATGTGTCTGTTCGAAGGACTGATACGGAATCCGGGTAAAGACACAAGGATGTCTACCCCCGTGTCTGTCGCCGCCGGCCCGGTGCCGGCGAAGCACGAGCCGGCAGCTACCCCATACCTGGTATCCCCAAGCAATCACGCGGATTTCGTATGAGCCGTGGGTTCGATAGTGTCTTGACCGCCTCGCAAACCGCTGACCAAGGCGAGATCAGTGCGTTCCCAACTCCTCGACCCCAACACCGAACTCCCTACTAGACCAGTGCAATCGTCTGGGCAAGCAGGGTCGCGGCGCGTTTGCCGACTTCAGCGATTGGAAAGTCGGAGAACGAGGCCAGATCGCTTTCGCGCAGGTATTCGTTGTTCGAGATGTCCTTGATGGCCAGAAATGGAATCCCATGGAGCCCGGCGATGCGTCCGATGGCGGCGGCTTCCATTTCCTCGCAGAGCGAACCGTGGCGTTCGTGCAGAATGTCGAGACGGAAGTGCGCCTGCGTCCAGGTGTCGGCGGAGACTACCGGTCCGACGTGCACCTCCGGCAACCGATAGGGGATCGACGCCGGCCAGAAGAGCGATGGCGGCCACGGCTGAGGCGGATTCGCGGTGGCTGCGGTCTGCGCCAGCTCCACCAGCTTTGGATCGGACTCCAGCTCGAACCCGTGTTGATGCTCTCCGTTGGATTCAGTTGCGTAGCCCGTGTAGCGTTCGGTTCCATCCGGAAAGATCTGCATCAGACTGTGGTTGATCACCTCGCTGGCGATGACGACATCGCCGGGGAGCAAATCGCGCCGGTGCGCGCCGGCACAGCCGAAATTCATGATGAGATCGGGGCGTTCCGTTTGGATCAGGAACTCTGTCCCGGCGGCCGCATTGGCCATCCCGATCCCCGATGTGACGGCTGCCACGTGCTTCCCGGCGATCGTCAGGCAATCGACCCGCCAGGGGCCGTGCCGCTCGGTCGTTTGTACGGATGCGTATGGATCGAGATGAACGCGCTCACTCGACATGGCCACGACAATGCCGATTTTCATCGAAGCAGCGAGATCGCGATGGAGGTCGCCAGAATGGCGAGCACGCCAAGGGTGATTGTGACGAATTTCCGCTCGCCGAGGCGGGAAAAATTCAGCGCGATCGAAAGCGCCGTGACGACTGGCGTCAGCATCATGATCAGGATGCCCAGGTCGATGAGCGCGGAGGGATTCCGATCGAGAATGGCGCCAGGGATTTCCTGAAACGGAAGCACCGTGGGCGAAAGAGGATGCCGGTCGATGAGCGACCAAATCGCACCCACGGCCAGCACCACGGCTGAGAGATAGAACTCATACCGCAGCACCTTGATGGCACTGTCATAACACGTCTTCGCGCGGAATTCCCGTGCTCGGTCATCAGCGTATGCTCGGGAGGTCGATATTCAATGCCTCCAAGATGAGGCGGAATCCAAGGTAGAGGAGGATGAGCACGAACAAGATGATCAGCCGGTCGGTGCGGACCTTGCGCGTGAGGCGCGATCCGACTTGCGCGCCCGCAAAGATACCGATCATGGCCGGCAACACGACCTGCGGGTCGATCTTGTTGTCGGCATAGAAGACGAATGATGTCGCGACGGCCGTCATCCCGACCATCAGCGCGCTCGTGCCCGCCGCCGCTTTGACCGGGATACTCATGACCAGGTTCATCGCCGGTACCTGGATCACGCCTCCGCCGACGCCAAGCATGCCGGACAGCATGCCCGCCAACCCGCTGATGCCGAGCCCCCGCCGCACATGCCGGGGAACGTAGATGATCTCTTTTTGGGACGCAGGGTCATGGTAGACGCCCCCCAGCATCATCGGGTCGGGATCCTGACTGGTGTCGACATGAGAGACCTTGCGGCGCAGGAACATCGAGACGGCCGCGTAGGTCAGGACCGCGCCAAACAGCCCGTTGAGTATTCGGTCCGGTGCGCGCACCGCCAGCAACGCGCCAACCAGCGCGCCAGCCGCGGTTGGTATCTGCAGCAACATGGCAAGCCGCAGGTTCGTGAATCTCGAATCGAGGTGGACGGTCGAGCCAACGACCGAGTTGGTGACGACAGCGATTGCACTGGCGCCAATGGCGAGCTTGGGATCGATTCCGAAAAAGAGGGTGAAAATCGGAACGAGGAAGACACCGCCTCCAAGCCCCAACATGGATCCAAGTACCGCGGCGCCTATGGAGACCATGCCGAGTTCGATCGCTTGCGTCCAGTCCACGAGATACGGGTCCCTTTCCACTTCGTACGAATTTATCGCACGAAGTTCACCCTTGTGTTTGGCGACCATCCGGAATTTGACGAGGCACCGCCCGGAGAGGATACTGCGGGAATCGCCATCTGTTGGCGAGATCAACAATCGAGACCGTGCGATTCGGGGCACTCGGCCACGAGCGCAGCAGGGGGAAGCCGGTGTGAGTCCGGCGCTGATCCGCAACTGTGACATTCGGCGAACACGCGGTCGAATGGAGCCAGATTACCTGCCCGATTTCGCTCCGGCGCCCTTCGTGAAGGAGAGGGAGGACGGAATGCAGCACGCGCAATTGACGTTCCCAAACGTCGACGTTCCAGAAAATCCAACGAATCATGCGAACAGGCAGCTCTTTGTGTCCCGGCAGGTTCGCCGGCTGACCGCGACCGGAATGCTCATCGTCGCGCTGGCGCTGAGTGCGTTCAGTGCGCCGGTTGCGGCGCAGGACCAGGTCGTCGCGGTCGAATCGGCGGTCCAATGGTTGCTCAAGCAGCAGATGGACGACGGCGGATTTGCCGGATTCTCGGGCGAGAGCGACCCCGGCGCGACGGCTGACGCCGTCCTGGCGCTGGCATCGGCCAACGCCGTCGGTATCGAGATCGATCTCGAGCTGGCGATGAAGTATCTCGAAGCGAACGCGCTGGTCTTCGCCCAGACGAACCCGGGTTCGGCGGCCAAGCTGTCGATGGCGGCGGTGGCCACCGGGTGGGACCCGCACAATATCGACAACATCAATCCGATGTCGATCGTCGAGGTGGCTTCCGGTATGGGCATGATCGGGCAAGGTCCATTCGAGCATGCGCTCGGTCTGCAGGCGCTGGCGGCCACAGGAACGGTCGTGCCGGAGGCCGCGATCGAAGCAGCGCGCGGCAGCCAGGCGGAAGATGGCTCCTGGGCGTGGGATGGTTCGCTCGAGCCTGGTGTCGGCGACACTAATACCACCGCCATGATGGTCCAGGGATTGATCGCGGTTGGCGTGCGCGACGAAATGGTCGACCGCGCGATGGCGTATCTGACCGGCGCCGTGAACGAGGACGGTGGATATCCCTACCAGCCCGGCGCTGAGACCGATTCAAATTCGACCGCGATGGTCCTGCAGGCACTCATCGCCGCGGCCGATCCCACCCTGGACGAGGCGCGCGATGCCGCGCTGGCGGCGCTGCTCGGCCTGCAGAACGAAAGCGGCGCGTTCGCCTATATGGCGTCGGTTCCCGACGACAATGCGTTCGCGACCGTGCAGGCGATCTCGGCGGCCTCTGGTGTGGCCTTTCCGATTCCCGCCGTTATGACGGTGCTGGCGACCCCGCCTGCCGATCCGGAGGCGACTCCGGCGGGCTAGCCGTTGGGTCCGTAAGAGACCTTGGTCAAGAAATCCGAGCCGCGCTCGCCCTCGAGGCGGGCGTGGCCGAACCGTTTGTCGAGTCAACGATGCTATGGGGCCAGATTCTTCCTCCGGCTCCTCATTGTGTTGCTCCCGGTCATCGGATCGTTCCTCCCGATCGATCTCGTGGCCCAGGAGCCGGTCTCATACGCCGGAATCGTGATCCGGCCCGGCGACGGCACCATCACCTACGTCTACGTTCCGCTCGATGAACCGGTCTCCGGGATCGAGCTCTTGCGACGGTCAGGCGTCTCGCTGGTCACGATCGGGTTTGGGGCATTTGGCGAGGGCGTTTGTCAGATCCAGGAGACTGGTTGCGATGTCGGGACCTGCCGCAAGAACGTCTGTCAGACCGGTGGTCGTGAATCTCCCTACTGGCGGTATTTCCAGGTGAACGAAACTGGCGCATGGGCGGCATCACCATTGGGCGCGAGCGGCTCCAGAGTCGAACCGGGTGACATCGACGGATGGTCCTGGTCCCCGGATGAGCCGTTGTTACCCGAGATCGAGATCTCGGAGATCCCCATGCTTGCCCGTGCCGGCGATGAGCTCGATACCGCGCATGTTGCCCGGTACGATGCCAATGGAAGTCTGATTGGAGGGGCGCCCTCGGAGGGGGTAGAGCTCACATCGTATCTGGCCGTCACGGTGGTGTTGAGTGGAGTTGCCGTCTTGGCGCTGGTTTTGCGGTTTCGGCGGCAGGCGTCGATATGAGTTCTCAAGCGGGCATCGATCCTCGCGCCTGGCTTTGCTGGGCCGGCGCCGCGCTCCTGGTTCCCCTTATGGGGCGCAATCCGTTTGCCCTGGCGTCGGTCCTGCTGGCCGTGCTTGCGGTTCGGGAGGCGTTGCCGCCCGAGGCGCGGGCCGGGTGGAGCTGGGTGATCCGACTGGGTCTCGTCTTTGGCGCGATCTCGGTTCTCTTCAACCTGCTGACCGTACGGGCGGGGAATCGAGTGATCGTCTCGATTCCGGAATCGGTTCCCGTGCTGGGAGGCGATCTGACGGTCAACTCCGTTGTTTTCGGGCTGCTCGGCGGCCTCGCGGTGCTGACCCTGGTCCTCATTGGAATCACCCTCTCCGCCGTGCTCGATTGGAGCGCGATGCTGCGATTGCTGCCGCAGTCGCTCACCGGCGCCGGCGTAGCCGGTTCGGTTGCGTTTTCGTTCTTTCCCCAGATGGTCGCGACCTATCGTGAAGTCGTCGATGCACAAGCCGTGCGGGGGGAGGAGCTGCGGGGACCGCGCGACTACCTGGGATTGGCTCCGTTGCTCCTCTCCGGGGGAATCGAGCGTGCGGTGACGATGTCCGAGCTGCTCGAATCCCGCGGTTTTGGCGGGGCTCCCCCGCGGAGGCGGTCTGCCTGGATCAAGCTTTGCCCGGCCTCCGGGCTTGCGGCGATCTGTGTTGCCGTCTATGGCTTCGCCGCAGGCGAGCTCGTGCAGGCGCTCGTGGCCGGCGCGGCCGGGATGGGATTGTTGGTCGTGACGGTGCTGGCGAGTCGCGGGTCGGATGTGCGCCGCACGCGGTACCGATCCCTGGTCTGGCAGCGGACCGACTGGATCGTCCTACTCGGCGCATTGCTTGCGGTTGGAACGGTCATCCTCACTGGACGGGATGCGCTGCGATACGAACCGTATCCCGTCCTTGTCTGGCCGGACGCGAGTCTGCCATTGACGATCGGCCTGCTCTGTCTCCTGGGACCGGTTGTTGCCATCCTCTGGCGGGAGCGCGCCCGATGACTGCCGGAGTGCCCGACATCCGATTCGAAGACGTGTCGTTTCGGTATCCAAATGCCGACCGTGCGGTGCTTCGCGAATTCGATTGGGAGATCGCCGAGTCGGAGCTGGTTGTTCTGGCCGGGGAATCGGGAAGCGGCAAATCGACCATTCTCCGGTGCCTGAATGGGCTCGTGCCCCATTTCTCCGGTGGGGAGTTTGGCGGTCGGGTGCTCGTTCGTGGCGAAGACACGCGATTCCTGCCGACGCGCGCATTGGCACGGTCAGTCGGGTTCGTGTTTCAGGATCCCGGCGCGCATTCCGTCTCCACCACGGTCGAGGATGAGATTGCCTTCGGCCTCGAACAGCTCGGGGTACCGGTACCGGCAATGCGCCGAAGGGTCGAAGAAGCGCTCGACCTGACCGGAACCGAACGACTGCGCAAGCGCTCGCTCGATACGCTCTCCGGGGGAGAGCGGCAGCGGGTGGCGCTTGCGGCGGCGTTGGCATTGCAGCCCAGAATCCTGGCGCTCGACGAACCGACCAGCCAGCTCGATCCGGCCGGCGCCGAAGATGTGCTCGACGCCGTGCGACGTCTGAACGAAGAGCTTGGCATCACTGTGATAATGGCGGAGCAGCGGTTGGAACGCGTGATCGGGATGACCGACCGGCTGCGTATCCTGCAACCGGGCTGGCACGACCTCGATGGCCATCCAGATGAGGTGCTGCGACGGTGCGACCCTCGTTTGGCGCCGCCGGTTGCCCTGCTCGGCCGCACCGCCTCGTGGTCTCCCTTGCCGCTGACCGTCAAGGACGCCCGGCAGATGGTGCGCAAGACGGTATTCGAACCGGGGCCGGCGCCGGTCGATCCACCGCGGCCAGAGACCGAACCCGCGATCGTCGTCGATCGCTTGGCTGTTGGATATCAGCGCGAGCGGGTACTGGAATCCGCATCGTTCGATGTCCGGCCGGGTGAGCTGGTTGCCCTCATGGGACGGAACGGCACCGGGAAATCGACCCTGCTGCGTACGTTGATGGGATTGCATGCTGTCGATTCCGGCCGGATCGCGATTGCAGGGCTCGATCCGTCGCATGACCGGACGCAGGCGATCGGCCGGCGGGTCGGATTCCTCCCGCAACGGGCATCCAGTCTTCTTTTTCACGAGACGATTGGCGATGACGTCCGCGCTGCGCTCGAAAGCCGGGGCGCTGCTGTGGAGGGGCTCGACGCCCTGTTGGACCGGTTTGCACTCGCGCATCTGAGCGATCGTTCCCCGCTCGATCTGAGCGCCGGCGAACAGGAACGTGCCGCGCTGGCAGTTGCGCTGGCCGGTCATCCGCCGGTGCTCCTGCTCGATGAGCCGACGCGTGGTATGGATGCCATACGCAAAGCCGAGCTTGCCGAGCTCTTCGAAGAGCTGCGTGCGGCAGGAATCGCCATGCTGATGGCAACGCACGATGTGGAATTGGTGGCGCACGTTGCCACGCGGGTGATCCTGCTCGGCGATGGGGGGATCGTGGCGCAGGGTGGTACGCGAGAAGTGCTCGCCGGCTCGCTGAGTTTTGGCACGCAGATGAATCGGATCTTCGGCAATGGATGGCTGACGGTGGATGACGTCCTGCGTGACCGGTTGCCGGACTGGGACAATGCGGGGAGTGACGCGCGCTTGGTCGGATGGGGTCGAATCGAATGAGCATGAACCAGGGTGATTTACGAAAGGACTACACGCGGGCCTCGCTCGACCCGGAGGATGTCGACCCCAATCCGCTGGAGCAGTTTCGCCGGTGGTATGACGAGCAACGATCGGTGACCGCCGGCGAGCCGAACGCGATGACCGTTGCGACCGCGACCGCCGATGGACGCCCATCGGCGCGGATGGTGCTGCTCAAACACTGGGACGAGGCGGGTTTCGTCTTTTTCTCGGCGTACAACAGCCCCAAAGGGATCGAGCTTGGCGAGAATCCCCGAGCGGCGCTCCTCTTCTACTGGCCGGAGACCGAGCGACAGGTTCGTATCGAAGGAACCGTTTCCCCGACCAATCGCCAGGAAGCCGCGGACTATTTCCATAGTCGCCCGCACGGCAGTCAGGTTGCCGCAAACATCGCCCGGCAGAGTCAGATCATCTCCAGTCGAACGGCGCTGGAACAGGAGATGGCGGAGCTGACCGCCGCGTTCGATGGCCGCAAGGTTCCGATGCCCGATACCTGGGGCGGGTTTCGCGTCTTTCCGGAGCGGATCGAGTTCTGGCAGGGACGACCGAGCCGGCTGCACGATCGAGTGCAATACACGCGCGACGCGAGCTGCTGGCAGATCGTCCGCCTGGCTCCGTAGCGCGCAACCCCAACGGGTGACGACGCCCTCCGGGTGGAACAGCCCGCAAGAATTGTCGTGTGTGGGGGAGCCGAGATTCACCCCGTAGTCTTCTCAGGCCTCAGGGCTCAGGCGCGTTCGGTTATTCCAGATTGAAGTGCCGGGCGCGCACGTCATCGAGCGACTGGCCGGTCGATTCCCGGATCTGGACGGCCACGAGATCGACGAAGATCAACATGGCGATTTCGTAGACCGTGCCCATCGGCAGGATCGAGCTGCTGCCGGCATCGTTCGCCATCGTCTGCGCGGGAATGACGTAGACGGAATCGGCCGCGCGCGGCACCGCGCCTTGTGGCTGGGCGGTGATGACCGCGAGGCGGGCGCCAGCCTTACGGACGAGACCAGCCATAGCTTCGGCCATGGTCAGATCGCCCGGTCCGGCCGAGATGATGACCAGATCTCCGGTCGTGACGGGCAAGGCAGTGACATCTCCGGCGATATGCGCATCGAGTCCGTGATGGACCAGGCGCATCCCGAACGCACGAAGCGACAGCAGCTCTCGCCCCATCGCATAGATGACGATTCGGCGCGCGGCGAGGACCTCTGCCGCGAGGCGGCTGACCGCGTCCTCGTCCATTGCCATCAATGGAGCCTTGATCTCGGAGATCGCTTGCTCGATGCGGTCATGCTGCTGCGACATTGCCAGCCCCCTTGGTGGTTGCGCGATTTTCGATGGGGACAGTATCGCGGATTGCACACCGCTCCGGCGTGGCCGGCAACCGGATGGTGAAGGTCGTGCCGCTGTCCGGGGTCGTGTCGAGGGCGATTGAGCCATGATGCGCATCGACGATCGATTTCGCAATCGACAACCCGAGTCCGGACCCACCGCTTGCACTCCGCTTGCGGGACGCCTCGCCGCGCCAGAAGCGGTCGAAGGCGTGCGCGGCCGATTCGGAATCGAGGCCGGGACCCGAATCAGAAATCGTGATCAGCGCGTTCTGCCGCTCACGACTGACTCGTAACACCAGGGCGGCATCGACGGGCGTGTGATGGAGCGCGTTCGAAACGAGGATGCTCACCAGTTGCACGATCAGACCTTCGTCCGCACAGATCATGGGACCGTCATCGGGGGTATCGGCGGCGATCGGGCGGGTCGGTTGCACGGCGCGCGCGTCCTGTGCCGAGTCTCGCAGGATGCGCCCCAGATCGATCCGGTCGTAGCGGAGCGGTCGTCCTTCGTCCAGACTGGCCAATGCGAGCAGATCCTTGACCAGATCGGTCATGCGGGCTGTTTCGGATGACATACGCCGGAGGACATCGTCCAACTGGCCAACTTCCCGAAAGGCGCCCTGTTTATAGAGATCGAGATACCCCCGCATCGAGGTAAGCGGAGTTCGCAGCTCGTGGGACGCATCGGCAATGAACTGGCGCAGGCGCGCTTCTGCCTCGTCCCGTTCGTCGAGCATGGCATTGAAGGCAATCCCGAGCTTTCCGGCTTCGGTTCGAGGATCGACATCGACCGCGCGCTGGGTATGATCGCCGACGGTGACCGCGTCCGCCGTTCGCGCCAGGCGTGCGATGGGCGCAATCCCGAGGCGTTGGATCCAGACGTAGAGTGCCATCAGTATCAGGAACACCAGTACCCCTGCCACGATAAGCGTGCGCTCCAGCCGCGAAATGGCATCGTTGACCTCTTGCAGGGGGAGCGCGGTGATCATCACGCCCTGGTTCCCGGGAGCGGGCTGAAAATAGGCGCGGAATTCCTGGCCGGTGCCTGCGTCCGTGATCGTGCGAAACGCCATTGGTTCGATGTCGGTATCAGACGCGATCGCAAAGGATGGGGTCGAATCGAGGAGCGAGCCGACCACCCGAGGTTCGAGCGCGCCATCCTGATCGACGAGTCCGATGAACGTGTCCGAGAACGAATCGGCCGGTCCAGCGGGAGGCAATTCCGGCGCGCCGGTGGGAGCAGCGGTCACCCGAAACGGCGGAATCGAGACGAGCCGCCGGTCGACCTGCTCGATGAGCAACGATCGTTGGTTCTGAACCACCAGAACCGCTGTGATGCCGTAGGTCGTCAGCAGGATGGCGGTGACAATGAGCAAACGTGCTCGCAGGCTCACGAATCGACTCGAAGCGTGAATCCAATTCCCCGAACGGTGTGGATGAGCTTTGGTTCGGTCTGGTCGATCTTCTTGCGAAGATAGCTGATATACGTGTCGACGACCGCTTGATCGACATCGACCTCATAGGACCAGACATGCTGTAGGATCTGCGAGCGATTCAGCACCCGCCCCACATTCGTCAGGAGATAGTGCAGCAGCTTGTATTCGGTGGGAGAGAGATAAATTGTCGCTCCACCCCGGAAAACCTGGTGGAGATCGGTGTCCATCTCCAGATCGGCGCAGCGTAGCCGCCGGTTGGCGCCGGCTTTGTCCGATTTCCGCAGGCGGAGCTGCACACGCGCGACCAGCTCGGCGACGTCGAAGGGTTTGACGATGTAGTCATCACCGCCTTCACTAAGCCCCTTCACTCGATCGACCGATTGGTCGCGCGCGGTGAGGAAGATGATGGGCGTTTCGTTGCCCTGATCGCGCAACCGCCGGAGGAGCGCAAAGCCGTCGAGATCGGGCAGCATCACATCGAGCACGATGAGATCGGGACGCTCGCGGTAGATCTGGTCGAGGGCTTCGAAGCCAGATGCCGCGGTGACGGTGTCTATTCCAGCAAGGGAAAGGGCGGTGGTCACCAGAAAGCGAATATTCTCTTCATCGTCTACGACGAGAATGCGCGGCTGTTCATCGGTCATGCGGCGTCGATCTGTCCCTGCAGGCTTTGCGATTCACGGTCGATGGTCGACTGATCGACCAAGTCGGTGGCTTGAGTTTCCAACACGGAAACCCATCGCGCCAGGATGTTCGTCGCGGTTCCGCTCTCGAACAACTCGCTGCGCAGCCGGTCTTGCGTTTCGCTTTGCAGCGTGGCGAACTCGGTATTCGCATCCCAGCGACGGGCAAGCGGGTTGCTCATTCCCCCGAAGCCACCGCGACCGCCCATGCCGCCGTCTTGGATGAAGTCGCTCTCAGGTCCCATAGGCATGTCGCCGGCTGCGATCGGCGTGCCGTTGATCATGAGCGTTTCACCATCCATCGGAAACTGGCCTTGCCCAGGCGTGCCCT
Source organism: Thermomicrobiales bacterium (assembly GCA_023957115.1). GTDB lineage: Bacteria > Chloroflexota > Chloroflexia > Thermomicrobiales > UBA6265 > JAMLHN01. Next base: position 98,755 of record JAMLHN010000002.1, read on the forward strand.
GCGGGCGTCCGCCCATATTCCCGCCGGGACCCATTCCAGTCCCGCCGCCGAATCCGCCCATACCGCCGAAAGCGAGGTTCATATCCCAGGGCGCCACCGTGAACATACTCGTTGCGGGATCGTAGTAGAGATACGAGTTGTTCCCCGGTCCGTCGATGGCATCGTCGTTCTGGATCAGGTCCATCATGGCCATGTAGACCGCGAATTGCTCGATGTCGAGCCGGGCGGGAAGATCGGTGGTGAAGGCCGCGTCATCGCTGTTGTTCAGGAAGTCCAGGAACGAGATCAGCGGAGCGTAATCTTCCGCGTCGTCATCGCTGCCCCCAGCTTCCAGATCAAACGCCTCGACGTAGGATTCCCAGTTCTCATCCCGGTAGCTCCAGTTTCCCTCCGCCTCGGACTTGAACAACGTGCCTTCCAGGGAGAAATGCTTCTCCAGCCAGACATCGTCCGGATTCTCGATGGCGATGCGAAGCCGGGGATCGCTGCCGTTGGTCGAGAAGTGAATGAAGGCGGCCGCTTGCGAAGCCAATCCGGCTTCGGTCAGGAGGTTGAGCGCCAGCGCCTCATTGAGGGCGGTTTCCGAATTGTTCGACCGGATGACGAATTCATACAGCCCGTTGTAGTTCTGACCATCGATATTCCGATCGAGTCGTACCAGCCATGGGAGCCCCTGCGGCTCGTCCGCTGAGACATTCCCGCCCATCCCACCGCCGAATTCGACTCGCGGCTCGAAGGTCCCATCGCCGGGCACGGCAACCGGCGTTCCTTCTGCATTGGTCACGGTTTGTGGCAGCAGGAAGTCCTCTGCCTCTTGGAAGTCGAACCCGCCGTTGTCTCCACGCAATCCCATCAGGGAGGAATTCCCCTTGAGACGCAGACCGGTCTGTTCGAACACCTGACCGTCGATGGTCACGGTTGCGGACAGCCATTCCTTGTCGCCGGTTTCTGCAAATGTGGCGATCATTGCATCGTACTCATCCTGATCGAACGTCGCCATGACATCGTGGAGCACCGACGGATCGAGAAACACGCCGGTGGACGTCGCGGGTGTTTGCGCGCCGAGGGCAGGCATGGCCCGGTTGGGCATCGCCAGCAGCGCCGCTGCCGATGCAGACGAAATAAGGAGCGACCGGCGCGTCAGGCGCGACGCCGGCTCCGAGATCGAGAGAAGCATATGGTCCTCCAGTCGAGACACGTCATCGTGCGGCAGCAATCGCCGCAACTGGTGTACGAGTCTGGAAGGTCACTTTTGGAGTTTTCTGTGAAAAGTGGGGTAAGCAATCTCAAGAATTTCACAAAGTCTTAGCATTCAATAGCCTCCAGGACGATTCCACGTGCAGGAGGTTCGCGTGTCACATCAATTCGCGCCGATCGTCGCAAACTTTGTGGCGATCATCATTCTTATCTTTGCGGTCTACTTTCCGCGCCATCGCCGGCGGGACATGATCGTTGCCTATCTCGCCATCAATACCGGCGTACTGGCGATTGCCACCGTTCTCTCATCGGTCGACGCATCGGTCGGATTGGGAGTCGGGCTTTTCGGTGTGCTCTCGATTATCCGGCTCCGCTCCGATGAGCTCACCCAGCGCGAGGTTTCCTACTATTTCGCATCACTGGCCCTCGGGTTGCTCGGCGGTACCCGGGTCGATGCACAGCTCCTGCAGCTCACACTCATGGCAATCATCGTCATTGCGCTCTGGTTTGGGGATAACCCACGCCTGCTGGGACGCTATCACACGCGGCTGATGACACTGGACCGGGCGTTCGTCGATGAGGATCAACTCGTTGCCTACCTGGGTGCGCTGCTCCGTGCGGAGATTCGCCAGGTGGCCGTGCACCAGATCGACCTCGTCAACGACACGACCCGGGTCGAGGTGCGCTATGAGCTGCCTGTGGTCAAGACGACCAACCAGGATGTCGTCGAGGTTCGGCCGGTCGCGGGGACTGCCTGGTCATGACGATTCCAGGTCTCGAGCTGGTCGCACTCGAACCCATCCGCCTGCTCCCGGCGATCTCGCTGTCTCAAGTCCAGAATGAAGCCGCATTTTGACACGCAAGGATCGCAAGTACATCGTGGCTACTGATGAGCTTGCCGACCTGCTACAGAGTGTCGAGTCGGGAACCCGCGCATTGGAGATCGACGGGCGGCGTATCTTTGGCTACACGACTCGCTACTTCGACGATGCGCATACGGCCTACTATCGGGTGCGCGCAGACGACCCAACCGGTTCAAGGTCCGCACCCGCCTCTATGACGATAGCGGCGAATGCCAGCTGGAAGTCAAGCTGCTGGATGGGCGGGGCCGGACGGTGAAATCGCGCTTCCCACATGAGAGTGGCGATTTGGAATCGCTGTCGGCGCTCGATCGAGCGTGGCTCGGATCCTTCGATGCCGTGCGACAGGTGGCGGGGCGACTCCAGCCGAGCGTGGCTACACACTATCGCCGGTCGACGCTCGTTTTTCCGAACGGTTCCGGCCGGATGACGATCGACCAGGGCTTGACCTTCATCGGCCGGAACGGCGCCTGGCGGCAATTGGACGGGTATTGCGTGATCGAAACTAAAGGGACCGGCCATCCCGTGCCATTCGACCGCCTGCTTTGGTCCGCGGGACATCGTCCGGTTCCGGCGAGCAAATTCGCGCTCGGCGTTTGCCTGTCGCATCCAGAGCTGCCGGCCAACCGCTGGCACCGATTGCGTGGTCGTTTGGCGCCGTCATTGCTGCAGATCGACGCGTAGTCGCCGGGACCGACGACCGTTGCGCTAAACCGACCCAAGAACGCTCACCGTGCTAGCCCGGTCCAAACGGATCGGGCTAGAATTGTGGATTGGACGAGCGCGTGCAGCCACGTTGTAGACAGCCCGTTCTTCGTTTTTGACGTTCCACCGTTGCCACGATGACGAGCGTGTCCAGCCTGTGGCCTAGACGCATCGGATAGCCGTAATGCCCTCCAAATCTACCGCCAGCGACGAGCAGGTCATTCCCAGCGAGGACGCTCCCGTTCCACCGAGCAAACCGAAACGGACGCGTACTTCCGCTGCCAAGCCGGCGCGCCGCCGCCCGATAGCGCTTCCAGTGCTCGTGGTCGATGAAACGTTCCTGTTGCCCCACATGTCGATTCCGTATCCAATCGAGGATGACGAGTCGGCCATGGTCATCGAGAGCGCGCTCCGAACGCCATTGCGGCAGGTTCTCGTGCTCACCGAGCGGATCGTGCAGGATCTGGGGACAGCCCAGACACTCGAATCGGAGTTTGCGCCGCTCTTTTCGGATCTTCTGATCGGCGAGCAGTCCAACGAACCCGACAGTGACGAGCCTGGTGGGTGGACGCCCGAGCATCAGCAAGAGGGGATGCAGTTCGAGCTTTGCACCGTCGGCATCATTGCCGAGGTCGGGCAACGGATCTCTCCTCCGGGCAGCACCTCCCATGTCATTCTCCAAGGGCTGGCCCGAGGGGCAGTCAAGGAGCTGGTCCAGGAGGAGCCATACCTGGTCGCTCGCGTGACCCGCTATGACGACCCAGTGACCGGATCGAGCGATTCCGAAGCCGCGATGTCGGCTGTGCTGGAGCAGATCGAGCACTATATCGCGATGCTCCCGAATGTGCCGGAAGAGGTTCTGGCAATGGTGCGCAGCGTCGAGGAGCCGGGCTGGCTTGCCGACCTGATCGCATTCTCACCGGAGTTCAGTTCTGCCCAGCGGCAGGAGCTACTCGAAGTGCTCGACCCGGTCGAGCGCTTGCGCCGTCTGTCGGTCATGATCCAGAAACGGCTCAATGTCCTCAACCTGCGTCAGCAGATCGCCTCCGAAGCACAGGCCGGTATGGACCGCCAGCAGCGGGATTACTTCCTGCGCGAGCAGATCCGGGCGATCCAGAAGGAGCTGGGCGAGGGGTCCGCCGAGGAGACCCTGGCCGGCGAGCTGCGGGCCAAAATCGAAGAAGCCGGCATGCCCGAAGAGACCAAGCAGAAGGCATTGGTCCAGGTCGAGCGGCTCGAACAGCAGCACCCGTTCTCGCCCGAGATCGGCGTCATTCGTGGCTATCTCGAATGGCTGATCGAGCTCCCCTGGGCGATCGAAACCGAAGACCGGCTTGATCTGAACGAGGCCAAAGAGATCCTCGAGGCCGATCACTATGGGCTCGAAAAGGTCAAGGATCGGATCATCGAATACATTGCCGTGCGCAAGCTGGCGGGCGATAAGCAGAAGACACCCATCATCTGCTTTGTCGGCCCTCCGGGTGTCGGCAAGACGAGCCTGGGCCGTTCGATAGCCCATGCCATCGGCCGCAACTATGTGCGGATGTCACTGGGCGGCGTGCGGGACGAAGCCGAGATCCGTGGTCACCGGCGTACCTATGTGGGCGCCATGCCGGGCCGGGTCATCAAAGCGCTCCGCGATGCAAAAAGCCGCAATCCGGTCATCGTTTTGGACGAGATCGACAAGGTCGGTTCGGATGCGTTCCGGGGCGATCCGTCGTCCGCTTTGCTGGAAGTGCTCGATCCCGAGCAAAATTCCACCTTCTCCGATCACTATCTGGAAGTGCCGTTCGATCTTTCCAAGGTGATCTTCATCACCACCGCCAATATGCTGGAGCCGATCCCTCCGGCGTTACGCGACCGTATGGAGGTGATCGAGGTCCCGGGGTATACCGAAGTCGAGAAGATGGAGATCGCCAAGCGGTATCTCGTTCCCAAGACGATGGAATCGCACGGCGTGTCGGACGAGCAGCTGACGCTGACCGAAGATGCGCTCAAGCGGGTCATTCGCGAGTACACCAGCGAATCGGGTGTCCGAAACCTGGAGCGCGAGATTGGCTCGCTTTGCCGGAAGGCCGCCCGCCAACTGGCCGGAGACGACCCGCCGGACCATATCACGGTCGACTACGATGCGGTCGAAACCTTCCTTGGCATTCCAAAGTACGAATTCGGGCTGGCCGAGGAAAACGACGAGGTGGGGGTGGCAACCGGCGCCGCGGTGACAAGCGTTGGGGGCGATTTGCTCTCGATCGAAGTCACCGTCATGGAAGGCAAGGGCGACCTGATCCTGACCGGGCAGCTTGGCGACGTGATGCAGGAGTCGGGCCGGGCGGCGATCAGCTATGCGCGCGCGCATGCCAGCGAATTTGGTCTGGAGCCTGGCTTCTTCGACAAACACAACATTCACGTCCATATCCCGGCCGGCGCGATTCCGAAAGATGGACCGTCCGCCGGTATCACCATCGCGACGGCGCTCATTTCAGCCCTGACCGGCCGCAAGGTGCGCAAGGATGTGGCGATGACGGGCGAGATCACCCTGCGCGGCAAGGTGCTCCCGATCGGCGGCTTGCGGGAGAAGACGCTGGCCGCGCATCGGGGCGGCATCAAGACTTTTCTCCTGCCGAAGCGCAACGCGAAGGACCTTTCCGAGCTGCCGGATGTCGTCAAGTCAGATATCGAGCTGATCCAGGTGGCCTCGCTCGACGACGTGCTCGATGCCGCCCTCCTACCGAAACCCGACCGCACCTTGCAGGTCGCGTAGATTCTGGGAGCTGGGGCTGGGAGCTGGGAGCTGGGAGCTGGGCTGGAGCTGGGAGCTGGGGCTGGGAAACGACTCTGTCGTCCTGAGTGAAATCGACAGTCGTCCTCACCACGGAGACCTGAACGCCTTGTACGGAATCCGGAGTTGATTGCAAGGCGTCTTGGCCCTGCGTTTCAACGTTGGGAGCGTCGCTTCTGAAACGCATCGAGTCCCGAGCTCCAGGCACGATCGAGATCGGCGTCTGGAGGAACCGGCGATCGATCTCCATGATTGCCATTCCGTGCATGAATGCCCAGAATGCGCGCGCGCTGTCGGGATCGGTGAAGAGTGCCCCCAGCGGTTCACCCGACCAATCCTCCAATCCGGGAGTGAGCCTGGCGCGATCCAGCGTTCCCTTCGGTTACCAACCGATAGACATGCGGATGTTCGTTGGCTAGCTTTCGGTATGCCCGAGCCAACGTTCGTCAGTGCGTCGCCGGGATCCACCAGCGCCTGTCGTCCCATTTCCCCAAGGTGGAACCCCCGGTCGATGAGCGCGTGCCTCGACCGCGCTTTTGTCCGGGAAGTGCTAGGAAGCGAGGGCGCCTTGATCCCCAATTCAGCCGCGAGCCGCCGCATGGTGACCGCCTCCTGCCCCTCGGTTTCGAGGGTGTGCCAGGCGGCATCGACGATCTGCTGGCGCCGCGCGGAGAGACGATTAGGAACGCTGGAATCCATCGTTGCCTCGAAGCCCATAGCCGACCGCGCGATCGATCGAGATATGAAGCGCCCAACCGAGCGCGGCCGCGAGCCAAACGGCGGGAATGACGCCGGACAGCGCCAGTGCGGCAACGAGGGCTGGGCCGATGAACCGATGCAAGGCGTTGTAGATTGGCACCGCACGGGGAGCGAGCTGCCCCTTCGCCAGTCCGCGATCGATCCCGGCGATGAGTCCGAGATCCGGCATGAGCGCAAACCCGAGTGCCAACCATCCGCCGCCGTGGTCCTGGACCTGCAGAACGGTTCCGGCCAGAAGGGCGATTGCGGCGGCGCCCCAGCCGATCCGGGAGAATGTGTGGCGATTGGGCGCCGCCTGCGAGAGGAAGGACGTGGTTTGGTTGCAGAACATGATTGCCTCCAGGCTAACATCGTTAGCACGAGTGTAGGCTAACGATGTTAGCCTGTCAAGTCGCCATCGTGGAGTGGGGTTCGAGCCGATGACTCTGCTCCAATGCGTCGAACTGCGCGTCCCGCCGGCTGACCTCCGCAATCGCTTTCCGTTCACGATTCCCTCCCTGGCGTCACGGCTTGGCGATGAGCTGCCGTTCGATGCGCCGGTGACCTTCCTGGTCGGAGAGAACGGCAGCGGAAAGTCGACCTTTCTGGAAGGAATCGCTTGTGCCGTTCGATTGCCCGGGATCGGTTCCGACGACCCCGATACGGATCCCACGCTCGTTTATGGCAGATTGCTGGCCGAACGCATGGGGCTACGTTGGAGGCTGCGTCACCCACACCGGGGCTATTTCTTTCGCGCCGAGGACTTCTTTGGGTTCACCAGGCGAATGGACCGACTCAAGGAGGAGCTGGTTGCCGAGGCCGAGGTCATACGCAACGATCTGGACCGGTCGGCCTATGCCCGCAACCTGGGCGCGGGTGCGGTACTCGGGCAGGCGCGCGCGATCGAGGCACGCTATGGCGCCAGTGGACTCGATGCCATGTCACATGGCGAGCAGTTTCTCGATCTCTTCTCGACGCGTTGCAGGCCAAATGGGATCTATCTATTGGACGAACCGGAAGCGCCCCTGTCACCGGCGCGGCAGCTGACGTTCCTTTCGATGCTCAAGGCAATGGTCGATGCCGGCGCGCAGTTCATCATCGCCACCCATTCACCGATTCTGCTGGCCCTGCCGGGTGCGGCAATTTTGAGCTTCGATGGGGGAACGATTCGGCCGGCGGTCTACGAGACGCTCGAACATGTGCAGATCATGCGGAGCTTTCTCGATGACCCGGAGGCGTATCTCCGCTACCTCTGAGCGCCCGGCCGGTTGCCGGATATCGCCCGCGGTCTGGTAGGCTTGCTGGCATGACATCGCATGGTTCTTCCCCCCGTTCGAGCTCCAGCGCTCCTTCTCCCTATGCCCCCCGGACGGGAAGGGCCCGCTCGGCGGTGGGGATCCATCAGAACTGGCGCCAGGCGCTCGATATGGCGCTGGGCGGAATTTCCGGGCTCGCCCCCGACGTGATCGTGGTCTTCGTCTCCGCGCATTTCGAGTCCGATCTTCCGGCCATCTCGGAGGCTATTTGGCACCACGGCGGTTCGATGATCGTAATCGGCTGTACCAGCAGCGGAGTCATCGGCCGGGGGGCGGAGATGGAGTGGGAACCGGCGATCTCGATCCTGTCGTTGGAGCTTCCCGGTGCGATTCTTCGGCCCGTTCGGTTTACCCAGGGGCTGCTGGAAGCAACGGCCGACGGAGGGTTCGCCGAGCGGCTCGGTGTCGAGCCCGCGGTCGTCAACGGTTGGTTCGTGCTGGCCGATCCCTTCCGCATGGACGGCGCATTGCTGGTCGATCGGTTGAACGCCTCCTATCCCGGACTGCCGGTCATGGGTGGATTGCTGGCTCCGGGAGAGGGGCAACGGCAAACCTGGGTTTTGTTCAACGGCCAAACCTACAACGACGGTGGCGTTGGCCTCTCGATCGGAGGCGCCTTCGACGTTCTGCCAATCGTCTCGCAGGGATGTGAGCCGATTGGAGAAACCTGGACGATCACCTCGGTCGAGGACAAGTGGATCGAGACGATCTCCAACCGGCCGGCGTTGCAGATGCTGAGTGAAACGCTGATGACGTTGCCCATCGACATGCAGCAGGAAGCGCACAAGCACATGGTCGCAGGACTGGCGGCCAACGAGTACCGGGAGACGTTTGCGCGGGGCGACTTCCTGATTCGCAACATCATCGGAGTTCGCCGGGAGACGGGCGCAATTGCGCTTGGCGCGCGGCCCCGGGTGGGACAGACGATCCAGTTTCAGTTGCGAGATGCAGCCACCGCGGATCTCGACCTGAAAGCGACATTATTGGAAGCGCAGCTGACCCTGGCCGGCCGCGAGCCGGTGGGCGGCTTGGTCGCATGCTGCAACGGACGTGGAACCGCCCTCTTCGATACACCTCATCACGACGCCGCGGAGATCGAGCGTCGTTTCCCCGGGTTACCGCTTGCCGGTCTGATCGCGTCTGGGGAGATCGGCCCGGTTGGCGCCAAGTCGTTCATCCACGGGTTTTCCAATAGCTTGGGTCTGATCGTTCCAGCCTGATGGCGGAAGAGGAATGGGCGCGAATAAGATGACGAAGGTCCGGCTGGAATCAGATTTTCTCGAGCTCTTCCCGGATGCCACGATTGCGATTGCCGTGGTGCGCGGCGTCGACAATCGTGTCGAGGATCCAGAAATCTGGCCGATGCTGCAGGTCGAGATCGAACGAGCGGCTGCCATGGTTTCCGGCGCCGAGATTGCGCAGCTTCCATCGGTTGCGCCTTGGCGGGGGGCGTTCGCGACGTTTGGCGTGAAGCCGTCCAAATATCGATCCTCGATCGAGGCGATGCTTCGGTCAGCGCAGTCGGGCCGGCTCCGTTCGATCAACCCGCTTGTCGATCTCTACAATACGATTTCATTGCGCCATCAACTGCCGGTCGGTGGGGAGGATCTCGCCAAGGTCGACGGAGATATTCGGCTTACGCGCGCGCATGGCGATGAGCTGTTCACCCCATTGGGGGCAGCGGGCCCGGAGTCCCCGCCGCCGGGTGCCGTGATTTATCGGGACGACGATTCGGTGATTTGCTCGTGCTGGAACTGGCGGGAGGCCGAACGAACGATGCTGAGCGAATCGACCACCGACGCGGTGCTTGTCATCGAGTCGCTACCGCCCCTCGACCCGGACGCGGCGCGCGTCGCAATCGACGATCTTGCTGCGTTGGTGACCCGGCATCTGGGCGGTGCGTCCAGGGTCGAGCTCTTGAACGCAGCAAACCCGGTCGTCGACATCTCGGCCGCCCGGGACATGTTCTCGTAGCCGAGATCCAGGGGCCAGAGCGTATCGACTCCGTCTCCTCTGGACCGAAGACCCAGGACGTCGTCAGGACGCGGCTCGATCACCAGCCGGCTTTTCTGGCGCCTTGGCCAGCTCACGCTCCTCACGCTCCTCACGAAGTAGATGTACTTCCTCCTGGATCGAATCGTCGACCGCTTTCAACAAGAAGACGAGCGCAAGCAGCACGATACCAATCGCGATCCCGAGGTAGAGAATGTCCGTGCCGCCGCTCCACTCCGAGACGTTGCTGAGAAAGTTGACGCCGAGGACGACGCAGATAACTCCGATAAGCCGGTGTTTCAGCTCATCCAGCGTGCGGATCCTCAGCCACGATGGCAGGGTCGTTTTCTCATCGACGAAGAGCTGATAGAGACCCAACGCCACGATGAGGAGAATGACGCCGATCAGGAAGACATCGATCAGCTCGATGAACTCGATCGAGAGATGTCCTTCCTGCTTGTCGGAGAGATCGCGTTCCGACACCAGCTCCCAGATCACATAGAGAACGCGCAAGAAGCCGTAGATGATCAGGGTGAAGGCAGCCAGAAGCGAACCCATGACCGCCACGATGATCATCGACGGCGAGAGATCGAAGAGACGGGACATCCAGGAGCGGACGACGTTCATTGCGTTCCTTCCAGATCCGGAGGAGCGGCTGACGGTCGGTTGACGCGGTATCGCGGCAGAATACGCACATCATACGATCAAACCGCGATGTGCTCTCCCGCGGCCACCGCTCGCATGATATCGATGAGGGCGCCTTTTTCTTCGAACCCGATGCCGGGGCTTTCCGGCAACCCAACCGTCCCCTGCTGGACGCGAATGCCATCGGCGAACCCCCCGAAGGGTTGGAAGACACCCGGATAGCTCTCATTGCCGCCAAGCCCAAGCCCCGCTGCCATGTTGAGCGACATCTGGTGTCCCCCATGCGGAACGACGCGCCTACGCGACCAACCGTTCTGTTCCAGCATCTCGATGGTGCGCAAGTATTCGACCAATCCATAGGAGAGCGCACAGTCGAACTGGAGCCAATCGGTCTCCGGATGCAGTCCGCCGTACCGAATGAGATTGCGCGCGTCCTGCATCGAGAAGAGATTCTCGCCGGTCGCCATCGCGTGCGGGTACTGCTGCGACAGCTCGGCCTGCAACGCGAAATCGAGCGGGTCGCCGGCCTCTTCGTACCAAAAGAGCTGGTAGGGGGCGAGCGCGTCGCCGTAGGCAAGCGCGGTCGGAAGATCGAACCGGCCATTGGCATCGACCGCCAGATGCGCGCCGTCGCCAACCACCGCCAGCACCGCCTCGATGCGCGCGAGGTCATCCGCCAGCGTAGTTCCGCCGATCTTCATCTTGACGACCTCGTAGCCAAGATCGAGATAATCGCGCATCTCCTCCTGGAGTTCCCGCAGACCCTTGCCCGGCGCGTAGTAGCCACCGGCGGCATAGACCCAGACCGGGTCGTGCACCATGCCGTCGTTGTACCGGTCGGCAAGGAGTCGATAGAGGGGGACCTCCTCGATCTTAGCGACCGCGTCCCAGATCGCCATGTCGAGGGTGCCGACCGCGACCGAGCGCTCCCCGTGCCCGCCCGGTTTCTCGGCGGTCATGAGCGTGGCCCAGATCTTGTGCGGATCGAGATTGTCCCCGGATGAATCGAGCAGGCTGACCGGATCGGCCTCGAGCAATCGGGGGACGAAACGTTCCCGCAGGAGCCCGATCGGCGCATAGCGACCGTTCGAGTTGAAGCCATAGCCGACCACGGGTGAGCCGTCACGAACCACATCGGTGATGACCGCGACCACCGCCGCATCCATCTTGCTGAAGTCGATATAGGCATTGGCAATCGGTGAGCTGATGGGAACCGATGCGACGCGGATGTCGGTGATGCGCATTTACAGGTTCATCTCCTCCGGATGATCTGCGATCGACGCGTCGATGACTGCACGTAGTCCGGGAATCGAATGGTTCCGTGTCCAATGAACACGATCACATTCGAGCTCGTAGTACTCGTGTGCAATCATGTTTCGTTGATCGATAGCTTGACGAATGCCAGGTATCAGTGTCGCGATGTTCGGATCGCGGTTGCCGAGTCGGCGAAGGGTTTCACCGAATCGCTCGAGCCCATACTCCTCGCAGATCGCGATGATCTGGTCCCGGTGCTGTTCGATTTCTGGGATCATCACACGGTTGCCTCATCCCTATCGAAGGGCTATGGTGCGCAACTTGAGTGTATCGCAGCCGCTGACGGCGCACTGTGAGACGAAGGAGTTTGGTTCGATTGTCTGCTGATGTCATCTTTCGCAATGGTCCAATCATCTCGATCGATCCTGCCAACCCGAATCCGGACGCGGTAGCGGTGCACGGCAACCGGATTACCCGGGCTGGCGCGCTCGGCGATGTGCTCGCCGAAGCGGGACCAAGCACCAGAACGATCGACCTCGGCGGTCGTGCGCTCCTGCCCGGACTGAACGACAATCACAACCACCCAATTTCGTTCGGTCAGGGATTGAGTCAGATCGATGCATCGCCAGGGGCTGCTCCCACCTTAGCGTCGTTGCAAGCTGCCGTTCGCCAGCGGGCGGCCGAGCAACCTATGGGGTGGCTCATCGGCCGTGGATATGACGATTCCCGGCTCGACATTCACCGGCATCCGACTCGATATGAGCTGGATGAGGCGACCGGTGACCGACCGGCAATTTTGGTGCGGACCTGCGGGCACCTGCTGGTGGCCAATTCCGCGGCGTTGCGGGCAGGGGGAGTAACCGCCTCGACTCCCGATCCACAAGGCGGTCAGATCGACCGTGACGCGCACGGCGAACCGGTCGGTCTCCTCCGTGAAACGGCGATGAAGCTGGTTCAGGACCAGATCGCGCCGCCGACCACGGCCGATATGAAGGACTATCTCCGCGCGGCCGGCAAGCGATTCAACGAGTACGGCATCACCAGCGTTGGCGAGGCGGCGATCAGCAATTCCCGGCAGTTTTCCGCCTACCAGGAGCTGGCTCGGGACGGTGAGCTACCGATGCGGACCTTCTCCATGATGTTGATCGACGACACGCTCGACGATCTGGCGTCATTGGGACTGCAAACGGGATTCGGGGACGCGTGGTTCCGGCTCGGTCCGGCAAAGGTGTTCCAGGATGGTTCCGGAGGTGGACGAACCGCGGCCATGACGGTCGACTACCGGAATGACCCAGGCAACCGCGGTATCACGATCTACACGCAGGAGGAGCTCGATCAGCGGTTTACCCGCGCCAACGCCGCGGGGTTCCAAATGGCCGCCCATGCGATCGGGGATTTGGCCATCTCGATGATTCTCACTGCGTACGAACGGGCACTCCAGGCAAACCCACGACCAGATGCCCGCCCTCGAATCGAGCATTGTGGGATGTGCACCCAGGACCACCTCGACCGTATGAAGGCGATTGGCGCTTTGGCCATTCCCCAGCCGTCGTTCATCTACTATCTGGGCGATTCCTATATCGAGAATTTCACCGAGGAGCAGCTGGCAATGTCCTATCCGGCTCGATCCTGGTTCGATCAGGGAATCACGGCGGTGGGAAGCTCGGATGTACCGGTCGTGTCCTGCGACCCGTTCGTCAATCTCCGTTCGGCGGTCACGCGTCTGACCCAGGATGGGCAGTCCATGGGCCCGAATCAGGGCGTCACGATCGATGAGGCGCTGCAGATGTTCACCATCAACGGCGCATACGCGTCCTTCGAGGAATCGATCAAGGGGAGCATTACCGAGGGGAAACTTGCCGACCTGACCGTTCTCAGCGCCGACCCGCGTTCGGTCGAGCCTGCGCAGCTGAACACACTGCAGGCCGATCTGACAATGATCGACGGCCGCATCGTCTTCGAACGGTCCTGACCGCCACGCCCGCGTCCGAGATCACGGTTGACTCGATGCCCCGCACCTGGGGCGTGTTCGAAAACTCGCCGGTTTGCCTCCACCCGCCCTGGACTGGCCCGAAATCAAGTCGCTCACGCCCCGACAGCAGCCCCCCGGACCGTCGCAGGACCCAGGACTCAGGCCGCAGGACCGTTTCAAACGCGCCCGAACTCCTCAACATCTACCGCGTCGTCCAGCCGCCGTCGACCGGAAGAACGACCCCGGTCACGAATCGGGATTCATTCGAAAGCAGGTAGCGTGCAGCCGAGGCGACATCCTCGGCCGCGCCAAAGTCGCCGGTCAGCGGTTGCAATCGGGGGAGATCCGCCATGATCTCCTCATCGCTTTGCGCCCGCAGGCTCATGTTCGTCCGGATCAACCCAGGCGCAACGACATTGGCGCGGATTCCTCGCTCCGCGTAATAGGACGCGACCGCACGGGTAAAGGAGATGATTCCGCCCTTGCTCGCCGCATAGGCATGCGTCGCGAAATGCTCGTCTCCCCCCACCATTCCAAGCACTGAGGCCAGATTGACGATCGAGCCGGCCGAGCGTGGCAGCATCGCGCGTAGGGCGTATTTTGTACAGAGGAAGATACTGGCCAGGTTGGCGGTCAGAACGGTATTCCAACCGTCGAGGGTGCAATCCGCGGCCGGGCCGTCACCGAACCGCCGCCCGCTGATCCCGGCGGCATTGAATACTCCGTCGAGCTGCCCCCAGGTCGCAACTGCCTCTTCGAACGCGGTCGCCACCTGAGACTCCTCGGTGACATCGGTGGACCGGAAACGAACCCGAGCGTTGCCGCTCGCTTCGGTGACCGCGTGCGCGGCTTCCCGCCCCTCCTGCTCTCTCCGGGCGAGCATCAGCACCGATGCGCCGTCCATGGCGAGCAGATGTGCCGCGGCCAGGCCGATTCCGCTACTGGCTCCGGTAACGACGATTACCTTGTCTTCGAGTCGATGTGTCACGTCATCCTCACCGTCCGACCTCATGCCGTGTCATCGACAATACTGACTGTCGCGTATCCTGTCGACTATCCACACGGGCTGCATTCGGGGAAGGACTACGTGCAATGAAGAAAACGCTCGATGATTTGCCATTGTTGCCGGCAAGCGCGGTCGGCAGCCATGCTCCGACCGGTTGGCTCCTGACCGCGATCGACGCGATCGCTCGCGGTGAGATGGGACAGGACGATATCGATGAGCTGATGCGTGATGCCACCGATATCGCGGTGCTCGATATGGAACGGGCCGGGCTCGACGTGCTGGTCGACGGAGAAATGCGCCGGAACGATTTCAATCTCGGCTTTTACGTGCGGATTGCCGGGATCGAGCCGATGGCACCCGCGCGCTTGCTTGGACCGGAGGGGCATGACCAGCGGGGCAAATGGCGTGTCTCTGAGGACATTTCCGCGCCGAATGGGCTCGGCTGCGTCGAGGATTGGTCCTATGTTCAGCAGGTCTCGGACCGTCCGGTCAAAGCCTGTGTACCCGGGCCGTTCACGCTCTCCGGTCGATTGCAGACCGGCGGGATCTACAAGGACCGAGTCGACGCCGCCTGGGCGCTTGTCCCAATCGTGAATGCCGAGTGCCGGGCGTTGCAGGCGGCGGGCGCAACTTTTATCCAGGTGGACGAGCCGTCGGCGGCGGTCTATCCCGACAAGATGCACGAATACGTCCGGATCTTCAATGCCGCGGTCGAGGGCATCGACGCCAGGATCGGCTCCCATATCTGCTTTGGAAATTTTCGCGGGCGGCCGGTCGCGCATCGCACCTATCGCCCAATCTTTCCCACCCTCTTCGATATGCATTGCAACCAGTACCTCCTCGAGTTTGCCAATCGGGAGATGGCCGAGATCGAGCTTTGGCAGGAATTCCCGAACGATCGTGAGCTCGGCTGTGGTGTGATCGATGTCAAGAACTATTGGTGCGAAACGCCGGAGGTGGTGGCTGCCCGGATTCGTACCGCGTTGCGCTTCGTCGCGCCGGAAAAACTCTGGATCGTACCGGATTGCGGGTTCAGCCAGACGGCCCGCTGGGCAACCAAACGAAAGCTGGCCGCGATGGTGCAAGGAGCCGAAATCGTGCGCAAGGAGCTGGCCGGATGACCGAGAACGACTACGATTGGGGACTGGCTCCGGGAGAAACGTTCGAACCGAACGAGCTGGAAGACGACATAACAACCAGTCAGCCGCACATCATGACCGCGCTTGGTCCCATCGCCCCTAGCAATCTGGATCTGACGCTTCATCACGAGCATGTCGTCGCCAAACCGATGGATGTGGGACGCGACGATCCCGATCTTTTGCTCGATTCGGTCGATGCCGCGGTCGCCGAGCTGGAAGATGCCTTCCATCACGGTTTGCGCGGTATCGTCGATATGACGCCGGTCGACTACGGCCGCGATCCAGCGGCCATTCTCTGGGTTGCGCAACGCGTTCCCGTGCATGTGATCGTCATTACGGGGCACCACAAGCATGTTCACGCCGCGCCGTGGGTAGGGGAGAAGTCCGTTGCGGAGATCGCGGCCCGCAGTATCGACGAGATCCGAGGCGGCATCGAGGGCACCGCGCTACGTGCTGGTGTCGTCAAAGCGGGTACTAGTCTGAACGAGATCACCGAGGTCGAGGGGCGAGTTCTCCGCGCGGGGGCGCATGCCCACCTGGCCACGGGGGTCCCGATCTCCACGCATACCGACAAGGGCACCATGGCGCTGGAGCAGATTGCGATCCTGCGGGCGGAAGGCGTCGATCCTGCCCGCGTGATCGTCGGGCATCTCGATTTTGCGCTGGAGGAGGACTATCTCCTGCGCGTGCTCGATACCGGCGCGTTCGTCTCCTTCGATCAGATCTCAAAAACGAAATATGCTGCCGATGAGGACCGCGCCGCGATGCTGGCGAGACTGGCATCACGCGGATACATCGACCAGCTCCTGATCTCAGGCGATCTTGCTCGAAAATCCTACTGGCTCGCCTATGAAGGCGGACCCGGGTTTCGCTACCTGATCGAGTCGTTTCCCGTCATGTTGATGGAAGCTGGTTTGTCTGCAGTGGAAGTGCGCGCCATTTTGGTCGACAATCCAGGCCGGGCGCTGACGATTCGACCCCCAGGATAGTTGCGCCATCGGTGAGCGCGTTGGTGCGATATCCGGCGCGAAAGCGTTGCTGGTATTCACCGGTGACGTGTAAAACCCGCGCCGAATCTTAAGCCATACGGCGTACAATCACGGTAGACAACAAGGTGCATGTCGTTGTGACATGTACTCGCATTGAACGGGAGGAATGCATATGGCGACATTGAGCGCGTGGCTTTTTGACACGCCGGACGGCGCGGCCAAGGCCGAGAATCTCTTGCTCGATTTGCAGAAGCAGCGGGTGCTTGTCGTGCAGGACGCCGCAACGGTGAGCTGGCCCGAAGGCGCCAAGAAGCCAAAGACCAAGGAGCTTACCAGCGCGGGCTGGGTGGGCGCCGGTATGGGGGGGCTCTGGGGCCTGCTCTTCGGGCTGATCTTCTTTGTTCCGCTGCTGGGCGTTGCCATCGGCGCCGGCATCGGCGCGCTGATGGGACGCTTTTCCGACTATGGCATCAGCAAAGACTTTATCGACCGGTAAAGGACAAAGGTGGTTCCGGAGCACGTCCGCCCTTTCCTCATGTCGTCGAATGCCAACACCGAGGTGGCCGAGGAGATCAAGCGGGCCGGGCTCGAGGCTGAGCTGATCCAGTCGAACCTGAGCGATGAGCAGGCCGACGAGCTGCGCAAGACCTTCAGCGACGCGGAGTAGACCGCACCAGATCGGTACAATGACGAGCGTGGCCGAACCCCGGCCGCGCTCGTTTGCTTTCGGGAGCCTGGAAATGGAGCGAACCCAACCTGCGCGCGCGCTGATCTTCGATATGGACGGTTTGCTGGTCGACAGCGAGGGGTTGGCCGCAGAGGCGATGGACCGTTTGCTGGCCGAGTACCGGCTCGAACGCGATCCCGACATTCAGCCGCGTCTGTTGGGCCGCCGTCTCGTCGAGGCACTAGCCATTGTGCGCGACGGCTACGGCATCGACGATGAGCTCGATGTGCTGATTGCCCGCTATAGCGTTTTGCGTACCGAGGCGCTTCGCGGATCGGTGCGACCCATGCCGGGAGCACGCGAAATCGTCGAGCGGGCACGGCTGGCGGGGTATCCGCTTGCACTGGCGACCTCGGGAATGCGCATCCATGTCGACGTGTCATTGGGGGAAACTGGGCTGGCCGGTCGCTTCGATTCGGAAACGACCGGAGATGAGGTTACGCGGGGCAAACCCGCGCCCGATCTCTTCCTGACGGCTGCCAATCGGCTTGGCTTGGAACCTGCCGAGCTGATCGTTCTCGAAGATTCTCCGTTGGGTATCGAAGCGGCCACGGCAGCCGGCATGCGCTCGATCGCCGTGATCGGGCATCCCGGCCGGCAGGCGGTCTTTCCGGTCGAACCGACAGTGGTCGTCGATACGCTCTTCGACGCAGCCGGCTGGCTGGGACTTCCCGCGCTGGCCGAAACAGTTGCCTTGTGAGTTTCGGGAAACCGTGGAGCGTCGCCATCGATGGCAACGCTCCGGAACACGTGGCGCCGGGTACGGGTTCGGATTACGCTCCAGGACGGCGTCTCAGGTAAGATTCGGCATCGATTGGTCGCCGCGAGCGGCCATTACCGCGGGTCACCGTAGATGGCAGTACGGGTATTTCTCCAGTCTGGCCGGCTCTTGCCGGGTCCACCTCAACCGGGCGATCTTCCTGCAGAGCGCGTGTTCATTCATGCGTCCGACGTTCCAGAGGTTTGGGTCGAAACCGAGAGTGAAGCCGTTCCGCCCACCGGACGGGTGGTTTCGTTTGCGCTGTCACGCCCGCTCGATATTGGCTTCGAGCGGATCGTTGGCACCGTCGAGCGCAAGCTCAACAAGAGCAGCCGGTGAGCGCGGTGCTCCGCGCCCTGGCCCCGGCGGCCTGAGCAAGGGGGTTCGCTTGCGCCGATGGCGATAGTGGTTTGACGGGGAGGTGACATGTCAGTTGGCAAGAGCGGGAATGTGGATGTCGTGGTTATCGGGGCTGGGGCGGCTGGGCTCGGAGCTGCGAAGGCGCTTCAGACAGCAGGTAAGCGATTTGTCGTCCTGGAAGCGATGGACCGTGCCGGCGGGCGCGCCTGGACCGATAGCAGCACCTTTGGGGTTCCCGTCGACTGGGGATGTCACTGGCTCCACTCTGCTTCGATCAACCCCATGCGCCAGTATGCCGATGAGCTCGGTATTGCCTATCTCGATCGTCACGTGCCGTGGAAGGCGGCCGAGGCCGGCGGGCGATTGTTCTCCGAGTCCGAGCGTGACGCCCTGATGGTCGAGTTCGATGCGCTCTACCGGGCCGGCATGAGCGCGGGAGAGCGGGGGATCGATGTACCGCTGAGCGATGTCGTCGATGCGTCGTCGCCCGCGTATGGGCTCTTCGAATCATCGGTGCAGGCGGAATGGGGATTCATGCCGGCGGAGGTCTCGACCCTCGACGCAGTTCGCTACCGGGATACCGATGAGAATTTCGCTGTCCGGGACGGGTATGGCGCGCTGCTCCTGGCGGTCGCGTCTGGCATACCGACCGAGCTGAATACGCCGGTAAAGCAGGTCATCCTCGATGGAAACGGGGTGCGGGTCGTGACCGATCGAGGTGCGATCGAGGCGGACTCGGTCATCGTCTCGGTGTCGACCAACGTTCTCTCCCGCGGGCTGATCGACTTCCAACCCGGACTTCCCGACTGGAAGCTCGCGGCAGCCGCCGCGGTGCCGCTGGGATCCGACAATAAGGTCGTCTTGCAGGTCGATAGCAGGCATTTTGGTATCGACGAGCATTGCAGTCTGCGGATACCGTATCCGGGTGCCCCCTGGTTCAACGTTCAGGTACGGCCGTTCGGCCGGGAAATCGTCTCGATCTACATGGGTGGTCCGATCAGCGCGGAGCTCGAAGCTGCCGGCGCGGATGCAGCCATCGAAGCTGGTCGGCAGGCACTGATCGATACCTTTGGCACTGGACTTGCCGGACACATTGGCAAAGGCGCCGCATCCGCCTGGGGACTGGAACCGTCGATTCTTGGCGCGTATGGGGCGGCGCGTCCAGGGCAGGCGAACCTGCGGGGCGACCTCGCCAAACCGGTCGAGGACCGCATCTTCTTTTGCGGTGAGGCGACGCATCCGTACTTTTTCTCCACCTGCCACGGCGCCTGGATGTCTGGCGAACGCGCTGCCGCGGAGGCCCTTGCGATCCTGAGTTGATCGGGAATCGAGGAGCTGGGAGCGAGCATATCGGAGCTGGAACGGGCTCCCCGAGCTCAGTCGAAGCATGTCCGCTCCGCTTCGAGCCGATTCGACATGATATTCACAATTCAGTTCGTCCCAATTACGGAAGCCGGGTAAAGACACAAGGATGTCTACCCCCGTGTCTTGTAGCCGCCGGCGAAGCACCGCCGACACCGGGCCGGCGGCTACCCCATACCTTGTATCCCCAAGCAATTACGCGGATTCCGTATAAACGCCCGAGAATCCCCTTGCCCACTTCCTTGCATTAAATACCCCCTGGGGGTATAATGGCCTCATGAATGCATCCTCGAAAGGAGTGTGCCCATGAGCGCCACGCTCGACCCCAACAAGACAGTATCCGCCCCTGACGATCGCCAGGTGACGCTGGCGATCGAGGGGATGACCTGCGCGTCGTGTGTGCGGCGTCGAAAACGCGTTGGCCGGCCAAGACCGGATGGCGTCAGCAGTGCATCGGTCAATCTCGCCACTGAAGAGGCCACAGTCCAGTTCGATCCGGCGGTTGTCTCGCTGGATACCCTGGAACAGGCGGTCACCGATGCCGGATATGGTGTCGCGACGAGGGAGCTTGCGCTGCCGGTCGAAGGGATGACCTGCGCGTCGTGTGTGCGGCGTGTCGAACGGGCGCTCGAAGCGGTCACCGGGGTGGAATCGGTCAATGTGAATTTGGCCACCGAAACCGCGACCGTTCGGTATCTCCCCGGTACGGCAACCCGGGCCGATATGGTTTCGGCGGTCGAGTACGCAGGGTATTCCGTCGCGCAACAGGCCGATTCCTCCGACGTGGAAGATCTGGAAGCCGAGCGTGAGGCTACCCGGGCGAAAGAGCTTCGCTCGCTCGGTATCAAGGCGGTGGTCAGCCTGGCCGCATCGGCCATCATGATGCTGCTCATGTACTGGCCCGAATCGATCCTGGGCGCCCAACCGTTTGGCAGCATGGAAAACATGAACAGATTCATGTTCGTGCTGGCGACGCCAATACAGTTCTGGGCCGGATGGCGGTTCTACAAGACGGCGATTGCCGCGGCCCGGCATGGTTCAGCCAATATGTCGACGCTGGTGGCGCTGGGTACATCGGCGGCGTATTTCTATTCGGTCGTCGCGACCTTCTGGCCAGAGCGTCTGATGCGCAACCATATGGAGATGCCGGAGGTCTACTACGAAACCGCAACGGTCATTATCGGACTGGTTCTGCTCGGTCGCTGGCTCGAGGCTCGTGCCCGCCTGCAAACCGGCGTAGCGATCAAGTCGCTGATGGGACTGGCGCCCAAGACGGCCCATGTCCTGCGCGATGGTGTCGAAACCGAAGTTCCGGTCGATGAGCTACAACGGGGAGATTTGATTCGCGTCCGACCTGGCGAGCGGGTGCCGACCGACGGCGTGATTGTCGAGGGCGCTTCGGCGGTCGACGAGAGTATGCTGACCGGCGAGAGCATTCCCATCGAAAAGGGGACTGGGGATCAGGTCATTGGCGCGACCGCGAATACCACCGGATCGTTCGTCTTTCGCGCGACCAATGTCGGCAAGGACACTGCGCTAGCGCAGATCGTCAAACTGGTCAGCGATGCCCAGGGCTCGAAAGCGCCAATCCAGCGCCTGGCCGACCAGATCTCTGCCTATTTCGTCCCGGTGGTGCTTGGCCTGGCAGCGTTGACGTTTGCGATCTGGTACCTCGTCGGACCTGAGCCAAAAACGACCTTTGCCCTGGTTTCGGCGATCTCTGTGCTCATCATCGCCTGCCCCTGCGCCATGGGATTGGCAACGCCGACCGCAATCATGGTTGGCACGGGCCGAGCCGCGCAGCTGGGCGTGTTGATCAAGAACGCTGAAGCATTGGAACAGGCGCACTCGGTCGATACCGTCTTGCTCGATAAGACCGGTACGATCACCCGCGGCAGGCCGTCCCTGACCGATGTCATCGTGACGGGTGACGTCCACCGGTCGGAGGCGTTGCGCCTGGCGGCTTCGGCCGAGGTGGGATCCGAACACCCAATTGCCAAGGCCATCGTGGCGTCGGCTCGGGAAAGCGGAGCGAACCTGGCGAATATCGAGACATTCCAGGCGATTTCCGGTCACGGCGTCGAGGCGCGCATCGACGGCAAACGCATCTTGCTCGGCAACGAGGCCCTGATGACCCGCGAATCGATCGATGTCACTCCGTTGCGCGTCGAACAGGCCCAGTTGTCGTCCAACGGGAAGACGGCCATGTATCTTGCCGTCGATGGCGAGCTCGCCGCGCTGCTTGGTGTCGCGGATACCGTCAAGACCGAGTCGCGCAATGCGATTCGGCAGATGGAAGCGCTTGGATTGCAGGTCTGGATGGTCACCGGCGACAGTCGCCCGACCGCCGAGGCGATCGGCGCGGAGGTGGGTATCCCCTCCGAGCGGATTCTGGCCGAGACGCGGCCCGATCAGAAAGCCGAACGGGTCTCCACCCTGCAGGCCGAAGGCAAAACGGTGGCGATGGTCGGTGACGGCATCAACGACGCTCCGGCGTTGGCGCAGGCCAATCTTGGCATTGCGATTGGGACGGGCGCGGATATTGCCATGGAAGCGAGCGATGTCACGCTGGTCGGTGGCGATCTCCATGGTGTCTCCACTGCGGTCGAGCTTTCGCGGCGTACGATGCGCACCATTCGCCAGAATCTCTTCTGGGCGTTTGGCTACAACGTGGTGCTGATTCCGGTGGCCATGGGGATCCTCTATCCGCTTACCGGGCATCTGCTCAATCCGGCGTTTGCCGCCGCGGCCATGGCGTTGTCCAGCGTCTCGGTGGTGACCAACTCGTTGCGGCTGCGATCGTTCGAGCCGTCTCCCGACGAGCCATCTGGTCGTGGAGGACGCCCGGTTTCCCAGTTGCATCGGCAACCTGCCGGCAACTGACGATGGCGGATGTCCTGAGCCCTGATTGATACGGAATCCGGATGAGTACGAAGGGATAGTCGAACGACGTGCCAATAGGCGCTGACAACGAGCGCTGGATGGTCACGGAGAATCACGTCGTTCGGTCGCGTACGTCTGCACCGAAGAGGTTCTAGCCCAGCGTTTCAACGTTGGGAGCGCGGCGAATCGACGCCACGCCGTCTCGGAGCGTTCAGACGGATTCCGTATCATGCGGAATCTGCGTGGTTGCATGATGCGGCTACGGGTTCCAGAGGTGACATCCTGGTACATCCACCCGGAACCTGTACCAGACCCCGGGCCTTCGTTGCACCCTGCTGCATTCGTTGACGCCGTGGACCCTTTGGTATGATCGGTAGGTCCTTGCCCGCTTTGACTCCGCAGGGAGCAACAATGGAGCTATTTGGCCGATCGCCCACACATCCCACAACAGGTCTCGAATGGTTGGTGCTCGCTGGTTTGCTGGGGGTCATCGTTCTCAGTGTTCTGCGAGCGGCTGATCTGCCGGCAGCCCTTCTGACGAGTGGAGCCGCTTTGGCGGCGTATATCTTCGATCGCTCGTTCGCCATACCGTTCGCGGTGGCAGTCGCTGGGTTGGCGGCGTTCGTGTTTCGGAAACGGACCGTTCATCGTGAGCCGGAACAACGTGCACTGCGGGAAGGGACCGTCTTCGTCGCGATCGTTGCCCTCTACGCGTTGGGAAGCCAGGTGGTCCATGAATCTTGGGAGATTGCGCAGCAGAACAGCATCGCAATCATTGATTTCGAGCAGACCTTGCGTATTGGACACGAGCTGGCGCTGCAACGCTGGCTTCTCGACCATGATCGCTACCTGCCGCTGATCGATACCGCCTATTCCTGGCTCTTTCTCCCCTTCGTTGGCGGCACGCTCGCCTGGCTTTATCTGACCCAGGATCGCCTCTACCGGCAATATCGGACGGCGTTGGCGATCTCGGCCCTCCTCGCGGTGATCGTCGTCGCCTTGCATCCAGTCGCGCCCCCGCGGTCGACTTCCGGGAGCGGCTTGATCGGCACGCACGCGCTTGTTGGAGGATCGGACGGCATGATCGGACCGTTCGATGCGGTGCCGAGTCTTCACGTCGGCTGGGCGGCGCTCAGCGGGATGGCACTGTATTTCGGCGTTCGGAGCCGGTTGCGCTGGGTCTGGCTCATCGCGCCGCCGGTTGCCATGCTCTTCATGGCCATGGCGACGGGCGAGCACTATCTCGTCGATTGCGTCGTTGGGTTGGTCATCGCGCTCATCCCCTTCCTGACCATTCAATGGGTCGATCGACGACTCGGCGGACCGTATTACTTTTCGCTCTCGTTGCTCTCGCCGCGCACCATCGGGCGGGCGCTCAATGCGGCCGCCCGCGAGATTGCCGACGACCCGCGCCTGCGGGGCACGGTCTATCTGCTCGGTCTGTTACTCACGTATCTGCTCGTACGGGAGGCAGTCGATTCGGGATTCACCGAGTACTGGGGCTATATGGTGGCCCAGATTGCCTTGACCATCCTCATCCTCGTGACGCTCAGCGTGCATTTTTCCGAGCAAGGTGGCTTCTCGCTCCTGACACATGCCATCGTGATCGTCACCACCTACGCCGATACCTTTGGCACGGCCGGTCATCTGTACGATCGCTTTTCCTCCTATGACAAGATCACCCATTTCCTCGGATGCGCGGCGGTCGCTTCGGCCATGGGCGATCTTCTCATCAACATGTCCCGCAAAGGGACGATCAGCTGGGCGCCGAGCAAGCTGTTGATGGTTGCTGTTGCGCTGGCCCTGACCGGTGGAATCGCCTGGGAAATCTACGAGTACGTTGGCGATAAGCTGCTCGACACCGGGCGGCACAATGGAGCGGAAGATACGATCTACGATCATCTCCGACACAGTCGGCGCGGTCACGGCGGCGTCGTTCCTCTATTGGTGGCATTTCATGTCGTCGAACGAACCCGCTTCGGACCGGAGACAGCCAGCCGTGGTCACGACCGATGATGAAATGCAACGTCTGGATCTTCACCAACGATGACGGTCCTGAAACCGTTTCGCATCGAGCCTGCCCTCGAGGAGCGGGTCTGGGGCGGCACGCGGTTGGGCGAGCACCAGCCCCCCTACGGTGAAGCGTGGATCGTATGCGACCAGAACGTCATCGTCAGTGGCTCTTTCGCCGGGCAGAGGCTTGCCGATGTGGTGGGCGCACATCCGGTCGAGCTTCTGGGCAAGCCGGTCTTCGAATCGGAAGGGGCGGTCTTTCCGCTGCTGATCAAACTGCTCGATCCGGCCGACTGGCTCTCCATCCAGGTGCATCCCGATGATGTCCTGGCGGCGGAGATCGAAGGATCGGGTTTCCGTGGCAAGACCGAGGCCTGGTATGTGCTCGAGGCCGAACCGGGGGCAGAGCTGATTGCGGGAATCCGGCCGGGAATCACCCCGGACGATGTGGCAGATGTGATTCGCCATGGCGCGCTGGACGTGTTGCTGGAGCGCCATCCCGTCAGGGCCGGGGATGCATTGCTGGTGGAAGCGGGCCTGATCCACGCGCTCGGACCCGGGGTGTTCATCTACGAAGTGCAACAGAGCTCCGATCTGACCTATCGCGTGTCGGACTGGGGACGTCCCGCCAGCGCTGGCCGTGCGCTGCATATCGAGCAATCGGTTCGGGCGGCAAAACCGGAGCTGCGCCCCCAATTCGCGCCGATGTTGCAACGCGACGAGAGCGGTTCCTTTCGCGTGCTGGGGTGCCGGTATTTCGAGTTGGAGCTGGTCGATTCCGATGGAACGCCGGTCGGGCGGGACACCCACGGACGCTCATTTGCGGCCATTACGCTCATCGAGGGCGGGGCCGACCTCGTTTCCGGCAACGATCGGCTGGAGCTGCGGACATATGAATCCGCCATCGTTCCCGCGTTGGTTGGCTCGTATCGCCTGGACGGCAGCGGGCCGTTTCGGGCACTGGTTTCAACGGTTCCGTAGCCGAGGAAGAACCCAGCCAAGCACTGCGCCATAGGCAACGTGACGCGGCCAGTTCCAGAGAAAGCTCTTCCATGTCCAGTACGGGCCGATCTCGTCCGCGGCGACCGCCGGATGGTGTTCTTCCAGTGCGAGGATAGGGTAGAGGACTGTTCCTTCGATCGTCACGAAGGTCAACCCCTTGATTACAGGAGGCCCGGGAAGTCGCGGTTCGGCAACGATGCCGTAGAGCGCGCCCAGGCCAGCGGAGTTGCCGGCGTGAAGCAGGAGGCCAAGCATGTTGGCGCGGCGTGGTGACGAGACGAATGGCCGCCCGAGCAGCAGCAGATCGTAGAGCCGCCGGCCCGAGACTCGATTGTCGATTCCGGCGGCAACGAGATAGGCAATCCCGGCAAGCGCGCCCGCAATCGAACCGGTCACGAGTCTGGCGAGGAGGCCCGACCGCCTCGCCGTGACATCGGCGCTCACCGGGAGGGTTTCTCTACGGCGTCACGAGTGCCCAATCGATCTGGAATCCTCCTGGACACGACGCCGGGTACATTCCGAGCTCCCAAGTCCCAGCTCCTGACTCCTCGCTAGGCAATCATGACGTTCTTGAGCGCACCGAGCTTTTCGACCTCGACCACGACCTCATCGCCTGGCTTGAGCCACGGCTTGTCCTCGCGGCCCATGGCCACGCCTTCCGGCGTTCCGGTGACGATGATGTCGCCCGGCTCGAGCGTAAAGTACCGACTGATGTACGAAATGATCTCGGCGACCGAGAAGATCATGTCCCCGGTGTGCGAATCCTGGCGAATCTCTCCGTTGACCCAGGTCTTGATTGCCAGCGTCTGCGGATCGCCAACCTCATCGGCGGTTACCAGGTAGGGACCAACCGGCAGGAAGTTGTCCAGCGTTTTGCCCAGCAACCACTGGCTGGTGCGTGTCTGGAGATCGCGGACGCTGACGTCGTTCGAGGTGACATACCCGAGAGCATAGTCGAGCGCCTCTGCCTCGCTGACATTGCGGGCCGATTTACCGATGACGACGCCCAGCTCGACTTCGTAGTCGTATTCGGTCGCGACTGGCGGCAGCGAGACGCTGTCTCCATAGGCGGCAATGGAATTGTTGAACTTGGAGAACAGCACCGGTGTCTCGGGAACTGGCATGCCGGTCTCGGCGGCGTGCCGGCGATAGTTGAGTCCGACACAGATCACCTTACCCGGATCGGCAATCGCCGGTCCGTATTGGATACCCATTTCGTCGAGCGTCCAATCGGATGCGTTGCTTGCGCCGGAGGCGGCGTCGACCAGTGACTGGAGCGCATCGAGTGCAGGCTGCCCGACCTCGATGGTTTCGATCAGCGATGTCGGCGTCTCGATGCCCAACGCCTCGCCGGCTGCTGCCACGTCGATGATGCCGTGCTCGGTTTTCACACCGAGCTTCAGTCCGTCCCCACCCTGAAACTGGAGCAATTTCATGTATTGCGGTTCCTTCCTCTTGTTGCAGTCGTTGCGATCAGTCGCATAACCGAAGTAGGGTACCAAAATGGGAACCACTCGAACCCGGAGGGCGTTCTACTGACATGATGACACATGCACTGAATCGACGATCAGTTCTTCGAGCCGGGGTGGCCATGGCGGCCGTCCGTTGTGCAGGTACGGCGGGGGCCCAACCTCCGCAAGAAGGATTCTTTCTTCTCAGCAACCCAGCCACGGACAGCTTGACATTCCATAAGGACACGACGGCGGAGCAGATTCCCATTGCGGCGTCTCCGTGGGGTGTGGCGGTTGGCCCTGAGGGGCAGGGGTACCTCGCGTCAGCGCAGGCTATGACGATCGTCGATGGGAGCTCACTGCTTCCGGTGCGCGAGGTTCCGTACCGGACGCTGATCGAGGCCGTTGGCTACGGAGAGTATCGAACCGGCGGGATGGGGATTGCCATCACTCCTGATGGAGGCACGGTTGCCGTTGGGATTCATATGAATGGTTCCAGCGGGCATGTCGAGCTCTTCGACGTCGAACGGGGAGAGTTCTACGCCACGGTACCCGTCGGTGTGCGACCGTTCGATGTGGTTGCCTCGCCGGATAGCAAGACGATCTATTCGATCGATCACGATTCATTCACGATCACCGCCATCGATCTCGAAACGCTGACACCGGCCACGATCGATGCCGCTCCGCTGGGCTATGGCGAGTTCGACAAACCGCACTATGCCGCGGTCCGGAGCGACGGAACGCTGCTGCTTCCGTACGTTGGACAGCTGCTCTGGATGATCGATCCGGCGGCCGGGGCAACATCGTCGCTGCCGATGACCTCGAATACGCATCAGCATGGCATCACACTCTCAGCCGATGAAACAGTCGCGTACATCGTTGGGACCGGACCGGCCGGTCCAGCGACCGGCGCGCCGAATCTGACGATTCTCGATCTGGAAACGGGCGATGAGCGAATCATCGAGCTCACGCGGCCACATGAGCAGGTTGCCCTGACCGGCGATGAGCGGACGGCGATCCTCACCGGAGGCTATACCTTCGCTGACGGCGGCTGGGATGGGGTTACTCATATCGATCTCGAAACCGATGAGATCTCGGAGCTTATCGTTCCAGGCCGTCCGCTTGGAATCAGACGGTTGAATTGAGCCGACCTCCACGAATGCGTCGCAATCTGCCGAAGACCGAACCTTGCCGTTATTCGATGACGGAGGCGACGGGGTAGTACTCAGCGGCGAGGATGTCGCTGACTTTGTCGAGCCCAACCACCGCCGGGTCGTAGGTAACCGTGACGATCTTGGTGGGAAGATCGACTTGGACCTGATCGACACCCTCGACCGGGACAAGTGCCTTGAGCACGGCCTGCTCGCAATGACCGCAGCTCATATCCGGAACGCTCAGTTTTGTGGTGACCATAGTGTTTCCTCGCAATGGATTCGATATGGCTCGTCTCGGGGATCTCAATGGTTCCCTCTGCCTTTAGTATACCCCTATGGGGTATGAATGTAGGGTCCACAAAACGCAACGAGGATGGCTCGCACGCCACCCTCGTTTCCCGTTTGAATGCGCTTTCGATCGGCTAGCCCAATTGTCGAACCACCGGAATTGCCTGGATATCCCACCGCCGTGCTGGGTGTTTCGTTCCTAACTCCTAAATCCCAGCTCCTAACTCCTCTAAATATGGATTGCGTGCCCCAGCCAGTCGTGGGCCGCTTCGCCGATGACCTCCGAGATGGTCGGGTGCGGATGCACTGCGATGGCCAACTCTTCCGGCGTGCTTTCCAGCAGGCGAGCCACGCCACCCTCGGCGATCATCTCGGTCGAATGTGGGCCAATGATGTGTAGTCCGAGCAGATCCTTGGTATCGGCATCGGCAACGATCTTGGCGAATCCATCTGGATGTCCCTCGATGACCGCCTTTGCATTCGGCTTCATCGGGAACTTGCCCACCTTGACGTTGTAGCCGCGCTTGGTGGCTTCCTGCTCTGACAGACCGACACTGCCGATCTCCGGCTCGCAATAGGTGCAGGAAGGAGAGTTCATCTCTTCGTTCAACGGGAACGGGTTGAGCCCCATGATGTGCTCGACCGCGATCAATCCGTGGTGCATGGCGGTGTGCGCGAGCAACTGCTTGCCATTGACGTCACCGATGGCATAGATGTGCGGAACCTTGGTCTGCTGCATATCGTTGACCGGGATATACGATCCCTTGGTTTCGATGCCCAGCTTTTCGAGACCGATGTCCTCGATATTGCCCTGGCGTCCGATTGCGACCAAGAGCGTCTCGCCTTCGACGACGCTTTCCTTGCCCTTGGCATCCTTGACGCGCATCTTGACGCCATTCTTGCCGAGCTCGATGTCATCGGCCGTCGGCCGGGCGCCCTGGATGACCGGCAGCTTCTGCCGCTGGAACGAGCGCGCCAATTGGTCGGAAACCTCTTTGTCTTCCATTGGGACCACATTGCCGACCAGTGTGGTGGGGGTGCCGTAGCGATGGTAGACCGATGCCCATTCGACGCCGGTCGCGCCGCCTCCGCGAATGATGAAGCTCTTCGGCAGCTTGTCGAGGACGACCGCGTGATCCGAGTTGATGACCTGCTTGCCGTCATAGGGCACGCCATCGATCGGGCGCGGGCGGGAACCTGTATTGATGATGATGTATTTGCCGCGCAGGCTGAACGGCGCGCTCCCGTCCTTGGGGGTAACGCCGACGGTGTGGTCGTCGATCAGCTCGCCACGACCGATGAAGACGGGAATCTTGTACTTCTTATCGAAGAGGTAGAGAAGCCCCTTGTACTGCCCCTCGACCACCTTCAGCGATCGCTTGAGCGCGCCATCGTAGTCGAATTCGATGTCGCCCTTGACGTTGACACCGAACTCAGCCGCGCTCTTGACCTGGTCGTAGACATCGGCCGACTTGAGGAAGGCCTTGGTCGGAATACAGCCGCGGTGCAGGCAGGTGCCACCGAGGATGAGCTCCTCGACGACTGCAACTTTCAGTCCGAGCTGGGTGGCGCGGATCGCTGCCACATAGCCGCCCGTGCCACCGCCGAGCAGTACCAGATCGAACTCATGCGTTGCCGACGATACGTCTGCCATGGGTAAGCATGTTCCTTCCGTGATAGCCGCGCAATTCCCGGATGGAGGCGCGGATCGTCGCCGGAAACCGGCGATACTTTTAACCTCGAAAGTATACCCGTGCGGGACAAGTCGACTTGTCGGGTCTACCCATGCGGGAACGACAAAAGGAGAATGCTGCGCATGTCACGCCTACGTCCTGAGCTCTTCGATGCTGTTCGAGAGCTCAGCGAGCTTCCCGGGCCGACCGGGCACGAAGATGCGGTGCAGGATTGGATCGCCGCGCGGTGGGCGACATTTGCCGACGTCCAGCGCACTGGTGTCGACAATGTCATTGCCACGGTCAGTGGTGCGGGCCGCAGGCTGCTCATCATGGGGCATGCCGACGAGATCTGCTTCATGGTCCGCAGCATCAGCGATGACGGGTTCGTCCATCTTGGGTCGTATTTCAACGATGTACGCGGATATCCGCCCCGCTGGATCATGCCGCTCAACCAAACTGCGCTGGTGCTGACCGAGCAGGGGACCGTGCCGGGATTCTTTTCGACGGTCAGCGGTCATGTGTTGACGACGCGAGAAGGCTCCGAGAAGCGGTGGGAGTGGAAGGACTGGTTCATCGATCTGGGATTGAGCTCGCGGGCCGAGGCGGAAGCGCTCGGCATCTTTCCCGGATGCCGGGTGATCTGGAATCCCAAGGTCCAGCGTTATGGCCAGACCCGCATCACCGGCAAGGCGATGGACGACCGGGCCGCCCTCGCGATCGCGACCGTTGCCGCGGAGGAATTGTCGAAACGCGACGATCTCGCCTACGAGGTGGTGATCGCCTCGACGGTTCAGGAAGAAAATGGCCTCATCGGCGCGCAGAGCATTGCCGACTCAGTCGAGGTCGATCTTTGCCTGAATCTCGATGTCGGACTCGTCGGTGACATTCCGGGACCGGACCGGCAGGACTTCCCAAGCAAGCTCGGCGCCGGACCGGTCGTGGTTTACCAGGACTCATCGGTTCACTATTCACGCAAGCTCTCGGATCGGCTTCTCAAGATCGGCCGTGAGCACGACGTCCCGATGCAGCGCGCGATCTATCAGCAGTACGGTAGCGACGGCGCGGCGATGATCAAGCGCGGGATCGAATCGGCGCTCATTGCCTATCCGACCCGCTATACCCACTCTCCGGTCGAAACGGTCGACGAGCGCGATCTGAACTGGACGGTCGATTTGCTGGTGGCGTTTGCCACGACACCGGTGTAGGACGTTTGGGCAAAAGGCAAAAGTGAGAACTCTTGCCCTTTGCCCATTGCCTAGCCGTTATAGGTCATGAACCCGCGGACGACGTCGAAGAGCTCGTTCTGCTCGTCGTAGATGACCTCGTGACCGCTGCGTTCGAAGATACGCAGGTCGGCGTGTGGAATGAGCGAGGCGATCTCTTCGGAGAATTCCGGCGCGCAGATCCAGTCGTGCCGCGCACCGACGACGAGCGTGGGGCATGTGATCTTGTGCAGTTGATCGCGCAGATCGTAGGTGCGCAGGAAGCCGCTGAATCCTTCGTTGATCGCGTCGATCGAATAGATCCCGCGCTCCAGGCCATCCTTGGGCATATCGGGCTTCCAGGAGTAGGAATACATCGGCTCCATGACGTCGAAGTAGTGGATGAGCTCTTCTTCTGTCTGGAAGTTCCCGTCCCAGAGCGCCTCGCAAACCCGCTTCTGTTCCTCGGTGCCGCGTTCCGCCAGAATCTCTTTGGCGCGCTCCAGTGTTCCGGCATGTGCCGATGTGACGAGGGCGATCAAGTGAGAGACGTTCTGCGGATAGCGCACCGCGTACGAGAGGGCAACCATGCCGCCGTATGACGCGCCAAGGAGCACGATCTTGTCGAGCCCCAGGTAGTCACGCAGGGCTTCCAGGTCTTCGACATTGTTTTCCAGCGTGTAGGTCGAACGATCGCCACGACCGGATCGGCCCTGCCCGCGATGGTCGATATAGACGAGCTGCATTTTGTCGGTCAGGGGATCGAGCGCCGGTTTGTAGTAGCTGTGGTCGCCACCGGGACCGCCGTGCAGGACGAAGGCGACCGGCTTTTCCACCATGCGCGGGCCATCGGGAACCAAACCCGCGCCGTCGACATCGAACCAGATTTCAGTCCCGCGAATACGCGCCTTCACTCGATACTCCCTTTCAACGTTCGAAAAGCTGACTAACGAGATCCCATGCGGGGATCGAGAACATCGCGGAGCCCATCGCCCACCAGATTGGCGCCCAGGACCGTCACGGTGATCGCCAATCCCGGAAAGGCCATGATCCACCAGGCACTCCGCATGTACGGGCGTCCATCGGAGAGCATGATTCCCCATTCCGCGGTTGGCGGGCTGGCGCCCACTCCGAGGAACGAGAGTGCCGCGCCAACCAGAATGGCCGTTGCGACCCCCAGGCTGGCAAGCACGAGCACGGCCGCCATGGCATTGGGGAGGATGTGTCGCATGATGAGCCGAAGATCGCTTGCGCCCGAGGCACGCGCGGCTTCGACATAGGTCGTTTCCTTGATCTGTAATACGCTCGATCGCACGATGCGGGCAAAGCTTGGAATCCAGGCGACACCGACGGCGATCATGGCGTTATAGAGTCCAGGACCCAGGGTGGCCGCGACGGTCAATGCGAGGAGGATGCCTGGCAGCGCCATCAGCGCATCGATAAAACGCATGAACACACCGTCGACGATCCCGCCATAGGTTCCCGCCACGACTCCGATGAGCGTCCCGATCGAGGCGGCAATCGCGACCGCGATAAACCCCATCTGCATCGAGATCCGGGCACCGTAAACCACGCGGCTGAAGACATCGCGTCCGAGATTATCCGTCCCCATCAGATGACTGCGCGATGGGGGCTGCATGACATCTCTGGAAATCTGGATCGGGTCTTCTGGAGCGATCAACGGAGCAAAGAGCGCGACAATGATCAACACGATCAGGACCGACAGTCCGAGCATGGCGCTCTTGTGTCGGATCAGCCGGCGCACTGTCCTTCTTGATTTCTTGGGTTCCGCGGCATCGATGGCTCCCCGGGAGTTCCCGGCGGAGTGATGCGCGTTGGCATTCGCTGTTGCCTGAGCCATAAAGAACTGCTCGCTCCTCGACCGCGAACGGCGCTAGTGGCGGACGCGTGGATCGACGATCCCGTACGAAATATCCGTGATGAGATTGACGATCAGGTAAACGACAGCGGTCAACAAGACGGCCCCTTGAACCAGGGGGAAATCTCTACTGAGAATCGCTTCAACGATAAGACGTCCAATTCCGGGACGAGCAAAGATCATTTCTACGATGACTGCGCCGCTCAACAGATAGCCAAAATTGAGACCGAGCAACGTAATGGAGGGAAGCAGGGCATTGGGAGCGCGTGCCCGGTGAGCACTGCTCGTTCGCGCAGTCCCTTGGCGCGCGCTGTGCGGATGTAGTCATCCCGGAGGACTTCCACTATTGGCGCGAACGAGACGAGCGATGAGCGCTATCTGTTCGACGGCGAGCACGGTCACGGGAAGAATCAGGGAGCGTACCCCCTCGGTGCCCGTGGCTGGTAACCAATCGAGTGAGATTGCAAAGATAAAGATGAGTAAGAGCGCCAGCCAGAAACCGGGCACAGAGACGCCAAGCAGACTGACGACCATGGTCAGACTATCGATCCAGGAATTCTGATGGGTCGCCGCAATGATGCCGAGCACGAACCCAAGCACGGTTGCCACGATCAGGGCAAGAACGGCGAGCTCGAGTGTCCTGGGGAACCGGTCGAAAAACTCCTGAACAACTGGTTGCTGGGTACGGATCGACTTGAGCTCGCCCGTGGCGAGATCGGTCATGAAATGGACGTACTGAAGGGGGAGGGGGTCGTTCAGACCGAGTTGTTGCCGGATATTCTCGACCTCTTCGGCCGAGGCGCCCGACCGACCCAACATCGCCCGGACCGGGTCGCCCGGGGTCAGGTGGACCATCATGAAGACCATGAGGGAGACGATGAAGAGGACAGGCACCATCAAGACCAGGCGCCGAAGCGCAAGTCGAACGATCATTGCGGTGCCCGCCCTTCTTCTCAGCTACCTCTAGGAAACGGTCACGTCGTACAACCAGAGGTAATTGCGGAAGTCCTGCTTCACATCGTTATAGCGGCTCTCGTACGCGATCGCCGCACCCGGATTGCCATAGACCGGCACGATCAGAGCGTTTTCCATGATGTGCGCCTGAATCTGGCGATAGATCTCGGTGCGCTCTTCCTCATCGACCGTTGCTTCGCCGGAGGTGAGCAGCTCGTCGAGCTCTTCGTTGGCCCACTTACTCCAGTTGAACCCGCCGTCGATGTTCTTGCTCAGGAAGAGATTGTTGAGCACGACCGGATCGCTGCTGACCCAGGAGTTGTTGTAGAGATTGACCTCGCTGTTGGCGATTGCTTCGTCAGCGGCGGTGCCGTCCATCGGGATGAGCTCGAGCTCGATGCCGACGTCCTTCCAGACTCCCTGCGAGAGTTCGTCGAACGGCGTGGTGAAGTCGGTTGCCGGGAGCGAGACCGTAAGGCGCTGACCATCCTTCTCGCGGATACCGTCACTTCCTTCGACCCAGCCGGCCTCTTCGAGCACCTGCTTGGCACGCTCGGGATCGAATGGATAGAGCTCCTCGACTTCGGCCGAGTAGTACGGCGTCGTTTCCCAGAGCGGGCCGTATGCTCCGCGTGACTGCCCGAACATCCCGATCTGCACGATGAGCTCGCGGTCGAGGGCGATGTTCAAGGCCTGACGGACCGCAAGATCGTCGGTCGGCGCCTTGGTGGTGTCGCAGAACATCGTGGCAGGAAGCCCCGGGTTCAACGGCACATTGGTCGCGAAATCGGAGCTGTCGTTCAGGCGCGGAATCTCGTTGAGCAGTGGACCCTGGACGAGGTTCGCATCACCGGCTTCGAGCGCAGCCAACCGGGTTGGGTTGTCCAGATAGAAGCGGAAGGTGATCTTGTCGAGATAGGCCGGCCCCTCATGCGCGAAGACCGGCGACGCCCAGTTGTAGTCGTCGTTGCGCTCGAGCGCAATGTGGCTGTTCTGCACCCACTCGACGAACTTCATGAAGCCCGTGCCGACCGGATTGCGCAGGAAGGCTTCGCGATCGGCCTGTACGGCCGTGGGTGATGGGATACCCAGGAATGCCTGGCTCGCGCTGTCGAGGAACGGCGCATACGGAGCCGAGAAATGCACGGCGGCGGTGAACTCGTCGATGACCTCGGTTTGGTCGTAGGGTCCCAGAAGACTGGAAGCGAACCCAGAGCGGGTTTCCGGATCGACGATATGGTCGAACGTGAACTTGACCGCTTCCGCATTGAACGGCGTGCCGTCGTGGAAGGTCACACCCTGCTTCAGCGTGAAGGTGTAGACCGTCCCGTCCTCGTTGATCTCCCAGGAATCGGCCAGACCGGGGTAGAAGGTTCCATCGGTGCCCCGCCAGACGAGGGTGTCGAAGATGTTCATCATCACCCAGTGGGAGACCGCATATGGGGTCACCGCTGGGTCGAGATTGTCCATCTCCCAGTCGAGGCCAACGACGATCTCACCGCCCGATTCACCGTCCTGCGCGGCAACGGACTGCACGAAAAGCAGACCCGAGGCAGCCGGAGCCGCCAGTCCGGTTGCCGCGGCCATTTGCATGAGGCGGCGCCGGCTTACCTGCCGGTGATCGAGCGAAGTTGCCAGGCTATCCAATACGGAGTCGTTCTTCATCTCACTCTCCTCGATGTTTCAGCGAACCGCTGGAATGTGTGCCCCACTCCCCAAGCGGGTTCGTGGGACTCGTGCTATCGGCCCGACCGCCGTCCAGTTTGCGGCGGCGCCTTTTGCGAGAGGCTCAATTGGGGAGGGATGTTACTAGATTTCACGGCATCAGTACATAGATGATCGAAATCTTTGAAAATATTTCGGCGAGATATTGGCAAGGATCGAACCGAGCAAAACCTCGAACGGCGTTCCGCGCTCCAGGCAGGGCCTGCCTCGGACCGTGTCGCCGATCGAATCGAGGTCATCGTTCTTCGTTCTCTAAGCTTCGAGCGAGATAGAGCGGGGTATGAGGATGCGCGCGATTCGGAATTCGACGATCATGGAACCCAATGAAAAGGTGGGCATGCTGCGCTGTGGCGCGCGTGAATCTGCGCGCCACGTGAAGCCTGTTGGCCGGGCACGGCATGAAATTGGAGGACGGGATGGAGCAGTCCGAGTCGACCCGAGCGGCGCTGGTCGGGTACGCGAAGATATTTGGCGTCGAGATCACGCCCGAAGAGGAATCGTTGGAACGAAGCGTTCAGGAGATCATTGGGTTTCTGGACGATCTGGAAACGCTCGATCTGGACGGCGTTCCGCCGGCAGTGGCCTATGACCCAACCTGGCCGCGCGTGAACGAGGTTCTCCGATGACCTGGCTCGATGGCGATCCCGCGGATCTGACGATTGCTGAAGCTCAGGTTGCGCTTCGTTCGGGGGCGTTGACCGCGGCCGAGCTCGTCGAGGCGACCCTCACGCGAGCGAGCCGGACCGAGCGTCAGCTTCATGCCTATGTCACGCTGACCGGCGATCAGGCACGGGCAATTGCCGAGGAGCAGGATGACGCGGCTCGTGGCGGAACGTTCAGTGGACCCTTACATGGTATTCCGCTGGGGGTCAAGGACATCTTCGATGTTGCCGGATTGCCGACCAAGTGCAACTCGAAAAGCCGCTCCCGTGTCGCGGCCGCCAGGGAAGATTCGACGTCGGTCGAGATGCTGCGCCGGGCCGGAGGCATCATCGTCGGAAAAACGGTGACGCAGGAGTTTGCGGCCGGTGTGGTGAGTCATCCCGCGCGCAATCCATGGGATCCGAACCGCATTCCGGGTGGGTCGTCCGGCGGATCGGCCGCCGCGGTGGCAGTCGGTTCGGCGATGGGCGCCATGGGGTCCGATACCGGCGGCAGCATCCGGATTCCAGCATCGGTCTGTGGCACGGTCGGACTCAAGCCGACCTATGGCGTCTTGAGCACCAAGGGGGTCTTTCCCCTGGCTTGGTCGCTCGATACGGTTGGACCATTGGCCAAATCGGCTCAGGATGCGTACACGCTTTACGGGGCACTGGCTGGACTGCAGGAGACGACGCTGGAGCTTCTTGGGCTCTCGGACATCCGGGTCGGCATCTCGCATCCGCATTTCTTCGAGCGATTGCAACCGGGTGTCTACTCCGCGGTGCGGGAAGCAATCGCCCTGCTCGCGTCAGGCGGGGTCGAGGTCGTCGATGCTCCATGGAACGACGCGCGTGCTGCGCGCGCGGCCGGGTTCATCATCAACCGGGCCGAAACCGAGGTCGTCCATCGTGACGGTGTGAAGCGCAATCCCAAGCGTTACGGACCGGTGCTGGTTGAGCGGGTCAAAGCGAGCTCGGTCATGCCGGCCGGTGGGTACCTACGCGCATTGCAGGCACGCTCGGTCGTGCGGGAGAGTATCGAGCAGGTTTTCATCGATCACGGCGTCGATGTTCTCGTCTCTCCAGCCACGCCCGCGACCGCGCTTCCGGCGGACGACCTGTATGCCGCATATGACGGAACCGAACCGGAATCGGTGACGCTGGCCTATACGCGCATGACCATGCCATTCAATGTCACCGGACAACCGGTGCTGGTCATTCCCTGCGGTCTGGACGAGCACGGGTTGCCGGTCGGTCTCCAGATTGCTGCCCGGCCATTCGATGAGGAACGACTCTGCCGGATCGGCGCGTCGTTCGAAGGCTTGTTCAGCAATCAGTTCGGAGCCGGCTGGAGCCGACCACCGATGGCTGCCGGGGTCGCCCTATGATCGAGGCCGAGCAGATGGACTTCCGGCGCGGGGCGCAGGCGCGGCAGAATCTGGTTGCCGCCCTGCGCGAATGCGGCGAGCTGGCAGATGCGGTCGAGCATTTCGACGGGCAAGAGCTGCTCGATGTCTTGCTCTATCTCGATGGTCTTCGCTATGTGATGGCCGAATCGGGGCAGCTGCTCCAGGGAGTTGTGCGCGGGGGGCAGTAGTCAGATACGTGTGAGATATTGCCCGGCGACCGCTTTGTTTACAGCTTACAATCCGAAACTATCGTGCAGCGGCGCCGCGTTCGGATGGAGAGAGCCCCCCATGCCAATTTGCCATGCCGATCAACTTCGCGGCCTGATGGCGGGCCTCTTCGAAGCGGTCGGAACCCCGGCGGATACCGCGCGTTTCATCGCCAACGCGTTGGTCGCCGCCAACCTGACCGGCCACGATTCGCACGGGGTCATTCGTATCCTGCAGTACATCGAGGTCGTCGAAAGTGGCGCGCTCGTTCCGGATGCCGTCGCTGAGGTCGTGGCCGTCGATGGAGCGACCCTTAGAGTCGACGGCAAGTGGGGCTGGGGACAACCAGCGTTTCAGCTGGCAACGCTCGAGACCATCGCGCTGGCAAGGCAATTCGGTATCGCAATCGGCACGGTCGAGCATTGCTTCCACGTCGGACGGGTGGCGCCCTACGTCGAAATGATCGCCCGTGCGGGAATGGTCGGCATCGCAATGGCGAATGCCGGTCCGGCCGTCGCGCCCTACGGTGCGCGCACCCGCGTGATGGGGACCAACCCGATCGCCTGGGCAGTGCCGGGCAATGATGCCGAGCACCCCTTTGCCCTCGACATTGCCACGGCCCAGATTGCCGAGGGCAAGGTTCGCGTCGCGCGCAACAAGGGGGTCCCGGTTCCGGCCGGGGCGATCGTCAATCTGGACGGGGCTCCGTCGGTCGATCCGAACGATTTCTACGATGGTGGCGCCTTGATGGCGTTTGGAGGGCACAAGGGGTCCGGGTTTAGCATGCTCGCGCAGCTCCTGGGCCGGGGGTTGGCGGGGATGACGCAAGAGCGGCTTCTGGGTCATCGGGGTGGCAACGGACCGATCGTGATTGCCATCGATCCAAGTCGTTTTGGTCCGCTCGAGCTCTTCCGTGCGGCGGTGTCCGACGAGGCGGAACGGGTGCGTGCCGCGACGCCGGCCGAAGGATTCGATGAGGTACTGATGCCTGGCGATCCCGAGGTGCGGGAACAAACGCGTCGCGAGGCGGAGGGCATTCTGGTCGACGACACGACCTGGGATGCGCTGGTATCCGAGGCACGTCGATTCGGCCTCGATGACACGCTCTATCGCGCGTAAACGCAATCAACCGGGTGCGGGACAACGGAATCCGGTTTTTGATTGCCCTGATAACGACCGGCGAGTGCACGGGCAACCGTCTACAATCCGGCCAGGAGAACATCAGACGTCTTACCGGAATGAACGACCCTGGTTGATGTCAACATCGAATCCCGACCCGTACCAACAATTCGTGAATGCCCGGGGCCGAACGGTCGGCCCCGTGTCTCGTTACGCTCGGAATGTTCCCGTCTGGATGCCCGATCGATCGCACGGGATCGCGGCGGCTCGATGATGACTACCGCTCTCCCAGGCATGTCGCTTGGGAGATTCGACATCGGTTTGGGCCATGCTGGCCCGAAAGGGGAGGAAACGTGAAGAACCGTACACTCGCAAAGCTGCGTGCCGGTCAGCCGGTTTATGGGTTCGCGTCCGGCATCGGTTCGCCGATCTCGACCGAAGCGTTGGCCGCGTCCGGGATCGATTTCGTTTTCCTCGATGGCCAGCATGGATCGTTCGGCATGGACCGGATCATCGACTGTCTGATGGCGGCCGGTGGGTATCCGGCCGATACGGTCGCGCGTGTTCCGGTCAACGACTTTACCTGGATCGGTCGTTTCCTGGATGAGGGATGCGTCGGTATCGTGGTGCCGATGGTCAACAACGCGGACGACGCCAAACGCGCCGCGGATGCCACCCGTTTCCCACCCATCGGCGCGCGCTCCTGGGGTTGGGGCCGGGCCGCCCGCTACGGCGCCACCTACACCGACGAGATCGACAATGAGGTCTTCCTCGCCGTGCAGATCGAAACCAAGACCGCGGTCGACAACGCCGAAGCGATTCTGTCGACGCCCGGCGTCGACGGCTGCTGGGTCGGTCCGTCCGATCTCGCGCTCTCGTATGGCATTCATCCACGAGACCGGTTCACCAGCGAGGTCCATGCCGAAGCGGTCGAAAAGATCCTCCAGGCGTGCAAGAACACCGGCAAGTTCGCCGGCTATTCGACGACGGGTCCGGACGAAGCGCTCGCGCTTGCCGCACGCGGCTTCCAGTTTCTGACCGTTGGTTCCGACGCCGGTTTCATTCTCAAGGGTATCGCCGCCGAGTTCGACGCGCTCGGCATCGACCCGAACGCGCAAGAGGCGTATTGAGCGGGTCCTGAGCCCTGTGTCTCCTGGGACCGGAGAAGATCGAACCCGATCCGAGTTCTACGCGGATCGGGTTCACCTATCTCGATGACGGGAGACTCCACCCGTCAGGTGGCTGCGATCGACTCCTGGCCTCAGGGGCCGCCCGGACCGAGATACGTCTTCGCAAGCTCCTCCAGGTATTCTAGGTAAGCCTCGCGTTCTTCCGGGGTCATGCGGGCAAGTTCCTCGCGCAGCGCCTCGTTTGGAAGCTGATCGTTCAGGTCCCGGTACGCGATCGGGTCGTCGAGCTCCTGCCGGTCGTCATTCTGTTCACGCATCGGACTGCTCCCGGGGCGTGGCGTCGAAGTTGCGGTCAGCCGTAAGCAATGACCGCGAAAGCATGGCGTTGCGGTCGAGGCGTGGGTCCTGCCACCGGCTGACCAGCACGTTGTAGCCTTTGGATCGCAGCGCGCTCAATAAGTTGTCGGCTTGTGCCTGGGCCGATATGGCGACACACAGCTCGACGATTCGTTCGCCCATGCGAGGACGCGCGTCGAGCCGATTCACATCGACATCGATGATATTGACGTTCAAATGCGCAATCGGCAGCAGCATGCGCAGCAGCTCGCCTGGGCGGTCTGGCATTGCAATGCGGATGACCAGGAGGTTCGGTACCGACTGCTCGTAGAGAATGCGCCAGGAGAAACTTGGATCGATATTGCCCCCTGAGATGAGGACGATCACATTGTCGTCCTTGCCAAAGGGTGGGATAGACGGCACACGTCCGCGCTGGATATCACGCAATCCCGCCAGCGCCGTCGCGCCTGCGCCCTCCGCAATGATCTTGGCATAGACCATGAGATCGGCGATCGCGGCGACGATTTCGGTATCTGGAACGGTTATGACCTGATCTCGCCCGATGAGGGTGCTGGCAACCAGGAACGGACGCTCGCCGATCCGGCTGACCTTGATGCCGTCGGCGATCTGAGTACGTGGAGGATGCGGCATTGCGTCGGGAACGCCGTGCTCCAATGCCCAGACGAGACAGGCCGCTCCCTCGGCTTCCACCCCGATAACCCGAGCTTGCGCGCCACGGCCTTCGACGGCCAATGCGATACCGGCAATCAATCCACCCCCGCCTACTGGAGCAAGAATTGCGTTTGCAGCGGGCAGCTCGTCGAGCATTTCCAGTCCGATGGTGCCCTGCCCCGCGATCGTATTCCAATCGTCGAATGGCTCGACGAAGATACGTCCCGTTTCGGCCGCTTCTTCGTAGGCGGCGTCGCGAGCGCGATCGAAGTTTTCGCCGACTTCGCGGACCTCGACGCCGTACGATCGAGTGTTTTCTTGTTTGACGCGCGGGGTGCCAACCGGCACGAACACCGTTGTGCGGTCGGCAATACCGAAAAGCGACGCTGCTAGCGCAACTCCCTGCGCGTGATTGCCGGCCGATGCGGTGACGATGCCGGCGGAAGCCTGCTCAGGGGTGAGACTCGCGATGTTGGTGTATGCGCCACGAATCTTGTACGAGCCGGTCTTCTGCAGATTCTCCAGCTTGAGCCAGACCCGGCACCCAAGCTGGCTGCTCAATGGGTCGGAGGGGATGAGGGGCGTGCGCGTCGCAATTGACCCATTGGGGCCGTTGGCAAGCAGCTCGCGTGCCTGCTCGATCTCGGAGAGCCCAATTGGGATCTCCGTCTGTGTAGTTTCCATCATGTCAGGTCGGGCCGTTCTCGTTCCAGCTTCGAGACGATAGCCCGTACATTCTGCGCCTTTTCACGGTCGACGACCAAGAGCGCGTCTGCGAGATCGATGATCGCCAGATTCTCGACACCCACCAGGGCAACCGGCCGATCCTGCTCGGACCAGACCACGCACCGGTTTGCCTCCTCGGCAATGACCTCACCCTGAAAGCAGTTCGCATCGGCGTCAGCCTCGACGAGCTCGGAGAATCCCTTCCAGTCACCGATATCGGACCAACCCATCTCGACCGGCACGACCACGAATCGATCGACATGCTCCATCAGACCCTGATCGATGGTGGTGACCGGCAGATCGAGCCAGGCGCGCTCGATATCCTCTTGTCGACGGTCATCCTCCCACCAGTCAGCTATGCGCTGGAGGGCGGCAAACAACTCGGGCTGGGCCCGTTCGAACTCGCTCAGAAAGACATCGATGCGCCAGACGAACATGCTGGCGTTCCAAAGGTAGCGTCCATTTGCGAGAAACTGTTCGGCGGTGGCCAGATCCGGTTTTTCCACAAAACGATGCGCGAAATAGGCGCCAGGCAGAGCCCGATCGTCGGACCGTTCGATGTAGCCGTAGCCAGTTTCCGGTCGGTCTGGTTCGATCCCAATGGTGGTCAGATATCCTTCGTTGGCCGATTCGATGGCCGATGCGAGCGCGCGCCGAAAAGCGGCTGTGTCTCCAATCTTGTGATCGGCGGCAAAGCTGCCCATGATGGCCTCGGGATCGCGCCGGGCGATCAGCAGCGCAGCCAGTGTGATGGCCGTGCCCGTTCCACGCATCCCGGGCTCGACGAGCAGGTTTTGCTCCGGAAGCTCGGGGAGTTGTCTGGCGATGGAGGCGAGATGGGCGGCGCCAGATACGGTGTAGATGCGGTCGGGCGGCGAGAATGGCTCCACTCGTTGAGCGGTGAGCTGCAGGAGCGAGCGCCCGCCGATCAACGGCAGCAGGAATTTCGGTCGGTGGGCGCGGCTGAGCGGCCAGAGGCGTGTTCCCGCTCCTCCCGCAGGGATAACGGTATAGAAATCTCGGTACATGGCGTCCGGATCGATGCTCCACGGCTGACTGTCGGCCGGTTGAACGAATCGTACATGGAAAGGGAGCGCGTATGCCTTCGATGGATCGACGTTTGATCCTCGCATCGGGTTCGCCACGGCGCTTCGAGCTGTTGGGACAGGTGGTCGACCATTTCGACGTTCGTGTGAGCGGTATTCCGGAACCGGTCGATCCATCGCTGAGCCCGGCAGAAAATGTGCTCGAGATCGCGCGGGCGAAAGCAAATGCAGTCGCGTCGGCCTGTGAAGGTTTTGGTGATTGCCGCTGATGATGTTTGTGTTGGATGAAATCCTCCTGGAAACCAGCCGATGCGGCGTGAAATGCCCGTCGCGATGCTCCGGCAGTTGCGGTCGCCGGCACGAGGTCCTGGCCGCGGTGTTCGATCGATGCCGGAGAGATGGGACGGAAGTGCGGCCGTCGTGATTCGATTCCTGGTGTTCTGCGAGATCAAACATAACGCTACTAGAGCCACTCGATAAGGCTGGCACTTCTGCATCGGGGAGGCGGCAGGTAATGGTGAATCGATCGACGGTTGCTTCCCTAAACGTGGTCAGACTCGATGCACGACAGCCGTTATGTTGATTACTCTCGATCCTAGCCCATTCTTGCGAAATAAGAACGTGATCGATCAGTGAGCAGCGCCCCCTGCACGCTTGGTTTTGGTGCCGCGGAGCGGCTGGATTTTGGTGGTTTGTGTCTAGACTATTGTCTGCTTGTACTAATTATAGCGTTTGCTCGCACGGACTGGATCCGCGGTTCGAGTCGAGACTCGCGTGAGCCTCTTGTGATCCGATGGCCGGCAGCGCCAGTGAGCACGACCTTCTTGCGGTAGCGCAACGACACACCGCACAGTCGCCAAGCTTAGCCGGCAATAGGCTGGGGACCGTCAGAGTCCCGCCGGGCCTTTCTTGGTGATGAGCGACTCCACCCCATCGGGTACGCACGCACGGAAAGAAATTAGAGCGCCTTGCAGGCAAGTTCGGACAACGAACTCTGGAATTTCACAGAGAACCAAGTCGCTCTGTCGCGTACGTACGCGTGGAAAGAGTCTTAGCCCAGCGTTTCAACGTTGGAGAATCTTCCGCAACTCGTACGAGTCCAGGGTTTCAACCTTGGGGAACCTATTCCCCGAACTTGTCTCTCCACATAACGAGCGCATGGAGGGCATCGGCATCGAACTCGGGAGCCGAGTGTCGAATGATGATGTGATCGAATCCCCGCGCGACGTAGTCTTCGACCATCGCCTGGTCGAACGGAGGCGAGACCGTCACGGAGCGTTCGATCTCGTTCGGATCCCGCCCGACCTTCTCACACCATTCATC
The DNA here is from genome assembly GCA_023957115.1 of Thermomicrobiales bacterium. Lineage (GTDB taxonomy): Bacteria > Chloroflexota > Chloroflexia > Thermomicrobiales > UBA6265 > JAMLHN01. Next base: position 143,392 of record JAMLHN010000002.1, read on the forward strand.
GAGGATCTGGTTCTTTTGCCGATAAAGGTACCTGCCAATTCCAGATGTCGGCATACTGCGCGGTTATGCGGAGCGTCACCTTCAAGCCCACTGCCCCGATCTTCATGATCGGCAACGTTCGATGACCGGCCGGGGTTCAGCCTCGCCAGCCGGTCTTTGATGACCGGCAGCGCTGCATCCAGTGCCTTCCAGTGGTCGGGCGCCGTCCCGAACTCATATCCACTTCATCGTAATCACGCCAAATGTAACCGGCGCCGATGCCCTGGATATACGCCCTCCGGAGAGATGGTCCGACCGTCGGGCCATGTCCGCCAGCAGATTTGGTTGCGATACGAATTGCAGGTCACCAACATGCCGAATTGCACATTGCCGGTCACTTCAGCCATCGCCGCCAACGCGGGTGTACCCCTCGAAATGCGTACTCTCAGGATCTCCACTCAAGGGAAAAATGATCCCCATGTCCAGAGCGTGTCGGCTCCAGAATGCGTCGACAGTCCGCCATGCCTCGCGAAGACGATCGACGGAGAGCATGCTGTGGGAACGACCGCTGCGCCGATCCGGATTCTGGTCATCTGAACGTCACCCCCATATCTGCATCGTCTTTGGAATCTTTGGCTTCTGCATCTCGGCCTGGAAGTATGCGACCGTTTGCCGTGTCAAATCGGCCAGCACTTCATCGTCGATCGTAACCGAGTCGAACTTCGATACAGCTCTTGCCGATCTTACAACCAGGAAATCGGTCCCGAAACGATTCGGTCAGGTACTTCCCGCCGTCGGCGCAGTTGGTGTAGATCGAGACGTATCGCTTGCGACTGGCCACGCCGACCATGAAAAATTGCCTTCACGCGGCCGCTGGCATAGCGATAGTGATAATGCCCGAATCCGATGACCCCGTCACCGTAGCTCCAGAGCGCCCGTGGGAGCCCGGGCTCGGCCGTTTCGATGACATCGAGCAGATGCTCGATTCGTGCGTTCGACGAGGTTCGGAGAGTGCGGCAAGGTAACGGTCGATCTCGGACATCGAAACCTCTCATGCTTGTGCTCGGTTGGGGCGCAGCTCCATTCTAGCGGACGATGCCAGATGTCAGACATCTTCGATAGAGCAACGCGGAAAAAGCGCGGCTATGACACAATGCCGGACGGAGCGACCGGTAGTTTCGATGGAGGAGTAGCTGTCGAATGGCATGGCCGAATTTGGGACTGGCCCACCGTCCAATGGCGATGGGGACTCGAGGCGCGGTTGCGTCGGCGCACCCCCTGGCGTCACTGGCGGGGATGGAGATCCTCAAATCGGGTGGCAATGCGGTCGACGCGGCGGTTGCGGCCTGCGTCCCTCAATGTGGTCGAACCATGTCCGGGCTAGGTGGCAGCGGATACATGCTGGTCTACACCGCCCAGGACCGCCGGCTTCGTGTGCTCGACTATATCGGCCCCGCATCTCGCAATGCCGCGCTGGACGCCTTCGCGCATGAAGGCGAAAAGAACTACGGGCCCAAGTCGCCATTGATCCCCTCGGCCGCATCTGGATGGCTGACCGCGCACGCCGAATACGGTTCGTTGCCGCTCGATACGCTCTTTGCTCCGGCGATCGGCTATGCCACCCATGGCGTTCCGCTGACCGCGAAGAACGCCTTCTTTTTCGACATGGTCTATCGCGCCGGCAATCTCACCGAGATGGCCAAGAGCGTCTTCATGCCCAACGGCCGCGCCCCGGTCGCCGGGGAGGTGATCCGTCAACCGAAGCTCGCGGCCACGTATCAGCGCCTCGCGCGGGAAGGCATCGAGTCCTTCTATCGCGGACCGCTGGCCAGCAAAATCGTGCCCAATCGATCCAGTCCCAGGGGGGCATTCTCGACGCCAAGGGACCGGCCAATTACGAACCGGCCTGGAAAGACCCACTTGGCATCGACTACCGCGGGTACTCGATCAACTGCCCGCCGCCGAGCTGCAGTGGCTGGCAATACCTGCAGGCGTTCAAGATGCTGGACGCGTTTGACCTTGCCGCTGGGACGAACTCGACCCGAAGCCCACCGCTACACTCTGCCGAAATCGCCAAGATCGCGGTTGCCGACCGTATCGCCTATACGACCAATCCGAACATCGACCTCGACACCCTGCTTTCGGATGCGTACACGCAGGAGCGTCGCAATCTGCTGGATCCCGGTTCGGCTGCTCGCGTGCAGGGTGAGCGGTACGAGGGACCGCGGGCGGAGGGCATGATTGCTCCCGGCGATCCGAAGCGCGTCCTCAAGGAATGTACGACTCATTTCGATGTCGTCGATGCGGACGGCAATGCGGTCTCCATTACCCAATCGCTCGGAGACGGGTTCGGGAGCGGTGTCATGGCCGGAGAGACCGGGCTGATGCTCAACAACTTCGGATACTGGTTCGATTTCCAGCCTGAAAGCCCCAACGCGATCGGCCCACACCGGAACATCGAAATGTGCATGGCCCCGGCCGCCATTTTCCGCGACGACAAGCTCTTCATGATGATCGGCACGCCGGGGTCGTTCGGAATTCTACCGACGACCCGCAGATGGTCAACGTCATCGATCACGAGTTCTCGATCGAGCAGCTATAATTTACGTATCAAAGCCACCCGGAAGCGGCACAACGCTTCAGATCAAGTACATCCAGTCGAGGTGACTCGTCTCACCGCGTGGGCGACCTGGAGCTGCATGGCGACTGGTCACCCCCTCGTTGGAGGCGGTCAGGGCATCATGATCGATCCCGGATACCGGCGCGCCTACTGTGGCGGCGGCGACCCACGACGCGACGGTTACGCACTCGCCTGGTAACAAGGAGTCAACGTTCGATGAAGCATTACTACGTAACCGCGCCGGGTGAGATCGGACTCATCGAGGAACCGATCCCGGAACCAGGATCGGGTGAGGTGCAGATCAAGGTAACCCATACCGCGATCAGCCCGGGCAGCAATGTCTATATCTATCAAACTGGCTCCTACACGGGCGAATGGCTTGGCACTCCATCAGGGAATGTGTCTACATGGGATCCACTCGTCACCAAGCTCGGTGCGGGGGTGGTCCCGCTGGGTTGGACAGCCGGTTTCGCTCAATGGCGTCGGTCATCAGGGAGTACTGTCGCCCCACTGAAGCGGAGTCCACGCATACCGGACGGCATTTCCCCCGAAGCCGCCAGCCTCGTATCGGCCGGATGGGCGGTCAGCGCGCTGCATTTGGGACGGTACGCCGCGGCAGAGACGGTCGCGGTCGTCGGTCTTGGTCTCGTCGGAGCATCGACTGCCCTTGTCGCCGATATGATGGGTGCGCGCGTCATCGGAATCGATGCTTGATTCCAGAGCAGGTCGAATTCGCCCAATCCTCGGATTGACCGCCCGGTTGTGCAAGGCGGCAATGACGAAGGCCGCGGCGACCAGTGCGGCGGGCGCTCAGGAGTCGGTCTGGTCATGGAGACCAGCGGTGCGTGGTCGGGCTTCCGAGCAGGCGTTCGATATCTGCCGCGAGTACTCCCGCATCGCATTGATGGGTCTCTACCGCCACGCACCCACAGCCGAATACGCCCTGAAGCTGCACAAGATGCTCTACGGATTCCCGAGCAAGCTGCTGAAGAGATCGAAGTCGTCGGCTGCGGATACGACCCGGAGGAGACGCTGGCCGGCGCGCCGTTCACCTTTACCAGGGAGTCGAACTACCGCTACCTGCTGGAACAAGCCGGCCGCGGCAGGATCGATCTCGACAAGCTGGTGACCGATCGTTTCGCCGCGGATGAGATCGGAAACGTCTTGGCCAAATTCGCCGCCGGCGATCGGACGATGATCGGCGCCGTCTTCAACTGGGGAGCGTGACATGGCAAAGCGCCGGCTTGCCGTCGTTGGTCTCGATCACTATCACACGACCGGTTGGGTCGAGAGCATCGAGCTCTTTCCCGATGAGCTCGAGATCGTCGGGATCTATGAGCCCGATCGCACGGTGTGGAGCGGTTTGGCGCCCCGCTACTACGACCCGCACCTGAAACCGTCCCTCCATGAACGGCATCGGGCAACCCCGTTTTTCGACGATCTCGGCAAATTGATCGAAACCGCGTCGCGCCCGATCTCGCTGGTCACACTCCAGATCGAGATATACCGGGCGCACGATCGAGCTTACGGGCCAACGCCGGAATCCACATGCTGGTCGACAAACCAGGCGCCGCCAACCGGGCAGCCACCGCCAAGCGCGCCTTTGCCGTGGCGGATGCAAACGATGTGAGAGTGGCGGCAACTGCACTCCGCCGGTACGGGCGAGCTGGCAATATGCCTATGGGCTGTCGCGAGGCGCCCCGGCCGGCTGCTTTCGACCGATTCCGTCTTCGGCACCTCGTCGCCGTTCGTGCACGGCCAGACAGCCACCTCTTTTCCGAGACCTGCAAGGCGGCGGGAATCCTGATCAACTGAAATTTTTGAGATCGACCAGCTCCTCTGGCTGACCGGCAGAACGCATCGTCGAGGTCCAGGCCCTTTCCGGGCAGGTCAACGAGGCCGGCATTGATGTCGAGGATGCCATGTCGCTGGCGTTTCGTTACCGGTCAAAACATCCGGCACGGCATGCACGTTCGTGCTGCCGCGAACGATGTCGGATGGGTATGTCGCACTGCGCGGCGAACGCGGATCGCTCTCGGTCAGATTCGATGGGACGGTGAGCTGGTTCGGAGCGGGGAACCCGGGACGATCCGGTCCGTGAGGAAACACTGACCTACCGGATGGCAACCCTTCCCGGGTATGGCGCCATGGCCCCGGCAGTGATTCGCGATTTGCTTTCCGCCATCGAAGAGGACCGGCAACCGCTGGCCAATGGAGATGCATTGATCGCCACGTTGGGAGTCATCGACGCCGCCTATGAAGCGGCAAGAACCGGTGAACGAGTTCAGGTTGATTGGTCGTAACACGGGATAGGAGAGGAACCAGGTGAAATTCGTTAGTTATTCGAAGGACGGCGGGGCGTTCCGCGCGGGATTGTCGCTCGACGGCAAGGTGGTCGACCTGGCCGATGGCGCCACCGCCATTGGCGCGACGCTGCCCAGCAATGTGGTCGATATTCTGGCCCTCGGTGACGGGAATCACCATTGCCGGCGATATCTATGGATACCGCGGTCGGCGGCGTGCCGACCGTTGCGGAAGGCGATGTCACCCTCGGCGCCGCCATCCAGACTCCGCCAACACGGCGATCTTCCTGCTGGCTGGGAACTACCAGTCCCACATCATCGAAGGCGGCGGATCGGCGGTCGACAAGGAGAAGATCAATCCGCGTCCCTTCATCAAGCCGTCGACGGCAATCATTGGCACCGGCGATCCGATTCTGATTCCGCCCGATTCCCGACCTGGACTGAGATCGAGATGCCAGCGGTCATCGGCAGCCAGGACGTCATATTTCGGTTGATGAGGCCAACGACTACCTTGCTGGCTGCCACCGTCTTCAACGACGTCTCGGCGTTCTCTGAAGATCGCCGAAGGACGCGAAGAGCGCCCGGGTGACCTCTGGTTCGACTGGCTCCTTGGCAAATGGTGCGATTCCTTCGCCGCGATCGGCCCCTACCTGGTGACCAAAGACGAATCAGGCGATCCGAGCACCCTCGAAATGGCGCTGACCGTCAATCGTGGTGAGCTGCGCCAGCATTCGGACGCCGGCGAGATGATCTTTTCTATCCCGGAGTCGGTCGCGTTTCTGTCGCGTTTCGTCACGCTGCGCCCAGGCGATCCAGTCTGCGCCGGGGACTCCGGGCGGCGTGGGCGCCGCCACCGAGACCTACCTCAAGGCCGGCGACCACGTCGTCGCCAAGATCGAGAAGCTCGGCACGCTGGAGAACACCGTTCAGTAGGCAAAAGGCAAAAGGCAAAGGCGAGCAAAAGGCCCAAAGGCAAAAGGCAAAGGCAAGGCAAAGCCTCGCCGCGCGTTCCGTCGTCCGACCGAAGCCGGAGAAGACCGCCTCGCCGCGGCGAGTCGTATCGACCCACCAGTCACATTGCGAACGACCACAAATCAAACGAGACCGCGGATTCACCCCGCGGGTCTCGTGTACGTGGTCGGCAGGATTACGCTCTCCTTGACTGCCGACTGCCGGCTGCCGACTACCGACCTGCCGACTGTCGACTGCCGTACCGTGGAAACTGCCGACTGCACCGACTGCCGACTACCGACTGCCGACTGCTACGTCCGTGACCGAGGATCGAGCGCGTCACGGGAACCATCGCCGATCAGGTTCACGGCCATCACGGTCACCACGATGGCGATGCCGGGCGGAATCAAAGCCACGGCTCAGATTCGAGCGTGTTGATATTCCGCGCGACGTTGAGCATATTGCCCCAGCTTCGATGTCCGGCGGCTGGATACCACGCCCGGAATGAGTCCCGCTTGAGGGAGAATCGCCTGCGCGATTCCGAGCGTGACATAAACGATGATCACGTCGAGCACATTCGGGATGGCGTGCAACGCGACGATCCGCCGGGTCGGCACCCCAACCGCCTCGGCCGCGGTGATGTACTCGGTCTCGCGCACGGACAAGACCTTCGCGCGTACGAGGCGACACGGAATCATCCAGAACAACAATCCGATGACCAGAATCGTATTGACCAACCCAGGACCGGCCGCGGCTGCGACGGCAACGAAGATCACCACTGGGGGGAACGTCATCATGACATCGGTGAACCGCATGATGATCATGTCGGTCTTACCACCGAAGAACCCGGCGCAGGCGCCCAGGATGATGGCAATGGCCACCGAGATGAGCACAGCCAGCACGCCGACCAGCAACGACACCCGGCCCGCATAGACCGTCCGCGTGAAGATATCGCGTCCGGTTCGATCGGTGCCGAGCCAATGTTCCATCGAGGGCGATTGCCCGCGCGCCCGGAGATCGATCTGGTTGGGATCGTACTGGGTCACCACTGGAGCAAAGATGGCCATCAGGGCGATGATCAGAAAAACGATCAACCCGGTCATTGCCAGCCGGTGATGCATGAAACGCCGCAGGACCTCGCGGGCCGGGCTCCGGACCACGTCTTTCGCCCCCAACAGCGAATCATCAGCCGGAGCTCGATAGACCGGTTGGACCATCTGAGATTCGTTTGGATCGGTCGCTTGGTCAATCAAGGCGAATTCTCGGATCGACAAAGGCGTAGACGACATCGGTGGCCAGATTTGCCACCAACGTCACGATCGCCAGCACGAAGGTGATCCCGATGATGATCGGGTAGTCACGGGCTTCGACCCCGGACAACAGAAGCCGTCCAACACCGGGCCATCCGAAGATCGACTCGATGAAGATAGCGCCCCCGATGAGCGCCGGAATGCTGGCGCCGATCAACGTAACGATCGGCAGGAGTGCATTGCGGAACGCATGTCTTGCGATCACGATACGGTCGTTGAGTCCCTTGGCGCGCGCCGTGCGCACGTAGTCCTGCCCCAACACCTCCAGCATCGCCGAACGGGTGTACCGCATAGTCTGGGCAATATAGTTGACCGCGATGATGGCGGCCGGCAGGATCAGATGCTCGATCCGGTCCACGACCGAAAACGGTTGTCCGGGCGTCGAATAACCGCCAGCGGGAAACCAGCCCAATCGCAAGGCAAAGACATAGAGTGCTAGCAGGCCGGTCAGATAGACCGGTGTGGAAATCCCCATAAAGGCAAAGAGTGTCAGAAAACCGTCGAGAATCGAATACTGCCGGACGGCGGCAACGACGCCGAAGATCACGCCCAGCAACGTTCCCACGAACAATGCGGTCCCCATGAGCAGGAGCGTGGCCCCGACCCGGCTCGAGATCGCATGCACGACCGTTTCATGCGTGCGAATACTGGTGCCGAGGTTGCCCTGAACCGCCTCCTTGAGCCAGTAGCCGTATCGGGTCAGAAACGGCTTGTCCAAACCAAGCTGTTTCCGCATCGCCTCCTTCTGCGCCTCCGGGACAGCAAAGTCCGGGGGCAGATAGGCATTGAGCGGATCGCCCGGGCTCAGCTGCTGGATCGAGAAGACGATGAGCGTGATGGCGAAGAGGATTGGAATGGCGATGAGCAATCGCCGGAGGATATAGCGTCCCATTCCGTCGCAGCGTAATCCTTTCCCGTAACCGGGAGTCTCCGTTCGTCACGCGGGAAGCCCGGTCTGGGCTTCCCGCGATGACGAATGCGCGTTCGAGCTACGCCGCGAGCGACCAGAGCTCAGCCTGGTCGTAGTACCGGCCGCCGCCCGGCGCCGGAACCCAGACGAAGTTCTCGATCTGGTCGGACGCGCCGCCGAAGCGGGTCGCAACCCACAGCGGGGCCCAGTAGACCTGATCGTTCATGATCTGGCAGATCTGCTGGTACACCTCGGCGCGGGCATCGGTATCGACCGTGGAACGACCGTCAGCGAAGAGTGCGTCGAGCTGATCGTCCTTGATGTTCGATCGATTGAGCACGCTCGGGTTCGACTCGATCGACTCGAAGTGCGAGGAGAGGACATCCGGGTCGGGGCCATTGGCGGCGCCGGCGAATGTGATGTCCCACTGCTCGGGATCCGGCGTGATCTGGTTGTAGGTCGGAACGTCGACCACACGAATCTCGACATTCACGCCAGCATCGGCCATGAACTGCTGAATCGTGACGAGCACGTCCTGCGAGAGCTGGTCGCCGTAGTAGGTGAGGATCTCGACCGGCTGGCTGGCGTCGAATCCGGCATCGGACAGCAACTGCGACGCCATCTCGACATCCTGCGCATAGTCGTTCAGACCATCCGGAACGAACTGCGGCAGAATGAACCCGCAGTTGGCCATCGTGGCCTGTCCACCGTAGAGCTGCTCGACGATGGTCGGGCGGTCGATGGCATACATGAACGCCTGGCGCACACGCTGATCGGTGAAGCGCGGATCGGTCAAGTCGAAGCCGAGGTAGTTGAGCACCTGCGACGGACCTGCGATAACGCTCAAGCCCTCTTCACCCTCGAGACCGAGGGCCTCGTCGAGGGTCATATACGTGAACTGGATGTCACCAGAGCGAAGGGCGATCACCGAGCTGCCCGCTTCGGGGAAGAAGCGGTTGATGATGCCATCGAGCTGCGGGCGTCCCCGCCAATAGTCTTCAAAGGCTTCGAGCTCGATGTACTGTCCGGGCTCGTAGGCCTTCCACTTGAAGGGACCGGTTCCGATCGGGTTGTCCAGCCACCAGGACGAGGTGGTCAGATCGGCCGGGGAGATGTCCGCGAGTGCATGCTCGGGAAGCATGACGAGGAAGGTGAACGCATCGAGCAGCGTCACATTGCCCTCGTCGAGGTTCAGGATGACGGTAAGATCGTCCGGAGTCTCGATCGAGGTGACTCCAACGAACTTCGCGCCGATGTAGCTGGCGCTGTCCGGGTGAGCCGCGGTCTCGATCGTGAACTTGACATCGGCCGCGGTAAACGGCTCGCCGTCATGCCACAGCACCCCGTCGCGCAGGTGAATCGTGTACTGGGTAGCATCTTCGTTTAGCTCCCAGCTCTCGGCCAGCTCACCCTGGATCTCGGAGAAATCCGGCGTGTAGAGCATGAGCTTCGAGAAATACTTCTCATACCAGGTGAATCCGGCGCCCGCCTGCAGCGGGTTCGGGCATTCCGGACAGCCGCCCGGGCCGACATCGAACGCGCCGATCAGGACGCCACCGCCCGACTCCGGCGACGAGTCCTGCGCCAACGCGACCGAGGGCGCGATCAGCCCAATCATCAACGCTACGATGCCAATCCACTGCATCGGCCGTTTCCATCGAATCCGTGATCTCAATCCGTGCTCCTTCCTTGGAGGGTTTTTCGAGCTGACGTCCGAACGCCAGCCGACCTGGGTTTCGACCCTGCCGTTTGCCGGTCTCTCTACGATCCGGCCAGCGTGTGGGCGCCGACCTCCTTTCCGTGATGGACCTCGAGTCCCTTGTTCCATTGTGGGCGCCCAACTCGACACTCCCCATTCAGGAAACATCGATGCCGGGCGGCGCAAAGTGGTGATCGCTTAGCATGGTACCGGCGACTGGAAACAATTTCAAACCCGCCAGGCACGCAAACACGACTCACATCGATGCCCGTCTCGTATGGCCAGAAAGAAAATGCGGCATCACCTTTCGGATTGCTGCGGCAATGTCATCCGCGTCCTCATCGGTCCATTGTTCGTCGACACTGATCAGGATCAGCCGCTCCCGGCGACGCTCGAAGACCGGACACAGTCCGGGGGCGTAGTCGAAGGCACGGTCCGTATACGGCGAATCGAAGGGAAATCCGGACGTGCCGTAGGTGTTTGCGTCTCTGAGCACCGGCCAGGTATACAACGGCGTCACATATCGGGCGCCGAAGGGCACGCCTTCCGCGGTCAACGCCTCGGCAACCGCGCCCGGATCGATCCCATCGTCGACAAAGAGATGAAGAATCCAATAGCTGGACCGCGCGCCCGCCATCGATTCCGGGATGGTGATTCCATCGATACCGCCGATCCCTTCATGAATCCGCTCGATCGCCCGGCGGCGGTCGGAGACGTTCTCGTCGAGCCGGCGTAACCCAACCAGGGCAACCGCGGCTTCCAGCTCGTTCATCCGGTAGTTCTGACCCAGGAAGAGGCTATATCGCTCGTCTTCGTCTCGCGGCCAGGCTTTGTCCGCGAAGAGCCGGGCGCGACGGGCCAGCGCATCGTCATTGGTGACGACCATGCCGCCTTCACCGCAGTTCAGATGCTTGGTGTTGTTGAAGCTGAAACAACCGATTTGTCCGATCGTTCCCGCCAGCCTGCCGTCGATCTCCGAAAGCTGCGCCTGCGCGCAATCCTCGATGACCGGGATCCCGTGCCGATCGCCAATTGCTTTGATCGCATCGATATCGGCCAGGCCCCCGAACAGGTGCACGACCAAGATCGCCTTGGTGCGCGGTGTAATCTTCGCTTCGACCGATACCGGATCGAGGCAGAGCGTTTCCGGGTCGAGATCGGCAAAGACCGGAATCGCGTTCTGGAACAGAATGCCGAGAATCGTCCCGAAATCCGAGCAGGGGGTCGTGATGATCTCGTCACCCGGTTCGGGGTCGATCATCGCGACGGCGGTATGGTCAGCGGCCGATCCGGACGAAACCGCAATCGCGTGCTTCACACCGTATCGCTCCGCGAAGGCGCGCTCGAGCTCCTTGACCTTGGTGCCCCCATGCCGGCCAAGCTGCCCCGACTGAATCACCTCGGTCAGCGCGTCGATCTCGTCCTGACCCATCAGCCGGTCGTGCCCGGGGAGCGGAGTGGTGCGAATTGGAGCTCCGCCGTTGACCGCGAGCGATTCGAGTTTGCCGTTCATTGGATCCTTTCTCGCATTCTACGGGTCAGGCTATGGCGACGCGCGCCCAGCGCATCCCGATGACGTCGTTCGATCCGGCATACCAGGCGCCCAGGATGTCACCATCCGGTGTCACCACCGCCCGCGGATGCCCGAACGGCCAGGTCATCATTGACTGCCAGAACTCCTCGAAGGATTCGGCATCGCTGGAAGCGGCCGCGGCCGGTTCATAAATACGCAGCATCGAATCGTCGCGCCAGGTCCGGCCGAAATCCTCACTCAGACGAACGATGATGCCGCCACGCGCCGTCCGCTCGGTATGAATCGCGGCCAGCCGATATCCACCCAGCGCAAGCGGTTGACAATGCTGCCCAGCCCACCCGGTCGATGCCGGGCGACTCCAGGGTTCAGTAGCTCCGCTGCTCCAGGCGATGTGATTGTCGATATCGGCGCCCGCCTGCCGGTCGTGGGTCCAGAACATCGCTACCAGCTCGCCCGTTCCTGGATGGACGGCAATGCGCTGGTCCCAAAAGAAGATGCGCTCGTCTGGATCGGCCGCGACGATGATTCGCTCGTTCCACGTTCTGCCGTTATCGCGAGAAAGCCGGAGCGATGCCGTGTGCGAACCTGGCCGCGGGTCCTCGTATGACTTCCAGGTCTCGTAGGGAAATGCCAGCACTCCGGACTCGATCTCGAAAATCGGTCCGGTGCAGGAGCACCCGGCCTCCGGACCCAGCTCGACCTCCTGCCATCCGCTCCAGGTGGCGCCTCCATCGGTAGACACGGCAATCAGATTCCGCATTTCGAGCACACCAGCCGTTTCGGGGTGAACGAAGGAGCGATTGGGATCGGAACGATCGACCCAGACGAACGATCCGGTCAGAACGCCCGGCTCGAGCTCGGCCAGGTATCCGGCATACAGATCGCCTTCGATCCCGTCGATGACATGAGAAAGCCCGGGATGCACAACGTTCCAGTCGCTGCCATGCTCGCTGCCCATGATGCGCAGTTTCCCGCCCGGAATGTCGCGCCCCAGAGCGGCCCGAAACGAGCACCGATACGATCCATCGCGCAACGTGACCAGCGAGGTAAAGGCGCACGATCGCCGCTCTGGCGGCGCCTGTTCCGCATCGTAGATGACGCCCTGATCGACGAGACGCATGTCCTTACCCGATATCGAAACGGTTGTTGCCACTGGCCTGAGATCCCAGAATTCCTTCGATGATGGCGACCGCTTTGCGCGCCTCATGCGGGGGCGACTGCGGTTCCGTTCCGTTCTCCAGCGCATCGATCAGATCGACCACCGCTGCCTGCATCCCAACCATCGAATAGCCGGGCAGGATTGGGCTGGTAACGACTCCAGACTCGGTTTGTTCCCGTAGCCAGGCCTGCCCATCGCCAACCGTGATGATCCCCTTCGAACCGATCAGCTCGACCTCGAGAATCGAGACCGCGCTCTTCATCGCGCTCAGGAACGCGCGTATGCCCGAGTCATAGGCCCAGTAGGCGTTCGCTGCCGGCTCGAGCGACGCATCGCGTCCTCCATCGCCGTGGTAGCGAGTACCGTAGTTGGCGTGGGCGGCTTCGAGCTCACCGACGACCCAGATGGGATTCGCCTCGGCGAAATAGTTCATGATGTCGATAACGTGACTGTCGTTGCGCCAGAGCATCGCGCGCTCGCCACCGATCTTGCCGGTGATCGTGACCAGATCGCCAATCCGTCCACTCCGTAGCGCCTCCCGGGCAGCCACCCAGGTGGGATTCCAACGACGCGTGTGATTGACATTGACGACGATACCGGCCGCTTCGACCGCGGCGATCATCTCGTCCACTTCGTCGGTATGGGTCGAGATTGGTTTTTCGCAGAAGATCGCGTTTACCCCGGCATCGACTGCCGCTTTGAGCACCGGTCCATGCAGATCGTCGGGCGTGGCGATGGCCACGATATCGAGCGGAACCTCCCGTAGCATGACATTGTAGTCATCGAAGACCAGCAAACCGGGCCAAGTCGAATCCCATCGTTCGAGAAAGAGATCGCATGCCTCGGGGCTGATATCGCAACCCGCCACGACCTGCACCTGGGGAATGCGGGCCATACCGCTCAGGTGGGTGCCGGGCATTGCATCGCCCAGAACGGAATGCGTGCCAGGACCAGCAGGATCATTCGTGATCCAGCTCAAACCGACGATACCAACGCGATACGAGTTCATGGATGCTCCTTCAGATCGCTAGGAAAACCGGGAATCGATCAATTCGGGAAATTCGATGTTCAGCAGATCGCGCAGCTCCTCGACATGCCGCTGTGTGCCGCTGGCATAGGGTTCCTTGATGGCAAGCGGCATATCCGGAAAGATCCCGGCCGCGGTGGCGACCTTCGCCAGCGCCGATGATGAGTTGATATCGGGGCACATGGGGAGCCATCGCCGGAAGAACCGGCGGCAGAGCTTGGCGTGTTCTGCGGCCGATGCCCAATCGCCACGCGCGCAGGCTTCCATCATCGCCATGGCGAATGCCGGTGACGTGCTCGCGATGAACGAGTAGTACCCAGGCGAGCCGAAGAGCGCGCCGGTCACGATGTCGGCATCGACCATGAAATGCGCCAGGTCCGGCGTGGCGTCGATGATGTCCATGAGCAAGGAGATGCTGCCGCCCGTGTGCTTGCTCCCGGCCAATCCCGGCGCAATCTGCCGCACCCGCGCGAAATCGGCGCCGTTCATCATCCGTCCACTCCGCATGATGTTGTAGTGAACGAGCAGCATCTCCGGCAACGCGTCCGAGATCGCCCCGTAGAAGCGGTCGAGCTCATCGTCGGCCAGTGGAATCCAGGAGGGAAGGCTCACCTGCAGGATCCCGGCCCCGCTCTCCCGTGCGACGAGACCACGTTCGATGACGCCGTTGGTATGCGCCCACCCGCAGCCGACCTGGACCGGCAATCCGACCGACGCGGCGGTTTCGGCAAAGGGCGGAACGAGTTGCTTCAGCTCGTCGACTTCCAGGACGTGCACCTCACCATCGGTACCGGTGGTGTAGGCGCCATGCAACCCGGCTGTGGCATACCGCTGCACCAGCTCCCGCACGACACCGGCATCGACAGAACCGTCCGCTTGCCAGGGAGTCGGCATTGCGACCCAGACACCGTGAAGCTTTTCTCTCATCGCAGGTTGTTCTCCGGGTCGATATCGACAGCGCGTCCGGTGCGGGCGCTTTCATAGGCAGCATCGACGACTCGCAAGGCGTCCCGCGCATTTTCTCCAGGATCCAGTGGACCGCGGTCGCGTGCGATGGCATCGAGCATGTCGGAGACGATGGCGGCTCCCGCCGAGCCGTATCCAGGAAGTCGCACCACATCGCTCGTGAGCTGTTCGCTCTGGAGCGGATTCGCGATCGAACCCGGACCGATCCATTCCGTCGTGCCGGCGGCATCGATCGTCACGGCCGCATCGGTCCCGCGCAGGGCGAAAGAGCCCGCTCCGCCCGGCCGGGGAAGGGCGTACGCGAAATGCATCGTGCCCACCGCGCCCCCGCTGAGCCGGAACTGGATCGAGATCGTGTCCTCGACGTTCACGGCTGAGGCGCTCATCGTGGCCGCCATCGCCTGCACGCTGATGATTGATTCACCGGAGAGCCATTGGATGAGATCGATATCGTGGATGCCCAGCCAGTGCAGAATGCCCCCGCCCATCGCCTCGCGGTCGAAGATCGGATTCGCCGGATCGCGCACCGGAATCGACGAGGTGACGAAGATTGCCTCGGAGCTCAGGATGTGTCCGAGGCGCCCGCGCGCGATCTCGCTCGCGACCTGCTGCCAGGGACGCCCGTATCGCCGGGTGAACGCCACCGCCAGCTTGACGCCATTCGCCCGAGCCGCGTCGACCGCGCGACCCGCGCCGGCCGCGTCGAGAGCGCCGGGTTTGTCGGTAATGACATGACAACCGGCCTGCGTGAGCGCAACGATGGCGTCAGGGGCGATCCGGTTTGGCAACGTCACCATTGCCAGATCGGGGCGCGTATCCCGCAACATCCGGTCGAGATCGGCGTAGAACGGAACCTGCTGAAACCACGCCGGGAATGACTCGGGCAGATGCGGATCGACGAATGCCGGACGGTCCCGATCCGCCCGCGTGGAATCGGGGTCGAATCGTCCAACCACCTCGATTCGGTCGGGAAAGAGCCCGAGCGTTTCGGCCCAGCCGGTGACATGGTAGTGCTCCAGCCCAGCGACAACCGTTCGCAGCGATGCAGTCATGCGGAAACCGTCGCGTCCTGACGTCGCAGGACTTTACCTGGAAGCGCCCCCGTTGGAACGTTCCGGCGCACGACCGGCTCGCCGCCCACCATCACCAGCTCGATCCCGGTCGGACTCTCCAGGGGTCGTTCCCAGGTCGCCCCGTCGGCGATGGTCGCCTCGTCGAACAACACCAGATCGGCTGCATATCCCGTCCGAATGAAACCCCGGTGGGGGACGTGAAACCGGGTTGCCGGGAAGCCGCTCATCTTGTAGATCGCCTCTTCGAGCGTGACCGCTTGCAGCTCGCGGACGCCCATCCGAATCGCGCGGGCGAAACAGCCACTGGCGCGTGGATGACTGAAGGTACCGTGATAGATACCATCACTGGCCACCATCATGGCCGGATGCTGGAAGGTCTCCTTTGCGATCGTTCGGGCGACGTCGTCGCCATACCGCCGGTGATAGATCGTCAGCGCGTAGGGATGCTCGGCGATCAGCATGCGCATCGCCGCCTCACCGATCGGCAGACCCTGCTCCTCGGCCACCTCTGCAACCGTGCGGCCGATATGGCTGCCACTCTGGTTGGCGGCAATCGTCAGCTTGCCCGGGCGACCCTCGCCAACAGTGAGCGACTCTTGCAAGTACTCGGTCAGCTGTTTGCGAATCTCGGGATCCTGCAATCGACGATAGACCCCATCGGTGCCACCGGCTTGCGCCCAGGTCGGCAAGGTCATCGCCAAATGGGTGCAACCAGCCGGATACATATAGGATTCGAACGTGACGTCGATCGTCCCCGCCGCCTCGTCGAGCAACGGGCGGCTGATGTCGTCGACGTTCTCGTGCGAGATATGGACCGGAATACCCGCTTCCCGCGAGATCTCGAACGTCTCGCGCCAGGCGGCGTCGCGTCCCAGAATGTTGTATCGAATGTGAGCGGCATAGATCGCCCCGCCTTCGACCACAACCTTCGAAAGCTCGATCAGCTCGCGCGTGTCGGCAAATGCGGTCGGTTGGTAGTCGAGTCCGGTATTGAAGGCGACCGCCCCGGCATCCAGCCATTCGCGCACCAGCTCGCGCATCAGATCGAGCTCGGCATCGGTTGCCGGGCGGTCGTCCCATCCCATCGCCGCCAGGCGAATGGGCAGATGAGGGATTTCCGGAACCACATTGGCTGGAGTCGTGCCGTCGAACAGCGCGAGATAGTCCTCCGCACGCGGCCACGGTCCACCGAGCTTGGCGTCACCGGTGGCAAAGCGGGTGTAGTCCCACATCTGCCGGAAGAGCTCGCCCTCCAGATGGGTCCAGCCGAACCCATCCGGGGCAAGAAGCTGGGTCGTGACTCCCTGGCGGACCGACCCGTACCGGTTTGGCGTCGCCGGCTCGATCAGAGCCACTTCGGAATGGATGTGAACGTCGATGAACCCAGGCGACACGATCAGACCGGCCGCGTCGATTTCGACCGTGCCCCGCTCTTCTCCCAGATCGCCGATTGCGACGATCCGTCCCTCGTCGATCGCGAGATCGGCGGCATACCGAGCCGCACCCGAGCCATCGACGATTGTTCCCTGACGAATAACGGTGTCGAACGCCACCCGAGTGTGCTCCTGCCTTTACACGTATGGATCGAGGGCGTCGCGCAACCCGTCGCCCAGAAAATTGATGCTCAACACGGTGAGCGCAATCGCCAGTCCGGGACCGATCCAGACCCAGGGCTCATTGACGAGCACCTGAAGTGACTGGGCGGCATTGAGCATGTTGCCCCACGACGGAGTAGGGGGCTGGATCCCCAACCCGAGAAACGAGAGGGCCGCCTCCTGGAGCATCGCATTGGCGACCCCCAGGGTGCTGGCCACCACGATCGGAATGAAACTGTTGGGAAGCACATGACGCGTCAGCATCCGGCCGACCGGCACCCCGGTCGATTCGGCGGCTTCGATAAATGGCTGGTTCATGACCGAGAGCACCTGACCGCGCACTAGCCGGGCCACGCCCATCCAGCTGAGGAACCCGATGATCAACACCACATTACGCGCGCTCGACCCAAGCATCGATACCAGAACGATCAAGAGCACGAAGAGCGGGATGGCCATGAACACGTCGGTGACGCGCATAATGATGCTATCGACCCAGCCACCCCGGAACCCGGCAATGAGACCGAGAACCGTCCCCAGCGACGAGCTGATCGCGACCGCCGCCAGCGCCACCAGAATCGAAACCCGGCCGCCAACGAACACACGGGTCAAGGTATCGCGTCCAAGTTTGTCGGTGCCGAGCGGATGCTCCAGACTCGGCGGTTTGTTTGCGTCGACCAGACTCATCGCATAGGGATCGTATGGCGAGACCAAGGGGGTCAGCAGCGCCGCGAGGCCCATGAACACAAGGAAGACCAAACTGATCACCGCCACCCGGTGCCGAACGAACCGCTTCCAGAATCCGGGTCGCGTCTTGATCTCTTCGAGGGCGTGCGGCTGGCCGCCGATGCTGGCAAGTGCTGCGCTGCTCATCCGAGCCGAATCCTTGGATCGATGACCGAATATGCAACATCGGCAAGGAAGCTACTGACCACCACCAGGATCGTGACCGCCATCGTCAGCGCCAGAATGACCGGATAGTCCTTCTGATTGGCGGCATTGAGCGTCAGCAGTCCGAGTCCCGGCCACTGAAAGACCGTCTCGATGACGATTGCGCCGCTGATCAGATAGGGGAGGCGAAACGCAATAACGGTGATGACCGGAATGAGCGCGTTCTTCAGCCCGTGGCTCGAAATGACAATCCATTCCCGGAGCCCTTTGGCGCGCGCGGTACGCATGTAGTCTGCACGCATGACCTCGATCAGGCTGGCGCGGGTATAGCGGGTGAGCGCCGCCGCCAGCTCGAGCCCCAGGACCGCCGCCGGCAAAATGAGATGATGGATTCGGTCGAGCACCGGATGCTCCGCATTTGGCGATGATGCGCCAAAAACCGGAAACCAATTCAACTTCACGGCGAAGATATAGATCATCAATAAGCTGAGGAAGAATCCAGGAATCGATAACCAGAAAAAGGAGAAAAAGGTCGCCAGATAGTCGATCACCGAGTACTGCTTGATCGCCGAAATGATTCCGGTGACGATCCCGACGATCACAGAAAAAACCATTGCCGTTCCAACCAGCAACAACGTCTTCGGCAGGCGCGCCATGATGATGTCGGTCACTGGCCTGCGCGAGGTCAGCGAGTACCCCATATCGCCCTGGACCGCCCGGCCCAGCCATTGGACATACCGGAGCGGCGCTGGATCGTTCAGCCCGAGCCGCTCGCGCATCGCCTCCTTCGCCTCGGGGGTGGAAAGCGACTCCGGTGGCATCAGCGCGTCGACCGCATCGCCCGGCGCCATTTCGACAAAAATGAACACGAGGACGCTCCCGAGAGCAGGATCGTCAGGGCATGAAAGAGACGTCGAAGGATATATGCAGCCACGGAGCCAGATCCTGCGTTTGAGCGGTTCTCGCCAGAAAGAAGAATCGACGCGGAAGAGCGTACGCCCCTCCGCGTCGAAAACAGACGTTACTCGACGACCTGCCACTCCTGGGCATTGTTGAGCCACATGATGTGGCCAGGACCCCAGACTGAGTTCTCGAGTTTTCCGGTATTGACCGCGACCAGATTCTGGCGGTCGAACAACCAGACGTTTGGCGACTCCTCGTTGAGGATCCTGATGGCGGTCTGGTAGTACTCGGCCTGCTCGTCCTGATCGTAGGTCAGCAACGCCGCATTCATGGCCGCATCGAACTCTTCGTTGCTCCAGCCGTAGGTGACGTAGCCCGGAGGACCCCAGACGGCTGTTAGGTTGGAGGGCGCCGGCTGAGCGCCGAACGATCCATACGTCATGTCCCAGGTCTTGTCGGCAATCTCCTGCGTGCGCACGCCCGAGCCATCGTCGAACTTGAGCTCGGTGTTGATGCCCACCGCCTGCAGATATTGCTGCATCGCCTCCATCACCGCTGCCGTGATCGGATCGGAGTAGTAGTACCAGAAACCCAATGTTTGCTCACCGGTCCAGCCGGCCTCTTCCAGAAGCTCCCTGGCCCTGTCCGGATCGTAGTCGTACGGATTGGCATCGTCTGGCTGCGCCCAGGTGACATAAGGAATTTCGGTCGAAACCGCCGCGACCTGTCCCTGGAACAGCGTTTCGGCGATGGTGTTCTTGTCGATCGCATAGGCCATGGCCTGCCGAACCCGCTTATCCTGCAAGTAGGGTTGGTAGACATTGAACGCGATGTAGCCGACGCCCGCCGGGAAGCCGATCGACTCGGCGCCTTCGATGCCGCCAACCAGCTCGACCTCATTGATCGTCATCGGGGCTGCCAGGCTCGAACCTTGCTGGAAGGCCGCCAGCGAGGTCTCGGCGCTGGCGAAGAAGAGCAGGTTCAGATTCTTGATCGCCGGCGCGCCGAAGTGATAGGCATCGTGCGCCTCGAGCTCGACCCGCTCGCCCTCCACCAGCGACATGAACTTGAACGGACCGGCGCCCACACGCTCCTCGGTCGTCCAGAACGGAAGCTCGGTGATCGTCGCCCGATCGGCGCTGCCGAGCACATGCTCCGGCATGATGCTGATGAACAGGAATCCAGCCAGCATGCCCGAATCGGGCTGCACCAGATCGATTTGCACCGTGTAATCGTCCGGAGCCGTAACCCCGCTGAGGCTGGTGGGCGTGCCATCTTCCACCGCCTGAGCCTCTTCGTATCCAACGACATTGCGGAACGACGAGCCCCAGCGAGAGGTCGTGGCTGGATCGGTCAGCATGTTGATGGTGAACACCACATCCTTGGCGGTCACCGGGGTGCCGTCATGCCAGACAGCATCGTCGCGCAGCTTGAAAACCGCGGTCGTGTCGGCAATCTCCCACGACTCGGCCAGGTCCCCGACGAACCCTTGCAGATCCGCCGAAATGGTGACCAAACGAGCGTCGACCATACGATTGATCTCGAACTGGCTGCCGCCATTGATGATGAAGCTGTACTCGGTCGCCGCCGCGTTCGGGCGGCCGCCGCCACCCTGGGTTGCGCCGGCATCGAAGCTCAGCGTCATCGTGTCCTGCGCGGCCGTCGAACCAGCATTGACCAGCGCCATACCGAACGGCAGGCCAAGCCCAAGCGCGACGGATCCCTTGAGGATATCGCGCCGGGAAAGCTCGCCCGACCGCGCGCCATCGATCAATGTGTCGATTCCAAAGCGTTCTTGCGTCATTCCGTACTCCTTGTCGATCTGACAAAACCATTGCTTCGTATCTGAGGAACCGAAGTGCCGGAGCGCTCTCCCGCCCGGCGGTCAGGTCAGCTGCGCTCCTTTCCATAGACGTTCCGCCAAAGCGGACGAAATCCCATGCGAGACGACGTCGTTTCGAAATGGGCGATCAACGCCTCACGCGCGGCTGGGCCGTCTCGCCGAGTCGCAGCCGCCGCAATTGCTTCATGCTCCTTGAGATCCTGCATCCCCATTTCCGGCGGGCGCGAGTCCCGAGTCTTCCCAGCAATCGTCAATGAGTAGACCGCGTCCAGCAGGGCGGCGATGATCGTGTTGTCCGCACGGCTCATGATGACCCGGTGCATACCAATATCGGCGTCGGTGTTCGCGCTTCCACCTTCGATGGCGGTGCGCATATCGTGCAGATGCGTCCGGATCTGATCGCAATCTTCATCGGTGAGCTGCTCGACCGCTCCGCTGATCGCGGCAATCTCGAGCAGGCATCTGGTTTCGGCCAGGTCCTTGATGGAAAAGGATCGAATGAGGAAATCGGCTGTGAAGTGCCCGAGATACGATTCGACTTCGAAGGCACGAACGAACCGTCCGACCCCCTTGCGGGTCTCGATCAAACCGACCGCTTCGAGCCCGCGCAACGCTTCGCGAATGAGTGGTCGCCCAACGCCCATTTGGGCCGCCAGCCACGCTTCAGACGGCAGACGGTCCCCCGGCTGCAGGTTGTTGTCGATAATGTATTCCTGCAGGCGCGCATGGACCTCTGGCACCAGCGAAACCGATTGGATCGGCCGGATACCATTCTGCGTAAGGCCCGCATCGGCCTGAGACGGTGTGCCTACACTTCTGCCCAAAAACACTCCCAGTGCGTCAATTTGTAAGATGTCTTACTGCCAATTCTAGCATCGCATCGGGCGGTGTCAACCGCGGGTCGTGAGTCCTGGATCTGGAGTCCGCCCTCCGGACCGCTCCACGCGTTCAGGCGCCGGAACTGGTAGACAGCGGCTTCTTCTGTCAAACTATGCAGGTTGCGCTGGTCGCCGCCGTCCGCGAATCCGGCGTGTTTTTGTGTCTGCCGCGCATCCATCCAACTGAGTACCACCACCGCTATGACAATTCCGACCGGAACCGTCCCCCTCTATAAGGAAGAGCGCAGCATGGGCCACGACACCCTCGCAACCAACCTCCGCAACGTCGCGATCATCGCCCATGTCGATCACGGCAAGACCACGCTTGTCGATGGACTCCTCAAGCAATCGAATGTCTTTCGCGATCCCGATGCCGCCGGCGAGCTGATCATGGATGCGAACGACCTCGAGCGCGAACGCGGCATCACGATTCTGGCCAAGAACACCGCGATCTTCTACGAGGGCATCAAGATCAACATCATCGACACACCCGGGCATGCCGACTTCGGCGGCGAAGTCGAACGCGTGCTGAATATGGCGGATGGCTGCCTGTTGCTGGTCGACGCGGTCGAGGGTCCGATGCCGCAAACGCGCACCGTGCTGCAACGTGCTCTGGAGATCGGGCTCCGTCCGGTCGTGGTGGTCAACAAGATCGACCGCCCGGCGCAACGGGCGGACGAGGTCGTCGATCTCACGCAGGATCTCTTTCTGGATCTTGCCAGCGATGCAGAGCAGCTCGATTTCCCGGTCGTCTACGCAGTCGCGCGCGATGGGAAAGCAGGGTTTACTCCCGATGCGCTGCAAGACGATCTGCGACCGCTCCTCGATACCATTATTTCCTCGATTCCAGCGCCGGCGGTCGACCTCGAAGCCCCCGCGCAGTTGCTCATTGCGTCGCTCGACTACGACACGCACCGCGGTCGCGTCGCAATCGGCCGCGTGCATCGCGGAGTGATCAAGGCCGGGGACACGATGCTGCAGATCGACCCCGACGGCACGCAGCAGCGGCAGCGGATCTCTACGCTGGAAACGTTCGACGGACTCAAGCGCAAGGAGATTCAGGAGGCTTCCGCCGGCGACATCATCGCCATCTGCGGATTCTCCGATGCGAAGATCGGCGCAACCCTGGCCGATCCGTCGGCGCCCGATGCGCTGGCGCCAATCGCCATCGAAGAGCCGACGCTGAAGCTTTCGTTCGGCGTCAATACCTCACCTTTTGCCGGCAGGGAAGCCAAATACTCGACCTCCCGCCAGCTCCGCGAGCGCCTCTTCCGCGAGTTGGAGACCAACCTCTCGCTTCGCGTGGAATCGACCGAGCAGGCCGACGTCTTTGCGGTGTCCGGGCGCGGTGAGCTGCACCTCTCGATTCTGATCGAGACGATGCGCCGCGAGGGGTACGAGTTCCAGGTTTCCCGTCCCGAAGCGATCACCCGCAAAATCGACGGCGAGATCTACGAACCGATCGAACATCTGCAGATCGACACCACCGAACCCTTCGTCGGAACGGTGACCGAGCTGGTCGGCGGCCGTCGAGCGCAGATGATGAACATGGTCAACGATGGGCGCGGCAATGTTCGACTGGAATTCGCCATTCCGACCCGGGGACTCATCGGGCTGCGCAACGCATTCCTGACGGCGACCAAGGGAAACGGGGTGATGGCATCCCGGCTGATCGGATTCGAGCCGTTCTATGGTCCGATCGATTCACAGCGCACCGGCGCCCTCGTCGCCTCGGAAACGGGAACCGCGCTGGCCAACGGCATTGCGAACGCCCAGGAACGGGGCGTCATCTTCATCGAACCGCAGACCGAAGTCTACGAAGGGATGATCGTCGGGCAGCAACCGCGCCAGGGCGATCTGGTGGTCAATGTCTGCCGTGCCAAGAAGCTGACGAACATTCGATCCAGCACCTCCGATATCGCGGTCAAGCTGACACCCCCCACGATCCTGAGCCTCGAGCAGTCACTCGATTTCCTCGCCGATGACGAGCTGCTGGAAGTCACGCCGAAATCCTACCGGCTGCGCAAACGACTCCTGTCCGCCGACGACCGCGCGAAGGAACGGAAGCGCGCCGCCATCGCAGCCGGGCAGACATACTAAGACGAATGTCCTGCGTTCTGAGTCCTGTGTCCTGAGCAAACCGCGAGCACTTGGTCTCCACCTTCGTTCGTAGTCGAGGGCCTCTGTGCTCTCTCGTGGGCCACGCACGTCAACGTCCCCGCCACACCACGCTCGTCACGCCTCGGAACTGAGGGGATGCGGCGAAGGCTGATATTCGATCGGTCACTCGCGGCAGGCGCAGTATCCTAGCCATCGCAGCAGCTCGATGTGTGGCCGGGTTCCATCGGTTGTGTCAAGGATCGGTATCGCCTCTTGTTTTCCCATCGTGTGAGTCAGAAGCTCGTCGTTGCCGTCATCTACGTCTGCGGCATGTTGATGAACTCGCTCGACTCGACGATGGTCACCGTTGCCTTCGCAACGCTCGGCCGGGAATTCAACCGCACTCCGGAGGAAATGCAGGGAATCCTGATCGGATTCCTGGTCAGCATGGCCATGTTCATCCCGGCCTCCGGGTGGCTGGGCGACCGATTCGGAACCAAACGCATCTTCCTTCTTGCCTTGTTGATCTTTACCACCGGTTCATTGCTATCCGGGATGGCGGGTTCGTACGAGCATCTGCTTCTGTCCCGTATCGTCCAGGGCGCCGGCGGCGGTTTGTTGACTCCCGTCGGTATGGCGATGCTCTACCGCACCTATCCGCCTGAAGAGCGCGTCCGCATCTCCCGTATCCTCATGTTCGCGCTCATCATCGGTCCGGCAATGGGTCCGCTGATCGGCGGGTACCTGATCGAGCGGTTTTCCTGGCATGCCATCTTCTTCGTCAATGTCCCGGTTGGCCTGGCCGCGTTGGCCGTCGGCGCGCTCTTCCTCGAAGAACACACCGAGGCAACCCCGGGTGGCTTCGACATCGCCGGGTTCCTGCTTGGTGGCATCGGTCTAGCCGCGCTCATGTTCGCCCTCAACCAGGGACCGCGACAGGGATGGGCTTCCCCAATCGTCTGGGGATCGGCAGCGATCGGCGCCGTCATCCTGACCCTCTTTGTCCTTGTCGAGCTTCGCAAGACAGAACCGATGGTCCAGCTCCGCCTCTTTCAGAACCGCCTGTTTGGGTCGACGGCCATCGTGTCGTTCTTTTCCTCCGCGGCCTTCCTGGGCACGCTCTTCGTCACGCCGATCTTCTTACAGGAGGGGCGTGGGGTAAGTCCCTGGGAGTCCGGAACGACGACATTTCCGGAAGCGCTCGGCGTCGTCTGCTCGACCCAAATCGTTGCGCGCCTCTATCCACGCATTGGGCCACGCCGGCTGATGACGGGCGGCATGATCGGCCTTGGCGTCATTGCCCTGATCATGTCCATGTTGTCACTCGAGGGCGGACCCTGGCCGGTGCGCATCCTCATGTTCTGCATCGGTATCTGCATGGCCTACATCTTTCTGCCCAATCAGGCCGCGAGCATGGCAACGGTCTCCCGAGCCGACACCGGCCGGGGTTCGACACTCTTTTCCGTGCAACGTCAGCTGGGGAGCGCCGTCGGCATTGCCGTCTTGGGAAGTGTTATGGCGCTGGTCGGCACCACCATCGGCGGCCAGATCGGCGGACCGCCCAATATCGACGCCTACCAATGGGCCTATCGCGCGGCCGCGGTGATCGCGTTCATTGGAGCTGCCATGGCGTTCCGCGTACCGGACAGCGAAGCCGCGGCAACAATGGTTCGAGATACGCGGACCGTCCGCCGTTCCTCCCGCCGTCCCAGAAACCCACTGACCAAGCAATCATCCTCAGGTTGAAAATCGATCGCCCTGAACGCTGAACCGATCGTCAACTTTCCGCCGGTCCAGACGCCATATCGAAGAAGGCGAGATTGTCGGTCGTGATCACATCGACGCCAAGCGCGGCCAGCTCGACCAACCGCTCGACATCATTGACCGTCCAGGCGTCGATTAAATAGCCGCGTTCCTTCAACTGGATGACGCGTTCCGGGGTCAATGTCCACTCGGGAATTGAGAGGCCGTCCACTCCATCGAGTCGCCCGTCCTGCTCCAGCAACGCATCGACCTCGGCGGCACTCCCAACCGAAAGAAACGCGAGCGTGTCGTCCAGCTCGGAGCCCAGATAGATCAACGCGTCCTGATGCTTCGAAACAAAAATGATCTGCTGATCGGTGGGACGGCCATCGACGAAGCGCACCAGCGAATCGAGCGCCGACTGCCCGGTCGATTTCAGATCGAGCTTCAGCACGGTCGCACCGGCCGTATACCCGAAGGCCTCACCGAGCCGAGGCACCTGCCAGGCGCGCGTTGGCACCAGGCTCGACGGTGCACTGTGGGTCGCGTAGAGCACGCCCCCTTCGTAGCGGATATCGATCTCCATCCCGGCCGACTGATGGCCAAGCGCACGCCTCGCCGTCGATTCCTGATTGCCGGCGTTGTGCGCCACGAGCAGAACCGGCGGCAGATAGACCGGCGTCGATCCAGAATAGGGAACGTAGAACTGGATCTGGCGTTGGCCAAACACCGCTTGACGCGCTTCGAGTGAGAAGTCCTTGCCGATGGTCATCGCCATCGCCAGCGACATGGCAAGGGCCAGCCGCGCAATACGGATTGTGGTGCGTTTGATGATGCGACGATCGGTCAAGGTTTCACCTGTTTTCGGCATGCCCATCTCCCCAGAAAGGAGGTGGGGTCACCGGAGCAGAAACGATCGAATTGACTGCAGGCGACAAAAACATAGTAGTCTGACGGGACGAATTCGGACGATATACGTTCGTGGTCCGAAAGCGCCACGATTGAACCAAATTCGGGCCGAAGTCGCGAACGAACGCGGTCGGGCAACGAAATATTGGTCGCAGTGCCCATACGGCCAATGCGACATAAACAAACATCATGATGAAATCCGGAACCCTGCGCTCCTATCGGATCGAACGCCAGACCCTCCTCATCGACGCGGATGACACCCTCTGGCACAACAACATCCACTTCGAACGCACCACCAATGCATTCATCGACTATCTCGGTCATTCCAGACTGAGTCGCGACGAAGTCCGGCAGGTCGTCAATGAAGTCGAGCGCGCCAATCTCAAGACCAATGGGTATGGCACCGAAAGCTACACGGCGAATCTGATCGAGGCATACCGCCGGCTGTCCGAGCGCGAGATCGATCAGCGAGCGTTGGACGAGGTGTTCAACATCGGTATGCAGATCCTCGACGCTGAAATCGAGCTCCTGCACGGAGTGAGTGAGACCCTGGAAGACCTCAGCACCCGGCACGAGCTCGTCTTGTTCACCAAGGGAAACCCAAATGAGCAACGAAGCAAGATCGAACGCTCCGGCGTAAAGCAGCACTTCAAGCACATCGACATCGTGACCGAAAAGGATGTCACCGCCTACGTTGAAGTCGTCCGCACAGTTGGCGCGATTGCAGACCTGACCTGGATGGTGGGGAACTCACCACGATCGGATATCAATCCGGCAATCGATGCTGGGCTGGGCGCCGTCTTCATTCCGTACGAGTTCACCTGGGAAATCGAGATCGAAGAAATCTCACTCCCCTCCGGCCGCTTCCTCCAGCTCGACGAGTTCCCGCAGCTTCTCGAGTACTTCTGAGCCACCCCTCGGAAGGTGCATGGCGCATCGGTATGCCTGGGCAATAGGTAAAAGGCAATAGCTCTGGGGGCGGGAGAGGATCACAGCGCCAGGCCGCTCCGCGGCTGAGTCCGTGCCCTCGGCTGGGCAGTCCCCTTTGTACGGAACCCGGGCAATACACAAGGATGTCTACCCCATACCTTGTATCCCCAAGCAATCGCGGATTTCGTATTTGATGGCCCTTGCAGGGAGGAGGCAGCAAGAACAGACGTCGAGAAGCTACGTTTGCCAACCCGAGGTCCCAGATCCTCACACGTACTCGAAAACTCGACGATTTGCCTCGGCCCGCGCCGGATTCACTCGCACCCCGACATGATCCCCGCAGATCGTCGCAGGACCCACAACCCGTTCGAATTGCCCAGCTCCTCGTCTATTTCACAACAATCGTCCCCTGCATGTTCGGGTGGTACGAGCAGTTGTAGGTGAAGGTCCCTTCCTTGTCGAACTGGAAGCTGAAACTCTGCCCCGGATTCAGGTTGCCCGAATTGAACTCGCCGTCATCCGCGGTCGCCGTATGCGCCACCGAGTCCATGTTCGTCCAGGTCACCGTCGTTCCCTTGGGAACGTCCATCTCCTTCGGATTGAACGCGAAGTTCTTGATCTCGATGGCAAATGCGCCTGTCGCCGATTTGCCACCCGAGTTCGAGCTCGCGGCCGAATCGCTATTCCCCGCGGCACTGGCGGCAGGGGTCGGGATCATCGCGGTATTGGCCACCGATCCCGCGCCTCCGAGCGTTGCCGTCATCGGGTCGGGCGTCGCCACATCGCACGTCGACAGTTCGACGATGTTTGGTGAGATCGTCATCGGTTGCGGCCGGCTCAGATCTACCCGAACGATGCCGCCGATGTTCGAGTCAGCCCCGAATGCGGGGGTCGACACATAAAGCGCGCCATCCGGTCCGACGCCCATGGAGATCGGGAAATCGAGTCCGACGACAACCTCAGCAAGCGTATCCGGTCCCGTTTGCTTGACGATCCGCCCGGTATTGGGGTGGACATACGGCGGATTGTCGCTATTCCCCGTTGCCATCTCGAGCGCGTAAAGATCGCCGGCCGGCGACACGGCGAGTCCTGTGACCATCGTCAGGCCAGTCCATACGGTCGTGATATTGCCTTGCTGATCGACCTTGATCACCTTGGACGAGCCGTCGACATACGGCGCAGGGGTCAGGAACGAGACATAGACGCCGCCATCTGGTGCGAGCGCAATGCCGGTCGGCACGGGATGTCCGTCGGACAGGTCGGCCATGCGAGTGATTTCACCCTCAGGCGTGACTTTGAGCACCTGCCCGCTGTTCGATTCGACGACCCAGAGAAAGCTCTCCCCGGCGACCATGGCGAAGGTTTCCCCTTCGGGCCCCTGATCGTAGGCCAGATGCTCGACCGGGTTCTGCTGGATCCAATCGCGAACGTCCGCTACGAGGGTCAACGTTCCATTCGGATTCACCGCGTAGACGCCGTTCGGGAATTCAGGGAAGAGCATGGCGGAGTCGCCCCCGTCCTGCAGGACGTAGAGCTGGCCCGAGAGAAACGCCACGTCTGACGGTCCCTGATCGTGCCCGTTCATTCCTCGGGTCGATGGCAGCCCACTGGCGACATATTGCGGGCATCCCAGGGTGACCACATCGTCACGCAGCACGATCCGCACCACGCTCGCGGTCGTCCCGGCAAAGCTCGGCACGGGAGTCGCGTCATCGGATGTCGCACTCGAAAACTCGACCGATCCGCCGGTTCCGGCCAGCGCAACGTACATGGCGCCATTGCTGTCCCAGGTGAATCCGCGCGGATTCTGCAGGCCGCCCGCGTAGAGCGTAATACCAGGCGAGCTGGCTTGCGGGGACGCTATGACCTCCGGCGACGCCATAGGCGACGACGCCGGCGCCGGATCCGCGACTGGGGTCGCGTCCTGCGCTGAAAGCGATTGGGCAATGAGCAGCCCGCTGACCACGAGCAGGGTCAGAAGCGAAACGGGTATCCATCGACGCATGAGTCTCTCTCCGTTGGTCTGCTTGGGTACGACGAAACTAGGGGACGACCTCGACGGTCGCCATCATGCCGAAGTCCTCATGCGAGAGGATGTGACAGTGGTAGACGAACTTGCCATCGAAGTCCGCAAACCGCATGCGAATCGTGACCTCGCCATTCGGGGGCAGATTGATCGTATCGTCGTAGCTGTCGGCCTCGACCGCCTGCCCGTTCACCGCCACGACCTGAAAGTCGTTGACGTGAATATGGAATGGGTGGTAGTGCGTGCTCTCGTTCTTGACCAGCCACTCTTCGAGCGCGCCCAGCTTCACCGTTTGGTCGACCCGATCCATGGAGAAATGCTTCCCATCGATCGCCAGGAAGAGGGGAGGCCCCAGTTCCTGGAACGCGGTCACCCGGTAGCGATCGACCGGGAGCTGGCTGAGATCCTCGAAGGGAATGAGCTCGGTCGGGAGCGGTTGCGGCTCGAGCGCCGGACCGTCCACCACCATCGTGGCCAGCAGCATGTGGGGCTGTGCCTGATAGTCGATCCCCCAGGGCAGGCTTACGAGTTGATAACTCCCTGGAGTCTCGCTCGCCTGGACCAGTACCTCGACCCGCTCGGCCGGCCCCAGCAGCACCTGATCGACCGGCACGACGTGCGAGCAGGGATTGCCATCCTTGGCAATCTCATACATCGTGTGTCCCTGGAGTTGTAGCAACAGGAAATCGTCGGAGCATGCATTCGCGATCCGCCAGCGCTGCGTTTCGCCCGGCTGGATCGAAATGGTCGGCTGATACTGCGCGTTGATCGTATGGAGCCGGGTAGAAACCGACTGTTGATCAAACGGCACCATGTTGCCGTCGCCGTCGAACTGAGAGCCCTGGACGAAGAGGATGCGGTCTTTCAGTCCCGCGATGCCGTCGATATTGTCGAGTCCACCCTGGATGATGATGGCCCCCGTCAGCCCGGCCGTCGTCTGGTCAGCGGTGTTGCCGTGACAATGCGGGTGGTACCAGTAGATACCGGGAAAGTGGTTGTCCGGAATCTTGTATTCGTAGTCGAATGTCTCGCCTGGACCGATATGGAGGAAGATGTTGTCCGAGTTGTCCTTGGGCGAAACGTGAAATCCGTGCGTGTGCACATTGGTGCAATCATCGAGATCGTTGATGACCTTGTTCTTCCACGTGTCTCCCGGATTGAGCACGATCGTCGGCCCCGGGAAGCTTCCGTTGGGCACCCGGCTCATCACCGGCTGACCGGCGAACATGGTTGGGCTCATCGCCATCGTCATGGTCGTTTCGAGTACTCCGCCGGTACTGATATGCCGTTGCGGCTCGGCCAGCGGCTGCCCGCTGATCGGCACGAATGGTGGCCCCGCAGCCGCAGGAGACGCGGCGGCCGGCGTGCCACCATGGGCGGCATGCGGATCGGCAACAGGCGAAGCTTCGGGCGTACCATCGGCCGCGGTGACGATACGCTCCGCGGCTACGGCAACGCCCAATCCCGCGACACCGGCGGCGCCAAGTCCAAATGCGGTACGACGAGAAATTCGGCGCGGAATGTCCGCGTCGCGGTGTTCTTCCGATGAGTGCATCAGATCCCTTTCAGACCCAGGCGATGACGGATCCGTTCCAGGCAACGCTGCCCAAAGATTGGAGTTGGTTACCCTATCATCCTAGCAAACTGGATCGTCGTTCGCTTGCCCCCTCGGCCCGCAATGTCCGCTCTTGCGCGATCGCCCAATCGTGACCTCAGGAAGGCCACTCACACATGACCGAAATGCCATCGACCCTCTCGATCGACGCTGCACGGGCGTTGCTGCTCCACGCACAGGGCATCGAGCCTGGTCCTTCCCGTTTGGCAACCCGGCAGTCCGTTCTGGCTTCGATTCGACGAATGGGGCAGCTGCAGATCGACACCATCTCGGTGGTCAATCGCAGTCCGTACCTGGTGCTGTTCAGCCGGAGTGGACCGTTCGAGACCGTCTGGCTCGAAGAGCTGCTTGCTCGCGGGAAGATCTTCGAAGCCTGGTCGCACGAAGCGTCGTTTTTACCAATCGAGGACTATCCGACGGCCGCGGCCCGGTTTGCCGAGTCGAAACCCTGGCGCAATCGGTATCGGGCATTTCTGGAGACCCATCGCGAACGTGCCGATGAGCTGATCGAGCTGATCCGCACGAACGGACCGGTTCGCTCGGCCGACTTCGAACGTGAGCAACCGAAGAGCACGGGCTGGTGGAGCGAGCGCAAGCACGAAAAGCTGGTGCTGGAAAGCCTCTTCGCCGGCGGCACGGTCATGATCGTCGCCCGCGAGAACTTTCAGCGAGTTTACGGGCTGCGTGAAATGGTGCTCCCGGCTTGGGAAGACCATCATGCCGACACACTCGACGACGCCGACGATGCCATGGTCGCGAAGTCGATCGAGGCGCTGGGCGTGGCGACCAATCGCTGGATTGCCGACTACTACCGGATGCCGGTCGCCCGCGCCACGGCGGCGTTGAAGCGACAACTCGAACGGGGAACAGTGGTCGAAACGCAAATCGAGGAGCTCGGGCGCGCATTCGTCCATGCCTCGAACGTTGCGCTTGCGCGCAAGGCGAATCGGGGCCGGCTGACCCCGCAACGGACCGTGCTCCTCTCGCCATTCGATCCGGTCGTCTGGCACCGTCTCCGCGCCTCCGAGCTCTTCGGATTCGACTATCTGATCGAGTGCTACACGCCGGCGGAGAAACGCGTCTACGGCTATTTCACGCTGCCAATCCTGCACCGGGGTCAGCTCGTCGGCCGGCTCGACCCCAAAGCCCATCGCGCGAATGGGATCTTCGAGGTCCGGAATCTGCATCTGGAACCATGGTTCGAGCCGGACAGCCGCTTCATCGACGAGCTGGCAGAGACGCTCGCCGGGTTCGCGATGTGGCATGGAACCCCGGAGGTTCGGATCACACGCACCACCCCGGCGGACATTCAGGAATCGCTCCAGCCCCACGTGCAGCGATGCTCGAACGAAGGCGGTGCGCACGTGTCGTCGCCGGTGTAGTGCACCGCCCCGGCGTCCTCCTGGTGAGCCTTGATTGGGGACTCTTGACGTTCAGGATAAATGACGCCATGCCGCCACATACGTACGCACCAAAGGAATATTAGAGTGGCTTGCAGATAAGCTCGGACATCGATCTCTGGACGTTCAGGCAGAACCAAAGCCGTTCTGTCGCGTACGTACGCACCACAGGAGTGTTAGCCCAGCGTTTCAACGTTGGGAGATCGAGTCCTCGCGCTAGCCCAGGGTTTCAACCCTGGAAACCCTTCCGCAAGTCGCTGAAAGCTCCGCACTACGCCGAGGCTTGCATCCAGGACGAACTGGGCGCCAGATCGAACTCCGCGGTCGGTAGCGGCTCCAGATAGCTCTCCGCCTGAAGGTTGAACAGATCCGCATAGCGGCCGTTCAGCGCCATCAGCTCGGCGTGCGTGCCATGCTCGATGAGCCGCGCGTTTTCCAGCACCAGAATCCGATCGGCGCGGCGCGTGGTCGAGAAGCGGTGCGAGATGAAGATCGCCATTCGCCCTTCCGCCAGCTGCTTGATACGCGCGAAGAGATCGTGCTCCGCTTCGGCATCGAGTGCGGACGTCGGCTCGTCCAAAATTAGAATCTGCGCATCGCGCATGAATGCCCGGGAAAGCGCGATCCGCTGCCATTCACCGCCGGACAGTTGATGACCGTCTTCGAACCACTTGCCCAGGATAGTGTCGTACCGGTCCGGAAGTGAGTCGATCAGGCCACTGGCCCCACCCCGCGTCGCGGCCGATTCGATGGCGCCCCGGTCGAGCAGTTGCTCGACATTGCCAACCCCGATGTTCTCCGAAACCGGCAGCTGGTACATCGCGTAGTCCTGGAACATCATGCCGAACTGCCTGCGAAGCTCGCTTGGATCGTATTCCCGGATGTCGATGCCATCGACCAGAATCTGGCCCTCGTGCGGATCGTAAAGACGGCCCAGCAGTTTCACGATCGTCGATTTCCCAGCGCCATTCTTACCGACCAACGCAACCGTCTCGCCCAATCCGATCGTGAAAGAGACATTGTCCAGTGCCGGCTCGGATCGACCCGGATAGGCGAAGGAGACATTTCGGAACTCGATGCCGTGCGTGAACGGAACCCTGATCGGAACCGGGTGCTCGGGCGCTGCGATCTGCGGTTCGCGATCGAGCAAGTCGTAGAGCGTGGAGAGATAGAGCCCATGTTCGTAGATACCCTGGAACCCACTCAGGATGCCCTGAAACGCGTTCTGCACCTGTTGCGCGGCCTGGGTGAACACCGTCAGCTGACCCAGGGAGATCACCCCCTTGACCGCCTGAACCGCAACATAGAGGAAGGTGGCCGAGCTGGCCACGATCGTCAGCGCTCCCCAGCCGAAACCAGCCAGGTAGCGACGAATAAGGAGCGAGCGAGTCTCCTGATAATAGCCTTGTGCGATCCCATCGTAGCGATCGATGAAATGATCGCCGAGCGTGTAGAGCTTGATTTCCTTATTGAAGGAATCGGTCGTCAGCACATTGGTCAGGTAGGACATCATGCGGCGTGTTGGCGAGAGACGACGCATCTGTTGGAATCCCCACCAGCTATACCGCGATCCCGAGACGAACGCGGGCACCGGGGAGAGCAGGGCAGCAACCGCGATCCAGGGGGACAATCCGATCAACAAGCCAACCATCGTTGCAAAGGTGATGATCGAGCGTGCCAGCCCGAACACCTGGGAAACCATCTGCACGGGACGGCTGGCAGACTCACGTTGCGCCTGCTGAAGCTGATCGTAGTAGGCGGCGTTCTCGAAATCGGCCAGATCGAGCGTATTGGCATGACGCATGATCAGCTGCTGGACATGAATCGTCAGCTTTTCCTGCAGGAGCTGCTGATCGATGTTGCTCAGCGTCTGGAAGAGCGATCCACTCAGAAAGAGCAGGAGCTGCGCGATCGCCAGGAGAACGATGGGGCGAATGTAGGGATCGGCTGTCCCGGCGCGAATACCGTCCGCAACTTCGTCGATGAGCGCTCCGGCCAGCCAAACTTGCAATGCCGGGATCACCGCCAGCAGGAGCGTCAAGACGGCAAGTGCAATGGTTTGCCATTTGCTCGTCTGCCAGACGAGCCGGAAGACCCGAATCGTCGAGGTCCAGGTTTGTGAGGCTCCCTGCTGCAGCGACTCCCAGCGGGGCGTGCGTCGTGCCGATTCTGGCGGGTCGTTCGGGGATTTTCGTGGGGTCGAGTTTCGTGGCCGCATACCGCGACCACCTGGCCGGGAGCCATGAAGAGCTGTAGGTTCGATCAATCTTTTCTCGTGCGCCTCCTCTTGCTTTCCGGTTCGCCACGAACCGGACACACGTTTCAGTCGAAATTCGATACGAGATAAGTCTCGCGTCGAACGAGCTTGTCGCCAACTCCTCCTTCGGGTAACTGCGAGGCCGAGTAGACTGCCCAATCGAGTAGGGGAATACGGTTTCGATCCGATCTCGGCGGCGTACGGCTATGGGACGCCAAGGTGCCGGCCGCCGATCAACATGAGGGAGCAGCTACCGTGAAAGCCATCGATGCCCACGGTCATTTCGGCCCATACGATCGCGGACTCGGTACGCGGGTCGATCGTTTCATGTCTGCAAACGCCGCGGACGTCGTCCAGCGTGGCCTGGATTGCGGGATCGAGATTACCGTCGTTTCGGCAATACACGGGCTGATCCCATATCGGGGCAATCCCATTCGCGGGAACAACGATGCAGCCGAGGCGGTGAGCACGAATGCCGCGCTCCGCTTCTGGACGATCATCGACCCACGGGTGCCGGAGACCTACGACCAGTCCGACCGCCTGCTCGATCATCCCGCCTGTTGCGGAATCAAAGTGCATCCGCACGCGCATCAGTTCGAGATTCGTGAGCACGGTCCGGCCATCTTCGCGTTCGCCGCCGAACGCAATGCCGTCGTGCTCACACACTCTGGGGATATCGGCAGCTACCCGGAAGACTTCGTGCCCTTTGCCGACCGGTATCCGAATGTGAAGCTGATCCTGGCTCATCTTGGCAATAGCGACGATGGCTCGGTATCGCGTCAGGTGGAGGCAATCGAACGCGCTCGGAACGGCAATCTCTACGTGGACACATCGTCGGCCCGGTCGATGTTTGCGGGTTTGATCGAATGGGCCGTCGCGCGCATCGGATTCGACCGCATCCTCTTCGGTACCGATACGCCGCTCTATTGGGCCGGTGCGCAGAAGGGGCGCATCGAAACGGCGGAGATCGGAGAAGATGCCAAACGGGCCATTCTTTCGGAAAACGCCGCGTCGCTCCTCGGGCTCGACCGTCAAACGGCGGAGTGATGGTCGAAACGCGAAGCCAGGACCAGGGGGCGACATAACGTCCATTCTTCTGGTCCAAAGTGGAGTACGGTTTGCGATACACCAACCCAGAATCGATTCACCGGGGATGCGGTTATTTTGGAGATCGAGAAAAAGGGAGCAGTTGTTCCGGTAACCGGCAACTATGCACCGGGAATGCTGCTGGCAGATACCCATGTTCATACGCGCCGGTCGGACGGATGGTTCACCCCCGAAACGCTGGCCGAATCCGCGTTGGATGCCGGACTCAGCGCCGTTGTCGTCACCGATCATGACGATGTGCGCGGTGGGTTCGAGCTGCGCGACTACGTTGCGCAGCGGTCGCTCCCGCTGACCGTCTACCCGGGGAGCGAGATCACTGCTCGGTGTGACGGGCACGATGTCCACATCCTTGCGCTGGGCATCGAAGATGATGTCGCTCCCTGGCAGGAACCGGAATGGACGGTCGAGGAGATCGTTCGGCAGGGCGGCATTCCGGTGCTGGCGCACCCGTATAAGAAGGGAACCGGCTACCTTCGCGCCCGGCGCGAGCTCCGTGTCGACCTACCGGTCTCGATGGAGATCTACAACGCGTCGATCGCCGATATCGACCGGTTTGATCCACGCGCCCGGCGCCACGGTATCGACCGCAACGTTTCCGCCACCAACTTCTACGTCGAACACCCGGATCGGATGCTGGGACCAGTCGGTGGAACAGATGCGCATTTCCGTACCGTCGGCCGCGGACTCACCGCCTATGAGGGCGACTTGCTCGATGCGATTCGCGCCCGCACAACCGCCGTCCTCCATACCGAAGGGTTCGAGCGCGCCCGGCCAACTGACTTCGTCATCTATGCTCTTCCGGATTGCGCTCGATGAAACATCGCCGCGCCGCGAAGTGGGGCATCGAGCAAGATCGTTCCTCTTCATGATCGATCGCGTTGCCGTAGGGGTGTCTCGTCCATGATCTGAGAAACGCACTCACGAGAGTTGACACGGGACGGTCTGGGAGGGCAGGATTATTCCGACTCATTGAGTCGGAATTCGCTTTCTGACGAAAGGACCGCCACGCCTCCATGGTTACGACTCACGAAAAGGTGAACAACCAGCCAGCCGCGCACGCGTTGCTACGCGCCGCGCATGACAATGGCTACCGATTCCCCGCCGGCTTTCCGGGTTTCACCTCCACAATCGAGGTCGTCGAATCCACCGCCGAGACGACCCAGAAGATCGCTGGAACAGTCACCGTGTCGGGGCCGCGCGCAACAACACTGACGACCGAAGCAACCGGCGACCTTGCAACCTGGGCGGAACGCGAGGTTGCCTCGATCGCCAGCCACCGATGGCCAACCCCCTACGAGGAAGGGGACGGTCGCTGGACCCTGACGACCGAAGATGACCCCGAGAACGCGCTCGGTCAGCTGATCGTGGTGCACGATGATCCGTTCACCTCCCGCTATCGGGTACGCAATGGCAGCATCACGCAAGTCATCCGGACGATGGGACCAACCTCATTCACGATCAGCATGCAGCAGCACCAACCCGCCGCAGGTGGAACGACGCTGCCGGCGGCCTACACCGTTTCGTTCTGGGACGCGTCCGGCCGGCTGACCCGTACTGATAGTTATTCCGACACCTACACCACGGTAGATGGCGCGACGCTTCCCGCCGGACGGAGGGTTCTGACCGCGACCGACGATGGCTTCGTCGGTCGTGATCTGACGCTGTCCGATATCAAACTTCTGGACACATCAGAGTAGGAGAGGGGGATCGTGGCATTCAAGCGGGTAAGAAGGGAGAAAGGAGCGCGACCGAAAAGAAAATAGAGCGGGCTGGCCACTGGCCAGCCCGGGTCGACAACACCTTTTGACGATCCGCTCGTTGCCGCGAACGGATCGCCCGTCCCGAAAGATCGGGTCAGGGTCGTCGCGTCCTAGTATATCGACTGGAACGAGCGGCCCGACTCACCTACCTATGGAGTACCCATCCATGAGTCTACGTCGTTCGTTTCTTGTCGCACTCGTCGCACTGCTGCTGACGGGGCTGGCCGGCGCGTCCTTCGGCACGGTCATGGCGCAAGATGCCACGCCACCCGCATCGGCATCACCCCAGCTACCGGCATCGGTCGTCGATGCCAATGGCGATACCATCGAGATCACCGACATCAGCCGCATCATCCCGCTCAATGGGAATGTCGCCGAGACGCTGTTTGCGCTCGGTCTTGGTCCCAACATCGTAGCGGTCGACGTCAGCGCGCTCTATCCCGCGGAAGCACTGGCATTGCCGAAGATCGGCTATCAACGCGATCTTTCCGCAGAGGGGATTCTCTCATTCGAGCCGACACTGGTGATCGGTACCGAGGACGCCGGGCCGCCGGAGGTCATTCAGCAGGTCAAGGACGCTGGGGTGCCGGTTCTCATTCTGCCGGTGCAGACGACTGCCCAGGGAGCCGCGGACGAGATCCGCACCATCGGCGCCGCCGTCGGACTGCCGGCTGAGGCCGATGCACTCGCATCCATAGTGGAAGGCCGCTTCGCGGAGGCACAGGAGCTGATCGCCGGCGTCGAAGCACCACCGCGCGTTGCCTTTCTCTACATCCGTGGCGAAGGCACGCAGCTGATCTCGGGGTCCGATACTGCGGCCGATGCCATCATCACCGCCGCTGGAGGCGTCAATGTGGGCGCCGAGATCGGGATTCAAGGCTACCAGCCAATTACAGCCGAATCCCTGGTCGAAGCACAGCCGGACGTCATCCTCGTGATGCAAGCTGGGCTTGCCTCGGTCGGTGGAGTCGAGGGGCTGCTCGAGATTCCGGGCATCGCCCAGACACGCGCTGGTGAGAACCAGACCGTCGTCGCATTCGAAGATCTCTATCTGCTCGGCTTTGGCCCGCGCATCGGCGATGCGGTCTACGACCTGACTCTGGCGCTTCATCCCGAGGTCGAAGGTGAACCCCTTCATCCTGAATGGCAGGGCACCGACGTCGAGATCCCGGAGGCTTCGCCAGAAGCCTCGCCGGTCGCGTAGCACGTCCGGGCGATCGTGAGCAAACCGTCGGCATCGTCTCAGAGCTGGCAAACACCCGTCACCACCGGCCCAGAACCGGTGGTGACAGCACCTGCTGAGCTGGTGGTTTCCCGCCTGCGACGGGCACCCGGTCTCGTACTCGGTATCGCGTTGCTCGTTGCCCTGCTGGCAAACATCGGTATGGAGCGGTTTCCGTCACGCCCGTGCAGATCATGGTCATTGTCGGGCGTCATCTCGATGCGATCGTCGCGGGACTACCGGCGCTCGGACCGTTGTGGTTGGAGGGTTTCATCGACCTCGTTCGTAGCGTCGTTCGCGGACTGGGTATCGAGCCGACCCGATGCAATGGTCACGCGCCAGCAGGATTCGGTGGTCTGGGCCATCCGGATTCCGCAGACGTTGCTTGGTTTGTTCATCGGCGCGGGGCTCGGTGTCTCAGGGCCGCGATGCAGGAATGTTCCGCAACCCACTCGCCGATCCCCGGACTGATCGGTGTATCGACCGGTGCGGCCTTTGGAGCGGTGCTCGCGATCGTCCTCGATGTCTCGCTCTTTGGCATCTGGACGTTGCCGATTTTTGCCTTTACCTCCGGTCTCATTGGTACGGTGATCGTCTACCTCATCGCTCGCCATGACGGACGGACAAAGGCAATCACCTTGCTCCTCGCCGTGATCGCGTTGAATGCAATTGCGGGAGCAGCAGTGGGATTGAAGTGATCTCGATCGCGAACGATCAGCAACTGCGATCGGTCACCTTCTGGACGCGCTGGGAAGCCTGGGCGGTTCGCGCTGGTCGCACGTCGGTATCGTCGGGATCGTGACGGTCGTCGGCGTCATAATCGTGCTCGGCTGCCGGAAAACCCTGAGACCTCTTCGTTCTCGGAGAACGTGAGGCACGTCACCTGGGCGTCAGTGTGGGCTGATGCGAGGTGTGCTGATTCTGGTCACCGCAGCGGCGCAATGACCGGGGTTTGCGGTCGCCTTTGCTGGCGCGATCGGGTTTGTGGGACTCGTCGTACCCCATCTCATTGGCTCTGGCTCGGTCCTGACCATACGCACGTGATTCCGCTTTCGGCGTTGGGGGGCGCAACGCTCCTGTTGCTCGCCGATCTAGTATCGCGGACGGCTGCCGCGCCGTCCGAGTTTCCGATCGGCGTCACCATGAGCCTGGTGGGCGGTCCCTTTTTCATTTGGCTTCTCCTGCGCACACGGCGGGAGCACGGGGGATGGGGATGACCGCGGCCATCGCCGCACATGGGGTGACGGTCATTCGAGGCGAGCGAGCGCTGGTGCGGGATATTTCGATCGAGGTCGAATGGGGAGAAGTCGTCGCACTCGTTGGACCAAACGGAGCAGGGAAGTCGACCCTGTTGGGATGTATTGCGGGAGACATCGTGCCCGATCGCGGTCAGATCCTGCTCGATGGGCAGCCACTCGAGCGCGTCTCTCTCCGGCAGCGGGCGAAACAACGTGCGGTGCTTCCCCAGCAGACGGTTCTGCAGTTCGGTTTCAGTGCGCGTGCGGTCGTGGCGATGGGACGATCGCCGCTGCCACCGGCATCGCGTGAGGAC
The DNA here is from genome assembly GCA_023957115.1 of Thermomicrobiales bacterium. Classification (GTDB taxonomy): domain Bacteria; phylum Chloroflexota; class Chloroflexia; order Thermomicrobiales; family UBA6265; genus JAMLHN01. The sequence continues at coordinate 183,651 of JAMLHN010000002.1, forward strand.
GACGCACGGGCGGTCACGCAGTCACTCGAACGCACCGAGATGTATCCGATGGCGCACCGGCCGTTTCCACAGCTTTCCGGTGGAGAGCAACATCGGGTGTCGATTGCACGCATCCTGGCGCAGGAAGCACCGATCCTGTTGCTCGATGAGCCAACCGCCGCCCTCGATATCCGGCATCAACATCTGGTGATGGAAACCGCCCGTCAAACCGCCGAAGCCGGAGGCGCGGTCCTGGCGATCTTGCACGATCTCAATCTGGCCATGGCGTACGCCGACCAGATCGGTGTGCTTTCCCAAGGTGAGCTCGTCATCTTTGACGAGCCGGGCAGGGTTGCCGACGCAGGGCTGCTTTCCGACGTTTTCGCCTTTCCACTCCGCATCGAATACGCCGCCGGCCGGGTGCTGGTCGTCCCAGATGTGCATGCTGCAATCGCCCCTGTCGCCTAAAACGGTTTCTAAATGACGTTCCCGAAAGGACATCAAGGACCACTCATGAGATCCATGCGTGCAGCCGACCCGCTGGGGTTGGGGCGAAGCTCGATGACCCGCTGGCTGCCCGTGTTCTGGTTGGGTCCGGCCGAACCGCCCGCCGTCGAACCGTTCCCGGTCAAGGAGGGAACGACTCCGAAACGGTTCCTGCTGAGCGTGATCTTCTCCGAGAAACGGTACACGTCACCCTGCAGTCCGTGCTCGCCTCTCTGAATCGCATGGTTGGAGTCATCACGATGCCCACCACAGATTCAGCCAATCATGCAGCCAATGCAGCGAATACGGACGACAATGCGGTGCGACTCGACGGCGTGCACTTCAGCTACGACGGTCTGCGCCCGGTGCTCGACGGCATCGACCTGACCATCGATCCCGGTAGGCGCGTCGCAGTCGTCGGTGCATCCGGGGCGGGCAAGATCACCCTCGCCGCCGTCATCGCCGGTATTCACACGCCCCACGCTGGCACCGTCATCCGTCCACGACATACCGTGGTCATCACCCAGGAAGTGCATACCTTCGCGGGCGCCCTTCGCGACAATCTCACGCTTGCCGCTCCCGGCGCCACCGATGACGAGATCCGTACCGCGCTGGAAGCCACCGGCGCTTCCGACCTCCTCACCCTGCTGCCCCATGGCTTCGATACCGGCCTCGGCGCCGGCAAGTACGAGCTTACCGCCGCCCAAGCCCAACAGGTCGCCCTCGCGCGCGTGCTTCTGGCCGATCCCGATCTGGCGATTCTCGACGAGGCCACCGCCGAAGCCGGCTCTACGCACGCCGGTCAGCGCTCGATCACGCCGCCGATGCCGCGCTCTCCGGCCGGACCGGGCTGGTGATCGCGCACCGGCTCTCCCAGGCTGCCACCTGCGACCAGATTGTCGTTATGGAACATGGTCGCATCATCGAGACCGGGACACACTCGGAGCTGGTCTCCGCGAGAGGAACCTACGCGCAACTTTGGCGTGCCTGGACGGCGCTGACTCGGGAGGTATCGGTGTGACAATGCGGATCTCCGACTCGACACATTCGAATGTCCGCGACGAGACGGAATGACGGTGGAACTTCGACTTGGCGGAATCACGGCATGCACGACCGATCGACATACGCCATACTCCAGCAACCCAATACATTGCTCCTGAGCGAGCGTCGCAAGAACTACGAAAGAGTACACTGGCATGGATACCAAGGCATCCCTAACCACGCTGACGATCTCACGGCGAACCACATTGCAGGTGGCACTGGCGGCAATGATGGCAGGCCGGTTCCTGGGGACGCCGCGATCGGGAAGTGCGCAATCGACAGCTACCGATACGTGGAATTGGGGAGGGAATCCGGGTCATACCGGCGAGTTGCCAGGCCCAGGCTTGGATCTCGAAGGTGCACTAGGAGAGTTGTGGAGAATTCCACGCGACGAGTTTGGCGATGGGTATTACTACGGATACGACGAGCGCGAGATAGCCGGATATTTGAACGGTGCGATCTACACATGGAGCGGCAATAGTCTTTGGGCACGAACGCTGGAAGAGGGGCAATTCTTGTGGGGTCTGAGTCCCACGAGGCGGACCATGCCGGGAACCCCCGAGGCTTCACCTGAAGCAGCCGGCGAAGAGCCTCGATTCTCCAAGGCGATCGCCATCGACGGTGAGCTTCTGCTGGTGACTCTGAACAACGGCCACCTGTGGGCGCTGGATGCAATGACGGGTGATCTGCGCTGGGATTTCGATTCGGGTTCGGAATACATCGACGTTCCGACCGTTGTCGATCATGTCGCGTTTTGCGCGACGAGCAGCGGATTGATGGCCATCGAGCTCGGCGGCGAGCCTGCGGTGCGTTGGACGGCTGAGGTGAACAGCTCGCTGTTGGGAGTAGCAGACGGCTACGTATACATAGCGACATCTGGCGCTGCTGGACATGAAATTCGTGCCCTGACCGTTGAGGACGGATCGGAATATTGGAGAACGTCGCCGGGCGTCCTTGGAGAGATTCGCGTTTCACTCGGAGTCTCGTATGGCGGCATCGTTGTGGAAAGCTATGACTTCGAGACGTCGCGCTACAACCTGATCGTGGTCGACCGAGATGGTCAGGTGTCGTGGACGGCCGACCGGAGTGGCTATTACGCCTGGGCGGTGGGGGATACGATCACAACGCTGGCTTTGGGACAAAGCGAGTACGACAACCATTGGATCATCTCCCGTTTTGCCGAAAATGGAAACTCCAACTGGGAGCTCGGCGTCGACGCGTCACGGTGGTCCAACCCCAGTAGCGACTATCCCGTCCTGTGTGCAGGAAGCGCCTATGCTCTTCTCCGGGACTCCTATCAGGACAAGACGCTTCTGGCCATTATCGACCCAGCTGAGGGCGAAGTCGTTGGCGCATGGGATTCGAATGCCATACCGTTGTTCGCTGCTGATGGCGTCATGCTCGCGCGGGACCGCGAAACTGGCGATATCGTGGCGATCGGCACGGTGCCCGCGGTATTGCAGACGGGTGGACGAGCGACCGTCATCGAAGATGCGACGGTGCGCGGCGCCCCAAGCGATACCGCTATCGAGCGCACTCAGGTGACGGCAGGCGCCCTCGTCGATGTCACTGGCGAAGGTGAGACCGCCAACGGGACTGAATGGGTCCCCGTTTATGAGCACGACACTGGCCAGAACGGATGGTTGCCGGTCGATGTTCTCGCGGGACAGGACGGATCGGTCCGGTTCACGAGGATCAATCCCTACGAGTTCGGGCAGTTCACGTCGTATCCTCGATTCAGCGCCGGAACCAAAGCAGAAATTACCGAGAAGATCGATCTCCGGGGGGCGCCGAGTGAGTCGTCGGCCAAGAAGTCGACGCTCGACGCAGGGACGATGGTCACCGTGACCTCACCTCCGACCGAGACGGACGAAGGAGAATGGTGCCCGATCACGGTGGATGACACCGGCGAGAGCGGATGGGTACCAACCGCGGTGCTGAAGTTGGCGCCTCGGAGTTGAGCATCTGTCGCATCGATCATGGGGTCGCGGGAAACGATGACGATTGGGGTAGGGGCGAAGCGATGATGGCAAAGCGTGCGACGCAAGCCGCGATGATGACCCGGCGCTCCGCGTTGGGTCTGGCATTGACGGCAGCGCTGCCACTGGCGGCCGGCATTCGCCAGCCGCTCGCTGCGGCGGAACCAGTTCCGAATACATGGATGTATGCCGGCAATGCGGCCCGTACTGGCGTGTTTCCTGGTCCGGGACCGGATCTCGACAAAGAGGTCATCGAGCTGTGGAGAATCGACAAGCGTCAGATCGGCATGTTTGTCGAGCCATGCGGGGTTTGCGACGGCATTGCGTACTACCTTCCGGTACCAGACGGCATTTCCGCCGAGGTACGTCCACTCATCGCGGTCGATGCACACACTGGCGCCGAATTGTGGCGGCATGACCCTCCCGTCACGGACCCGGTGACATCGTTCTGGGGTCAGCCGGCAATTGCCAACGGGCTCTTGATCATGCCGACCCGGACGGGCTTGCTGGTCGGCCTGGACGCCCGGTCCGGCGAGGAGCGCTGGATCTTCGACGTGCAGGGGCAGACGCTGGATTGCCGCTTGGCGATTGCCGATGGCGTGGCCTATATCAGTGACAGCGCATCAGTCAATGCCGTCGAGGTAGGGAACACCGCCGAGTGGCTCTGGAAATCGCCGCTGGGCGACGGCACAACGAGCCTCGTGAGCGGAATGGTATCCGTCGATGACGGTTATGTTGTTGTGTCCTCGGTGAGTCCGGCTCCAGGGTCCGAATCTGAAGAGAAGTCGACAAACATTCATGTTCTGGACGCGGTCGATGGTTCCGAGCTCTATCGGTATCAGTTTCGGCCCGTTGGTGAGTCCTATCGGTTTGCGGTCAGCGAGAGTAACGCACTCTACAGTCAGGCAGACGCCATGCCCCTCGACCGAAGCTACTTCTTCGATGTCCATCGACAGGTCAGAGCGATGGACATCACGAAAGGCACCAGAGCGATCCGTCATACCCGGCGGTCCGTGAGATCTCGTCTATGTCGCCGACGACCAGTATTCGTTTTGATGGAGACCGGAGAAACGGTTTGGAATTCCCAGCTACCGCAGTTGGTAAATTCCGCCGTCGTGCTGATCGATGACGTCATCTATGCGGGCGCAGCTCCCGCCAACCCCGATGATCTATACGCTCAACGCGACAGATGGCGCTCTCCTGAAATCGATCCGACGCCATTCGACGGCGGCGCTCGGGTGATTGGCGCCACCGGTGGGATCCTGATCATGAATCCGGGGTCAACCTGGTTGCGCTGGCCAACCAGTCGTAGAGGTCAGAAGAGGGCTGGCACGGCTCGAAACTCCTGTGTCCCTCCCAAATAACTTTGCGGATAAGCTGCGTTGTCCGCAAAGTATTTATTAAAGCCAGTACTTATGATCGGACAACAGGAGGTTGGAATGACCGGTCGGATCCGGTTGCGTTCCATGTCGTCTCATACGGAATCCGCTTGAACACCACGGGACGCATCGCCATCGCGCCCGCACTGCTCGCTCAGCCACGATGCACTCCGTGCCTTGGCAGGAAGGGGTCTGAGTCCATGACTTCAGTCGAGGGGCGCCGTACACGCCCAACCCCGCGACGAACAGAGATCCACGAGCAACCATCCGGATTTCGTATCAGTCGCCGAATGGCTCGCCTTCGATGATCAGCCGGACCATTTGCCGAACGTCAGCCAGGGTCTCGTCGCTCGCAATCCCCAACGCTTTCGAGCATCCGGCGATCGCTCGCTGCTTTGATTTGATCGCACATGATGACGGATGGCTTCCGCACGCCACCTTCTGGCGGAGCCAGTGGAAAGACAACCGCAGGCCACGATTTCTGGTGGTGATCGGAGCTACGACGTAAGTTCATTGGGCAGCCGGTTGAAGTAATCGGTGGAGATGACAAGACAGGACGAATCCCGCGCCCTGCCAACCTGCGGGTCGCAATCAATCAGCCAGACTTCGCCGGCCCGGGGTTCGAGCTGCTGCTCGCTCACGGATCTGTCGCTCCTCGTCAACGGTGAAGTATGGCGGCTCATTCTCCAAGCCATCGCCGGCGAGCGAATCCCAGTCGGCTACATCGGCCTGATACGCATCCCAATCAGACTGATTGCTTCGAAAGCCGGGCATAGTCGGCCTCGACCCCTTTCAGAAGCGCTCATAACTCCCGATCGTACCGTTCGACGAGGTCCGAAATGATCTCGCCCATTGGTCGCTGCTCATCCTTGGAAAACTCCAGCAGTTTGGCATGAGTCTGCGAATTCAGCTTCACGACCGGCGGCGACGATTTCCTTGAGACGGTCACGGGAAGCTCCTTTATGTCACCCAGACGCGGAGGCTATTGTAACACCAATTGGTATACCATTGAGTTAACTCAGGAGTGAGGGCTCAGCTCACCCAGCGACGCTTGTTGGCGACATAGTCGACCAGGATGTACTCCCCCAGCCGGTCGGGCGTCGCGTAGAAGACGCGGCCGCCGTTGATGCGCATGAGATCGTTCACGAACTCGATCATCATCGGTGTGCGTTCCAGCATGAACGTGTTGATCTTGATCCCGTCACGCGTGCAACGAACCACCTCCGCAGCGTCTCCTGGAAAGTTCGAGGCATGGGTGGCCAGTTGAAATAGACCTGACCGTTTTCGATATGCGCGGTCGGCTCGCCGTCGGTGATGATGATGATCTGCCGGTTGGAGCCCTTGTGCCGCGCAAGCATCTGCCGCGCGATCTGAAACCCGTGCTGCATATTGGTGCCGTACTGGTACTCGTTCCAGGTCAGCGTCGGCAGATCGGCTTGCTTGAGCGGCTCAGCGATATAGGAGAATCCACCAGCTCGAGTGTGTCCCTGGGAGTACTTGCTCCGGATGAGCGAATCAGGCGCCAGGGCAGTTCGCTTGGCACTCGTGAAGCTATCCGAATAGAACATCGACCGGCTCATATCGATCATGAGCACCGTCGATGACCGCGTCGAATACTCGGTGCGATAGACCTCGAAATCGGCGGGAGCGATCTTGAGCGGTGTCCCGCGCCCCTCGCGCTGGACCGCGTTCATCACCGTCGATTCGAGATCGAGCAGGAACGGATCGCCGAACTCGTAGGGTTTCGAAGTGTCCGTGCGCTCCCCTGCCCCACCCATTCGATTGATCTCGTGTGAGCCAATCCGGTCCCGCTTGAGCTGGGCGAAGATATCGGTAAGCGCCTTTTCACCAATCTTGCGGACACCCTGTGGGGTCAGCTCGAACCCACGCCGGTTCTTCTTTATGTACCCCGCATCTTCGAGCACCTGGGCGAGCTGCCCGAGCTGATCCATCTGCTCTCGCGCGTCCTCCCCCAACAGCTCCTGCACGTTGTCCTGATCGATTTCGGCGAAATCGGACCAGTCGCGAACGTCTTTGAACTCCTTTTCGAGCTCGTCGAGTTCGTTCATCCGGTCCAGCATCCGCATCGCCTGCTGCAAGGAGAGCGATTCGTCGCCAGAGAAGTCGTAGCTTCGACGCCAATCCTCCGGACGCATCATCTGCTGCAGGTTTTGCTGCATACGCGCCATTTCCTGCTGCAACCCGGGATCCTGCATGATCGCCTGCATTATGCCCTGGAGCTCGCCGCGTTGTTCGGCAGACATCGAGTCCATCAACTGCTGCATTGCGGCGGTTTGCTGGCGCATATGCTCGATCAGATCTTCGAGCGAGCGAATATCGTTCCCGAAGTAATGCCCCCATTTATGCATGAACTGCTCGAACCCTGGGTCCTCACCCCGGCTCCGCGCTTCGAGCATGTCATTCAGCTCGCTCATCATCTGACGGGTTTCGGCAATCTGCTCCGGCGACATCTCGCCAAGCGATTGCTGCATCCCCTGGAACGTCTGATTCAGCATCTGCTGCTGAAGCTGATCGACGAGCTCCTGGAATTTCTGGCGCGCCTGCTGATCCATGAAGTCGTACTGCTGCAGCTCGCGAATTTGCCCGGCGGGATCGTCGGGCAGGTTGTCGAGTTGCTGTTGCCGCTTTTCGGCGATCGAGTTCAGCAGGTCGCGGAGGCCATCCTGGTCCGAAGATGCAGACGATGCTTCTGCCGAAGAGTCGCCCGCCTCGTCTCCAGATTGCTGGTCGCGCGATTCGCCCGAAGCGTTCGCTTCATCCAGCCGATGCTGGATACCGGTGCGCTCGGTTTCGACGACGTCCTGCAGGCGCTCGCGGATCTCCTCCAGCATCGAGCCCATGTCGTATCGCTGCATCTGCTCCTGACGCGTCTGCCGAACACGATTCATCAAATCGCGCAATCCGGGAAGACGGTCCGCATCGGGGCGGTCGACGCCTTCCCAGAAGAGCCGTCGAAGCGCGTTCATCAAATCGCCATCGCGCACGAGCTCGTCCGACATCGCGCGCATGATGTCGTCGGCGCTGAGGTCGCTGACTTGCTGGGTGCCGTCCCAGCGGGAATAACGGGTGCCGTAACGTGGAAGAGCCATATGGGGGTCCTGGGTCCAGGTCCCTGAGTCCGGAAGCATTGCCGGGCTCAGGACTGGACAGGCTAGAAGATCTTATCGATGGTAACGAGCGGGGCCGAGACCGCCGTCCTTGTTGAGCTTGCGATTAAGGTGCAGCCCCTCGAGGACAAATTCGACCGCCGAAGCCACGGCGGCCGGATTGCCGCCGACCTGCAATTTGTCCACGGCTTCCTTCATACCGTCGAGATGGCTGAGCTGGAGCACGTAGTCCATCGACGGCATCAGCTCAGACGCGTCAACCGTCAAGCCGTTCTCGAACGCCTGCACGAGCTGATCGAATTGCCGAACCGAGAAGTGCCGGTTGAACGTGGCGACAATGGCGCCGGCCAGCAATTTGCCCACGATCTGCTCTTCGCGCACCTCGCCGATCGTCTCGAGCTCGATCTTGCCAGTAGTCGAGGACTGCACGGCCACCAGATCGGAGACCCGCGGCACCGCACTACGCTCGCCCAATCGAAGCGAACGCCGGGTCGCGTTCGAGATCAGATTCTCGTAGTTGGCGGAGCTCATGCGTACCGAGACGCCCGATCGCTGAGAGACATCGGGCGACCGCCGGGCAAGATGCGTAAGCTCGGCGACGATCTCCTTCATGAATTGTGGAACGGAAACCTCGATACCCTCGGTGGGGAAGATCGAACGCTCCTGGTCCATGATCTCGATCTCGAGCTCGATCGTTTCCGGATAATGCGTGCGAATCTGCGAACCGTACCGATCCTTGAGCGGGGTAATGATGCGTCCGCGATTCGTGTAATCCTCCGGATTGGCCGACGCAACCACGAACACATCGAGCGGCAAGCGGATCTTGTATCCGCGGATCTGGACGTCACGCTCTTCCATGATGTTGAGCAGCCCAACCTGGATTCGCTCGGCCAGATCCGGCAGCTCATTCAGATTGAAAATGCCCCGATTGGTGCGGGGGATCAAGCCATAGGAGATCGTCAGCTCATCGGAAAGGTAGCGCCCCTCAGCCACCTTGATGGGATCGACCTCGCCGATGAGGTCGGCAATAGTCGTATCCGGTGTAGCCAGCTTTTCACCATAGCGCCGTGAACGATGGAGCCAGTCGATCGGCGTCTTGTCGCCGGTCTCGGCCACCCGGTCCAGAGCGAAACGCGAGATTGGGTTCAACGGGTCGTCGTTGATCTCAGACCCGGCGATGATGGGGATCCATTCGTCGAGCAACTGCGTCATGCTGCGCGCCAGCCGCGTCTTAGCCTGACCGCGCTCTCCCAGGAAGATGATGTCCTGCCCGGAAAGAATCGCGTTCTCGATCTGGGGAATCACCGTCAGCTCGTAGCCGACGACGCCCGGAAACAGCGAATCGCCTTTCCGAATCATGGCGATCAGATTGGCGCACATCTCTTCGCGAACGGAACGAGAGATATACCCGCTCTTCTTGAGGGCGCCCAGGGTCGCAATCGAAGGTGCCTTGGTCTGGATAACGGTCGTGTCGTTGATGCTCATTGGGTGGGGATTGCCTCGTTGTGGAAGGTCATCGGGAGCGATCCGATTCCGCCGAGCCGCCGGTCGGCTGTCTGGGGCGACGGGGTCAGGGGAAATCGTCCTTTTAAGAGTACCCGCAGACGCGGCAAAGGGAGACCTGATCGAATGGGGAGGAGGGCGACGGTGGAGTCTTGGGTCCGAGTCCGGAGCCCTGAGAAGATGGCGAACTTTACCGCACGCAAATTGACAAGGCAGACGATTGCTCTGGACACCAGACTCAGCGCCCACAACACCACCGTTACGCGTCGTGTTCCTCGTGGATGGAAGAGATATACGGAAGCCGCGTGAACTGGGGATACGACGCCAGCCCATAGCCAACCAGGACTTCATCGGGCGCTTTGAATCCCACGAAATCGAGCGGGATGTCGATGATCCTGGCATCCTCACGGTCGAGCAACGTACAGATGCGCACACTGCGAGCGCCCCGGCTCCGTAGCCAATCGGTGACCGACACGAGACTCAACCCGCTGCTGACGATGTCGGCCACGAGCACTACGTCACGTCCTGTCACGGGCGCCTGCAGCATCTGTCCGATCCGAACGCGACTCTCGCCGCCATTGTGACCGTAACGTGAAAGGGTGAGCCGGTCGCTGGTGACACAGCACTCATGCTCATCCAGGGCGGCAATCAGATCGGAAAGAAACTGCTTCGATCCGTTGCCCATACCAATCAGGTGGAGCGGAGCATTGCGCCCCGCAAGACGAGATTCGTCGCGCAGCACGGCCAGGCGCGTTCCGGTTTCATGAATCTCGGTGGCCAACGCGGAGATCCGCTCCTGAATCAGAAGCTCTTCGAAAATGGCATTGCCGAGCACCGGGTGGACGACCTGATCTGGCGACGGATAGGAGCCGATCAAACGATCGTAGTCCTTTCGGTAGAGCAGCTTGATATGAATCGACGGAAAGCTCTCTCGCAGGCGGCGAATCTTTCGATTCTTGCGCGTCACGAGCCGTTGCCGCATCGTGGTCAGCTCGATGTAGAGATCGTGATCCGGAAGATAGAAGTCGGGCGTGATCTGCTCCGCCGGCCGCCCATCCTCGCGGAGCTCCAGATGAAACGTCGTCGGCTCGTAGACCCAGCGGATGCCATAGAACGACAGGATACGCGCGAGGTCCCGCTCAGCCGGATGTGCGAAGTCGCGCGCTTCGACCGAGAGGAAAAGCTCCCTCCCCTGCTGAGCGAGCGACCAGTCCGACCGGCGATGACTCGCCACCGCGCCCGGCGGTGTCCTGAACAGAACCGCTGCTTCCCCTGTCCCCACGTCCATACCTCGATTTCTCGTTACGTGGCGCCCCGCCATGAAGCCTGAACGGCCATCAAACGGCTGACGATCGGCCAGCAAGCGCGACCATCGAGCACCGAATTTTGCATATCAACGCGGGGGGCGTTTCTGGATTTTGGCACATGTTGTTGCATGCCGCAACACGTGTCATGGGGTCACCAAATCAGACCGTCACGATGCCCAATCTGTTCGCTGCCAGCGTACCAGATTCGTCGCGTCCGGACGCGTGAATTCTCAGGAATGTCTCAGGTGACGCAGATCTTCCGCGCAGCATTGCGGTGACATTGGGGCAACGACGATTCTCGCGGTCCCGGAGTGCGACGAGTGCCATATCATTCCGCCGGACTTGGCGAGGGGACTGCTGATGATCGTCAACAACTCGATTTATGTCGATGGGAAATGGGCGGCATCACCCGAGACCGTCGAAGAGACCACCGAGCTTCAACGCACCCTCCATGGAATGGCGTGGCTCGGGCTCTATGAGCCGTCCGAACCTGAGTTCGAGCGCGTGGCCCGGGAATTCCACATCCACGAGCTCGCGGTCGAGGACGCCGTCCAGGCTCATCAACGCCCGAAGATCGAGCGATATGGATCGCTCGTTTTCGTCGTGCTCCGAACCGCCCACTACGTCGACCCGAGCGAGATCATCGACTTTGGTGAAATCCATCTCTTCATCGGGGCGGATTTCGTCATCACCGTTCGACACGGCGCCTGGCCCGATCTGCAACAGGTCCGCCAGCGGCTGGAGAGCACACCAGAGCTGCTGGCCCTTGGCCCAGCGGCCGTGCTCTACGGGGTCATGGATCAGGTCGCGGACGAGTACCGTTCGGTGGTCAACGACCTGGAACACGATATCGACGAAATCGAGATCGAGGTTTTTGGCGGCGAACCCGACGTATCGAAACGCACGTACTCGCTGGCGCGCGAAGTCATTGGATTCCAGCGTGCGGTCGACCCGCTCATCGGTATGCTCTCGGCCATCCGCGCCGATCGGACCGGCATGACCATCGATCCGAACCTGAACGAATATTTTCGCGACGTGCAGGATCATGTCGTTCAAATGCAGGAGCAGGTTCAGGCGTACCGCGACATTCTGCAAAACGTCCTCAGTGTGAATCTGGCGATCGTCGGGCTTCAGCAAAACGAAGATATCCAGCGCCTCTCCGAAATCGCGATCAAACAGAACGATGAAGTCAAGAAGATCTCCGCCTGGGCGGCAATTCTCTTTGCGCCCACCCTGGTGGGCACGATCTACGGCATGAACTTCGACTCCATGCCCGAGCTGCACTGGGGATTTGGCTACCCATTGGCGCTCGTCATGATGCTCTCGGTCAGCATCGTGCTCTGGTTTGTCTTTCGGCGAAAGGGATGGCTCTCGTCCGAGTGAATGGAGAGATGTCCTGGGTGGATCGGCTCGACGTTTGCGTGGAATGAGCTCCTCAGCGCACCGGCTTCGAAACGGCGCCGATGGCAGCTCGTGTTTTCGGGCAATCCGCCGCGGGATATTCGATTCGACAGCGGCACGCAAGTGTAGGAAGATCAACTCCCAGATATGTGCGGGATGCGTCCCCGTCTTACAAGTCGAGAGGGTGAGCCATGGCAGACGATCGAACGACGAAATACGTCCTGAATGAAGAGAACCTTTCCGAAGCCTGGTACAACATCCAGGCAGACCTTCCCACCCCAATGGCTCCGCCCTTGCATCCGGGTACCGGTCAGCCAATTGGCCCCGGCGATCTCGCTCCCCTCTTCCCGATGGATCTGATCCTGCAGGAAGTGAGCCAGGAGCGATATATCGAGATTCCACAGGCGGTGCAGGATGTCTACCGGCTCTGGCGGCCGACTCCGCTCTATCGCGCGCGCGGGCTGGAGAAGTCGCTGGAGCTGCCCGACCGCGTCAAGATCTTCTACAAATACGAAGGCGTCAGCCCCTCAGGAAGCCACAAACCCAACACCGCGGTTCCGCAGGCGTATTACAACAAGATTGCCGGGGTGACCCGCATTGCCACCGAAACCGGCGCCGGGCAATGGGGCAGCTCACTGGCAATGGCCTGTGCGTTCTTCGGGATCGATCTGAAGGTCTACATGGTCAAGATCTCCTATGCGCAGAAGCCATATCGGCGCGCCATGATGGAGACCTGGGGAGCCGAGTGTGTCGCCAGTCCGAGCATGGACACCAATGCCGGCCGCGCGATCCTGGATGCCGATCCCGATTCGACCGGATCGCTGGGGATCGCGATCTCCGAAGCGGTCGAAGACACCGCCACCCGGGAAGACACCAAGTACTCGCTCGGTTCCGTGCTCAATCACGTGCTGATGCACCAGACGGTCATCGGACAGGAAGCGATCAAACAGCTCGAGATGGCCGGCGCCGAGCCGGATGTGATCATCGGCTGCGCCGGTGGAGGCTCCAATTTCGCCGGGCTGATCCTCCCCTTCATGCCGGCCAAGTTCGCCGGCGGCAAGGCGCGAATCATCGCGGTGGAACCGGCTGCCTGCCCGACATTGACCCGCGGCGTCTATACGTATGACTTCGGCGATACGGCCGGCATGACGCCGTTGCTCAAGATGCACACGCTCGGTCATACGTTCATGCCGGCCGGTATTCATGCCGGCGGCCTCCGGTACCACGGCATGGCGCCACTGGTAAGCCACCTCTTCGATCTCGGCTACCTGGAGGCGCAGTCGGTCAAGCAGGTTGCCGCCTTCGAAGCGGCCATCATGTTTGCGCGATCCGAGGGCATCATCCCGGCGCCGGAGCCGACGCACGCCATTCGAGTGGCCATCGATGAGGCGCTGCTGGCCAAAGAATCGGGCGAAGCGAAGACGATCCTCTTCAACCTTTCCGGACACGGCTCGGTCGACATGGCGGCCTATGACACGTACCTTTCGGGATCGCTGCAGGATTACGAGCACCCGGCCGAAGCGATCGAAGAAGCGATGACGCACATTCCGTCGCGCGCATAGCATGCTTCGGGCCCAGACGGCTTGAATCCCTATCGCGCAGATTTGAACGGCAGAACCCTCCCCGCTTGGGGAGGGTTCTGCTCATCGCGGATTCCTCACGCCGGTCTGCTGGCACATGTCGAGGAGAAGACAGGTCGAGCAAACCGGCCGGAGTCTGGTGCAGATCGACTTGCCAAACGGCACCAAACGTTCATTGAGCTCGAGCCAGCTGGCAGATGGAAAGACCTGCTCCAACGCGATCTGCGTCTGCTCCGGCGTGTTCGTGCGAACGACACCCCAGCGGTTCGCCACTCGGTGAACATGAATGTCAACCGGTAGCCGATCTTCGTGACAGGCGATACCCAGCGCGAGCGCGGTGCACTTCGGACCAATGCCCGGAAGCGACAGGAGCACGGCTTCGTCACAGGGAAGTGCCGAGCCGAATTGCTCGACCGTTACTCGTGCAATCGTGAGAATCTGTGCCGCTTTTCGTTCGTGAAAAGTGGCGGGGGAGATCAGCGCATCGATCTGATCGGCACTGAGGCCGAGCACGGACTCCGGAGTCGCGGCCACCTCGAAAAGCCGGATCGACGCGGGTAGGCTGACTTCCTCATAGGTGCGCACGGAGATCATGCAGGCCACCGTCTGTTGAAAGAGTGTGGCGAACCCCCGGTCCCGCAGTTGGAACATGGACGGCGCCGGGAGATGCCGCACCGCTTGCCGCAAGCGTCGGATCGCCTCGTCGGGATCGAATGGGTGCATGTTATCCGCGGTCATCTACGCCTGCCCAGCCTCTTCCATGCAAGCCAGCCTACTCCGCGGTGGCGTCCCGTGCAGATTTTGCCGGGACATTTGCTACACTCGTGTCGGTACCCGCGGTCGAGCGACGTTCCCGCGGTAAGGTTCAAATCTGGAGTTCATGTGCACGCGGCCGGTTGAATAGCAAAGGCTTCTCGCACCAACCCGAACACTGATTCGGGAACACGTCAACCACAGAGCCGGACCGTCCGCCCGGACGTCTCGTATTGGCTCCTTGCCGTCCCCGATCGTCTGTCACATCCCGTACATCGTGTGCTGATCGTCGCAGGAATACGCGCCAATAGATGGCGTGATGTTCGCGATACCCATTTTCCTTGCCCTTCTCGCTTCGCAGGGGCAGCGAGCACGTGCTGGCTACCGCTTGCTCTAATCATCGGGAGATCGAAATGACTCGTACCTGCGCCCATTCCGACGCAGACGAACCTCCGTCTACCAAGTACGCAAGCCGCCGTTCGTCGGATGGAATCATTCGATGAACGACTGGCTTGGCGTCGGAATCGGCATTCTGCTCACCATCGGCACTGGCATGTTCGTCGCAGCCGAGTTTTCGCTTGTCAACCTCGACCGGCGCGAGCTCGAAGCACGTGAGGAACGCGGCGAAGAAGGGCTTCGTCGTGTCATCGAAGCCGTCAAGATCACATCTACCCACCTGTCCAGTGCACAGCTCGGTATCACCCTCACCACCCTGCTGGCCGGGTACACCTTCGAACCGGCAATCAACTCACTTCTTCGCGGCCCCCTCACCGATCTCGGGTTGTCGCAGGGCGGAGCACAGCGGGTCGGTCTCATTGCCGCAATTTCGATCGCCACGCTCTTCTCCATGATTGCGGGAGAGCTTATTCCCAAGAACTTCGCCCTCGCGTTACCCCTCGCCACGGCAAAAGCCGTCGTTCCCTTCCAGTCGGCGTTTACCACCGCATTCGAACCGTTGATCGTCCTTTTCAACAACACGGCCAATCGAGTCGTCCGTTCGCTCGGGATCGAACCCAAGGAGGAGCTCTCGGGCGCTCGCAGCGCGGAAGAGCTGAGCTCGCTGGTCCGGCACTCTGCCCTGGCCGGTTCGCTGGATCAGGATCAGGCAGTGCTCTTGCGTCGCTCGCTCGAGTTTGCCGAGCACACCGCAAATGAAGTCATGACACCCCGGGTTAGGATGACCACCGTCGCGCGCGACGCGACCGCCGCGGAAATCGTGCATCTGTCGAGCGAGTCCGGGCACTCGCGCTTTCCGGTGACCGGCGAGAGCATTGACGATATCGTTGGGCTGGTTCACGTCAAACATGCATTCGCGGTGCCGACTCGTGACTGGAACAAGGTCTCAGCGGGCGATCTGATGGGTCACGTGGTGCGTGTGCCCGACTCGATCGGCGTCGATGCCCTACTCGGCGAGTTGCGCACCAACGGCTCACTCATTGCCGTGGTCGTCGACGAGTACGGCGGAACCGCCGGGCTCGTCACCCTGGAAGATCTGGTCGAGGAGCTGGTCGGCGATCTCCAGGACGAGCACGAAGTCGATGTCGAGGTCATCCAGCGCAACGAGGATTCACTGGTCTTTCCAGCAGCATTGCGGCCCGACGAGCTCCTGGAACAAACCGGAATCGAAGTTCCAGACGATGGCGAGTACGAGACGGTTGCCGGGTTCATTGCCGAGCAGCTCGAGCGAATCCCGGAGGTCGGGGACGAGGTCGAAACTGAAACGGGCACCCTCCGCGTGGTGGAGGTCGATGGCGCCCGCGTCGAGCAAATCGAGTACATCCCATTGGACGTCGAGACCGATCCGGCGTTCGAAACAGAGCACGATCGCCTGATCGACCAGATTCAGAAGGACGCGCTCGATGGGTGAGTATTGGTCGGGCCTGATCTGGCTGGCCGTCTTGCTGGCGCTCAATGCATTCTTCGTTGCGGCTGAGTTCGCTGTGATTTCCGCACGTCGCTCACAGGTCGAGCCCAAAGCGGAAGCCGGGAGCCGGCCGGCGGCCACCGCCCTTTGGGCAATGGAGCATGCCACGCTCATGCTGGCAACCTGTCAGCTCGGCATCACGGTGTGCTCGCTGGTCATTCTCAATGTCGCCGAACCCTCCATCCACCATCTGCTGGAGATTCCATTTGGTGAAACGGGACTTTCCCAGCAAGGCGTCACGCTGGTCTCCTTCGCGGTGGCGTTGGGATTGGTGACCTTTCTGCATGTGGTGTTCGGCGAGATGGTTCCCAAGAACATCGCCTTCTCCATTCCCGACCGAGCCGTACTCGTGCTTGCGGTTCCCTTGGTGTACATCTCCCGAGTGGTCAAACCAATCATCTGGCTGCTCAACGAGATCGCCAACAACTTCCTCAGGCTCGTTGGAGTCGAGCCCAAGGATGAAACCACCAGCACGTATACCCTCGACGAGATTGCCACGATCGTCGAACAGTCGACCGAAGAAGGCCTCTTGGAAGACGAGTCGGGCACGGTGACGGCGACCTTCGAGTTCTCCGGCAAATACGTTGGCGATGTCGAAGTTCCTATCGGCTCCCTGGTGATGCTTCCCGAGGACACGACCCCGGCCGGCGTGCAACGCGCGGTCGAGCGGCACGGGTTTTCCAGGTATATCGTTGCGGATCTCAGCGGTACGCCGATCGGCTACGTCCACGTGAAGGACGTCATGGAGCTTGCCGGCACGCCGGCATTCCATCAGCCAATCCCCTTCGAGCATCTCCGCCCCCTGGCCAGGCTGCAGCGTTCGGTCGAGATCGAGGACGCGCTCGATCACCTGCGACGCTCGGGTGACCACATCGCCGTCGTTATCGACGAACGAGGCGAAATTGCGGGAGCCCTCTTCCTGGAAGACATCATTGAAGTACTCGTCGGCGAAGTCTACGACTCGACCCAGCGCGTACGGAGCATTCGTCCGCGCGTTGCTGCCGCTACGGTCGACCGAGACGCGACGAATCGGGGAGCGCGAAGCTAGGTCGGAAGAATCCAGATCCTAGACTTCGCCGTTTCCGGGAGACGATTCCACCCAGTGCTGAAAGAGGTGCTGGCCGGTAGTCTGCGAGTTGTCGCACCCTGCCCTATGGAATCATCAAAGAGTGAACTGGACTCCCGCACCGTCGGACGAGGAGCTGGAAAGCGAGGATTTAGGAGTTAGGAATTTCGTTCGTTCCCTGTAACTCTCCAGATCCTAACTCCTAACTCCCTCGCCTGCGGTTTCGAGAGGCTGACCCCACCGAGCAACCCAGGCGTTGTTCGCAAAAAACGAATGCGCCCTCGTTTTCCAGCTCCCCGGTGCATCCGCTTGCCATCTCCTCTCTCCCAGAATTGGGAGAGGGGCCGGGGGTGTGGCGAAACGCAGCCCAAACTCCACGCCCTCCCCACACCCACCAACCCCACAACGCTCCCCGCTCCCCAGAGGGAGAGGGGCCGGGGGTGAGGGCCAAACGCAACCCAGAATCCACACCCTCCCCATCTCCAGAACACGCATCTGATACGGAATCCAGACGATCGCCGACGAGTCGCCAAACCTGAGGACGTAGCTATCCGCTTGCGTCGAGCGCTCGGCCCGCGACCAATCGCCGGACACGGGTCCCTGCGCTCCGACGCACACAGAATCCGCGTGGCGCCAAAGGAGTCTTAGCCCAGCGTTTCAACGTTGGGAACGCAGGAATACACGATCGTGGCCCATCCCCTCGTGTCCAAACGGAGCCGCGGAGCGGCTTGGCTCTGTCAGCCCCTGGTTTTCAACCTGGGGAAACGTTGCCAACAGCCCGCTCCACGATGACTCCGGAACGGCGCAACCTCCGCGAGACGGTGTTTGAAAAGCCCACCGTGCGACCTGATGGACGCCGCGCTTCGGGTTCTTCGTGCCGTTGAGGCCCCGAAACTCGTTGCTTCGGTCTCCTCCGGCCCCCGGACTCCGGACCCGTTTCAGACACACCCTAGCTCTGCGAATTGCTGTCCGTCGGCTCGTTGGACGAAGCAGGCGCCGCTTCAGGTTCGCCTTTGCCGAAGATCTCGCGAAGCTGCACCCGAGTTACGTCCTTGATCTGGTCGCCCTTTTCCTTCCAGAGGTGGTACGCGGACGGCAGCACGGAGATGAGCAGGATCAATGCAATGGCCGGCAACAGATAGTGGTCGACACTGGGAATGACACTCCCGAGGAAATACCCGAGCAGCGTCAAACCGGCGCCCCAAAGCAGCGCGCCGGCGACATTGAACATGGCGAAGTGCCGGTAAGGCATAGCGGAGATGCCGGCAATGACCGGTACGAATGTGCGGGCAAAGGGAATGAACCGCGCCAGAATGATGGCCCGTCCACCATGCTTGAGAAAGAACTGCTCGGCGAGGACGAGGTTTTTCGGCTTGAACAGGCGTGATTCCGGTTTCTTGAACAGCTGCCGTCCGTAGCGCTTGCCGATCGAGTAGCCAAGCGCATCGCCCACGATCGCGGCAACCACGCAAATGATGACCAGAATCCAGATGTCGAAGACACCCTGGGAGGCCAGAAACCCTGCGGTGAAGAGAAGACTATCGCCGGGCAAAAACAACCCGATCAGAAGTCCCGTTTCCGCGAAGATGATCAGAAAGATACCGATATAGCCGACGGTTTGAAGCAGATTGTCGAGATCGCCGGGAAACATGAGCGGTCCAGAAATGCGGTAGGTTCGACATGAGGACGGTTTGCTGGAACCGCCGCGGAGCCAACGGAGTATAGAGCAACACCTAGTCGGTTGTTGCTCCGGGCCCCGGCCGGGCAGCTCCAAAGAGCTCCAGCCAGAGAAGCCGCGATGCCCAGGCGCGGTGACCTGCCCAGTCTGGGGCACGCATCTCCATCTCCTTCATGGTCATCTCTGGGAGACCGTAGGCGTTCCGCGCCGCACGGAGCAATGCCACATCCCCCATCGGGAAGGCATCGTCCTCCGCAATCCCCCACAGCAATGCCGATTCCGCGGTCCAGGGTCCCACCAGCGGCAGCCGTCGCAACATCGCGCGTGTCGAATCGAGCGGCTCATCGATCGGCTCGGAAAACCGGCCATCGAGGACCGCCTGCCCCGCGGCAACCAACGCCTCGGCTCGCTTCCAGGTCAGCCCGGTTACGCGTAATCGGGCAGCATCCGCATTCGCCAGGTCGACGGGACGTGGGGACGGCCAGAAGATACGTCCCTCGATCTCGATACCGGGGTGAAAATGCGAAGCCAACCGGGCGCTCACCACTGCGGCGGCCTTGACGGTAATGCTTTGGCCGACCACGGCATCGACCAGACCGGAAAAAAGCGTGCCCGACGCATGCGGACGCATTCCAGGGTTTCGCATCGCCACGTCCAGAACCACCGGGTCGTGAATCTCCGGCATGAACCGCTCGGTTCCCAGCACGCGCATGACCCAATCCCGGTCGAGGTCGGGATCGGCATCCCCTTCGATGGTCAGGATCGGACTCGCATCAGGCTGCCGGACCCGGCGATGTACGATCCGGCCAGTCTCCCACCCAACCCAGACAAGCTCGCCCGCGATCCAGTCCTGATCGGCCCAGCGACCACGTGCCCAGTCGACCGGGGCGCAGGTAGCGTGCAACGAGTACGGAGGTGCTACGGCAAGCTCACGAACCATGGATCTCCTCGAGGACACCGGCGGCGAATTCCGATCGATTCAGATGGTTTTCGACCGTTTCGACGAATCGTGTCAGCATTACAATTGGCCCAACGAACCAAATCCCGCAGGCGCTGGGCCGCGGGGTCACGTTCCTCGGAGGACGCTATGTTGCGCGGAAGACTTTTTCGAGCAACGTCACTCGCACTGACGTTGCTGCTGGCATCCGCTTTCCTCGTACCCGGACTCGGTCCGGTTGCAACGGCCCAGGATTCCGGATCGCTCACCCTCTGGCACGGGTGGACGGGCGCTGAAGCCGACACCCTCAACAATCAGATCATCCCTGCCTGGCAGGAGGCAAATCCCGGCATCGAGATAGACGTGCTGGCGGTGCCGTTCGATCAGCTCAAGAACAAGTATCAGACCGAAGCCGCCACCGGTGGCGGTCCCGATCTGCTGATCGGTCCGGCGGACTGGGTGGGTGAGCTGGCCGAGGCCGAGCTCATCCTGCCGCTCGACGACCTCGTCGGCGAGGACGTGCTGGCCCAGTATGTCGAATCGGCGGTCGACGCGCTGCGAATCGATGGGCAGCTCTACGGGCTGCCGGAAAGCGTCGAAACGGTGGCGCTCTACTACAACACCGACCTTGTTCCAACCGCACCGGCCTCGACCGCGGACCTGATCTCGATTTCGGCCGAGATCGCCGCCGCCGATTCGGGAAACTACGGCCTGGCGCTCTTCTCGAACTTCTACCATCCAGCCGGCTATCTCTTCGGCTGGGGCGGGCAGATCTTCGACGACACGAACCATTCGGCGTTCGACGCGCCGGAGACGGTGTCGTTCCTCGGTTGGATGAAGGACCTGACCAGCCAGCCGGGCGTCTACTACCAGAACGATGACGCTGCGATCAGCTCGCTCTTCAAGGAAGGCAAGGCAGGGATGGTCATCAATGGCCCGTGGGCTCTGGCGGACTACCAGGCCGCCCTCGGAGCCGACAAGGTTGCCGTCGCGGAGCTTCCGGTCATTAGCGAGAACGGCGACGCTCCCGCCAAGCCGTTCCTGGGCGTGAAGCACATCATGGTCAACTCCAACGACAGCGGCGATCAGGCGGCGCTCGCCGCGCGGTTTGCCGAATTCTTCACCGGCGCGGAGGTGGGCAAGATCCTGGCCGACGGCGCCGGACACCTGCCCGCAAATACCGGCGTCGACGTTTCGGAGAACCCGGCCGCCAGCGCATTCGTCGCGCAAGCCGCCAATTCCACACCGATGCCAACCATCCCGCAGATGGGACAGGTTTGGACACCCGCCGAGGACATGATCGGCAAGGTGCTCGCCGGTGACGCCACCCCGGAGGAAGCGGCCGCTTCGGCCGCCCAGTCGATCAACGACGCCATCGACCTGATGGACGCCTGACCGAGATCTCGATTCGCGATGGGTCGGGTTCACGTGAGCCCGGCCCATCGCACGTCCCATTCGGCGGCCAGTCACCGCCCCCAGACCACCAGGGAAATTCCCCTGCGTCTCACATCCGTTTCGCGAGGGATGAGAAGAGATGGTCGCACCAGAGCCAGCACGTAAAGGTGGAACCGGCCCAATCGAAGGACTGGGACCGGCAAGCGGCACGAGCCGGTGGCAACGGTACAAACTCCCATACCTCTATATTCTGCCGGCCTTCATCGTGCTGGCAGTCGTCACCTTCTACCCCATTGCCTACCAGATCTATCTCTCGTTCACCAACTTCGCCATCAGGAACCTGCGCACCGGCAACGCCGACTGGGTCGGTCTGCGGAACTACGAACGTATCATCAGGAATCAGGTTCCGCTTCCCAATTTCGACTTCTGGCACATCCTCACCTTCAACATCGTCTGGACGATCAGCAACGTCTTTGTCCACGTCGTCATTGGCGTTGCGGTCGCGGTGCTCCTCAATCGAAAGCGCATCTACGGCCGCAAGGTCTGGCGCGCCATCTTCGTCATTCCGTGGGCGATGCCCCCGCTGGTGGTCGCCACCGTCTGGAAGAACATGTTCGACCAGCAGTTCGGCGCCATCAACCAGTTGCTCGGTAAGCTCGGCCTCCCAAACGATATTGCCTGGCTGACCTCGACCAAAGCGCCAATTCCGGGGATCGACCTACTGCCGCTTTCGTTCTTTGCCGTCTTGATCGCGAATGTCTGGCTCGGTTGGCCCTTCATGATGGTCATCGCAACCGGAGCGCTCCAATCGATTCCCGGGGATCTCTACGAGGCGGCGCGGGTCGATGGCGCATCCCGCTGGCAGCAGTTCTGGGACATCACCGCCCCGTTGTTGCGCCCCGCCATGGTCCCGGCCATCATGTACGGCACCATTCTGACCTTCAATCAGTTCAACATCATCTACTTCATCACGAACGGCGGTCCGTATGGACGGACCGAGATTCTGGTGACCCAGGCGTTCAAGCTCGTCAACCCAAACGGGCTCTACGGGCTGGCCGCCGCCTTCAGCATCATGGTCTTTTTCATTCTGTTGATCATCACGCTTGCACAGAATCGGGTGGCGCGCGGTCTGGAGGGATGGTCCGATGCTTGATTCCCAGTACGCCCAGACCCAGAGTCTGGCAGCCGAAGAAACCATCGCTCGCGCAACACCCAAGACGAAACGCAAGCGCGATACGTCGGCCCACAGCGGGTTGATCGAAGACATCCTGGCGCACATTGCATTGATCGTCATCGCTGCAACGGTGCTCTTCCCGGTAGTCTGGGTCGTCTCGATGTCGCTCGACGGTCGGAACATCAGCCGCCCGACGAGCCTGGCCATCATTCCACCCAACCCCTCGCTCGACGCCTATCGTCGCGTGCTCACCGAGCCGCAGGCGAACAATGTCATGTTCAGCACGATGTTGAAGAACAGCCTGCTCCTCTCGATTGGCGTCAGCCTGGTGGTCGTAGTATTCGCGGTCACCGCGGCGTACGCCTTTGCCCGCTTCCATTTTCCAGGTCGCAAATGGGGTCTTTTCCTCTTCATCGCGGTGCTGATGCTACCGTCCGTCGCAACGCTCGCCCCGCTTTTCGTGCTGCTGAGTCAAATCAAGATCCCGGGCTCGACCGAGAGCGTGCGAAGCACGTTGTTCGGCGTCGGAATCGCCTACACCAGCGGCGCGCTTCCCTTCGCGATCTGGAACCTGCGCGGGTATATCGATACGCTGCCGAAAGAGCTCGAGGAATCGGCGCTGGTCGATGGGGCGAATCCGAATCGGGCCTTCTTCGACGTGATCCTGCCGCTTATCGCGCCGGCAATCGCCATCACGGTCCTGTTCGGGTTCATGGCCTCGTGGACCGAGTTCGTCCTGGCCTGGACCTTCCTGACCGATCCCAATCGGTTCACATTGGCGATGGGGTTGAACGGCATGGTGGGACAATACTCTTCGAATACGCCCTGGTCCGATTTCGCGGCCCTGGCGATCTTGATTACATTGCCCATTCTGGTGCTCTTCTTCCTGCTGCAACGCTGGATCGTATCCGGTCTTGCAGTGGGTGCGGTCAAGGGATGATTCGATTTCTCGACAAACCATCGAACGACGATGCGGTACTCGTCACCGTCGCCGCCGGCAAGAATCTGGATGACGCTCTGATGCAATTCGGCACGATGCCGGATTGCATCGGATGCTCGGTTACCGTCGCCACCCCAGGCTGGACGCCGGAGGGCACCGTCGAGCGTATATGGGCGACGTTCAGCCCGCTTGCGCCGCTCGAGGCTGAGGTCCGTCCGATATCGAGCGCAACCGGGCTCGTGCGGCGCGGTGGTTGGACTGAGGTGGACATCGATGCGAGAGCGCAACGCCTGAAGAAGGTGCGCATGCCGGCGAATCTCGTTGGCGCGCAACGCCTCGTTGCGCTCAATGATGTCCGTAGCTTGTCCGGATTGCGCCCAGTCATCGCCATCGGGATGTGGGCGCTCTTCGCGCATCCAATCGTCCGGACCGGTGCACGTCTCGCGAGCGTGCGCGATGGGTTGACTGCCGAGATCGCGCTCGCGGTCCATCCGGATCGGTATGTGCTGCTCGACAGCGACGCCAGGCATGGGTTGACCTACGTCGTTTCCACACCGGATATCATCGCGGCGGACCTGATGGTGCTTGCGCTCCGGCAGCATCGAGCCCGGTTCCGCGGCGCCGGACCGTGGGAAGACGCGCTGGTGCAGGCATCGACCGAGCTGGGACTCGGCGTGCGGAATTCAGAGCATATCGACATCGAAGCACTCGTCTCCCCTACCCTTTCCCCCGAGCAGGCCGAACACGCGTCGACGTCGCTGGTGTCGATGGCGGAGCTTATTGGCGTGCAGGCGGACCGCTAGCGTACACTTGTTCTAGCAAACATTATGACGACTCCTGACCAGACACTCTCAAGACGGCTGACCGCGCTCCCAACCGGGCCTGGTATCTACCAGCTCAAAGACGATCAGGGAACAGTGCTGTACGTCGGCAAAGCTGCGGTGCTGCGGAATCGCGTGCGCTCGTATTTTCAGTCGATGCGCGGGCGCGACCCCAAGACGCGCGAGCTGATGCGGCATGTGACCGATTTCGAGTTCATCCGCACCGACTCTCCCACCGAGGCGCTGATCCTCGAAAACGAGCTGATCAAGAAGCTGCAGCCCAAATACAACGTCATGCTGAAGGACAGCAAGACGTACCCATATCTCAAAATCACCAACGAAGCGTGGCCGAGGATCATCTCGACCCGGCGAATCGTGCAGGACGGCGGACGCTATTTCGGACCGTATACCTCGGCAGGTTCGGCGTACAAAGCGCTGAACTTGCTCAACCGGTTGTTTCCCTATCGCAAATGTGAAAAGAAGATCACCGGACAGGACGAAGTCTGTCTCTACTACCACATCAAACAGTGCCTGGCTCCGTGCATCTCGGCGACCACGCATGAGGAATACCTTCAGGCGATCGAAGGCGCCGCGCTCTTCCTGAACGGCCGCGGAGACGAGATTCTTCGCCCGCTCGAGGAAGAGATGCAACAGGCCGCGGATGCCTGGAACTTCGAGCGGGCCGCCGAGGTTCGCGACCGTATCGACGCCGTCAAGCACGTGCTCCAGCGGCAGAAGGTCGTCAGCTCGGATAGCACCAATGCCGATGTGATCGCGGTTGCGCAGGGGCCGGGGGGCGACGCGGGCGTCCAGGTCAGTTTTCTGCGCAATGGCAAGCTGATTGGCTCGGAGTTCTTTCCGATGAGTGCCCGGATCGAGGATGAGCCGTCCGAGCTCATCGGCGGATTCGTCGGCCAGTTCTACGCTGAAGCTGCCATCATTCCGGCACGTCTCATCCTGCAATATCCCCTACCGGCAAACGATGCCGATGTGATCGTCGACTGGCTAACCGAGCGACGCGGTGGAAAAATCGAAATCGTCGTGCCGCAACGGGGTCAGAAACGCGCATTGGTCGAAATGGTCGCGAAATCGGCCAGCGATAATCTCGAGCAGAATCGGGTCAAATTCCTCTCGGATGAGATGCGCATGACCGCCGCGCTCAACGAGCTCTCCGAAGCGCTGGATCTTCCCCGGTTGCCGCGACGGATCGAATGCTTCGATATCTCCAACCTGCAGGGAACCAACACCGTTGCCAGCATGGTCGTGTTCGAAGACGGCCGCCCGGCAAAAAAGGAATACCGTCGATTCAATGTCAAGTCCGTCGATGGTCCCAACGACTTCGCCAGCATGCACGAGGTCATCAAGCGACGGTTCAAGCGCGCGGCCGAGCAGGATGAGGAAACTGACGGAAAATGGACGACGCTTCCGGATTTTGTCATTATCGATGGCGGTAAGGGGCAGCTCAACGCCGCACTGGCGGCGATGGAAGAAACCGGCATGAATGTTCCGATGGCTGGACTGGCCAAGGAGAACGAAGAGCTCTTTCTGCCGGGACAGCCAATCCCGGTCATCCTCCCGCGCGATTCGCAGGCGCTCTATCTCGTTCAGCGCATTCGCGACGAGGCGCACCGATTCGCCATTACCTTCCACCGGAAGAAACGGTCCAAGCAGACATTCACCTCGAGTCTCGATTCCGTTCCGGGCATCGGGCCGAAAAAGAAGAAGGCGCTGATCAAGCAGTTTGGATCGGTTGCGGCGATTCGCGAAGCGAGCGAGGAAGAGCTCCTGACCGTCGATGGTATCAACGCGGCGCTGGCGGCCCAGATCAAGGCAAATCTCTGATGCGATCTGAAACTCCCGCTCCGAACGATCGCACCGCCGAACCCGCATCGACCTTCGCCGGTGGCTCAGAGGACCGCGTGCTCGTGCTCGATCAGGCGGCCCCGCATGCGATCGAGTGGACCGCAGAGCGCATCGCCAGCGGTGGTGTCGTCGCGATCCCGACCGATACGGTCTACGGAATCGCGGCATCGCTGACCTACCCCGATGCCCTGGACCGGATCTACGCGATCAAGGGGCGGCCGGCCCAAATGCCGTTGCCGGTGCTCGTCTCCTCCGCGGCGGCCCTCTCTCATCTGGTCGAGCTGGATGATTCGATTGTCCCGCTCATCGACGCTTTCTGGCCGGGACCGCTCACGGTGGTGCTGCCGGCGACGACGCGGGTGCCCCGACAGGTGCTTGGCCCCGGAGACTCGATCGGTGTCCGTCTTCCGAGCCATCCAATTGCCATCGAAGTCATCGAAAAGGCTGGCGGAGCGGTCGCCTGTACCAGTGCGAACCGGTCGGGGGGACCGCCGGCGTTGACTGCATTGGAAGTGGCCGAATCGATCGGCCCGGAATTGGACCTTATTCTGGATAGTGGAAATGCGCCGGGCGGCGTCGCATCCACGGTTGTCGCAATCGATGGGGTAGCGCTACGGTTCATACGAGAAGGCGCGCTTTCGATGACGGAGATTATCCGCATTTGGGACGAGATCAACGCTCCTTCACGAAGCTAGGTAAACTTCCGAGTACGATGAGAGCGGACGGGAAGGGTTGAGCAGCGATGTCTGCAGGGCGTGAGATCTCACCAGCGCCGGAGGAAGGTACGCTGGCAGAGGACGCCAACGAAGCAACAAACACATCGGCATTGCGTTCCGACGTACCAGTCGGAGCCACGATTGATCGTGCACGGCAGCCGGTCTATGGCCAGGGAATCGTCGTCAGCCTGATTGCCGCGGCGTTTCTCCTGATCCTCGCCATCCTGGCGGTGCGCGAGCGTGAAACGGTCACCGGGACGCCAGCAACCGAGACCACCGGGCCCCTCTTCTGGGGGCTCGCCGTGCTCTTCATTCTGCTGATCGGCGTCGGCGCCCAGTTTTCCGAGATCAGTGCGGCGCGCTCGGCGGCGGCGCTCGGTCATCCGCGCCGCGTCCACGAGTTCCCGACCGCCTGGATCATCCCGGTCTGCGGCATGTTTGCCGCCATCATGCTGGTTGCGACGCTGCACAGCACGGCGATGTTTGTCGCCGGCCCACTGATTGCGTTTTTCGCCGTCGGCGGGTCGCTGCTTGCACGTGACCTGCTGGACGATGCGACCGACGCAACGTTGCGCACCGCCGCGACGGTGCACACCATCGTGATCCATGTCGTTGCGTTTCTCGGTCTGAGCGCCATCTACCTCAACAAGATGTCGCTGCTGGCAGCAGTGCCGTTGGTTGCCGTCTTCTCGTTCCTGCTCTTCCTGGAGAATCTCGAGCGCGGCTCGGCACGCATGCCCCAGCGCGTCTTCTACGCGTTCCTGGGCGCGTCTGTCATTTCGTTCGTCATGGTCTTCCTCAACTGGTGGCTGACCTATGGGTGGACGGGTGGAGGCGTGCTGCTGGTTGCCTTTTATGCAATTGCGGGGGTTTTGCTGGTACAAACTCAGCATGGCGTTGTGCGCCGGCGCGACCTTGCCGAATTCCTGGGTGTCGGCGCGCTCGTCCTCGCTGTCCTGATCGTCACCATGTAGCTTTCCGTTGGAACACGCCGTGGCCAATCCAAAGCAAAGCCAGTCGAATGAGTTGTATGAGTACTACGAAGAGCTCGATCGTCTCGAGGAGCTGCTCGAGGATATGAACGATCTGGGCGTCTCATCGATCACGGATATCGAGGCTCGCATGCTGCTGTTGAATGAGCGCATCGACGAGCTCGAAGCCGACATCGAGGCCCCCTGAGCCTCCGTGCGCTCATCGTCGTCCAGCTCCTACTCCGGAGATCTCTTCAGCGCCAACAGGGAAGACCAGCTCGCACGCCGCGCGCCCCTTTCGGCACGCATGCGACCGCGCACACTCGATGAGCTGGTCGGGCACGAGAAGCTGCTCGGGCCTGGCACGCTGCTGCGACGCGCCATCGAAGCCGATCAACTCTCGTCGATCGTGCTCTGGGGTCCCCCAGGTACGGGGAAAACCACGATCGCGCGCATCATCGCCAACGCGACTCGTGCCCATTTCGTGAGTGTCAGCGCCGTCTCATCGGGGGTCGCGGATCTCCGTGCCGCGATCAAGGACGCGAGCGATCGTCTTGGCATGCACGGGCAACGCACCGTTCTCTTTATCGACGAAATCCATCGCTTCAACAAAGCGCAGCAGGACGCCATCCTCCCCTATGTCGAGGACGGCACCGTCATTCTCATCGGAGCCACGACCGAGAACCCCTCGTTCGAGGTCAATTCTCCGTTGCTGTCCCGCTCGCGCGTGGTCGTTCTCCAATCGCTCACCGACGCCGATATCGACCGAATCCTGCGGGTCGCAATCGCAGATACGGAGCGCGGGATCGGACGGCGTAATCTCACCATCGATGACGATGCGATCGAGCTGCTGGTCAACCTCGCGAACGGCGATGCCCGCTTCGCCCTGAACACCCTCGAATTCGCGGCCGCCGGGATGGACGGTGGCTCGATCGATCGAGAACTCATCCAGGAAGCGGCTCAACGCCGGGCCGCCACCTACGACAAATCCGGCGAGGATCACTACGACACCATTTCCGCGCTGCATAAGTCGCTCCGCGGTTCCGATCCGGACGCGTCGCTCTATTGGCTGGCTCGTATGTTGGAGCGCGGCGACGATCCGCTCTATGTTGCCCGCCGCCTGGTTCGGTTCGCCAGCGAAGACGTCGGACTTGCCGACCCACAGGCGTTGCAACTGGCGATGGCGGCCCAACAGGCGATCCATTTTCTGGGTATGCCGGAGGGCGCGCTGGCGCTGGCGGAGTTGGTGGTCTATCTGGCGCTTTCTCCCAAGAGCAACGCCGTCTATCGTGCGTACGGCGAGGTGCTGCGCGACGTCTCCGAAACGCGCAACGATCCGGTGCCTGTCCACCTGCGCAATGCACCGACCGGATTGATGCGCGATCTTGGCTACGGCAAAGGCTACCGATATGCGCACGACTATGACGAGGGTATCGTCGCGCAACAGAACCTGCCGGACAACCTTGCCGATCGCCGGTACTATCGACCCACGGAGCGCGGATTCGAGCGCGATCTGACGAGACGCCTGCAACGCATCTACGAGATCTACCAGAAGACAAACGAACCAGAGGAGCGTGAATGAGTTCGGTACGCCTGAGTGGACGAGGCCCCGAAGACCTTCGACCGGTCGATATCATCGCCAGCGTCGCGCCCAACGCCGAAGGTTCGGCGCTGATCAAGATGGGCAATACCCATGTGCTCTGCACCGCGACAGTCGACGAGAAGGTTCCGGGTTGGATGAAAGGCCGCGGCAGCGGTTGGGTGACAGCCGAGTATTCCATGCTTCCCCGTGCGACCAAGGTTCGGACGCAGCGCGAGGCGGTCCAGGGCAAACAAGGCGGACGAACCGTCGAGATTCAGCGATTGATTGGCCGTTCGCTGCGTTCTGTCGTCGATCTCAAGGCGCTCGGTGAACGCCAGATCATCGTCGATTGTGATGTGATTCTGGCCGACGGGGGAACGCGATGCGCCTCGATCACCGGCGGCTTCGTGGCCATGGCGCAAGCGATCAGGAAGCTCCAGGAGCAGGAGCGCGTCCGGCGTGACCCGATCGAGGCAGCGGTCGCCGCCGTAAGTGTTGGGATCGTCAAGGGCGTCCCCTTGCTCGACATCGACTACTCGGAGGATTCCTCGGCCGATGTGGATGTAAACATCGTCATGACCGATCAGCACGCCTTCGTAGAGATTCAGGGGACCGCCGAGAAGAGCCCATTCACTCCGGCCACGCTGGAGGAGCTCTTCGTGCTGGCCAGCACCGGTCTCGATAGCCTCTTCGAAGCGCAAAAGAAGGCTTTGGCACGGATCTGATATCGAATCCGGGTCGTTCCTTGGCCATACTGTAGACGCCGGCACAGGGCCGGCGGTGCTTTGCCGGCATAGGGCCGGCGTCTACAGCGCGCGATGCTCAGCCGGAGCAGTGGTGAACCAGGCGCGCCCCTTCCCGTCGTGTTCACCCGGATTCGGTATGAGTCAGGACACGGAAGTCGAGCACTACGCCAGCAACGGAAGATCTACAGGTCGAGATTTCTCCCGAGAGATGATGTTGTCAGTCGAGCTCAGTCCGGCAAATATCGATCAGCGCTTCTTTGAGGCGAGCGGTCGCCGCCGGGGAAATGGCGGAAAATCGGATCGAATCCTGCAGTCTCGCCTGCGTCGGCAGATAGACGCGGATATCGCGCCGAGCAAGTGCGTCGCCGATTTGATCTCGCTCCCCGCGCGTCACCGTTGCGAGCACATATCCACCATCGCTGGGGAGCGGCTCCAGAAAGTTCAACTTGCGTAACATCCGATAGAGCCGCAATCGCTCGAGCCGAACCCGCTGCGCCACCGCATCCAACTTGGATGCATTTCCAACGGCGGCCATGGCAGCGACGAGACCCGCGGCTGAAAGCTCAGCGGCGCGGTCGATTGCCGTGGCAGTCCGCCTGGTGGCAATTGCGTACCCTGGCGCCTCGAGGCTGAGTCCCGCCCAATCGGAAAATGACCGGAGCAGCACGATCGAGTCGAACTCTTCGACCAGCGGAATCATCGAGCGACGTTGCATTTCAGCGGACCGCTCGTCGAGCACCAGCAGACCGGCACGGCGCGCCAGCTGCGCGGCGGTCGTGATACCGATTGCTGTGCCGGTTGGATCGTTTGGCGTCTGAACGATCGCGGTCGCCCCGTAGGGCGTTTGTTGGATCTGAACGCCGTCGATGCGGAAACGGTCGTTCCGTTCGACGGTGACCAGCTGACTTCGTTCGGGAACATCCAGCGACCAGTCGGGCCCAGGTGGATAGATCGCAACGGGGCGGTTCGCTCGCAGCTGCACGATCCGGGCAAATCGGGCATCGTCGTGCGGAAAGAGAGCGATACGATCGACCGAGACGCCGTGAAGCATCGCAAGGCGTGCCCGCAACATACGCGCCAGATCGACCGGAGGGCGTTCTGGCATCGTCGACCGCTCGATTGCATCGAGGATCTCCCGCGTTGGGAGATAGGGCGAGACGGATCCATCCAGCGCGAGGGTGCTCATCTCAGACTCGGGCCAGCATCAACGGCGAGGTCGATATTGGGAGGGTCGGGTCCAGCGGGATCGTATGGATCGAGACGCCGCCGGTCACCCCTGCCGCGACATTGAACACCGGAACGCCACCTGGGGTCTCTCCGACCGGAGAGCCGATATGGGAATGCCCATGAATGACCATATCGACCTGGTGTTTCTCGACAATATGACCCAGCGCTGAGTTTCCAAGGAGCCAGTACTTCACCGGCGGTTCACCGACGAGGGTCGATGTCGTCGGGGAAAAATGAAGCATCGCCAACCGGCGCTGGGTGGCCAACGTGCTCAATGCCCGGTCGAGTCGCGCCGCCTCGCGCCGCGCGCGCACCGCCAACGCCTGCCAGGCACGATTCGACACCGGGTCCTCGGGTTCGTCGGGCCAAAACCCGCCGCCCGAGCCCGACACGCCGGCAATCCCCAATCCCATATACTCCCACGCCTCGCCATCGAGCATGCGCACGCCCGCCTCCTCGAGAACGGAGACGAAATACTTGCGCCGCATCGTGCGCCGATCGTGATTGCCCAGCACGCCGATGATCGGGATCTCGATACGCCGGAAGAGCTCGGCAGCCAGCTCGACCTCCTGGATACGCCCGCCGTTCGTGATATCACCCGGCACCAACAGAAGATCGGCTCGGTCTTCGATACCGATGAGTTGCTGTACGTAGGCCGAAGGTACGGTTGTTCGGATGTGAAGATCGCCGATAGCTGCGATCCGAATGGATTCAGGCATGGATGCGTTTCGGAAGCGTCGAGAACCGCAATGAGGTCGCCAATACAGAACATGGCCTGCCTCTATGGTACCGCCTGATCCTGCCGCGAACCATCTCCGGCCGGACACAGTGGGCACTCTAGGTATAATCCGCGGGTGCAACGGCGGTACGTCCGCCTGAGTCGTTTGGCGCTGCCTGAAGGGCGGGAGTTCGTGTGTTGGGATCGTGGCGCGTGCGAATTGGACGAGTATTCCTGTCACTCCTTGCGCTGGTGATCGCCAGTAGCCTGCTTGTATCTGGCGCAACTGCCCAATCGACCCCGGTGGCCGAACCAGTCGCGCCCCCGCTTGCCCCTCCAGACGGCGTCACGGCGGAGGCAGTCTTTGTCGAAGACGCGACGGCCGGGGTCGCACTCTACGAGGCCAACGCCGACGAGCGCCGCTCGCCTGCCAGCACGACCAAGCTCATGACCGCGCTTGTCATTGCGAACAACACGGCCGATTGGCAGGAATTGGTCACCGCCGATCCTAGCGACATCCTGACCATCGAAGATGGCGAGTCGATGATGGGCCTTCTGGAAGGCGACGTGCTCACGGCTGAGCAGATGATGTACGGCATCATGCTCAACTCTGGAAACGATGGCGCCCACGCCATGGCGCGGCATATCGGAGCCAAGCTCCTGACCCAGGACGGCGGCAGCGGCGATCCGGTCGAGCGATTCGTTCAGGAGATGAATGCGACAGCCGCGAATCTGGGCCTCCAGAACTCGCATTTCGTCAATGTGGCCGGGCTCTACGATGAGAATCACTACACCACCGCCCGCGATCTCGCGGTGATCGCCGCTGAGGCGTATTCGGTTCCCGTGATTGCCCAGGCGTCCAGCGTCCCAACGTACGAATTCACGACGCAAGGCGCGAATCCGCGCTCCCTCCTGCTGACCAATACCAACAAGATGCTCGGACAGGACGGAGTGATTGGAGGCAAGACGGGTACGCTCATGGAGTCGGGCGCCTGCCTGGTCGTCATCCGCAAGGAAGCCGAGAACAATCTCATCGTCGGTGTCGTGCTCGGCAGCCAGATCGAGTTCGGCGAGGATCAGATCCAGATTCCGGAGACGGACCAGCGTTTCAACGATATGAGCATGCTTCTGAGCGGTATGTCGACCGAGTTCCGTTGGATCCAGCCTGGCGACCAGGACCTTCCTGGTCTTTCGCAGGAACTGGCCGTTTGGGATGTCCAGCTCGGTGACGACCATGCGGTTGTGCTCCCCCGCGAAGGAGTGCAATCGCTTCGCTATCTTCTGCAGCTGGGTCCACCAGCCGAACCGAATGCACCGGTCGGCACCCTTCTGATCTTCAGTGGCGAACGCGTGATCGCTGAAAAACAGGTCGTGCAATCCGGCACAGGCTGACCCGTGCCGCGCACCGAACGTCGATCGAACGGATTTGTCTGATGGAACGGCTCCAGCGCATTCTCGCATCGCATGGAATAGCTTCACGACGCGCTTCGGAAACACTCATCGTCGAAGGACGGGTGAAGGTCAACGGCAAAGTCGTCCGTGAGCTTGGCACCAAGGCCGACCCCACGAAAGACCGTATCGAGGTCGACGGCAGACCGTTGTCCGTCCAGTCGTTGCGCTATCTCATGCTCAACAAGCCGTCCGGCTACATCACAACCGTCAGTGACGAGCGCAACCGCCGAACCGTCATGGAGCTGATCGATATCCGGGAACGAGTCTATCCTGTCGGCCGGCTCGATCGAGAGACGGAAGGATTGCTGCTTCTGACGAACGACGGCGCCCTCGCCAACCGCATCATCCACCCCAGGTATGAGCTCGACAAGGAGTATGAGATTCTCACCCTCGTGCGGCCCTCGCCCGCGACCATGGGAGCGGTCAGCAGAGGGGTACAGGTGGACGGCACGCTGGTCGTACCCACGGAGTTCAGAATCCTGCGTGAGACGGCGGAGGGCATTCTGCTGCGACTGGTGATCCATTCGGGACTCAACCGCGTCGTCCGCAAGATGATGGACCGGCACGACATCCAGATCGAGCGTCTGCGCCGGACGCGTATTGGGCCGATTTCGCTCGGCCGAACTCCGGTCGGATATTGGCGCGAGCTTCGTCCCGCCGAAGTGGCCGATCTCTTCTCCGCAGTCGGTCTCGAGGGCCCAGAATTGAATGGAGTGCAATGAGCGCCAATCCCTTCGAGCATGTGATCGCAATCGATGGACCGTCTGCCTCCGGCAAGACGACGGTGGCGCGCGCTGTCGCGGAAAAGCTCGGGTGCACCGTCTTCGATACCGGCGCACTCTATCGAACCGTTACGCTGGCGTCGTTGAAGCAGCGGATTGCTGCCTCAGACGGCCCCCGGCTGGCAAAGCTCGCGGACACGTCTCGGATCGAGATCGCGGACGATGGAGCGGTCCTGCTCGACGGCGAAGATGTCTCGACGCAGATCCGAACCCCGGAGGTGGACCGGTGGGTCTCGGAAGTATCCGCGCATCCTGAGGTTCGCGCCGCGCTCCTGCCGGTGCAACGGTCGATTGCCATGGGCCGTCCGGTTGTCATGGTCGGACGTGACATTGCCACGATTGTCGTCCCCGAGGCCGGTCTCAAGGTCTATCTCGATGCAAGTGTCGACGAGCGAGCGCGCCGCCGGCACGCCGAGCTGCAACGAGCCGGATCCGGTGTCACGTACGAGCAGGTTCGGTCTGAAATCGAGCGACGTGACGCCTATGACTCGTCTCGCGAAGTCTCGCCACTGAAAATGCACGAAAACGCACTCGTCATCCAGACGGATTCGATGACGATCGACGATGTCGCCAACACGATCGTGGCCGCCCAACAAGCGGAGCGTACGCCGAACGAGCCAGTGTTGGTACGGACGCCCTTCACGGTTCAGACGAAACCCGAATTCTTTGGTGAGAGCGCCCGCCGGCGTAAACGTGGCAAGCTTGCCTATTGGAGCATCTGGCCCTGGTTGCATCGGGTTGCCGATATCACCCAAGAGGGCGTGTCGAACATTCCACCGTTTGGGCCGCTCCTGTATGTCTCGAATCATCTGCACAATCTCGACCCAGGTATCGAGTTCTACGCATTCACCCGGCCGCTGAATTTCATGGGCAAGCAGGAGCTCTTCGAGATTCCAGTCGTCAGGCAGATCTCGGAAGCCTCGGGCGGATTCCCCGTCGACCGGGGGAAGTTCGACCGTGAAGCCCTGCGCCAGGCAGAAGAACGGTTGGAAAAGGGGTTGACCGTCGGCATCTATGCCGAAGGAACCCGGAGCGTCACCGGGGCGCTGACCGAGGCCAAGGCCGGCGTGGGCTTGCTGGCGCTCAAAACCGGAGCTCCGGTGCTTCCGGTGGCGATTACCGGATCGGAGCAGCTGCCCTTCAACGGTTCCAAGAGCGAAACGGCAGAGGCGCATCGCGGAGAAAAGACCGGCGTTCATATCGTCTACGGCGAGCCGTTCTACCTGCCCCGCACCGTTGATGGCAAGAAGATATCGGCCGCCGAGGCGACCGATATCATCATGCTGGAAATTGCCCGGCTCTTGCCGGAGAGCTACCGTGGCGTCTACGCGGAGAAGCTGGCAGCCAGTCAACACCGGCTGATCGTCCCCTACGACGCGTCGTCCTCGCCATCCTCGGCATCGACGTCGTCGTCCGTCTCGTAGTCCTCATCGTCCAGATCGACGAGCTCGAACCGCTCTTCGCCTTCCAGCTCATCTTCTCCGGTCTGCGGGCCGTAGCGGCGCTCCTTCGCGGTTCGCCGGTCGGGCAGCTCCGGCAGCTCGAACTCTTCGCCCCAGGTCAGCTCGTGCCCGGCTATGGTCACGATGTCGCCCGGCTCGATTCCCTGTTCCTCGAGCTCGTCTGAGATACCGCTCCGTTCGAGCACTCGTTGATAGCGATCGACCGAGTCCATTTGGTCGAAGTTGGTCATGCGCGTCAGGCGCTCGATGGCGCCGCCGGTGACCGTGAAACCAGACGCTCCCCTGCGCGTTACGGTGAAGGCACGCTCATCGGCCTCGTCGAGCGTGTAGAGACGGCGCTCCTGCGGCTTCTGCACCTCGACGGCGGCCGCACGAGCCTCTTGCAGGGTCTGCTCAGCGGCCTCAAGGAGCAGAGACACGCCGTGCCCGGTCGCCGCCGAAATCTCATAGGTTCGGTAGCCCCGCTCCTGAATCGTCTTCTCGAGCGCCGGGAGCCGTTCCTGTGCTTCGGTCAGGTCGACTTTGTTGAGTGCAACCAGCATGGGACGCTGGGCAAGCTCGGAATCGTAGGACCGGAGCTCGTTGTTGATCGTCTCGAAATCGACCATCGGATCTCGGCCTTCGAGCCCCCCCGAGGCATCGAGCACGTGGATAAGCACCGCCGTGCGGGAGATATGACGAAGAAAGTCATGCCCAAGACCGGTACCGTCCGCTGCTCCTTCGATCAATCCAGGAATGTCGGCCATAACGAACGATGGACCGCTCCGGCCGCCGATCTGGACCACGCCAAGGTTCGGCTCGAGCGTGGTAAAGGGATAGTCGGCAATTTTCGGAGTCGCTCGGGTCGAGGCAGCCAACAAGGTCGACTTCCCTGCATTCGGGAGTCCGACCAGCCCAACATCGGCAATCAGCCTGAGCTCCAGGCGAACGGTCCGTTCTTCGCCCGGTTCACCCAGCTCCGCGATACGAGGGGCCTGCCGCATCGACGTCTTGAAGTGAACATTGCCGAGACCGCCCCGGCCACCCCGCGCAACGCGGAATGTCTCACCCTCATCGGTCAGATCGGCCAGGAGCTCGCCCGTGTCGTCGTCCCAGACGACCGTGCCGGCCGGCACCCTGATGGTCAATCGTGGGGCCGATTTTCCGGTCTTCTTCCGACCAGTTCCATTCTGGCCGTTGCGAGCAGCAAATTTTTGGTTGTACTGAAACTCGATGAGGCTCGTGATATTCGGCGCAACCTGGAGCACGACATCGCCGCCGCGTCCACCGTCGCCACCGTCGGGGCCGCCTTTCGGCACGAACTTTTCCCGGCGGAACGACATCGAGCCATTGCCGCCGTTGCCGGCGCGGACATGAATTCGGGCGCGATCGATGAGCACGGAGGTTGCACTTTCAGCGAAACGAGATCGGACCCGCGTTGCGGCGAGCCCGACAAGGATACGCGAGTTCTCTTTTCGATCCGAGGCGGTGCTATTCCAGGAAGTCCTTCAGTGTCTTCGCCCGACTCGGGTGACGCAGTTTGCGCAGCGCCTTTGCCTCGATCTGGCGAATACGCTCCCTGGTGACGTTGAACTCACGTCCGACTTCTTCCAACGTGCGCGGACGCTCGTCGATCATGCCGAAGCGCATCATGATCACATCACGCTCGCGGGAGGACAACGTTCCAAGCGCCTCCTTGACCCGCATCTTCAGATCTTCGTTACTGGCGACATCGGCCGGAGCCGGCGCCTTCAGGTCCTCGATGAAGTCGCCGAGGCTGCTGTCCTCTTCTTCACCAATCGGCATTTCGAGCGAAACCGGATCCTGGCTGATCTTCAGGATCTCGCGCACCCGGTCTGCCGGCAGGTCGAGCGCCTCACCGATCTCTTCCGAGGTTGGCTCGCGACCCAGCTCCTGCTGGAGCTGGCGGCTCTTGCGAATCACCCGGTTGATCGTTTCGACCATATGCACGGGAATGCGGATGGTGCGCGCTTGATCGGCAATGGCACGCGTGATCGCTTGCCGAATCCACCAGGTCGCGTACGTGCTGAACTTGAACCCCTTGTGGTAGTCGAACTTCTCGACCGCGCGGATGAGTCCAAGGTTCCCTTCCTGGATCAGGTCGAGCATGCTCATGCCACGCTGGGAATACCGCTTTGCCACCGACACCACCAGGCGAAGATTCGCCTCAGTCAATGCAATCTTGGCCCGCTCACCCGAATCGATCGTACGGGACCAAATCGACTCCAGCCGGCTGGCTCGCTCGCGGAAGATCTGGTCCACCAGGTCCGCGGACGGCCATCGATCCCGGCGCCGGCATTCCGCTTGCAACGCGGTCGGGAAAAGCTCCCACTCGACGAACCGTTGCCGTATCGAACCTTCGAGCTCGTCCGCCGAAAGCTCATATTCGTCCGTCACCGTCTTCACGTGCTCGCTGGGTACCTGACTCAGGGGCATGACGGCGCGGAGCACTTGGTCCCGCGTCGCGCCCACCTCATCCGGATAGGAACGTGCGAACACCGCCTCGATCTGGGGCCACCCCTGTTGGAAGGCATGGAACAATGCCCGCCCGAGCACGTCCGCTGCCGGCGGGCCGCCAAAGTCGTCCGCCAGCTGGCTGCGGCGCATGGCCAGATAGGCACCCCGCTCCATGGCCGAGGCAAGCTCGATTTCCCGCTGAGCATCGAGAAGCTTGACCTGACCGATCTCGCGCAGGTACATCCGCACCGAGTCGTCGAGATTGGTCGCCCCAACGTCGAAATTGACGCGTTCGATCTCGATATCGAGCGCGCTATCCATCTCATCCAGCTCTGACGGGGCTTCGATATCGGCCAGGGGCTCGATCGCGGTCCGAGGGGTCGTGTCCGAGTCGACCGCATCGATGATCGCTTCGAGCACGAGAGCGTCCTCCGCCTCCACCTCGAAGAGCAGTTCTTCATTCATCACCCGATCTCCATTATGTCCCGTATCCGCGCCATTACCGGAGCCAGGTACAGCGTGTTCGCCGTAGGCGGCGCCATCGCGACCATCAGCAGGCTGGGGGGCCGGCATGCCCGGCCGGTCCTCCTCTTCGGAATGGTCGTTCTGGGTCGTGCGATTCGACATTGATGGCTCCGGACGCAGGTGGTTCGTCTGATGAGATGGTGCGCCTGAGTGCACTCGCGCCGACTGATCCTCCAGCGTCGGGCAGAGGGGATGCAAAACGCTACTACCAAATGCCAGCGCTTGCAAATCTATTTCACACCGAAGGTCGAACGTGTCAATTCGTCACGTCGAGCGCCAGCAGATCGGCGTATGTCTCTCTTCGCCTGATGAGCTCGGCCTTTCCCTCGGAGACGAGCACGACAGCAGGCTTGAGCGCGAGATTGTACTTGCTCGCCATAGGAATGCAATAGGCCCCCGCGGCCGGAACGGCCAGGGAGATCCCCTGGCTCGATCGGCGGAAGGGGGATATCGCGAATCAGCACATCACCGGATTCACAATATTTTCCGGCTATTGTCACCGTTTTCCGGTCGTCCGGCCCGATTCGGTTCGCGAGTTCCGCAGTATATCTGGCCTCGTACAGAGCGGGTCGAATATTGTCGGCCATCCCTCCATCGACTGAGACATAGCTGCGGATGCCGTCGATATCCCGCCGTGAGCCGGCCGTGTAGATCGCGACTCCCGCAGGCCCGGCAATCCAGCGGCCGGGCTCGAACACCAGGGACGGCTGCGGCAAACGCGCCCGCGCGCATGCCCGCTCCAGCGTATCGGCAACACCGCCCATCCATTCGGCGATGTCCATCTCCGGCATCCCCTCGTGATATGAAATGCCCATACCGCCTCCTGGTGAGATGATCTCGAATTCGACCCCGTG
Source organism: Thermomicrobiales bacterium (assembly GCA_023957115.1). GTDB lineage: Bacteria > Chloroflexota > Chloroflexia > Thermomicrobiales > UBA6265 > JAMLHN01. Next base: position 223,478 of record JAMLHN010000002.1, read on the forward strand.
CGCCTCCCGCATCTGAGCCGCAAATTCGACGATTTTTTCGATGGCGAGGGCCGCGGCCGCTTCGTCGAAGAGTTGTGATCCGAGATGCGTGTGGAATCCCTTGAGCGCGATCCCCGAAACCTCCAAAGCACGGGCAACGCCGGCCGCCGCATCGTCGTTCCAGAGCGGAAATCCGAACTTGGAATCGAGGACACCAGTCGCAATCTTGTCGTGCGTATGCACATCGATACCAGGATTGAGACGAAGCAGCACCGAAACGGGTTTCACCCGGTCACGGGTCAATGCTTCGAGCAGGTCGAGCTCATGGAGATTGTCGACGACGATGAGCTCGATACCGGCATCGATCGCTTCCCGAAGCTCCTGCTGGCTCTTGTTGTTGCCATTGAACGAGATGACATGCGGATCGATACCACTGTGCAACGCAACGAACAGCTCGCCGCCGGAAACGACGTCGATCCCCAGTCCTTCGTCCGCGAGAATCGAGAGGATGCGCGGCAGCTCGAGCGCTTTGGACGCAAAGACCGCGCGACTCCCGGGGCCACCGGCAAGCGCCGATGCCACGGCGCGGCGAGCGCGATTACGAAGCGTCGTTTCGTCGAACACATAGAGCGGCGTGCCGAACTCCTCGGCCAGTGCCACGGCGGAAATGCCGCCGATCGTGAGCTCGCCAGCGGTATTGCGGGTCGTTTCTTCGGGCCAGAGCATAGAGTCCTCGCCAAATCGGGAAGCAATCGGAACACTCGACGGTGGAGTGTACGCAACTTCAACGGGTTTTGGAGAAAGGCGGCAGGCAGCCGGTTTGTATACTCATTGGCTGAGCGTCTCGGATGAGCAGACGCCCGGGAATGTGCTCAGGTAAGGTCGATGCCTCCAACACCTACGATATTGTCGGTTCAGAATCTCGGGAAGCGATTCGGGAGCGAACAGATTTTTTCCGGCGTTTCCTTTCAGGTCGCCGAACGGGAACACGTGGCGCTCGTTGGCGTCAACGGCGCGGGAAAATCCACGGTTCTTCGCATCATTGCCGGTACCGAAGAGCAGAGCGAGGGACTCGTCGTGAAATCCGACGGCGCCCGCGTCACCTATCTTCCGCAGGAGGCTCGCTTCGAGTCGGACCGCACCGTGCTCGAGGAAGCCCAGGAGGCGTTCGCGCCGGTTCTGGCCGCCGCGGAGCGGATGCATGAAATCGAGCTTCAGATGGGCGATGTCGATGGCGATACGCTCGATCTCCTGCTCGATGAGTACGCGCAGCTCCAGCAACGGTTCGAGACACATGGCGGCTTCGAGATGGAGCATCGCTCGGAGGAAGTGCTCTCCGGTCTTGGGTTCAACGAGAGTCAGTTCGACCAGCCGGTCCGGCAGCTCAGCGGCGGTCAGAAGACACGGGTCGCGCTTGCCAAGGCCCTTCTGGCCGATCCGGATCTGCTCCTGCTCGATGAGCCGACTAACCATCTCGATCTGGCTATGCTCGACTGGTTGGAAGACTTTCTGCAGGGCTGGGGCGGCGCCTGTCTGATCGTTTCGCACGACCGCTATTTTCTCGATCGGGTTACCACCCGCACCCTCGATCTCTCCTTTGGGCGGCTCGAGGACTATCCCGCGCCGTATGCCGGATATCTCAGACTGCGAGAGGAACGCCTGGCGCGCCGCTGGAAGGAATACGAGGAACAGCAGGAATTCATCGAGAAGACTGAGGAATACATCCGGCGCTACAAAGCGGGACAGCGCGCGCGCGAGGCGCGGGGCCGCCAGACCCGCCTCGATCGGCTGGAGCGTATCGAGCGCCCCCGGGAACATCAGGAGCTTCACATCAATATCACGCCGGTCACCCGTAGCGGCGAGAACGTGCTGCGCTCGTCCCGATTGACCGTTGGGTATCCGACCAAGCTGCGTGGAAACATGGACGAGCCGGACGTACTCGTGCAAACGCCGGATTTGTTGGTGGAGCGCGGAGACCGGGTCGCGCTCATTGGACCGAACGGCGGGGGCAAGACGACCCTCCTGCGCACGTTGATGGGCGAAATCCCGCTCCTCAAAGGGCATTTCGAGTTCGGCACCAATGTTCAGATTGGATACTACGCCCAATCGCACGAGCAGCTCCCTCCGACCGGGACTCCCTTGTCCGTCGTGCTCGACGCACAACCGATGGGAGAAGAGTCTGCCCGCACGTTCCTCGGGCGGTTCCTCTTTTCCGATGACGACGTGTTCAAGCCGATCGGCGCGCTGTCGGGTGGAGAGCGTTCTCGGTTAGCGCTTGGTCTGCTCTTGCTGGAGCGGGCGAATTTTCTCGTGCTCGACGAGCCGACAAATCATCTCGATGTTTCCGCGCGCGAATCGCTCGAGGAGATGCTTGCCGGCTTCCCGGGGACGTTGCTCTTCGTTTCGCATGACCGCTATTTCATCGACAAGCTCGCGACCAGGCTTTGGATCGTCGAAGACGGAAAGGTGGTTCAGCTCCTCGGGAACTACAGCGACTACCAGCGTACGAAAGCCGGCGCCGCGCCATCACCGAAACCAGAGCCCGCTCCTGCCCCGATTGCGCCCAAGCCGGAGGCGGCGCACAAATCGGCAACCACCCGCTCTGAAAGCGCGGTGCGCAAGGCGATCACGCACGCCGAGCGCGAGATCTCGAAGCTGGAAAGCAGGCTCAACGAGATCAGCGATGCGCTGACAATCGCTGAAGTCGACCAGGACTTCGAGAAAATGGCCGAGCTGAGCGATCAGTTCGATACGACGCAGGAACGCCTGGAGCTTGCCTACGAGACCTGGGAGACCGCGAGCAGCGAAATGCAGGATCTTCTCGAGCGGACTGCCGCATCGTGACACGTCGCTGGCTGATCGGGGTAACGGGCAATATCGCCTGCGGCAAGACTGCGGTGATGGCGATGCTTGCCGAGCTGGGAGCCACCGTCATCGATGGCGATCTGGTCTATCGCGATCTCACCGGTCCGGGTTCGGCGCTCGTCCAGCGGCTCGCGGCAGAGTTCGGTCCGCAGATCGTGCAACCCAACGGCTCGCTCGATCGAGCAGAGCTCGGGAAAATCGTCTTTTCCGATCCGGCAGCGCTCGCAACGCTCGATCATCTGACGCATCCGGTCATCATCGATGAGGTCCGGAGACGTATCGCGACCGCACCGACTCCGGTGGTCGCCACCGACGGGATCAAACTCATCGAAAGCGGTCTTGGGTCGGAATGTGACGAAGTGTGGGTCGTTACCTGCGATCCAGCTCACCAGCGAACGCGGCTGATGCAACGGAACGGAATCTCACGCGATGAAGCCGACCGGCGCATAGCGGCTCAACCCCCGATCGCCGCCAAGCTCGCCGCCGCTGATGTCGTTCTCGACAACAGTGGCACACTCGAAGAGCTCCGGGAACATGTTCGCAAAGCGTGGATGAACACCGCCGACGCAGTCGCGACTGGGCGATACTAGAAGCAGGCTACGATTCGTAAGTGGCTGACCACGAGAAAGCAGGAAAAACGGAGGAATGCGTGTCCAACCCCCTAGTTGTTGATGTCTACTACGACTATCTCTGCCCCTATGTCTACGCCGGGTCCCTTTGGGTGCGCGATGTGAAGACCGCTCTTGGGGATGAGATCGAATTCGTCTGGCACTCATTCCCGCTCGAGCAGGTCAACTCGCCCGAGGGACCGGAGTGGAAACTCTGGGAACAACCGGACGACTTCGTCAGCCGCGGTCTCTACGCGTTCCGGGGAGCGGAAGCGGCCAAATTGCAGGGCGCGGATGCGTTCATCAATTATCACTATGCCGTGCTCGAAGCGAGGCATGTCGAGGATAAGAACATCGGACGCAAGACCGTTATCCTCGAAGCGGCCCGTGCCGCGGGTCTGGATATGGAGGCATTCGAGACCGCCCTGGCGGATCGGTCGCTCCTCGCCAATATCGGCAAAGATTACGAAACGGCCATTGCCGAGCACGCCGTCTTCGGAACACCAACGTTCGTCTTCCCGGGAGGCCAGGCAGCCTACATGAAGATGCGGCCAAAAGCCCCCGACGAAGATGCCGTGGCCGTCTGGAACGATTTCGTCAAGATGGTCGTCGATCGCCCGTATATCGCCGAGGTCAAGCGCCCATCGGCGGATTGACTCCGCACCGGTTTGGAATGACGGACATCGACCCACAACTCAGCGAGGAGCACATTGCGGAGATCCGCCGTGGGCTCCTCGGCTGGTTCGACGCCAACCGGCGCGACCTCCCCTGGCGACGGACGCGCGATCCCTATCGCATTCTCGTTTCCGAGGTCATGCTTCAGCAGACGCAGGTCGATCGAGTCATCCCGTACTACGAACGATTTCTCGACACGCTCCCATCGGTAGAAGCTCTGGCCGACGCACCCACGTCGGTCGTGATCACCCTTTGGGCAGGACTCGGGTACAACCGTAGAGCGGTCAACCTGCAACGCACCGCGCAGGCGGTGATGAGCGAGCACGGCGGTGTGTTTCCGGCCGATCCGGTCATGTTGCGCCAGCTTCCGGGCATCGGGCCCTACACCTCCGGCGCGATCGCCTGTTTCGCGTTCGAAGCCCCGGTCGCGTTTCTCGATACGAACATGAAACGGGTCATTCACCGGCTGGTGACCGGGCCGGATCTTCCCAAACCCACGCTCACCGACCGGCAGCTCATGGCGTTTGCCGAACAGCTCGTTCCTCCGGACGACGCATGGCGCTGGAACCAGGCGCTGATCGAGTTCGGCGCGCTGCAATGCACTGCCCGCCGTCCCGCCTGCGTGATCTGTCCGTTGCAAGCGGCCTGCGCCGCGTTTCCTGCCATCCAAAGCGTAATCGCCACCCTGCCGCCCGGAACGAGAAAGAAGCAGGAGGCACCCTTCCAGGGATCGAACCGCTACTACCGCGGCCGCGTCGTCGATAGCCTGCGCGCCGCTGCCGGCGCCGAGCTGGCGTTGAGTCAGCTCGGCCCGCAAGTCCGGGACGATTACGCCCCGGAGCACAAAGACTGGCTGCTGAATCTCGTCAGCGGACTGCAACGGGATGGCCTGGCCCGAATCGCCGAACCAAAGGCGACCTACTCCACCGCCGAAAATGACGAACCGCTGGTCTCACTTCCGTAAGAGCAGCGGTCGCCGTTCCTTCGTGTTCGGGAGACTATCCGAGCATCGTGTCGATCCCGGTGCAGGACGCTCCTCGTTCCGGGGTCTGCGGCCCCTGGATGAAGTAATTCATGAATTGCGTTGCCCGCTTGTCGTCCAGCGAGTCGAGCGAGAGTTGGTTGTTCCATGCGGTGAACACGAACGGGGATTCCTGATCCTCATATTCGCTCACCATGAGATAGCTCCGGTCATCGGCCCAATTCTCCAGCCGCGCCTTGTCTTCGTCGGAGATATCGGGCTGGTAGGTTATCCAGACCGCTCCATGCTCGAGTGAGTGCACCGCGTTTTCGCTCGCGATCTTGCCATCGTAGAAGGTGCACGTCTGCCAGACCGGATTGTGGGTACCGCCGACGGGTGGCGATTCGGTATAGGCCACCGCGTCGTTGGAATGCTCGCCGCCGGTGTAGTTGTAGGTCGTGATTCCTTCCGGCATCCGGTTCTCGTCGCGAGTCGTCAGCCAATGATAGGCGCCATACCCAACGCCCAGCAGGAGAAGCGCAGCCAGGGCAATGCCACCCCATTTCAGCAAGCGTTGCTCGCGTTGCTGCTTGGCAGGCGCCTGTTTGCGGTCGACCCGTTTCTGCTCGAATTGCTGCCGCCGGCGCTCACCCCGCGAAAGGGGGATCTCACCATGCTGGTCAGCTCCTGGATGATGAGCTTCTTCCTGAATCGACTTCGGTTTCTTCGCCGATTTCTTCGCGTTGGATGCCATGCGTTGCCATTTCTCCAAGAAAATCGGCCCGGCGCCCGCTGGCGCCCGACCGGAATTGTGCGATCGCCGGATAATACCACCGGTACCTGAGAGTTCCCCGAACGCTAGCGGACGCGGCTGCTCAACCAGGAAACGACGTCATCGATCGCGATTCGATCCTGCTCGGTCGTATCGCGATCGCGGACGGTGACGCTGCCATCGTCGAGCGAATCGGGATCGACGGTGAAACAGAACGGCGTTCCGATCTCATCCTGCCGGCGGTAACGCTTCCCAATATTGCCGGTCTCGTCGTAGTCGACCAGCAGGTCGGTCTCGGTCTGGATGCGATCGTAGATTCCCTTGGCGATCTCGGTCAGTTCTGGCTTCTTCATCAACGGCAGAATCGCCGCCTTGTAGGGGGCCACCTTCGGATCGAAGCGAAGCACGATCCGGGTGTCCGCCTTGCCATTGACATCAACCGTGGCCTCTTCGTCGTAGGCATCGAGCAGCACGACCAGAATGGTCCGATCGACGCCGAAGGTTGGCTCGATCACATACGGGAGGAACCGCGTGCCCGACTCCTGATCGAACCATGAGAGATCTTCACCACTGAACTCCTGATGCTGCCGCAAATCGAAATCGGTGCGATTGGCGAGGCCATAGAGCTCTTTCCATCCCATCGGTCCAGGAAAGAAGTATTCGAAATCGAGCGTGCGGTCGGAATAGTGCGAAAGCTCCGCCTGCTCGTGCTCGCGCACACGCACGTGGGCGTCCTGCAGGCCAAGCGCGCCCACCCACGCCTTCATCGCGTCGAGCCATGCGTCGAATGCCTCGGCGGCGCGTTCGGGCCGGACGAAATACTCGATCTCCATCTGCTCGAACTCGATATCGCGGAAGATGAAGTTGCCCGGCGTAATCTCGTTACGGAACGATTTACCGATCTGCGCTACCCCGAACGGCAGCTTCACCCGCGCGGTGGCCATGATGTTCTTGAACTGCACGAACATCGCCTGTGCCGTTTCGGGACGCAGATAGACATCCACACCGGTTTCGGAAACGGGGCCGATGGTCGTCTTGAACATCATATTGAACTGTCGCGCATCGGTCAGCGTCCGGTTCCCACATTTGGGACAGGCAGGGTTCTCGGTGCGAATGATCTCGCTCATCTGATCGGGTGTCAGACCGGCGGCTTCTTTCCCAAGCCGCTCCTCGATGAGATGGTCTGCCCGAAACCGGGCTTTGCAGGTTTTGCAGTCGACCAGCGGGTCATTGAAGTTGACCACGTGGCCCGATGCCTCCCAAACCCTCGGGTGCATGAGAATACCGGCATCGAGCCCGACGATATCGCGCCGGCGATGCACAAAGGTCTTCCACCAGAGTTGCTTGATGTTGTTCTTGAGCTCGATCCCGAGTGGACCGTAATCCCAGGTATTGGCGAGGCCGCCGTAGATATCCGAACCGGGGAAAACGAATCCGCGTCGTTTGCACAACGCGACGATCTTCTCCATGGAAGCGGCTCGTTCAGCATTCGCGGTCATCGATAGGTGCCCTCTTTTAGACAAACAAGCGGCGGGGCCACGACTCCGTGGTCCCGCCGTGGTGAACGATTATGACAAATTCAACCGTCGGCAGATGCGGAGACGAGTTCCTCGATGACCGTCGTTTCGCGATCTGGCTTCTCCTCGACCGACACGAGCCGATAGACCTGGGTCGTGGAAATGCTGACATGACCGAGAAGCTGCTGTACATCGCGAAGCTCGGCTCCGTCACGCAACGCATGCGTGGCAAAGGAATGGCGCAAGGTGTGCGGCGTAATGTTCTCGATCTGTGCCTCTTCGGCATACGCCTTGAGAATCAACCAAAACCCCTGCCGCGTCAGCCGCGAGCCCCGGTGGTTGACGAAGAGCGCGGTCTCGTCGGGATGGGCCAGCTCACTGCGGCCATTCTTCAGGTAGTCATCGATCGCCTCGATCGCCTGCGCCCGCAGCGGCACTTGCCGCCGGCGCCCTGCTTTGCCGGGACATGCGATCTGATTGAGATGAAAATCGACGTCGTCGACGTCAAGCGCGACCAGCTCGCTCACCCGCATACCTGACGAGTACAACGTTTCGATCATGGCAAGGTCGCGTAGCGCGTCCGGGCGACGAGACGTTGCCGCCTGCCGTGGCTGGTCGAGGAGCAAGCGCACGTCCTGCTCGGAAATCGCGCGCGGTACATAGCGATTCACCCGTGGCGAGGCAAGCGACTGCGATGGATCCTCACGGAGCGCACCGTTGCTGGTCAGGTAGTGACAAAACGACTTGATCGCCGCGGTCTTGCGTGCCACAGTCGAGGCGGCGTACTGGCGACCGTACATATACGAGAGATACCGCCCCAGATGCTCAGCAGTCAATCCGCTCCAGTCCGGCAACGGCGGAAGCTGATCCTCCGCAGGGGGCGCCGACAGGTACTCCGCAAATTGACTGAGGTCGTTGCGGTACGCCGCGACGGTGTTGACGGAAAAGCCCCGCTCTGTGGTCAGCTCGTCGATGAATTCGCCAATAGTTACCGTAAGGGACTTTTCCGACTGCATACCCTTGCTTCCACCAGCCTGGATCGTGAACGAGCCGAGCAGATCGCTCGACTCAGGCAACCGATTGCCATGGTGAGTATGGCAGATCGAACGCATCGGCAACCGCCTGATACGTAATCTGTCCGTTCAGCACATTGATACCGGCCGCCAGCGCCGAATCTGCTTCCGCGGCCGCGATCAATCCCTTGTCGGCCAGTTTCAAGGTATATGGCAGGGTGACATTGGAAAGCGCGATGGTGCTCGTGCGTGGCACGGCGCCTGGCATATTGGTGACGCAATAGTGGATGACGCCGGCAACCTCATACGTGGGCATGCTGTGCGTCGTCGGCTTGGCGGTCTCGATACATCCACCCTGGTCGATGGCGACATCGACGACGACCGAGCCCGTCCGCATACGCTGGACCATCTGGGCGGTAACCAATCTTGGCGCGCGCGCTCCGGGCAGCAGCACCCCGCCGATCACCAGATCGGCATCCGCCACCGCGTCTCCGATCGTCGTGCGGTTCGACGGCAGCGTCGTCAACCGGCCGTGAAGCTGGAGATCGAGTTGTCGCAGGCGATCGATACTGAGATCGATGATCGATACGTTTGCGCCCATGCCGAGCGCGATCTGCGCGGCATTCGTGCCAACGGTTCCACCCCCGATGATGACCACCCGCGCGGGCTCCACCCCTGGAACGCCACCCAGCAACACACCATAGCCGCCTTCGCTTCGCTGAAGATAGTGCGCGCCGACCTGAACCGACATACGGCCGGCAACCTCGCTCATCGGCGTCAGGAGCGGAAGCGACCCATTGGACAGCTGCACCGTCTCATACGCCACGGCCTGAACCTTCCGGTCCACCAGCACCCGGGTGAGCTGCTCGTCGGCCGCCAGATGCAGGTAGGTGAACAGGAGCAGATCTTCCCGCAGCAAGTTGTACTCGGCAGGAACGGGCTCTTTGACCTTGACGATCATCTCCGATTGTTCGAAGACCCCGGCATGGGACCGAACGATTTCCGCGCCGGCGGCCGCGTAGGCTTCGTCGGCGAATCCGCTTCCTTCTCCGGCGCCGGATTCCACCAGCACCCGATGTCCATGCACAACGAGCTCACCAACCCCTCCCGGAGTCATCGAGACACGACATTCGCGGTCTTTTACTTCGGTGGGGATTCCGACGATCATCTCGACGCTTGCCTTTCCTGCATGATGTGCACCCGGTCGATTCGGCAATGCCTGATTCGAGCAGATACGTGATGGTCTGATGTGGTTCACGCCTCTGCGGCGGAAAAGTATGCGGGAAAGCCGGCGCAATCCGCCATGATCTATGCCGGCAGAAACACGACCCACGATAAGGTTCCGATTTCAGCGATCCCCGGATTGCGGGTATCATGCCGGGTCAAGAGAGGTTCGCGTTCGAGCGCGCCGCGCTAGCGTTATCGACATAGAGGGAATACATGCACGTGCGGATCGGACGAACCGCGATAACTCCATGGGTTGGCAACAACCGCTTGATTGCGATTCTGCTCGTCGTGCTGCTGGTTTTGGCGGCATGCGGCGGGGAGAGTGACTCCAACGACGAGGCGCCAACGGCGGCTCCGCTGACCTCGAGCCCCATCGCCCAACGCGAAACCTGCCAGGCCACGGTGACCTCCGAGAGTGGTTCTCCAACCGCGGACGTCGCATCGCCCTCGTTGCTCGATCCCCCAACCCGAGAGGAGTTCCTGGCCGAGCTGCTCGCCGCCTGCCCGATGTCCGAGGCAGCCGAAACCGGCGGGACCATACTGCTCGCGGAATCGGTCGATATCAGCACCGTCAATGGCTTGTTGACCAACGACACGACCACCCAGTTGATAACGGGGGCGGTGTTCGAAGCGTTGATTGGCATCAGCCCGCTCGACGGCCGTCCGGTTCCCGGTTTGGCGGATTCCTGGGATGTTGCCGAGGATGGCCTGACGTACACGTTCCACCTCAATCAGGACGCGAAATGGCACGATGGCGTCGACTTCACGGCCGAGGACGTCGCGTTCAGCTTCGACGCCGCGCTCGATCCGAATACGGGATTCCCCTATCGCACGATCGTCGATGACGCCGTTGGAAGTTACCGGGTCGTCGACGAAAACACCTTCGAAATGACGGCAACCGAGCAACTGGTGACATTCCTCTACGAGGGACCCGGCGCCATCACCGTCATGCCAAAGCACATTTGGGAGTCCGTGGCGCCGGCCAGCTGGTCGTTCGACGGCGGCAGCACCGGCCAGGATCCAGCCCGCGTCATCGGAACCGGACCATTCAAGTTCAAGGAATGGGTTCAGGGCGACCACGTCAGCGTGGTGCGAAACGACGATTACTACGACAAGGTTCCGTATATCGACGAGCTGACGATCCGCGTGCTTCCGGATTCCGATGCGTCGGTCCTGGCCCTCAAGCAGCAGGAAATCGACATCATGGAGTTCGTTCCGCCCGCCCAGATGGCCTCGGTGCAACAAACTGGCGGTCTGGCGGTGGATGTCTACGACTTCTTCCAGTTCACCTATTACGCCTTCAATCTCGATCCGGAGCAGACCGACCTCTTCCAGGACCAACGGGTACGACAGGCGCTCTTCTACGCGCTGGATCGCGATTCGATTACGCAAAATATCTTCTTCGGCTACGGCGAGGCGGCCATGGGCACCCAGCCACCGATCTCACCGGCGTATGCGCCCGATCAGATGGAGCCGCAATACGAATTCGATCCCGAGCAAGCGACGGAACTGCTGACCGAGGCCGGTTGGACACTCGATGACGGCGTCATGACCAAGGACGGCCAGAAATTCGAATTCGAGTTCCTCTATTCCGGCGGTGAGCCGGTGGTCGATCAGATCGTGACTTATATGAAGGAAGCGTGGGAGACGATCGGCGTCAGGATGAAGGTGACGTCGTTGAACGGCGGCGCCTTGATCTCCCGGCTCGAAGCGGGCGATTTCGATGTCGCCTTGCTAGCAGTCAGCCTTTCGCCGGACGGCAACCAATCCGCCCTCTTTGCCTGCGATGCGGCATCGACCGGCCTCAACTTCTCGCACTACTGCAGCGATGAATGGGATGCGCTCGATGAGCAACAGCGTGTCGAATTCGATGCCAATACGCGTACCCAGCTCCTGATCGATCAATCGGCCACTGTCTGGGCGGACCAGCCGGTCGGTCCCTTGCGCTTCGGTGTGGCGCGCACCGGGTACTCGACCAAGCTGCAGAACTTTTACCCGAACGCGTTTGGACTCCTCTGGAGTCTCCCCTATGTCTGGATCGAAGGGGGCGCTGGCTCCTGACAGCCGCCGCTCGACCGTGAGGCAGCGGACGCAATGCGCAGGGGTGCCGGTGGTACCATTGATCGCTGCGTGTTGAGTCCGCCGTCGCGGTTGCCTTCCACGCAAATATCTGGAGCGTATCCGTGGCGTCATGGTTCTATATTGTTCCGATTCTCGGGTTCCTGATCTTCATTCATGAATGCGGCCACTTCTTCGCGGCCCGGATGTGTGGAGTCAAGGTCGAAGAATTCGGAATGGGGCTCCCCCCCAAGCTGTTCGGGTTCGTCCGAAGTGGCACGAAATACACGATCAATCTGATCCCATTCGGTGGGTTTGTGCGCGTCAAGGGCGAAGACGGCGACGATATGGCGTCGGACTCGATGAACGCTAAGTCGCCAGGACAGCGCGCCTTCTTCCTCTCGGCCGGCATCATCATGAATGTGCTCTTTGCCGTCTTCCTGATGACACTCGTCGTCGGGATCAAAGGCATGCCGCACAACGAGGTCTTCATCGCCGGCGTCGGCCCGGGGTCTCCCGCCGCCACCGCGGGCTGGCAGGTCGGCGACCGGATCGTTTCGGTCAACGGTCAAGATGTCCAGACGGTGCAGGAGCTCGTCAAGGACACGCGCAACGAAGCGGGCAATCAGGTCCAATTCGTCATCGAGCGTGGCGGCGAGTTCTACGAGAGCACCTTGATACCACGCAAGAATCCGCCTGAGGGCGAAGGACGCATTGGCATCAATCTCGCCGATCCGGTCATCGCCACGGTGACCGTCGGCGAGATCGCTCCCGGCTCAGACGCCGCTGCCGCTGGACTCCAATCGGGCGACGTGCTCATCAACGCCAACAACCGGGACGTTTCGAACGTCTTCGTCCTGCAAACGGAGATGGACCGCTACGCTGGAACGGCGATGCCGCTGATCTACGAGCGAAACGGCGAGCAGTTCGAGACGACGCTGCAAATCCCGCCCCATCAGAACGACCAGACGCCGGTGCTGGCGTCGGGCATCGAGGTCTTGCAGCAAAAGCCGATCTTCGAGAAGGTGCCGCTCATCGAGGTCATTCCGACCGGCTTCAAGGAAGCCTACCGGCAGACGACCCTGATGGTCGATGGCATTCTCGAAATGTTCCGTAATCCCGGTCTGCTCCGCCAGACGGCGGGTCCGGTGGGCATGGCCCAGTTGACCCATGAGCTGGTGGAAACGACTGCGCTGCCGGTTTGGTACACGCTCGCGTCGCTCACGATTTTGCTTTCGCTGAATCTGGCATTTCTGAATTTGCTGCCGATCCCGGCGCTCGACGGCGGACGTCTGCTTTTCGTCCTGGTCGAGCTCATTCGTGGACGGCGTATCGCTCCTGAAAAAGAGGGACTCGTTCACCTCGTCGGATTCGTGGTCCTGATCGGACTCATGTTCGTGATCGCGTTCAACGATATTCGGCGAATCGTCGGTGGAGACTCCTTCTTCGGTTGATGAGTGGAGAAATCACCCCCATGCTTGTCGCACCACGACGCAAGACCCGCGTTCTCGAAGTCGGCAACGTCAAGATCGGCGGCGACAACCCGATCGTCGTTCAGTCGATGGCAACCGCCGACACCCGCGATCCAGCCGCTACCCTGGCCCAGATCAACGAGCTTGCCGAGGCCGGATGCGAGATCGTTCGCATCGCCGTTCCCGACCGCAGGGCCGCCGCGGCGCTCCCGGAGATCGTGCCGTATTCGCCGGTACCGCTGATCGCCGACATTCACTTCGAACACACGCTTGCTCTCAAGGCCCTCGAAGCGGGTATCCACGGTCTGCGTCTCAATCCGGGCAACATCCGCAAGCACGAGGATGTTGTCGAGGTCGTGGAGAAGGCCAAGGAGCGAATGGTCCCGATCCGCATCGGTGTCAACTTCGGCTCGGTTCCTCCCATGCCCGAGGAATTTGTCGACGAGATGGCGCAGGTGAACGCAACACAGGCGGAGCTCCGCGCGGAGTGGATGGTTCGCACCGCCCTTGGGCATATCAAGATCCTGGAAGATCTCGACTACCACGAGATCAAGGTCAGCCTGAAGGCGTTCGAGGTTCCGGTACTCATCGAAGCGTATCGACGCTTCGCGCTCCTGCCGAACGACTACCCGTTGCATCTCGGCGTAACCGAGGCGGGAACTCCGCGCGCCGGCAGCGTGCGCTCCGCGGTCGGTCTCGGAACTTTGCTCGCGATGGGCATCGGCGACACGATCCGCGTCTCCCTGACGACCGATCCGACCGAGGAGGTCTTCGTCGGGTTCGAGATACT
>JAMLHN010000020.1 GCA_023957115.1 Thermomicrobiales bacterium
TCGCTACGATTCCGGATTTCGCTGTAGGAGATAGGCCGTGCTTAAAAAGCCCACCGTGCGGCCTGATGGGCGCCGCGTTTCGGGTGCTTCATGCCGTTGAGGCCCCGAAACTCGTTGCTTCGGTCTCCTCCGGCCCCCGGACTCCGGGCTCCGGACCCGTTTCGAGCACGCCCTAACTCCTAAATCCCAACTCCCAACTCCTACGTCCCAACTCCTCAATCCGCCTGGGCTGATATGGTTGCCCGCAATGCAACGGCGTCGCCCAATCGCTCCATCATCGACTGAACTGGACGCGAGCGCTCCCATCCGGGGGCGCTGGTTGTTGCTGGCGATCGGTGTCGGCACCACACTGGCCCCGCTCAACTCCACCATGATCGCGGTCACCCTGCCGAACATTCAGGACGACCTGAATGTCTCGGTGGCGCAGACGGCCTGGCTGGTTACACTCTATCTGGTCTGCATGGCGGTTGGCCAGCCGATCGGCGGCCGGATCGGCGATCTCGTTGGCAGGCGGCGTGTCTATCTTATCGGGCTCGTCTGGTTCGGAATAGCCTCGGCAGCCTGCGCGCTTGCCCCAAACCTGGCGATGCTGATCGTCTTCCGTCTCCTGCAAGCCGCAGCCGGCGCGTTGACGCTTCCCAACGGCGCCGCCATCATCCGGCAGGAAATACCGGCAGAACGCCGGGGACTCGCCTTTGGGGTCATTGGGATGATGACCGCCCTCTCTGCGGCCGTCGGCCCGCCCCTTGGTGGTGTGCTCGCCCATGCCTTCGACTGGCGCGCCATTTTCTGGGTCAATGTGCCCATCGTGGCGATTGCCCTCTGGCTCAATGCGCGCTACCTGCCGGTCTCGGTTCCGGCACAACGCGCCAGGACCCCGTTCGACTGGACCGGTTCGGTGCTCTTCGGACTCGTGCTGACCTCCTTCATCGCCATTCCGACCTTCGCGCGTGACGATCGGGTCGTTCTGGCAGTCGCCGCCGCCGTCCTTTCCCTGGGGATCGGCGTCTTCTTCGTTCGCACGGAGCTTCGCACCGACCACCCGGTCGTCGATATGGCGCTTTTTCGCAATCCCACCTTCTCGGCGGCGTGCGCGTCGATCGCGCTCAATAACATCGTGATGTACACCACTCTGCTTGCCATCCCCCTCTTCATGGATCACGTGCGTGAGGACAACGAGCGCACCATCGGACTCACCCTGGCGGCCATGTCCGCGCTTGCGGCCGTGCTGGGTGTACTGGGCGGCCGTATGAGCGATCGGCGCGGCCGCGGACTTCCCGCGGTGCTGGGCGCGGCGTCCCTGGCCATCGGAACCGCCGCGCTGACCGGCGTGCTCGATGCCGACCACCTCTGGCCAATCGCGTTGGCGCTGGCCGTCATGGGCGTCGGTATCGGATTGCAAAGCGCTCCGGTCCAGGCCGCGGCGGTCGAATCGGCCCCGATTCAGAAAGCCGGCTCGGCCGCCGGAGTCCATTCGACCGCTCGTTATTTCGGAAGTGTCGTCGGCGCAACCGTGCTTGCGCTCGCGTTCTCCACCGATCTCGCCCTTGCCGACACCAGCCGGTTCCACTGGCTGTTCGCCGGGCTCAGCATCACCGCCCTGGCCGGTATCGCGGTCAACAGCCGCATCGCCCCGCGTACGTAGGCTCTGCGTCCGCACGGTGACGCCGGGACCCAAGCGCCCGGAGTGCCGCCATCGGGCCATATGGTTTCTTAGGACACAGGGCCCAGGACTCAGGCCCTGCGTACGCCCTATCCCTTGCTCTCAGCCATCGACGGCGGCGTGGCGTCACCTGCTTCAACTTTCGTCACACCGTCGAGCAACAGGGAGAAGGCCGAGACATCGTGGTCGAAATCGGTTGCCGGCATCTCTAGCGAAAGTCCGACCCCCAGATCGCCGTCCAGACGGCGGATCTCGGCATACCGAAATTCCATAAAGCCGTCTACGACCTCGTCCATATAGTTGCCCAGGAATGCTCCCCAGGCCCGGTCGGCTGTCTCGCCGTGGATCTCGTTCCCCTCGGCGTCAGTCGCCACCACTCCCGGCACGAAGCGCGCGTCATCGGGCCCGGCCGCCAGAAATCCGACGATCTCGCTCAACGGCGTGTCTCCCGGCCGGGACATGACGATATTGGCAGTCATGTCTCCCTGGATCAGCACCACCAGGTCATAGCCTCCTGGTTCCGATTGCGAGGTCACATAGGTCCAATCGTCCGGCCAGCTGATTTGATACCCAAATTGTTCACTGACATAGCGATCGATACCGGTGCTGGGGGTCGCATCCTGGGCATGCGCGCGCGACTGCCCCATGCCGATCGCCCCCACCATCACCAGGAGAGCTGCCGCCCCGACCCGAATCCATGTTTCCACCAGACGCATATGCGCTTCCCTCCAGAGCATGACTCGTCGTTCCGCCATCCAACGACGGGGAACCATTCCTCTCTATGGTACGTAGACGCGCGCCGTAAAGATCCTGGACCGATGCGAACCCCCACCGGAATTTGCATGGATTGCCGCTTTCGGTCAGGCTTACCCAGGTATCGGAGAATGATTCGAAGGAGTATGTCGTCGATGAATCGAGTTACCAGCACGATGTCCGCTCTGGCGGTTGGCGCGCTGCTTGCGACCGGGTTCGCCGGGGCCGTGGCGGCGCAGGACGCCACCCCCATTGCCCCCGAACCGGAGCTCTGCACGCTCACCCCACCCACCCTGGACGAGCTCTCCTCCTACGCTGCCAGCCCGGCCGCCGAGCTCCCCGAACCCGATGGCACGCCGGCCAGCATCGAGCTCCCCGCGGGCGAACCCGTCGATGACGCGACCCGAGCGGCGGTTGAGCAGTCGATGATTGTCAACGTCGCCTGCCTCAATACCGGCTCGACCCTGCTGACCATGGCCGCCTACAGCCCCGAAGCGCTTCAGCAGCTCATTGGCGGCGCCGGTCCGGTGAGCCAGGAACTGTACGATTCGCTCTCCACCCCTGAGGCGATTGTCGAAGAAGATCGCACCGTGATCTATGAGTTCCAGGACATGGTCCTGCTGGAGGATGGACGTTGCCGCCATATCGTTGGCGACAACCAGCCAACGACGCGGAAGCCGCCAGCCCGACGCTCTTCTACCTTGTCGAGCGAGACGGTCACTGGTACATCGACGATTTCATCAACCCGGCTGATTAGAGCAGATTGCAGAACGGTTGGCACGTCGTCGGAGGCGTGCGGCATCGGAGCGCCCGCTGCGGCGGGGAGATTCTTCCTGCGTCAGAATGACAATCGGGGTTTCGAAGCTCAACTATTCTGAAATCGGCTGTCATCGCCCGTTCTCATCTCGCAAACGCACGAACGCGAGGCGGCCATGTTCGGCCGCCTCGCTTCGCTTCCTGTCGACCTCGTGCCGGCGGCTACACGCGTTCTATCCCGATCAATCACCCGGATTCGGGATTACCCGTTCGCGCTGATGACCAGTGCGACGGCAATCGTGATCTTGTCCGTGCGGATGCCGGTGTCTTCGATGAGCGTTGCCGTTCCGGTCACGCCCGAATCGCCAATGGCTTCGAGCCCGATGACCAGGCGGTCGTGCTGCCAGAAACGGCCGGCATCCTCGACCACGCCGCCGATCTCCCCGCAGGCAACGATTTCGCCACTGTCGTCGTCGGTCACAACCACCGAAGTCGCGCGGCCGCCCAGAAGCTCGCCGAAGTTGAGATCGTCCAAAACCCCTTCGCCGTACTGCACGGGGACGGCCCCGAGTGCGCCGGCCGGCTCGTTCCCGCTTCCCCAAGGGGCCAGGGTGCCCGGACCGGCGCCGTTGTAGCCCTTTCCGGTGAGCTCGAACGCAACCTTGCCGCTCAACCGGGAACAGCTTCCCTCATAGATCATGAAGCGACTGACCTCGATGATCTCGGAAACCAGCGCCGGCGGAACCGCGCGCTGCGTCGAGGTTCCTTCGGTCAGATCGATCGCGACCTCCAGCAACTGGAGATCGCCGTTGGCGTCGCCGATTGCGTAGACGCTGGCGACGGTATTGCCATCGAGCTGCATCCGGTCGAGCGCGACGGAGACAACCGATTCGTCGGTCGAGGTGAAAACCACGCGGTAGATGCCCGCCGTCTTCTGCACATAGTTCGACGCATGGGCAAAGGTCAGATCCGCGACGAGCCGTTCGGCAATATCGCCACCGATCAGCGAAACATCGACCCCGGCGGTATCCGGGGCGGCGTGAATGACGCGGATACGGGTGGTGCTCAGCGGGGTTCCCTCAGGAGCCGGTGGGAGCGGCGATAGATCGACCGTGTTGACCAGGAGCCGCGGAGCCGCGCGCATACCGACCGCGGCGAGCTCATGAGCGATGCCAGCGTCGATCGCGACGTCGGGCATGGTGAGCAGCGCATTGTCGACCGGCTGACCTTCCGGGACGATCGCAAAGGTATAGGTCCCGGCCGGAAGCGCGAAGTACCCGCTCACATCGTCGAATGTGAGCCCGACGACGGCTTTCAGCCCATCGATGTAGAGGTCGAGGTCGCCTGCATCGGGAATGCCGTTGATGAAGATGACGCACCCATCGTCCTGGGTGCCGAGCTGCAGCAAGGTTGCGCAATCGGTGACCGCGACCGGCGATGCGGCGGGAGCTGCCTCGGGCGTACCGTTTTGGGCCGTTACGCCGGAGATCGCGCCGATCGTCAGCGACAGTGCCGCAACCAATCCAAGCAGGTGCGTGCGAAGCTTCATCTCCCCTCCTGTCCTCTGGTTCCCAACTGCGGCGTCTCTGCTGGCCAACGCTACTGCCGGCGTTGAGCGCGGGCCGAGAACCAGTGAATGAGCCAACCGATGACCACGCCGGTGAGCAGGAATCCGAGCATGACCAGCGAGAGCCGCATCTCGGATGTGCGAATCACCCAGTCCACCTCGACGTGCTCGAAATTGCGTGCAATGAACAGGGTCGCCACGACGACCAGGACGATGAGGACGATCCAGCGGATCGCCCGGTACCCCGTATTGGCGGTTTCCTTGGCCCGGACCGCAACCGGCCGTTTGTCGGGTTCCGGTCTGCCGCTGCTGATCGATGGCGACGGTGGCGGCAGCCCTGGCGGCTGCGTGCCTGCCGGCTTGTCGGTTGGGAGCTTATCAGTCATGGGGTTACCTCACGATCCTCTTTCCCGGTGGCGTGTGGATGCCGGAGCGGCCCGTTGAGCTCGCTTCGTTGTTTGCGGTCGCGGATCATCGCGCCGACGGATTCTCCCCGTTCGACCGGGAGATATGCAAGCTCGTCACGCAAAACGAGATCGTAGACCGATTCGTCGACGGCGCCCGGCGTGCGCATCAATTCGTGCTCGATCGCGGCCGCGCGGGCAATGACCTGCGAGGCGATCGGGGTCGTCACCATCAGGATGCCGGAAATGAGGATCACCCGGGCGATGATCTCCCATTCATTCGTCACGATCGATGCCATCGTAAAACTGATGGTGCCCAGAAACACCGCCTTACTGGCGGCGTGCATCTTGGTATAGACATCCGGCATGCGCACAATGCCGATCACCCCCAGGGTCATGATGATGATCCCCAGAACGACCAGCGTGTCCGCCAGGTAGGGACCGATGTTGCCCAGGCGGTCGTTGAGCATCAGAAAATCTCTCCTTCGCTGTGGTACCGCGCCGCCGCGATGGTGGCGAGGAACGAGAGAAGCGAAAGGACCAAGGCCGCATCCAGGTAATATCCCACCCGGCGCGAGTCGGAGTAGAGAATCAGGAGCGCGATCAGCAACAGGGTCACCATATCCAGCGCGAGCACGCGCGTTAGTGAGGAGCGAGCGCGCACGACGGTGATCAGGCTGATCACGATCAGCACTGCCATCCAGAGCGCCGCGGCGCTGAAGACGATTTCGTGCATCCCATCCTCCGATCTAGGGGAAGACCCACCGTTGATAGCGGTCGTAGAGCTCTTGCATATCGGCGCGCACCTGATCCGGATCGCTGGCGTCGATCACATGGACGAGCATCATGCCGCGATCCCAGTCGACATCCAGCAGGATCGATCCCGGCGACAGGGTGGTCGTGATCCCCGTGACGACGACGCCAAACCGGCTGCGGTCGCCAATCGGCACGGCCACGATACCGGGGTGCTCCAGCTTGCGGAGACCGATCACGACCAGGGCCACCCGTACCGAGCCAACCAGAATTTCCCAGATCGTGATGCCGGCGAAGGGGAAGAAGGCCAGTATGCGGCGCGGAAACGAGGGGCGCTCGTTCTTCGGCTTCCCCGGAATGGCGGGAAGCTCGCCATGGAAGAGGAGATAGACCACGGTGCCCAGGACCGCCCCGATGACGATATCCCAGGGGTCAGTGCTGGCCAGGGTCAGGCAGAACACCAGGGTCAGCAGGGCGACCACCCCAATCGCTCGGGTCATGGCCGTGTCGTCGCAAAGCTTTGGCCGGCCTGTTCGCTCACCCAGAGGACCGGCTCCGGCCAGAACCCGATCAACAGGGTAATGATTGCCAAAACGACCACCACGGCCCGTACGGAAACCGGGCTGGCGACGGCATTGGCAGACTCGGCTACTTCCGGTGTCCAGAAGCGGCGCTGGTAGATCTGGAACATGTAGATGAACGAGAGCACGCTGCCGACCACGACCAGCGCGATGACGATCCAGTTGTCATCCTGAGCCGCGACCTGGAAGAGCCCGGCTTTCCCGAGGAAGCCGCCCGCCGGTGGAACGCCGGCCACGCTGAACGCACCGACCGCGAACGCGAACCCGGTCAACCAGCCGCGCAGGTTTTCCGAAAGAAAGAGGAGCGTCTTGTTGACGGCATTGACGATGGCGAAGAGGACCGCCGCCGCGAATCCCGCCGGTCCGCCAATGGCAAGCGCCACCAGAATGAAACCCACCTGGCCGATCGAGGAATAGGCCACGACTTCCGCAACCGAACGGCGAGAGAGCGCCTGCAACGAACCGTAGAGAATCGAAATGACGCCAAGCGCGAAGAACATCGGCGCCGCGGTGTGCAGCTCATCCGGCAGCATTCCGCCACCCCAGCGCAAGAGCCCGTAGGTGCCGATGTTGGCCACCGCTCCGCTGAGAATGGCGGCCACCGCGGGGCGGGTTCCGGTATAGACCGCCGGTAACCAGAAGTGGAAGGGGAAGATGCCCAGCTTGATGCCGAACGCGGTGAAGATGAGCACCGCGCTCAGGATCACAGACGTCGGATTGAGCAGGGCGACGCGCGCGGCGATGCCGGCCATGTCCAGACGTCCGGTCTGGTGATAGAGCGCGGCGATGCCCATCAGGAAGAACGCGGAGCCCAACAGGTTCACGATGACGAAAATCGTAGCCGAGCGGAGCTGGCGTCCTTCGTCGCCATAGCCGGTCAGGATATAGGACGAGATCATGGCGATCTCGAAGAAGACATAGAAGTTGAACGCGTCGGCGGTCAGGAAAACCCCGGTGAGTCCTGCCCCGAGCAAGAGCACCAGCGCCGGGAACGATTGCGAGCGGACTCCGTTGAAGACCTCGAAGGTCAACGCCGCAAGCAGAACGCCGAGTGAGAGGAGGGCGAAGGTCACGCCCAGCATATCGGCGGTGAGCCCGATACCGACCCCGGAGGGCCAGCCGCCGGCGGTCATCGTTTGCGGACCCTCGTCGCGAACGTTCATTCCGAGCGCGACCAGCGCCGCGATTGCCGCCAGGATGGCCGCCACCGACGCGAATCCCACCCACCGGCGGCGTCCATCGAGGATGGCCGCGCAGACGCCCGAGAACCAGAGAATGCCCAGTCCGAGAACGATCAGCATGGGCGGCTCCTGGGGCGTGGGGCCGGAGTCCGGAGTCCGGAGTCCGGAGTCCCGTGTCCAGAGAAGCAGGCAGCAGGCGGCAGGCAACAGGCAGTTCGAGCGACGTGCAGAAGCGTGGAGACCCGCCCGCTCGTGTTGTCATCCTGAGGCACGAAAGGTCTCCTCGCCGCAACTCGCTCGAGAACCGCACTGGACGCTGAACTCTGGGCCCTGGGCTTCCAGCTCATTCCGTTGCCCTCTCATCGCGCTGGATGCCATCCCGGTCCGGCTGATCGGATTCGTCGTCTTCGTCTACCTCCCGGTCTTCGAGCACGCCGATACCCGGCTCGGGCGGAACTTGCTGTTCTTCGAGCTGCACCAGACGCTCTTCGAAATCGGAGAGATGTTCGATATCGACCGATCGGTGGGACACATAGACGCGGTAGATCAGACTGATCAGCAGCGCGGTAACCCCGAAGCTGATCACGATGGCGGTCAGCACCATCGCCTGCACCAGCGGGTCGCTGACCCGCGCCCCGTCGCCGAGCGGATAGATCGGCTCGGTCCCGCGGGAGAGTCCCGAGACCATGATGAAGAGGTTGACCGAGTGGGCGATCAATATCGTCCCGCCAACGACCTTGATGAAGTCGTGTTGCAGCAGGAGATAGGATCCCGCGGCAAAGAGCACGCCGATGGCCAGGGAGACGATCAGGGTCATGACCGGTCCCTTCGGGTAGCATGGGCAAGCAGGTCGAAAACGCCGACGCAGACGCCCATGACCAGCAGAAAGACTCCGATATCGAAGAGGAAGGGCGTCGTCAGCTCGAGCGAGCCGATATGTGTGGCATGCTCGTTTGGCCCGGGGAAATGGGTCATGATCGATTGTCCGCGGAGCACCGGGGTGAACGCGGTGGCCAGCGCAAGCAGCAACCCCGTCAGGGCGATCTGGCGGGCATAGCGGACCGGACGCAGCTTCTCGGCAACCGCCGTGCCGAAGGTGACGTATTGCATGATCACGCCAAGCGCGGCGATCACTCCCCCGCTGAACCCGTCACCCGAATCGGAATACCCCTTGATCAGGATGGCAAACGCGACCATCCAGGTGGGAAGCAGGAGCAGGCGGGCGGCCTGGCGGGCCATATCGTTGTTCATCGCAGCCGCCTCCTGCGGATGAAGGTGGCGATCCCCAGGAATGCGATCCCGATCACGGTGATTTCTCCCATGGTGTCGAGTCCGCGGAAATCGGCCAGGATGACGGTGACGATTGCGCCGCCATGCGCGGCCGGCGTGAGATCGACATACCGCTCGAAGACGCTATCGACCGGGGCGGGACGGGAAAGCACACCCCAGGCGACCAAAAAGGCGAGCAAACCGCCGAACGCGGCCAATACGGAATCGCGCACTCGGTGGTGATGGCCCAGCTCCTGCGGCTCGTCGGACGGCACCACATCGGCATGTTCCACATTGCGGGGAAGGAGCGCCAGGAAGGCGAAGAAGAGCACGCCGAAGAGCGTTTCCACCAGGACCGCCACGAGGGCGACATCGGGCGCGCGCAAGAGGGCGAATACGACCGACAGGGCGAATCCAACCCCGGACAACGCCAGCGCCATGGAAAAGTGATCGCGCGGAATAGCCGCCGCAACGCCGGCAATGGCGGCAATGCCGATCATCATGATCAGGGTCAGATCGTCACGGTGCGGTTTCTGGAGCTCGAAGGAACTGTCGGCATTGGTAAAGATGAGCGTGATGACCACCATCAGCGCGGCCGGCGCCAGCACGGTCGCAACACGGCTCCGGAGGTCCCGCACCTCGATCCAGTGAATCCGGTCGGAGAAGTTGTTGAGATTGAGCACGCCGGCCCGGAAGGCACGCTCGGGACCGATCTTTTCGCCGAGATCCGACGCGAGCTCCACGGTTGCGAACCAGACGCGCCGGCTGAAAAAGAGGAGCACGCCGCTGCCGATGGCCAGGGCGGCCATGATGTTTTCGGTCGTCCTGGAGAGATGGTAGGCCGGGTGAAGCTCATCCGTGCTGAGCAACGAAACCTGACCGGCGTTGGAGGCGACCCGGGCGAACGGTTCCGGCCAGAACCCTCCGAGCAGCGAGAGCGCGCCGAGCACGACGATGGGAGCCAGAAGCACGTTGGGCACTGGCGAGACGGTTCCCAGGATCGGACCGCCAAAAATCCCCTTCCAGAACCGGGCCAGATAGCAGAAGGTCATCGCTGCCGCGACGACGGCAATAACCTGCATGAGCCGGCCATGATGGGTGGCGGCTTCGAAGAAGTACTCGTCCTTGAAAAAACCCATCGTAAGCGGGATTGCCGCCAGCGAGGCCGCGGCCAGACCGCTGGCCAGGGCCAGCAACGGCATCGAATGCCGGAGCCCGCCGACCGCGGAGAGCTCCCGGGCGCCGGTCGCTTCGGTCACCGTGCCGGCGGTGAGAAAAAGCGCGCTCTTTGCCAGACCGTGGGCGATGATGGCGAACATCGCGCCCAGCACACCGGCTTTGCCCCCAAGCCCGAACATTGTTACGATATAACCGTATTGGGCGATGGTGGAATAGGCGAGCAACTGCTTCATATTGTCGCGGGTAAGGGCCAGCAGCCCGCCCGCGACCATGGACACGACGCCGACGACGAGCAACAGATCGAGCATCCAGCCACGCAGGACGATCAGCGGATAGAACCGCCCGATCAGAAAGACGCCGGCCGCGACCATGGCGGCCGAATGCAGATACGCGGAGACCGGAGTGGGGGCGGTCATGGCGCGCGGAAGCCAGAAATGCAACGGCACCTGCGCGCTTTTGGCCAGCGCGGCGATGAGAATCAGCACGAGCGCGATGTCCGATTCATAGTTCGGGACCACGGACGCGATCAGCTCCGGAAGCTGGAACGACCCAAACTCGGCATCGAGCATGAGCGCGCCGATCAGGAAGCCGACCGCACTGATACCGGTCACGATCAGCGCCATAAAGGCGGAGACGCGGGCCTCGCGCTTCTGGGAGTCGAATCCGATCAGATAGTAGGAGGCGATGGCCGTCAGATCCCAGAAGAGGAAGATCAGCATCAGATCCTGCGCCATGACCAGACCGGTCATGGCGCCCATGAACATCAGAATGAACGCGAAGAACCGCGTCTGATCCTCTTCGGGGCGATGTTCGTGGTGCAGGTGGAGGGGGATATAGCCACTCGAATAGATGATGACAGCGAGCCCGATACCGGTGGCGAGCAAGGCAAAGAGCACAGCAAGGCCATCGGCCTCGAGGTGGAGCCGCATACCCCAGGCGGGCGCCCATTCCTTGTCGATGGCGGGACCGGGCCGGAAGGCGTTGTAGAGCGCGGCCAAAAAGGCAATGGCGGTGGTGAGGATGGCGACGGGCCGCGCAAGCGAAGGGCGTGCGGCGCCAAACGCCGCGGTGAGCGGCGCGGCGGACAGGGCGGCCAGTAAGAGAAACACCGTTGCGTTCATGGGCTCATCGGATGTGTCGGGACAACTGGGTCAAACGGCGTAGCTCCATCGGTCGGGCTCGGCGGTTTCGGCGTCGCGCTCATCTCACGATGCAGCGGCGGCGCGCTCCCGGCGCGGTGTATGACGTCGATTGGCACAAAAGGGACGGTGTCCCGGCGGCACACCATATTCTATCCTGAATAGCGTGCCGGTTTGGGGAAAGCGACGGCGTTTTCCCGGACAAATGATACAGGGCGATGAATCTGATGAATCAATCCACTGACGAACACGAGCTTGCCGAGCATCACCACCACCATGCACCGTCCTATGAGCTGGACAAGGCGAAGATTCTGGCCCGGTTGAAACGGCTGGAGGGTCAGGTGCGCGGCGTGCACAAGATGGTGGAAGAGGACAAGTACTGTGTGGATGTGCTGACGCAGATTTCGGCCGTGGTGGCTGGGCTGCGCGCGACCGGGCTACTGGTGCTGGAAGATCACATCCGTGGCTGCGTCATCGGAGGCGACCCCGCCAACCAGGAAGAGATCCTGGACGAGCTCATGTCCGCCATCGAACGGTTCAACCGCAGCGTAAGCTGAGGTCTGGAGGACCAGCTGACCCCGATTGCCGGCCCTTCAGGGCTTCTGTCGGCTTGCCTGCTCGACTCGCCGCGGTGAAGAGATTCTTCGCTGCGCTCAGAATGACAGATGGGGAAAACGGGTCTCACCCTCTCTGCAACATGCTGCGTACGCAAAGACCGATAGTTGATGAGAGGAATGGGCACTTCTGCCGTGGGGTGCCATCTCGCCCCATTGTCATTCTGACCAAAGGGAAGAATCTCTTTTTGCTGGGACAGCCCACCAAGCTGATCCGCCAACCAGACAGGTTGCATTGGACGCACTCTTCAGAATGACCGTTGGGTGAGGGGGTGATCGACATTGGGCCTCGAATCCCGGCTTGGCGTTTTCGCTGGTAGGGTAAGAGTGTTCGGATACGGGTGCAGGACGAGGTTGGATGGACGACGCGCTTGGCAGGCTCAGAGATCGGATACGCACGAATCCCTACGACGCTGGCGCGCAGGCCGCACTGGCGCACGCGCTTTTCGATGCTGGCAAGTTCGCGGACGCGCAGGACAAAGCGTTGCTTGCGGCAGAGTTGGGCGCGGGCGAATTCGGCGAGCTCGTTCTGCTGGCGGCCCGGTGCGCGCTTCGCATGGGTGCGGTCGACGAGGCCGGGGAGCTGCTGCGCGATGCACTGCGGCTCCGATTGCGCGATCTCTCGGTCCCGCGGACCGATCCGGAGTTCGCGCCGCTCCGCGCGGATCCCGGTATCCGGGCAGTGCTCGGTATACCCGACCCACCGATCGACCGGGACGCCGGCTGGCGGTTCGATCTTGACTTCTTTGCCCGGGAGGTTCGACGCCGGGCCGTCGATCCCTTCGGCCTGGTCAGTCCGGACGAGTTCGACGGGGCGGTCGCGTGGCTCGACCGGCAGATTCCGACCATAAGCGATGCCCGTATCCTGCTGGAGCTCGACCGGTTGCTGGTTCCGCTGCGTGATGGACATGCCTATGTCATTGCGGCTGCAGATCGATCCGATCTGCTGGCGACCCTCCCGGTCGGCTTTGCTCGATTCGAGGAGGGATTCTTCGTTGTCAGTGCCGACCGGACCTGCACGGATCTGCTGGGGCTGGACGTCATCGCGCTGGATGGGAACCCGATCGAGCAGATCGAGGAGCGGCTTTGGCCCACCATCTGCCGGGACAACGAGCAATGGCCCAACGAGCTCATTCCCTTCCGATTGCGGGAACCAGCGTTGCTGCATGCGCTGGGGGTGGCCAATGCGCCCGATCGGGTGCTGCTGACCGTGCGCGACGATCACGGTATGCGGTCCGAGCGGCTGGTCATGGCGGATCCCACACGACCGACCGAGCCATTGGGCCGGAACTTCCCGTTTCCCGTTGACTGGATATCGGTCCAGGACACATTGCCAGAGCGCCCGTTGTACATACGGGATAATCGTATCCCGTTCTGGTACGTGATGCTGCCCGAGCTCGATGCGGCCTACCTCCAGATCAACGCCATACGTGACCGCGAAGATGAGACGCTGGCGGCGTTCACCGAGCGATTCTTCGACCTGCTCGAGGAATCGCCCCCGGCTCGCCTGATCATCGATATTCGGTTGAACAAGGGTGGCAACACGTCCCTGGAGTGGCCGTTTCTCCACCGTTTGATCGGCAGTCAATGGAATCGGCGCGGCCGGCTCTTCGCGATCATCGGACGGCGCACCTGGTCGGCGGCGCAGAATTTCGCCACCTATCTCGATTTCCATACCGAGGTCATCTTTGTGGGAGAGCCAACCGGATCGAGCCCGACCTTCAATGGCGAAAGCGTCGAATTCACGTTGCCCTGCTCGGGAACCCGGGTCAACATCTCGGATCTTCTGTGGCAGAGCGGCTGGCCCTGGGACCGCCGGCCGTGGATCGCCCCCGATCTCTACGCCCCACCGACCTGGGAGGCCTACCGAACCGGGCGGGATGTTGCGCTGGATGCCATTGCCCGCGAGATCGAGCATCCGACGCTTTTGTAGTCTCACGTTTCGTAGCGAAGACCTGACAAGCGATGGGTGGATCCGTCAGAATGCCGTCTATGCCACACCGAATCGACGCCAGCGAATTCGAGATCGAACGGTTTCCCAAAGGGGCGATCGAGCACTGTTTCATACGGTTGTTCGCGTTGCCGGGTTGGGGTGCGGTCGAGGTTCCCGTCGTTGTCGCACGGGGCCGGAACCCGGGTCCGCTGCTTTTCACGGTGGCCGGGATTCACGGAAACGAATACGAAGGGATGGAAGCGGCCCGGCATGTGATTGCCGAGCTCGATCCGGCAACAATGCGCGGCGCCTTCGCGGTCGTGCTCACTGCCAATCCGTTTGCCTATGCCAGCCGCACGCGGGAGACGCCCGCTTCGGTCGACGGACTCAATCTGGCACGCGTCTTCCCGGGCGCGCCAGACGGCGCTCCGACGCACCAGCTGGCGGCGACCTTGCTGGCGCTCGTGGAACGCACCGTTGGACCAGAGGATCTTCTGCTCGATCTCCATTCCGGCACCGCCGAAGTTGCCTTCGCCACGATGGTTGGTTATCGATCCGTCGAGGGAGCGGGGCGCGGTCGGCCGGAGGAGGCGGCCCGTCATATGGGGTTGCCACTCCTCTGGGAAATCCCGGACGCTCCCGGTCCGCTCAATGCGGAAACTGCTCGGCGCAGTATTCCCACGATCGGCGCCGAAACGACCGGTCGTGCCGGCTGCCGGATGGACGATGTCGCCAGCTACCGACAAGGATTGCGCAATCTGCTGGCCTGGATGGGTATTTGCCCCGGTTGGCCGATGCCCGTTCGAGATGACCGCAAAGCGCAAACGACAGTCGATCTGCTCGCGCCCACCACTGGCTTCTTGCGCGTGGAAACGGAGCTCTTGGCGCCCGTTGCCGAGGGGGAGCGCATCGGCGTCGTTCTCGATCCGTTTGGGAACCCGCTCGCCGAGGTCCACAGTCCGGTCGGTGGTGCGATCTGGGCCGCTCGCGAAACCCCGTACGTCGATGCCGGTGACCTCATCTTCATGATCGGGGTCGCGTAGCGGTCTAGCGTTTGTTGCGACGCGGATCGAGGAGATCGCGCACGCCGTCGCCCATCAGATTGAGTCCAAGCACGAGAAAGAAGATTGCCAGGCCGGGAAAGACGGTCATCCAGACGGCTTCGCGAGGTAGCGTCGTCTCCGCCAGGATCGGCGCCCCAGGACGCGGTCGGCGCGTCAGGGGGCGCCCAATTCCAGGAAGCTCAACGCAGTTTCGTTGAGGATGGCAAAGGCGAACCCAAGCAGATCAGGACGATCAAGGGTCCCAGGCAGTTCGGCAGGATGTTGCGGAAGACGATGCGCAGGCTCGATGCGCCGATCGAATGCGCGGCCAGTACGTAATCGTTCTCCTTCTCGGCGATGATGGCCGAGCGGCTAACCCGGGCGAATTCCGGAATAGCGACCAATCCGATCGCGATGATTGCCCTGCGCAGCCCTACGCCGGTAATCGCCAGAATCGCGATCGCCAAAAGGATCACGGGAAAGGCAAACATGGCGTCCAGCACCCGGCTGACGAGCAGGTCTACCTTCTTGCCACGGTATCCGGCGAGCAACCCGAGTGGGATACCGATGATTGTGGCGATGCCGACCGAGACGAGCGCAATCGTGAAGCTTACGCGTGTTCCATAGACAACGCGGCTGAAGATGTCGCGGCCCTTGTCATCAGTCCCGAACAGATGTGCTCGACTCGGTTGTTGCAAGAGCGCCTGATAGTCGGGTTTATTCGGATTCAATGGCGCGATCTGTGGAGCGAAGATCGCGCAGATCACGAATATCCCAATGATGAAGAGGCCGATGGTGAAGGTCTTCCACCGCAGCGCGGCGCTCAGCACTTCAGCAGGATGCCACCAGTGGCGCCGAGCCACCGGTACATTGGCCGTGACCAATGCCGCGCCGCTCACCAGGATCCGCCAGTGGAACGAATGCGCGGATCGAGCATTGCGCAGACGATATCGACCAGCAGGTTGATCAGCACAAATGCGACCGCAACGACCAGCGTGACTCCCTGGATGACCGGAAAATCGCGATTTCCGATCGCGCTGACGGAGAGATCGCCGATACCTGGAAGCGCAAACACGTTCTCCACCACCACGGCTCCTCCCAGCAAGTAGCCGAATTGGATACCGAGTACGGTAATGAAGGGAATCAATGAGTTGCGCAGGATGTGCTGCCCAAGGACATATGGTCCCGAGAGGCCTTTGGCACGAGCGACCAGCACGTACTCCTGCGAGAGCGTTTGCAGCATGCTGGACCGCAGGTAGCGGGTGAGTGGTCCGGAGAGGAAGACACCCAGTGTGAACGCGGGCAGAATCATCGTTTTCAGGCTCGCGATCACGTCATCGCGGGGGCTGATATACCCTTGCAGCGGCACCCATTGCAGCCGCACTCCAAAGAGGCAGAGCAGCACCAGCATTGCCAGCCAGAACCCAGGGAGCGAGACCCCGACGAATGCCCATGTCGTACAGACGACATCGATCCAGGTGTTGCGGCGCAACGCCGAAATCACTCCCAGTGGGATCGCGATGGTCACCGCGATCAGCATGGACAACGCGGTGAGATAGAGCGTGATGGGCAGGGAGCGGCTAATCAGCCCCCAGACCGGCTGGCGACTGAGAATCGAGGTGCCCAAGTTGCCCTGGAGCAGATCGCGTAGCCAGTAGAGGTAGCGAATGAACACCGGTTGGTCGAGCCCAAGCCGGTGCCGTACGGCTTCCAACGCCTCGGGAGAGGCGCCTTGTCCCAGGACGACCATGGCGGG
Organism: Thermomicrobiales bacterium; assembly: GCA_023957115.1. Lineage (GTDB taxonomy): Bacteria > Chloroflexota > Chloroflexia > Thermomicrobiales > UBA6265 > JAMLHN01. The sequence goes on from JAMLHN010000020.1 coordinate 16,592, forward strand.
ATCGCCGGGGATGAGATAGGTAATGAGGAAGACGATAGCGCTGATAAGCAGCAGCACCGGAATGCCAAGAATCAGCCGGCGGATGATGTAATTCAGCATAGTCCCAGGCTACGTGAGCTCCCGGTGGCTCCACGGTGAGGCATCGATATCGTGTGACGTAAGGAGCCGGATTGTGGTCCGGCTCCTTACGTTCGCTGCTTAGCGATTGAGCCAAACAGTGCGGAAGTCCTGGAAGAAGAGCGGGTTCGTGTAGAAGCCCTCCACATCCTGCGATACCGCATGGTAGAGCGGAAACTCGCCCACGATGATGCCGTAGCCGTACTCGTTCCACCGCTGCTGGAACTGATCGTAGAAGGCTTTGCGCTCGTCCTGGTCCAGCGTCGTACCGCCTTTTTCGATCAGATCGGTCATCTCCGGGTCTTCGTAGCGGCCGATATTCTGCGGTCCCGGGGGATAGAAGAATGCATACGACAATGTGTAGGCCGGATCCAGGGCTCGCTGGAAATGGTAATCCCAGGACATATCGTACTCATCGGTGTTGACGATCCGGTCGATCCAGGTGGCAAGCTCGAGCTCTTCCACCTGGACGTCCACGCCCAGCTCGGCCATTGCCGCCTGGAACATCTCCGAACCTTGCTTGAATTCCGGATAGCCCTTGGGGAAGACGATATTGATGCTGAGTTGATCGCCATCGGCGTTCTTGCCGTCGGTGTAGCCCGCGGCGGTCAGCTCCCGTGCCTTGTCCAGATCGGTGGCGAACGCGTCATCGTCGTTGATTTGATCGTAGGCCCAGTGGGTCCTGGTCCACATGCCGGTGTTCTTCTCGCCAAGCCCGCTGAGGAAGGCCTGGAAGTAGGTCTCGCGGTCGAGCGCATATTGCGCCGCCAGACGGATGTTCTGGTCGTTCATCGGGAAGCGATTGTTGTTCAGGTAGAGGATGTAACCAGAGTCATTCATCAATGACGGCACCGAGCGCAGGCTCGCATCGTTCTCGATCGTCTCCTTGTCCTTCAGCTCGGGGGTGAAGAACACATCGGCGTCCCCGGCCTGCATGACCGCCAGGCTGGTGGCCTTCTCCTTGATCGGCCGGAAGACGATCTCATCGAGATAGGGTTGTCCCTCGATCCAGTAGTTCGGGTTTTTTGTGAGGCTGATGTGGTCGCCCGGCACCCATTCGTTCCACATGAATGGGCCAGTGCCGTTTGGAGCCTCGGCAATCGAATCGGCAGTCGCCGACTGCGAGTAGATCTGAATGGCACTGAGATTGAACGGCAACGCCGCCCATGGCTTGTTGAGATGGAACCGAATCGTCGTTGGGTCGACCACCTCGACTGTTTCGATCGGCTCCAGAAATGCCGCATTGAGTGAACCGGTCGCAGGATCCTTGACGTATTCGATGGTCCACTTGACATCGTCGGCGGTGAAATCCTCGCCGTTGTGGAACGTGACGCCCTCCTGAAGCTTGATCTCCATGATCAATTCTTCGGGATAGCTCCATTCCTTGGCCAGCCGGCCCTTGATGGGAAAGGTGGGGTCGGACGCATCGAGATAGGTGAGCGTGTCATAGACACTCTCCATGATGTTGCGTACCTGGGCAAGCTGGGACACCAGGATGTCGAGAAAATTCGGATCGTCGACGATGATTGCCGTGAGGGTTCCTCCGGACCTGGGCGTGGGGCTGGCGTCCTGCGCGCCGGCAGGCGAAGCGCGCAGGGCAAGTGCGGCGGGCCCGGCGATACCCATTGCGCCGGCAGTGGCCATCAACTCGCGCCGGTCGATCCGGCCGCTCAGAACGTCCTCCACAAGGCGATCAAACTTCTTGCTGGTTGCCATGCATGCTCCCTTTCACGAACGGTCGGATACGAGAAACCCTGGACGACGTTGTTTCCTGCGGGCCAGCTAGGCGATCTCCTCTCTCATCAGAGGGCTATACAGTGGGGCCGATGTCTGGCATCATAGCCACAATGCGCGCACACGTCAACTGGTATGACCGGTTGTAAGATCTGTCGCACGCAGTAATCTTGCGCTCGTGCAGTTCGAAATCACGTCACCTCCGGGAAATGAGGGGCGCGAGCATGGTCATGGAAACGACATCACAATCTGACGCACAGATCGCTCCGATCGAGCGCCAAACGCTGGTTGGAATCGTCATGCAACGGATCGAGGACTACGTGCGTGAGCGCGCGCTCGGCCCCGGCGATCCGCTGCCCTCGCAGCATGAGCTTGTCCGGCAGCTCGGCGTGAGCCGGCCGGTTGTACGTGAGGCCCTGCAAGGATTGGCCTCCCGCGGAGTGCTGGAGATTCGACCCGGCAGTGGGGTCTATGTCAGCGATCCTGCCGCTCGGCCGATGGACGACGGCCGCATCGCGATCGAAACGCACCAGGCTGCGCTGGAAGCGTTGGAAGCGCGTATGGTCGTAGAAGTCGAAATGGCGGCATTGGCCGCCGAACGCGCCACCGACGAGGATTTCGCTCGTATGGATCGGGTGCTCGCTCGCCTGAAACGCGCTTCCGCACGTCATCAGTCGACTGCACAGATCACCTCCGATTTTCATCGTGCCCTGGCGCGCTCGTGCCACAACACCATCCTCTACCGCATGGGGCAGCTCATTGCGCGGGCACGGGTTTCGCAGGGTATCCGCGTCGAGCATGCGTTACCTGATATTGCCGCCGGTGAGTACCAGAGTCACCTTGTACTCCGCGAAGCAATTGCGAGCCGTGATCCCACCATTGCCCGAGCGGCCATGCGTCGACACTTGGAAGTGGCGCATGGATGGGAAGACCAGATTTCGAAACATCGAAAATCGTCGGATGAGGAACTCGGCACGGAATGATCCGGTTCGTAATCCCGCTTGGGCGAGTGGGGAACCCGAACGACATTGCCTCAATCGTCGTGTTCCCTGCCTCGGATAACGCCACGCATGTCTCCGGGGAAATGATCGTGGCCGGTGGCAGCATGCTCTGTAACAAAAGATAAAAAGATAGGAGAAGCTCGGTGACGAACGAAACCATCTACGATCGCATCGGCGTGCGTTCCATCATCAACGGACGCGGGCCCACCACCATTGTGGGCGGTTCGTTGATGGAACCCGAGGTGCTGGCTGCGATGGCCGAGGCTGCTACCCGCTTCGTCGATATCGAGGAGCTCAATCGTGCTGTTGGCCAGCGCATTGCCGAGGTAACTGGAGCCGAAGCGGGGTATGTGGCCTGTGGTTCAGCCGCCGCCATGGCGCTGGCAGTGGCCGCCTGCATTGCTGGCACCGATCCCGTCAAGATCGACGCGCTTCCGGACAGCGATGGGCTTGCGAACGAGATCATCCTGCACCGTGCGCATCGCATTCCGTATGACCGCATGTACCGCGCCGGCGGCGGCCGGTTGGTGCTCATCGGTACGTGGGAGCAGACCGATCCCAGAGAGTTGGAAGAGGCCATCACCGACCGGACCGCGGCGGTTGCCTTCAACCAGTCGCAATACTGCGGTCCTGGTGCGTTGTCGTTCGATCAGGTGGTGGAGATTGCGCATGCCCGCAATGTGCCGGTCATCGTCGACGCCGCATCGACACTGCCGCCCGTGAACCATTTGCGCATCTGGATCGAGCGTGGCGCCGATCTGGTGATCTACAGTGGTGGCAAGGGGATTCGCGGTCCGCAGGAAACGTCGCTGCTCGCCGGCCGCGCCGAGCTGATCGCCGCCGCCCGCGCCAATGGCAGTCCCAATGCGGCGGTGGGTCGTGGGGGAAAGGTGAGCAAGGAGTCGATGATCGGACTCTGGGTGGCCTTGGAGCGTTTTCTCACCCACGATCATGACGCGGACTACCGTCGGCACATGGCGCAGGCCGACCGGTTGGAAGCGGCATTTGCCGGTCGCCCTGACCTTCGCCTGATCCGCACCGACGATCAGGCCGTCTGGCCCTTTCCCGTCATCGGTCTCTATCCGGTCGACAATCGCTGGGCCATTCAGGACGTCGCTCGGGGACTCATCGATGGTGAGCCATCGATTCACCTCGATCCGCTCCGCGACCGCCTGCAGATCAATACCCATTGGCTGGAAGACGACCAGATCGATCCCATCATTCGCCGCCTTACCGAGGAATTGGATGCGCGATGCGGATAGCCGAGAAGAGATTCCAGTGAAGACGACCTATCCCGTCGAGGAAATCAGCGCTTTGCCGTCTTCCTCGATCGAATCCTTTTCACCAAGTCGATACGCGTTCAACGCTTCGATGACCGCTTCCGGGTTCTGCTCGATCACTCGCAGGTAGCTGGCCGCGGCCTGGTTGTGGGAGATGAAGGTGCCCTTCTGCTCCCAGTCGCGGAGCGTGCCGAGCGGAATCTCGAACGTCTCGGCGAATTGCGCCTGCGTCAGCTTCAGGCTCTTCCGAACGCGCCGCGCATCCACGACCCGCCGCATCCGCGACAGCTCTTCTTCGGTCATCGGCGGGTTGTCCGGATCGGAGAGGGCGTTTGCTTCGATCTCCTCTTCGGTCAATGCGTCGAATTTTGCCCAATCCATAGGAATGGGAGACACATAAGGCAGACCAGTCGATTCATCGATCAACGTGCCGTCTTCATACAATCGCACGCGAACGGTATTCTCTTCGCTCATATCTACTCGCCTTTCGGGCGGAAATGATTCGCACGCGATCTCCGCGCCATGTGTAGATCACGGTGGTCAATGCGCCTTCGGCACGACCGACCGTTTTCCACCGTACTTCACCTTGTCGTTGTTGTGGTGGATCCTGCTCGATACGGTTGCGATCCCGAAAGAGCATGATCGCAACTTCGAAGACGATGTCATGTTTCCCGATGTTGCTTTCCGCTTTGGCATCATCCCACTCGAAGCCATTGACCAAGAGTGCTCCGACTCGATAGTACTGGTGACCAGTAGTTCCTGCCACTCCCTATGCCTCGGATGTCCACACCCGTTCGAGCATCCGGAGCCAGTTGCCGTGCATGATCTTCTCGATGTCGCCTTCGGCGTAACCGCGAGTGCGGAGCCGGTCGGGGATAGTCTGCAGCTCGTGAATCGTGTCGAGCTCACGGGGAGTCTGCTCGGTGCCGTAGCCGCCGTCGAGATCGGTGCCGATGGCCGCATGGTTGGCGTTTCCGGTGAGCTGGCAGATATGGTCGATGTGATCGACGTAGTCCTCCATGCCGCACATCTCGGGTGAGGATTCGCCCCGGATCCAGTTCGGCACCACCATCCAGGCGTCGAGCGCGCACCCGATGACGCCGTCGCGATCTACGATATGCTGGATCATCTGGTCGGTCAGCTGGCGATCGCCAGGCACCAGCGCGCGACAGTTGTTGTGCGATGCCCAGATGGGACCGGTGAAGATCTCGACCGCTTCCCAGAACGACTGATCGTTGAGATGGGTAACGTCGAGCACCAGGTTGGTCTGATTCATCTCTTCCAGGAGCGCCTTGCCTCGTTCGGTGAGCCCACCCAGGCTTTCGGTGCCGTGGGCATATTCGCTCGGTCCGTAGTGGGCCAGAGAGAGCGCGCGCAGGCCATCGTTCCACCAGAGCGGGAGCTGGTCGAGATCGACGATGGGGTCGGCCCCTTCCATGGTCAGGATCATGCCAAGCGGAGTGTTCTCCGGATCGGCTTTCCATTCCTTCATATGGGCATCGAGCGCCGGCCAGTCGGAGATCATGCGAATGTCGCCCTGGCGTTCCATCTCCCGGTAATAGGCGAGCTCGCCCTGGGCGCGGGCGTAGGCAATCTCCTGGGTGCGGACGTCGATCATGTCGTGCCGCCCCGATTTTGTGCGCGCGATCATCGTGCAGAAACAGAGCGCCATCTCGGTACGGCGCATCTCCGGGAACGACAGCACATTGCACCCACGGCCTTTTTCCGTCATCCCGGCCTCGTCTTCTCTGATACCGGCCACGCTCTTGCGCAGATCGCGGTTTAGATAGAACGCATTCATGGCGATGTCGAGATGACTGTCGATGACGATCATGATCCTGAGCTCCTTCGAGCGTGCGCAAAACCAGCCGGTAGTCTGAGCGGCAGTCTACCGGGAATGGGCCCGAGAAATCCTCAGGATTCAGGACTCTCCTCGCCCAGTGAGGATCGTTCTCGTGGGTTCCTCCCAGGAGACGTTGGGCTCGACTTCGATCGCGATCTGCTTCGCCGCAAAGCGGAAGCGCAGGATCGGGCAGACTTCGCTCTCGGTGTAGCAGATGCGGAGCTCGAAGGTATCGTCCGCGATCCAGATCCCGCAGGCTGCCATGCGTTCCTTGCCCAGACCGCTGGACCACGGGTATTCTCGGCCAAGAACACGGCTTTCGGACGTTCCCTCGCGCCAGACCCCATATCCGGCGCTGACGGGCTGCTCACCCAGACCATTCGTGAACGTGACAGTGGTGCTGTCCTCATCGAAGGAGAAGCGCACACGCTCGATGCTGAACTCGTTGGGTTCGATTTCGTAGGTCGTGCCGGAGACCGCCGCAGCGATACCGGATGCGGACGCACCCTCGGCGACCGGCAGCGTCAGTGACGAGAGCCTGGACGTCAACGCCTTCTGCGCTGCCGGATCCTCTGGCAGGGTGGTGTCTCCGAATGCGGGCAGGAGGTGTTCCCAGACGCGGTCGAGCACGAGCTGGAGATTTTGCACGCCGCTGGTCATGGCCAACACGGCATCGTGCTCCGGGAAGACAATGCAGAACTGGCCGAACGCGCCGTCACCTCGATAGGCGCCCCCGAATCGACAGCGCCAGAATTGGTATCCGTAGCCGGCCGTCCAATCCGGATTCGTCTGTGTGTTGCTATTGTCGGAATGGGCGGTGGTGGCTTCGTCGATCCATGCTTCGGTGAGGATGCGTTGGCCGTTCCACTCCCCCTTCTGCAGGTACATCTGGCCGAAGCGGGCGATGTCCTCCGTGGTGATGTGAAGTCCGGAGCCACCGAGACTGCGCCCCTGTGGGTCGGTGTCCCAGGTTGGGTTCTCGATCCCGAGCGGCGCGAACAATCGGGGTCGCAAGTAATCGACCAGGGTCTCACCGGTGAGCTTGGTGAGGATTGTAGGTTGCGGGGGTGTTGTAGACGAACCAGGTTCCCGGTTCGTGGCGCACCGGCAGCGCGAGAAAGGCTCGCGGCCAGTTGTCCTCCGAGCCACCCCAAATCGTGCTCAGTGTGTCCTCATGGTGTCCCGTATTCATGGTCAGGAGATGCTGGACGGTCATCGCCATCAGGTGGTCGCTGGGGTTTTCCGGCGCGTCGCCGGGGAAGAACGACAGCACCGGATCATCGACCGAGAGCAGTCCCTCGGCGACCGCCAGACCGATGGCGGACGAGGTGAAGCTCTTGCTGAGCGAGTAGAGCATATGCGGGAACTCGGGCCGATAGGGCTCCCACCAGCCCTCAGCCACCACCTTGCCATGCCGCAGGAGCATGAAGCTCTGGACGGCATCCAGCGGATGCGCGTGCTGTTCGACGGCGTCGATGAAGCCAAGCATGGCAGCCGATGGGATACCCTCGGCCTCCGGGGTGCTGCGGGGAAACGTCTTGACGGGCATGATGGATCTCCCTGCACGAGATGCCTGATTGCCGATTGCGGCGTCAGGGTAGCACGGGACAGCCCAGGTTCTTGTTGTGCCGATCAGCTCCCGCAGCAGGAGTCCAGCGATGTCCAGGTCTCCGGTTCGCGTACGCCAGTCACCACCTGCCGGATCGCTTCGATGACCAACTCCGGCTGATCTTGCTGGATGTAATGTCCACTCGTCTCGCCAACGAGGTAGCGCGTGTCGGGAACCAGGGTGGCCTGATATTCGTTCGATCTGGTCAGGAAGCCTTCCAGCTCCGTTGGAGTGAAGCCCTCCGGCGGCTCGTCGATATCGAACGGAACCCCGTGCGCCAGCACCGCCAGTGGCATCTCCCGTAGTGGCGACTGGTCGGTGGCGTCCCGGAGAGCCGGGTTGGCGCTTCCATATGGAATGGTCTCGAGGTCCCCGTAGTCAGGGATCGGCACAACCGTGTCGGTCCCGAGGCCGGCGTTGAAGGTCACGAGCGATTCCCATTGCTCTGGAGTCATAAGCGTCTCGATGAACTCGCTATAGGCATCCACCAGCACCATGCCTGAGACATCGTCCGGATACGTGCTTGCATAGAGCCGTGCGGCCGCACCGCCCAGCGAATGCGCCGCAAGCACGAAGGGGGTCGCGATCCCGGACGCGTGCACGAGCGCATGGAGCTCTTCGACCACGTCCGGCAACGTGCGTGGCTGGGGAATGGCATCGCTCCGGCTGATGAAATCGATATCGCCTGTCGAGGTTGCCGTTCCCGGCCGGTCATAGGCGCAAACGCGCGTGAAACTCGCCACCGCCGGCATCACCATCGTGCGTGCCGGAGTCTGCTCACTCAGATCAACGGTCCAGACGTCGCTCGTATCGCGATACCCGGACACAAGCACCACCGTCGGGCCACCGCTTCCCGCGCACGTTAGGTAAAGCGACCGCCCGCCAATATCGACCAACCCCGCTGCGTCCATCGTCACATCGCCCACCGGAGTTGCGTCATGCGCATGCCCCCATTGCATCTCGTGCAACGCCAGACCAATCATGGGTGCGGTGGCTCCGAACCCTCGCAACGCCGCCCGGCGTGATAGCCGTATTCGGTCCAGCACATGCCAGCGATGCGCAACGGTTCGTGGTTCGAGCTCCTCGGATTCGATCATCGGGGACATCCTTCCAGATCGTGGCAACAACGAACGAGAACAATGCATCTGGTTCGGGCGTGATTTGATTGTGAACGCTCGATTCGGCACTATAGCAGAGCGCGTTGTGCGCTCACGATCTCGCGACGACGTCCCAATGTCCTTCGGTCGTAGATGAGGCCGATTCTCCTCGTTCGAGCCCGGCTCCCTGACGTTCATGGACGAGATCATGCGACGTGACCGGGAATAAATCCCCGGTCTGACAGGACAAAGCCACTCCGGGGATCGTGGCTCAGGACTCAGGGAGCTCCCAATGCCCCTCCACCAGGACCGCCTCCACATGCCCCGGCCAGGGAGGGGAGGTGCACATCAGGAAGCGAAGAGACTCGTCTCCCAGCGCGCGGAACTGGAATGCCACCTGGACCGGAATCGTGACCACGACCCCGGCGCGCAGATGGACGACTTCTTCCTGATGGCCGGACCGGCGCCAGAGCTCGCCTTCCCCGCCGAGGATGTACCAGATCTCGTGCACGGTCTTGTGCTTGATTGCCACGGAAACGCTGCCGGCGGGAAGGGTTCCATGCGCCATGCTGGCATGGGGATTGTGCAGCAGCTCCCGAATTTCCGAGGTGTCCGGGGCCAGCACATCGACGTCCGCCGGAAGATGCAAGGTCTCGAATGCCAGATGCTCGCGCTTCGCCATTGGCGCTCCATCCTTACTCGGTACACTTGTGAACATGTTCGAAGGAAGTATCGGTCCAGATTCGCTCGCTGTCTTGCGGTCCACACGTCCGTTGATCGCGAACGCTCGCTCGGTGACCATCGTGCCCGACGCGGTCGAAGCAACGGCCGCGCTGCTGGCCAATGCCGAACTGGCCCCGCCTGAATGGGAAACGGGTATTCACTTCCGGGACGATACCTGGCGTACCGCGGCGTGGGTGCTGGTGCTCGATGCGCTCAATTTCTGCTTCTGGAGCGAACGTCCCGATCCCGAGTTGGACGGTCATGACGGAACGCGCTACGATGGATATTGGGCGCTGGTCGCGGCCTTGCGCAAGGCCATCGACCGGGGACAGCCGCTTTGGGATGCAGACTATCTCCTCACCGCCCCGGACGCCGAGCTGGTAGCGATTTTCGATCCTGCGGATCCAGACGGCGTTCCCATTCCTCAGCTCGAGCGGCGGGTGGCCCACCTGCGCGAAGTTGGCGTTGGGTTACGCGAAACCCCCATTGAGGAGCTGATCAGCGCTGCCAACGGGTCGGCAGTCGCGCTTGCCGATGCCGTTCGGCGGCGATTCCCTTCGTTCAACGACATCGTGCTCATCGATGGGCAGGAGGTTCGATTCCTGAAACGGGCGCAGATCCTGATTGCCGATTTGCACGGCGCCTTTGGTGGAGCGGGACTCGGGAAATTCCACGATCTGCACGAGCTGACCGCCTTTGCCGACTACAAGGTGCCGCAGGTGTTGCGGCGGTTCGGGGTGCTGCGGTATTCGTCAGATCTGGAAGCCGCCTTGCACGCGCGCCAGTTGATCCCGGCCAATAGCCCATGGGAGCTCGAGATTCGGGCGGCAACGATTTGGGGATGCGAGCTGATCCGGCAAGCGCTAGTGGCGCAGGGCAAACCCTTGATGGCGATGGAGATCGACTGGGCGCTCTGGCTGACGGGACAGGAGCTTCCGGCTGGGACCGAGCCGTACCATCGCACGCCGACGATCTTCTATTGAGTCGATTCCGCTGCGTCCGTGCGAAGCGGCGCGGAATCTGCGAAGATGGACGTATCGAACCTGTCCGAACCACCCGCTGACCAAGGAGCATCGACATGACCGCGTCGATCTGGAGAACGCTTTTGCCGGTCGTTGTGACCGTCGTGCTGTTGCTCTCCATTCTCCTGGTGATGTACGCCATCTCCTGGCTGATCGAGTTCCATCTCTAGCTCGAGACCGGCATCGTCCCGGAAAATGCTCCGTTCGAGGGATGCCGTTCGTGAACCGATGCGGCATGCTGGAGGACGGTGGACTGTTGTGTGCCGTGCGCGAGCGCAATAGGAGTGACGAGACATGGGCGAGGTCATAGGGCAGCTGCTGCCGACTGCCGTTGGGGTGGCGTTGAGTCCATTACCCATCGTTGGCGTCATTCTGATGCTGCTATCGGCGAAGGCCCGGGTCAACGGCCCTGCCTTTCTGATCGGTTGGCTGGCCGGGTTGGCAATCGTCGTTGGCCTGATCGTGGCCTTCGTCGATCCAGATCGCCTGAACAAAGATGGTGGCGATCCAACGACGTTGGCCGGTCTGCTGCATCTCGTCCTCGGCATCCTCTTGTTGCTGCTGGCCGTCAAGCAGTGGAAGAACCGGCCAAACAAGGGCGAGGAGGCGAAGATGCCGTCCTGGATGGCCAAGATGCAGGATGCATCGCCCATCTTTGCCGTTGGCATGGGGGCATTTCTCTCTGGACTCAATCCGAAGAATTTGATCTTCGATATTGCCGCCGGCGCCGCGATTGCCGCGGGGAGTCTCACCTCGTCCCAACAGATCGTTGCGGCGCTGGTTTTCATGCTTTTGGCCTCGCTCTCGGTGGGCGCCCCGGTCATCTGGTATCTGATCGCGGGGGAGAGTGCGAAGTCCAGACTCGAGCACCTGCGTGGCTGGCTCGTTCAGTACAACGCGGTCATCTTGTGTGTCCTCTTCCTCATTCTGGGAGCAAAGACGATCGGCCAGGCGCTCCCTGCGTTCTTTTGAGTGGGATATCCGCTTCGCGCGGAAAACAACGCACAGACCCGCTCCGCGGAGCACCGTTTGCTGGCGCTCGACCGGCTCGGTCACCGCTGAAGCAGATCGTTCGCGGACACCGTATCCTTGCGCAGCGAATTGAACACATTCTCGAAGGGAAGCGCGATGCTGGGTCGACCGTTTGCAATCTGGTTCCTGGCACTGGTGGCCATACTCGCCGGACTCACCACCCTGGTGGTTACCTTGCAGTTTCTGGAGGTTCTGCCGTGGGCCGGTGACGAGGCAACCTTTTGGGGCGGGAAATGGGCCGGTGTCCTACTCTATGGCGTCGAGACTTTTCTCCTTTTTGCGATCGCCTTCGGCTGGTTGACCCTGAAACCGTGGGCGCCCCTCTTCACCCTCATCTTTGCGCTCTTCGGCTTCTTTGTGCCGTTCATGAGCTATCTGGCGGGAACCGATCTCTTCTCATCGGCGCTGGCGCCAATGATCTTCAGCGCGATCATTGTCTTCCTCTCGTTTCGACCCTCGGTTCGCAATGCACTGGCGTATGCCGCCGCCGAGCGGACGGCTCCGAAAACGGCCACGACCGGTGCGGTGTCCGTCCCTGCTCGACCAGCTACGCCAGCGGCCCCGCTGGTCCGACCGAAGGGATTCCGCGCCGATGAGGTCTGACGGATTCGATTTCCGCAGGCGGAACCAGCTCGTCTGAGCGTGCCCGAAGCCCGGAGCCGCTGACATTGGAGCCTGAATCTCCCGGCTGGCGTATGATTTGCGCCAATCCCCGGTGGGTTCGATCGGAACGACGGGGTCCGTGAGGTAATCACGCAGAGCTGGGCGAAGAATCCCGATACTCCCGTAGGGTCGAAATCGGGAAAGAGTAGCGAGCTCGAACCGTATTCGCATGCAAGTGAATGAGAGGTCGAGGAGTGCTCGGACGACCAGCTCCCCTCTGGATACTCGGTGTCCTGGGGACGATCGGCGGCTTGCTCTGTGTCATCGTCGCGATGCAGTTTGCCGGCGTGCTCCCCTGGGCGGGGAATGAAGCAACCTATATCGGCGGTCAGTGGACTGGAGTGGCTGCGTATGGCGTGTTGGCGGGAGTGTTCTTCGCGGCCGCCTTCGCCTGGATTACGCTCAAACCCTGGGCGTACATGATCACCATTCTGGTGGCGATCCTGGGGATTCTCGTCCCCTATATCAGTCATATGGATGGGACCGATCCTCGCTCCAGCGCGATCCTACCCGTGGTGGCGAGCGTGCCCATGCTCATCATGGTCTTTCGGCCGGCAACGCACCGGGCGACCTCTGCTGCTGCCGCAAACGGAGCGGTGAAGACCGCGAAAACCCCACCGCCACCCAAGCCGATGTCGGCTGCTCGCAAGCGTGAGGTGGCGGAGGAAGAGAAGCGGAAGGCCGCACAAGCCGCACCCGCCCCCCGCACGCCCCAGTTGGCCGTTGCTCCGGCCACGTCGTCGCCTCAGGTTTCGACCGTATCGGCGGGTTCGGCAGCCGCCGCCACCGCGGCAGCGGCGGCAACGGCGACTGTCACCAAGGCGGTCTCGGCCCTACCGAAGCCGGCTGCCGGCACGATCCCGAAACGCGCGGCCGCCGCTCCGGTCCGGCCGGTCTTTGCCGGTATGGCACGGTCGGCAGCCTCGATGCTGGGGAAGTCGTCACCGGCGCCGGCGGCCACGCCTGCCGCTCCCCAGGCAGCACCCAAGGCGCCCCAGGCTGCCGCTCCTGGGCCGTCTCCGAATCAGCCCCGGCCGCGCGGCTTCCGCGCCGACGAGGTGTAATCGTTGGTCCAGGGTCCGGGCCATTCTCAGGGCTCAGGACTCCTCCGGCGGCAGCCCGACCATCCAGGCGATCGCGTCCGGGGTGCCCTGGTCCAGCACACTGAGGTGGTCGGCGCCGGGATAGGTGTTGAAGGTTACGTCTTCCCCATTCGCTTGCAGGCGGGCGACGAAGCTGCGGGTGGTCTGGGGCGGAATGACATTGTCATCCTCACCCTGCTCGATCAGGACCGGCACCCCCATTGGACGCTGTCCAGGGGTGTTCTCGTCGAAAATGGGCGCCCATGTGTCGATGACCGACGCGTGGAAGAGCTGGTTCGGTGTGAACGGTTTGCAGCAAAGCGCGCCGTATTTCATACGCAACACCTCGGCAGATGGGTGGAGCAGGAGTTTGCCCGGTCCCTTGAGCGCGTCGGCTTCCTGCAGCTCGGGGTACGCACGAACCCAGCTCGCCACACTGACCATCACCAGAATCGACATGAATGAGTGGTCCTCGATCTCGAGCACCGCGTCGATGATCCCGCGCAGCTCAGCGGCAGGGGCAACCAGCACCGCGCCCACGACCGAGAGCTCCGGCGCATAGCTCGGCGCGAGCTCGACGGCGAACGCCGCGGCATGACCGCCCTGCGAATGCCCCCAGACGATCAGGTGATCGGATACGGGAATGCCCGAAAAGCGGCGGATTGCCCGGACACTGTCCAGCACATTCGCCGCTTCGACCGTGCCGACCAGATAGGAGTGCTCGCCCGGTGCGCCCAACCCCTGATAGTCGGAAAAGGCGACGGCGTAGCCGGCATCGAGGAAGGGTTTGAGATTGGTGGCGTAGAGATGGTTGGTTTCGTCCGAATTGGCGTCGATGGTGAGCGAGGGGGCCGCCCCGCGTGGTAATCCGGCGGTGCCATGGGCGATCGCCACGACCGGCCATCCGCTCGCCGGGGCTTCGCCTGCCGGGGCAACGAGCAAGCCGGAGACGACCGTCGGGTTGCCAAGTCGATCGGTCGATCGATAGAGCATGCGCCAGCCGGGTGTGCGCATGATCCAGGGGATTTCTTCGACCCGGACGATCTCGCCTGGTTCCCCGGTGCCCAGCGGACTCGGCGGATCGTAGAAGGCGGGCGTTGCGGGAAAGGTGACCGCGTTCTTGAGGGCATTGAGGCCGATCGCACCGGCGGCAATGAACGCCCCGGTCCCAATTTTTTTCATGACTGTCATCGCATGCCACCTCTCGCTCCAGACCGGAAATAGCAACCGCAATTGTGCCGCAGTTCCCTGCGCGTAGGTCACGGCGAGGATACGAGCCTCTGTCATTTGACAACGTGGTGCTCCATAATGAGCTTGAGCCGCTGCTCCATTGCGGGCGGCTCAACCGGAAACGAACTCGGAAAGGCTCATCGTCATGAGCATGACTGTCGATCGCGAACTCGAGGCTCGAGTGGCCAAGACCATTCGGCTCATCGAGCAACAGAAAAACGATCCGGCCTACCAGCTGGAACAAATCCGCGATCTCTTCCGCCGTATCCACGCGGGCGAAGTGGAGTACGGCGTTCCCTGGCAAGAAGCGCACGCGGCGGTCCGCTCCGGCCAGATCTACGAAACGTTCGAGGTCTGCTCCTGGCTGATCGATATCAATCGGCTAAATCGGATGATCGATCGGGCGTGATTCGACGCGATAAGTACGGTCCCAACACGTTTGAGAATTTTATCTTGCTTCATGAAAAGCATTTGCGAGAGCGTGAGCATTTCATTGAAGAGAACCTTCTGCGTGGCCCGCTCTTTGGCGAAGATGGCTCCATCTATATCGGGGGCTTGTTGCGCTGCAAAGGTCATACTTTCTTAAAGGTGGAGAAGACGATCGCGATTCTTGCCAACGGCTGGGTCGAAACGATTGACTACGCCTATCACGGCGGCGTCTCATTTCCCGAGGACCGTGCGATCTTTCGATTCGACAACGCGCACGGTGTGCACGAGCATCATGTCTTCGATCCGGTCACGGGCGTCGAGTTTGGGTTACCGCGCGCGCTGACTCGGGAAGAATGGCCACATTTGAGTGAATGCCTCGATATGCTCGAAGCTTGGTGTTTCGAGTACGGACGTTGTGCTGATTCCGGAGAGGCATAGGATGCTCTGCCGCCCGAACGACACTGGGCGGATCATGCTCAACCATATACTGTGCGAGCAGGATTCGACAGAACGAGGTTCGCTGCAGCGACGCCGTCATTCGAGGAGACAGGATCATGTCAGGGCGCGCTCCACACGGCACTGTCCGCGTTGGCGACAGCGATCTCGCGTATGTCAGTGAGGGCGACGGAGACGCGATGGTCTTCGTGCATGGAAGCGTGAGCGACTACCGATCCTGGCGAGATCAGATCTCATTCTTCGCCACGAGCTATCGCGCTCTTTCATACAGCCGCCGCTATCACTGGCCCAATGCGCAACCCGATCCAGCAGCGACGTATGGCGTTGCGCAACATGTCGCCGATCTGAGTGTGCTGATCGAAGCGCTCGATCTGGCTCCGGTTCGCCTGGTTGGCTCGTCCTACGGTGCCATGGCGGCCCTGACGCTCACAGTCATGCGACCAGAGCTGGTTCGCACGCTCGTTCTGGGCGAACCACCGCTGCTGCCCTGGTTGGAAACGGCGAAGGGTGGCGCGGCGTTGCAGGACGCGTTCATGACGGGTGCATTCCGGCCCGCGCATCAGGCGTTCGAGCGAGGTGAGCCAGAGACCGGCGTGCGGACATTCATTAACGGCGTGATCGGTCCGGGCGCGTTCGATCGCTTGTCGCCTCCCGCTCGCGAGGTGATGTTGGACAATGCCGCCGCGATGCGAGCGGAGACCGCGACCCCGCCTGAACTGTATTTTTCGAGCCTTTCGCGTGACGATGTGCGGGAGATGACGACGCCGGCGCTCCTAGTCGAAGGAGCGCAGAGCCCGCGCATGTTTGGTGTGATCACCGACGAACTGGCGCGTGTGCTGCCCGAGGCAGAGCGGGTCATGATCCCAGCTACCGCGCACGGGATGCATAGCCAGAATCCGGCTGCCTATAACAAGGCCTTTCTTGCCTTCCAAGCGAGGCATTGAGGTTTCGTGAACACTCTGGCCTTTCCGGAGGGGCGCTGGGTACGTCTGGCATAGGCCGATCGCGGGCCACAGGTCCCTGCGGCTAAGATCCCTCCGCGGATTTTGCTATAGACATGTCTCCCATCGGTCGTAGCGCAGGCACCCGTGGCCTGCATCGGGCGCAGCCCGATAATTCGCGTAGCCCTTCCAAGGAGTTCTTCGCATGACCAGCCGACGCCGGTAGCGTTTGCCGCTCGATGCATACGACCTCGCAGGGGTGGCCTGGCATGTCACGATCAGCGTGGCTCGGGGCAATGCAGCGCCTTTCCACGATATTCCGTTGGGGCAAGCCCTCCTGGCGGGCTTCGTGAACGCTTGTCAAAGCGATGACGCCATTGTGCATTTGATCTGCCTCATGCCAGACCATCTGCACGCGCTTATCGAGGTGCAGTCGGAAGGACTGGTCAAGATCGTTGGACGCGCCAAATCGATGACGACACGCATGTGGTGGACAAATGGAAGGCAGGGCACACTTTGGCAAAAGAGTTTCTACGATCACGGTATACGGGAGACGCATGATTTCGAGGCGACCGTGAAGTACATCCTCGAGAATCCGGTCAGGGCAGGATTGGTCGAGGAAGGGGAGACGTATCCGCTCATTGCAGGAAGGCTGATCGCCGAGCGATAGGATTCAGGCGTCCCTGGAAAAAGGGGCTGTTGGCAGGGTTGGTTATCGGGCTGCGCCCGATGCAGGCCACAGGTGCCTGCGCTACGGTTGAGGTTGTAGTGCCACCGTATTGTTCGGAAGTGGCTTATTTGCCGCACGGGAGCGACCCGACGAACATTGCGCCGTGGGGAGTGCAAGTTTCCGGACCGTCAAGGCGCCGCCGTGGGCGAGGAAGATGTTCCGTGCGATGGTCAGGCCCAGCCCCGCGCCGCCGGTCTTGCGATTGCAGGACGATTCGCCCCGGAAGAGTGGGTTGAAGATATTCAGGAAGTCGGCCGCCGGAATCCCCGGTCCATCGTCCGGTCACCGAAAGAACGACCGAATCCGGCGCGGACAGCACTTCGACCCAGATCGTGCTGCTTGGTCCGGAATAGCGGATCGCGTTGTCGATCAGGTTGTCGATTGCGCGGGTCAGCATGTGGGCGTCGGCCGAGATTTCGCAGTGCTCGGGGTGGATATCGAGCAAATCGTGCTTGCTGATCGGCGGCGCGGGGCTGGAGCGTTTCCGCAACCCGCTCGACCAGGGCGCCGAAGTCCAACGGCTCCCGCGCCGGGTCTTGATCGAGGTATTCCAGCCGGGTGAACTCGAAGAGGTCGGTAATCATCCGGTCGAGCGCGTCGGCACGTTCGCGGGCCAGCTGGAAGTAGTACTTCTGCTTTTCCGGGGTATCCGCTACGCCGGTTTCGATGGCTTCGAACGAGCCACGGAGGGCGAAGAGTGGCGTGCGCAGATCGTGCACGATTGCGCTGATGAACTGCTTGCGCTCCTCCTGCAATTTGGATTCGTGTTCCAGCGATTCCTTCAGTTCGACGGCCATCCCCTCGAAGGCGGCATTGAGCTCCCGTACCTCGCGCACACGCGAGCAGGGGAGCGAAATGTCCAGATTCCCGCCCGCAACGTCGCCAGCTGCGGCACTGGTGGCGGCCAGCGGTTTGACCACACTGCGTCCGAAGAAGAGGGCAATACCGATGAACGTCAGGATCAGCGTGACCAAATAGGAAATCGGCACCGGCAGATAGCGGTCTGCATGAGGATCGTCGCGATAGCGAATGGCGGCGACGTAATCGGCATTGCGGGTCGGGACGGTGACCAGAAACCCTCCATCCTCTCCCGAGAAGGGGAGCGTTGCCCCGTCTGTGCGAAAGACCTGCTCGCCATTGTGGTACAGCACAACGTCGGCGTCATTCGCCTCCGCTTGCGCGGTCAACCGTGCCTGCCAGGCGGGATCGGACCACTGCTCCCAGTTGTTGCTGACCATCGCTTCGGTCGCCGTGGGCCCGACGCCATGGAAGAGCGTGATAATGAGTCCGGTGAATCCTGCGGCAAAACCAGGAATGATGACCAGAGCGATCAGCGCGATGATGAGCCAGCGACGGAGCGAAATACTGGAAAGTCGTAACCAGCCGAAAAACCGCAACCAAACCCGTGGGCTGAACATCCACCGCGTCAGCCGGTAGGTTTGCTTCGAGCACCAGGCAATCGGACGCCAGATGAGCCAGTCCAAAAGCCGGACCGACCATTTGCGTACTGGCCCCGGGGACGACGTCATCGGACAGGACGCCCGTCGAAGCGGTACCCCGCTCCCCAGACCGTGGAGATCAGCTCTGGACGGGACGGATCGCGTTCCAGCTTGTCCCGCAGGCGGCCGATGTGAACCGTCACGGTGTGCTGGTCGCCATAGGAATCCCAGAGCCGCTCGAAGAGCTGATCCCGGCTGAAAACCTGCCTTGGATGCTCGGCCAGCAATTTGAGTAGATCGAACTCGCGGGCGGTCAGCGAAACGAGCTGACCGTCGCGGCGGACCTCGCGGGCCTGGATGTCGATGGAGAGGTGGTCGAAATCGAGCGTTTGGCGCACGGGCGTTACGGCGGGACGCGCCCGGCGGAGGACGGCTTTCACCCGGGCGACGACTTCGGCCGGGGTGGCCGATTTGACGATGTAGTCGTCGGCGCCGAGCCCAAGTCCGCGAATCTTGTCGCTATCGTCCATCCGCGCGCTCAGGATGAGAATCGGGATCTCGCCCTCTTCCCGTACCGTGCGGAGCAGATCGAATCCGGAAAGCCCTGGCATCATCACGTCGAGCAACATGCAGTGCAC
This sequence comes from Thermomicrobiales bacterium, assembly GCA_023957115.1. Classification (GTDB taxonomy): domain Bacteria; phylum Chloroflexota; class Chloroflexia; order Thermomicrobiales; family UBA6265; genus JAMLHN01. The sequence continues at coordinate 35,658 of JAMLHN010000020.1, forward strand.
CGATTCGCGCTGGAGCGCGGCAAGCGCTTCGTCGCCGTTGTTGGCGGTGATGACGTGATACCCCTCGGCACGCAGGAAATCACTCATCAGCAATACGATCTCGGGGTCGTCATCGACCACCAGAATGGTGGTCCGATCGTCGGTCATGGTCATTCTCGGTTGGCGGCGAATTCCGCGGCTGTTTCCATTATCAGAGGCGATTCGATGCTTTCCAAGCCGATTTCGGCCATCTGAGCGAATGGCTATTCCCTGTTGAGCAGTTGTTGAGGTTTCGACCCATTGCCCGTTGAGAAACGCTTCCTAGCATCGATGTCGGGTCGTCGCAATGGGCGACCGTACGTGGATGAATCAAGAAGCGAGGACGTGCCCAATGCGTTTCTGGAAGCGGAACGAACCAATCACCCCCATCGATGGAGCCATCATTCAGGCATCCCAGGTTATCAAGACCTATGACACGGGCTCGGCCAAGGTCGAAGCGCTCAAACAGATCGATTTCTCGGTCCAGCGGGGCGAGATGGTGGCGGTCATGGGACCGTCCGGGTGTGGAAAAACAACACTGCTCAACTGCCTGTCGGGACTGGATGGCGTGGATAGCGGGCAGATCATTCTGGACGGCAATGACCTGGCGAAGATGGGTGACAAGAAGCGGACCCGTTACCGCGCCCAGCGGATGGGGTTCATCTTTCAGGTCTATAACCTGCTGCCGGTGCTGAGCGCGGTCGAGAATGTCGAGCTGCCGTTGCTGGTTTCCGGCGTCAAACCATCGGAGGCGCGGCGGAAAGCCGAGGACGCCCTCGCTACGGTGAGCTTGTCGGACTGGGCAGGGCACCGGCCAGCGGAGCTCTCCGGTGGCCAACGCCAGCGAGTCACCATTGCCCGGTCCCTGGTCAACAACCCGGCCATTGTCTGGGCCGACGAACCGACCGGCGCGCTCGATTCGCACACGGCGGACGACATTGTCAGCCTGCTGCGCGCGCTCAACCTGCAGAACGGGTTGACCACCGTCATCGTCACACACGACCAAACCGTCGGCGACCGGTGCGACCGCATCGTCCGCATGCGTGACGGCCTGATCGAACCCACGACCGCCACCGCCGTCGTACGCGACCGCTTTGCCCCCGCCGGCGTGCCCCGAGCGGCGTATCAGCCAGCCGAAGCCCTTGCGGTCTGATCGGGAGTGGGGAGTGATGAGTTGGCCGTTCTGCGCTCCTGCACTCCCATTCCTCACTCCTCACTCCTAATTCCTAACTCCACAAGAGGATCCCTAACATGACCGAGCTCTTTGGTATTCCCATGTCGACGATCGTGGTGGCGCTGGCCGCCATGCTCGCCATTTGTCTTCTTTCGATTGCCTGGGTCTGGACGCGCCGGCGGGTCATCTTCAAGCTGGGCGCGCGCAACATCCCACGCCGCAAGGCACAGACGGCACTGATCGTCTTTGGTTTGATGCTCAGTACATTGATCGTTACGGCTGCGCTTGGCACGGGCGATACGGTCAACGGCTCGATGACGTCCGAGGTCTACGCGAGTCTTGGCCAGATCGATCAGGTCGTCGCCAATCCAATCGACGACGATCTCGACGGCAACAGCTTCAGCGCCACCATTCCGGAATCGGCCTGGACCGACCTGCAACCAGCGATCGACGGTATCGACCAGATCGACGGCGCCAGTCCGTTCCTGGAACGACGGGCCTCGGTGCGCGATGTGAAAACCGGCGCTGGTCTGCCAGAGATCGTGGTCATGGGAATCGATCTCGCCACGGTCGATTCGCTTGGCGGGCTGGGCGATCCGTCCGGAACCCGCGCCATCGATCTCGATGTCCTGCCAGACGGGGCCGTGATCCTGAGCCAACAGACCGCGGCCGACCTGTCGGCGCAGCCCGGCGACACGATCGAGCTCTTCATCGGTGACAGGAACCAGGAATTCACCGTGGCGACCGTGGTCGAGAGCAACTATCTCTCCGGGATGCGCCGCGACAACGACACCGGCGAGGAGATCAGCGGACTGGTCATGCGGTTGTCCGATCTCCAGCAGCTTTCCGGACTGGAGGGGGAGATCAGCGGTATCGCGCTGTCGAATACGGGTGGCGTGAGGGATGGACTCGACCATGATCTCGCGGTCCAGCAGGCGTTGCAGTCGTCCGTCGATGAGGCCGGGCTGTCGGTCAATCCGCTGAAGCAGAACTGGCTCGATCTCGCCAACCTGACCGCCAGCGTCTTCACCGGGCTCTTCCTGGTGGTGGGACTCTTCTCGATCTCAGCCGGTATCCTGCTCATTCTGTTGATCTTCACCATGCTGGCCGCCGAACGGCGGGCGGAGATGGGGATGGCGCGTGCGGTCGGCGCGCAGCGCAGCTCACTGGTGCAGCAGTTCATGAGCGAAGGAACGCTCTACGCCTTGCTGGCTGGACTGGTTGGGTCCGCGCTTGGCGTTGGGGTTGCCTACCTTATCTCTCGCTCCTTCGCGTCGGTGTTTGGCGAGTATGCCCATGTGCAAACCTCGATCTCGGCCACCAGCGTCATCGCCGGGTACTGTCTGGGCGTGGTCATCACCTTCCTGGCCGTTGTCGTTTCCTCCTGGCGGATCAGCCGGCTCAACATCGTTGCTGCGGTGCGCGACCTGCCCGACGCTCAGCGCCGGCGCCGCGCCTGGCGGACCTATCTGTGGCAGGCGTTGATGGTGGCCGGCGGCGTGCTGCTGACGCTGCAGGGCGTCTCGTCGAGCTCGGCAATGGCCTTCACCACCGGTGTCAGCCTGCTCACGCTGTCGATCGCGTTGATCCTGCGCCAGGTTGGGCTCTCGAGCCGTTTGGTCTTCACCGCGGCCGGGTTGTTCCTGCTGGTCTTCTGGCTGCTGCCGGATAACATCTTCGAGCGCATCTTCGGCACGTACGAGGGCGATTTCGAGATGTTCTTCGTCTCGGGTATCTTCCTGGTGGTCTCGTCCACGCTGGTCATCATGCAGAATGACCGCGCGCTGCTCGGACTCGTTTCACGTCTGGGCTCGATCTTCCGCTCGCGCGGCGCGGCGCTCAAGCTGGGGGTGGCCTATCCGGGCGCGGCCCGCAGCCGCACCGGTATGACGATTGCGATGTTCAGCCTGATCGTCTTCTCGCTGGTCATGATTGCCACCATCAATCTCAACTTCGAGCGTGCGTTCCTGGGCGATTCCGCCAGCGCCGGTTGGGATATCGAGGCGAAGACCGCCAACAATGTGCCCCTCGATGACCTGGGCGGCCAGCTCGAAGCCGGTGGAATGGATCCTGATTCGATTGCGGGGATCGGCGCGTTGACACGGGCTGCCGATGGACGGGTGGCATTGCCAGGATCGACGGACTGGAAAGATCTCGATTTCACCGGGATGGATGCTGGCTACCTTGCCGATACCGAGTGGGAATTCATCGGCCGGGCAGCGGGATACCCCAGCGATGCCGCCATTCTCGACGCGATCCAGCATGAGCCGGGTGTCGCCGTGGTCGACTCGTTCCTGGTCAGTGGTATGGACGACCCGGCGTTGACGGGACTATTCGAAAGCATCGAGGCGACCGATCAGGCATTTACCCCACTCGAGCTTCAGGTGCGGAATGGCGAAGGCACGCCGGAAACGATCACGGTGATCGGGGTGATCGCTCCCAAGCTCTCGACCTTTGTCGGGCTCTACGCCAGCGATGCAACCGCCGCGCCATTGCTGCAGACCGACGCTGAAACGAGCTATGTGGTCAAGCTGTCCGATCGATCCCAGGCGGCGGACGCGGCAGGCGAGATTCAGTCGATCATGCTGCCATCCGGGGTCAAGGCGACCTCGTTCCAACAGCAGATCGAAGAGAACCAGGAGAGTAACCGCGGGTTCTTCCGCATCCTGGAGTCCTTCATGGGGCTCGGGCTGATCGTCGGTATTGCCGCCATCGGCGTGATCTCTTTCCGCAATGTCATCGAGCGGCGACAGCAGATCGGCGTGCTCCGGGCCATCGGTTTCCAGCGTGGGTTGGTCTCCTGGACCTTCCTGATCGAGGCGGCCTTCGTGGTCGGTCTGGGCGTGCTTTCCGGGACGGCGCTCGGGCTGATGCTCGCCCGGAATCTGTTGACCGGCAACGAAATGGGCGCCACCGGCGATATCAGTTTCGTGGTGCCCTGGAGCACGGTTGGCTTTGTGCTCGCGCTGGCGGTGGTCGCCTCACTGATAACAACCTGGCTCCCGGCGCGGCAGGCTTCCCGCATCGTTCCGGCCGAAGCGTTGCGTTACGAATAGGGACGGATGGGTCCTGAGTCCGGAGCCCTGAGAATTTTGAGGAGTGCTTTCTCCTCGTCGTGGTTGAGGGCGTGTCTGCCCTCCCGGGCTTGATACGGAATGCGGGTAACGACAGAGGGCTGTCAGCCCGTGTTCCGTAGCCGCCGGCCCTGTGCCGACGGCTACACCATGGGCCATACCCTGGGCAATCACCCGGATTGGTTGGGGGATGGTGAGGGCGCACCCAACGACGAATTGCGATACAACCTTGTTGGAACCCCGCACATTGCGGGGTTCCGTTACGAAAACGATGGGAATCTCGAATGAAACGGCTCGTACTTCATACCACCCGCGGATTGGCGTCGATGTTCGTGATCGGATGCTTTGGCGTGTTGACGTTGATCGCGCTGCCCGCGCTCGTGCAGGCGCAGGATGCGCCCGCCGCCGAGTGCGATGCCGGTCCGCATGTCGTCTGCCCCGCTGTGGGCGACCCGGCCGCGCAGTACGTCGGATCGGTCACCGCGGTGCCGGACGGGGTCATCATCCTGTTGACCGGCGATGGACTCGATAAGGCGCGCGAATGTGGTGGTCCAGAAGCGATCGCCACGCTGGCGCAGATGCTGTACGACACCATCCCCACCAGCGAGAAAGCCGAATTCGAGCTCGACTGGACCAGCCAGGTGTTACAGGATGAGATCTATGGACATGCCTTCCTGAACCAGCTGTTGAGCGGACTGGGCGCATTGGACGGCATCTACGAACGCTCCAATCCGATCAATATCGTCTTTGCCGATTACGGCGGACCCGGTACGATGACCGCCGAAGCCCGCGCCGAGCAGGCAACCTTTGCCGCCCTGGGAGCGGTTCACCGGGCGGCATGCTAGAAGGAGATGAGGAGTCAGGAGTTAGGAGTTGGGATTTAGGAGTTAGAACGACTACGTTCGGGTGTGCTCCCGCTTGTTCTAACTCCCAACTCCTACCACCCAACTCCTCTCGGAGAACGCAATGCTCTTGGAACGAATCGATATGCTGGCCGGTCGTGCGCTTGATGGAGCCACGGCGCAGGGGGTCGCTCTTGGCATTGCCACACCGGATGGGGAGCGCCTGATCCGCACCGCCGGGTATGCCAACCGAGACGCGCAATTGCCTGTTACCGAGGAGACCCTGTTCGAGATCGGGTCGATCAGCAAGAGCGCGCTGGCCATCGTCTGCATGCAGCTGGCGGCCGAGGGACGGCTCGACCTGCATGCGCCGGTCACCGAGTATCTGCCGTGGTTCTTGGTTCAGTCCGAGTTCGCGCCGATCACGACCCATCACCTGCTTGCGCACACGTCCGGACTGCCGGGAGGACATACGCACCGGCCGCATGCCCTCCACGAAGTCTGGGAGCTGCGAAATGTCCGGCTGATCTTCCCACCGGGCGCCGTTTGGGACTACTCGAATGTGGGATACGACGCGGTTGGGTTGCTGGTCGAGGCGATCACTGGGCAGACCTTCGCCCAGCTCATGACCGAGCGCGTACTGGCGCCGTTGGGACTGACCAGCTCATACGCCTCCGTCACCTCCGCCATTCGCCCGCGACTCGCGGTTGGATATACCGCGCAATTCGACGATCGCCCGATGTTGCCATGGCATGGTGTGGCGCCGGCGACCTGGCTGGAGACCGCGGTCGGGTCGGGCAGTATCGTGATGAACGTATCCGACCTGTTGGCCTATGCCGAGTTTCTGAAACGCACCTGGACGGGTGAGGATTCTCCGGTGCTCACCTCGGCCCAGCTCCGCGAGATGGTCAGACCGCCGCGGATCGAGCAACCGGCGGCGGATGAAACGCACGGCTATGGCTACGGCATCGGGTGGGAACTCGATCCCCAGCAACCGGGGACCATCCGCGCACTTGCGCATTCCGGCGGCATGGTTGGGTACACCACCGATCTGATCGTCGATCTGGACCGCGATCTCTGCGTGGTCTGGCTGGCCAATGGAAGCATTGCCGACCGTGCGTTGACGACTGCCGTTCGTGAAACCGCCGGCTTGCGCAACGGCGAGCCGTTCCCCGAACTGGTAGCGGTCACCGACCGGTTCGCGTTCACCGATGGCGCTGACTATGCCGGCGTCTGGCGTTCTCGGGAGCGATCGATCGAGCTCGTTGCGGAGGGCACGACCCTGGCGCTGGTCGCCGGGGACGAGCGGATTCCACTTCAGTGGCCGCCGGGACGGGGAACGGCGTTCCTGCTCGCAGACCATCCCGAATGGTGGCGGTTTCCGCTGGAAGTGGTCCGCGACGGAGACGAACCCGATACGCCCGGCCCGGTGATCAAGCTTCACCACGGTGGAGAAACCTTCCACCGGCAGAACACCGAGCTCCCGGAGCCACCGGCCCATCCTGAAGAATGGGATCGTTTTGCCGGACTCTACCGTTCCTACAATCCGTGGGGCGGCGCGATCTGGATCGTGATACGGGAAGGGACGCTGATGCTGCTCTACGCTTCCGGCTCCGCGACGCCGCTGGTCCCTGAAGGAGATGGATTCCGTGTCGGAGAATCCGCGCCGAATGCCGATTTCCTGACCTTCGAAGGGATTGCCGGCGAGCAAGCCGTCTTTCTACGATTCGAAACCGGCGCCGAGTACAGCCGCTTTTTTCCCGAGTGAGCGCGCGTCGTTGTGAGCGTGCGTCGTTCCGACCGAAGTGGAGGAACCTCTCTTGGGCCGCGACCAAGTCTGCAGTTCGGAGACCATGCCGCAAGGGAACAAGAGGTCCCTCCACTTCGCTGCGCTCCGGTCGGGACGACGTTCCATCGCGGTATGGCGGTTACCGTCGCAATGCGCATAATGGCGACGGTACGGATCACGTGACATGAGCTCAGCAACGCATCGGAGGTCCTCATGCTGCTGGAACGAATCGACGCCCTCGCGCAGCGCGCACTCGATGAATCAGAAGCCGAGGGGATGGCGATCGGTATCTTCACTCGGGATGGCAACCGGATCATTCGCACCTATGGCTATGCCAATCGCGATGCCGGAATGCCGGTGCGCCAGGAGACGCTCTTCGAGATCGGGTCGATTGGCAAGAGCTTTCTGGCCATCGTCTGCATGCAGCTCGCGGCGGAGGGGAAGATCGATCTCCACGCGCCGGTACGCGACTATCTCCCCTGGTTCGAGGTGCGTTCCGATCATCCCCCGATCACCACGCACCATCTTCTCTGCCACACGGCAGGCCTGCCGACGGGATTCGCCCATCGCCCGGACGGGATCATGGAGCTGTGGGAGTTACGAAATGTTCGTAGTGGGGAGCCGGGAGCGTATTGGCATTATTCCGATATTGGTTACAGCCTGCTCGGTGAACTGGCCGAAGCCATCGTGCACCAGCCGTTCGATCGCATCATCCAGGAACGGGTGCTCGATCCACTCGGTTTTTCCAACTCCCACGCGTCGGTGACGTCGGCCATGCGGCCGTCGCTGGCGGCCGGCTATCGACGGCAGTTCGACGATCGAGCCTGGCGGAGTGGCGATCCGGTCTATCCCGCGCCCTGGTTGGAAACGTCGTCCGGCGCCGGAAGCATCGCGATGGATGTCTCCGACATGCTCGGGTATGCGGAGTTCCTGCTGCGTACCTGGGACGGCGCCGATTCGCCCGTGTTGACCTCGTCCCAATTACGGGCGATGGTCGATCCCGCCTCCCTGCCCGCACCGGCCATCGAGGAGGAATATGGCTACGGGCTCAATTGGGGAACGAACGATGACCCGGAAACCCCGGGTGAGATCGTCTGGATCGGGCATGGTGGCGACATGGTCGGCTATGAATCCGATATGGGGATCGATCTGGAGCATGGCGTCTGCGTGGTGATGCTCGCCAATGGATACGTACCCGATTACATGCTGACCAACGATCTGCGCAAGCTGGTTGTCGCTTCGATCGAAGGGACGTCGTTGCCTGAGCTCTCGACCGAAACGTTGCGGTCCTACCAGGGCGCTGAAGACTGGGTCGGGGACTGGCATTCGTCACAGCGAACCATCGAGATCGCGATCGAGGACGATGGGCTGGCGCTCATCGAGGGAAGCGACCGCATGCCACTCCAGCGGTACTCCCGTCGTTCGAACTACTACCTGACCGTCGACCATCCAGCATGGAGCCGGTTCATGTTCGAAGCGGAGCGCGACGAGACCGACGATGAAGATGACGACACGCTCGGTCCGATTACGAAGATCCACCATGGCGGTGAGACCTTTGTGCGGGCAGGCGAGCCGCTGCCGGAGTCCCTGGCATATCCAGCGGAATGGAATGGCTACCTCGGGCTCTATCGCTCCTACAATCCCTGGTATCCGGCGATCCGGATCGTGCTGCGGGAGGGAACGCTGGTGCTGATCGACAATACTGGAGACGCAAGCGTGCTTGTCCCCGAAGACGACGGGTTCCGGGTTGGCGCCGAACCGCCCAACTTCGATTGGTTGGTCTTTACGCCCGTCATCGATGGCGTGGCGCAGGGAATCCGATTCGAAACCGGCGCGGAGTACAGTCGGTTCTTTGCCGGGTAACCAGATGATTGCAGCGTAGGTTGAAGGAGAGCTCGTTTGACCGAACGACGATACGTGGTGCTGGATGTCGATGTTGGAATCGACGATGCGCTGATGATGCTGATGTTGCTCTCCGAACCGTCAGTCGAAGTCGTCGCGGTCGGGTCGACGCATGGAAACTGCACCGCAGCCGATGCGGCGCTCAACGCGTTGCGTGTATTGGAAGCGGTCGGGGCAGGAACGATCCCGGTTGCGCTTGGACCGGAAAGCCCGCTCGATCCGCCGCATCAGGCGAGTCATGTGCATGGACACGACGGGCTCGCCGATCTCGGGTTGCCGTCTCCCAAAGGTTCGATCACCGGAGAGTCGGCGCCCGAGCAACTGGTGCGGCTTGGGACGGAGCGCCCGGGCGAGCTGGATCTGATTGCGGTTGGTCCGCTGACCAATCTGGCGGCGGCGCTGGCGCTCGATCCCGATGCGCTCTCCCGTTATCGTTCGATCGCCTGGCTTGGGGGTGTGTCGCTCGCCCCGGCTGAAGCGTTGGTCAACGATTACTACGACGCAAATACACTTTCCGATCCGGAGGCGGCCAGGACGGTCTTGTCCTCCGATGTCCCGATCATGGTCATCCCCATCGACCTGTCCTACCGCGCCATCCTCTCGGACGAGCAGCTCGACGCCATCAAGTCGAGCACCACCCCGCAGGCTCGATTCGCCTGGAAGATTCTGCCCTTCTACAACGACTTCTACGAACCGTGGATTGGCCGTTGGACCTCGTGCATGCACGATCCCATCGCTGGGGCGATTGCCATCGCCCCCTCCCTTAGCACGCACGCGGTCGAACGCTCGATCGTCCTCGAGCCGTACAAGGACCGCATCCATGCCCATGGGCAGCCCCAACCGATCGTTGGCTCCCCACCCAAATGTATCGTCGTCGATGCCGATGTCCCCCGGTTTCTCGACTATTTCGTGGAACGGCTGCTCGGTCCGGTCAATCCGGTTTATGGCAGAGAGTAGAATCGGAACAAACCACTTGCCGATTGGACCGAACCATGATCGACCTCATTACCGAAAATCTGCCAGCCATTACCGCGCTTTGTGAGAAGTACGGCGTGCGCAAGCTCGAAGTCTTCGGCTCGGCAACGGATCCGGACCGCTTTGATCCGGAGACCAGCGACATCGATTTCGTGATCGATTTCCTGGATTATGGGCCCGGCATTGCCGACCGATTTTTTGGTTTTGCAGAAGATGTGGAGCAGTTGCTGGGGCGTCATGCGGACTTCATCTTCGGTGACAAGCCGATCAAGAATCCCTATCTACGCGCCTCCGTAAACAAATCGAGAGTGACTATCTATGAATCAGCAAACCGCAAAGCTGCTGCATGATGCCAATTCGGCTGGCCAAGAGGTCCAGCAGTATGCAGCGAGCACCACGCGTGAGCGGTTTCTCGAAGACCGATCACTTCATCTCATTTTCGAACGGCTCTTCGAGATCATTGGAATTGCGCTGACAAAAGCGATTCAATCGGCACCGGATCTTCAAACTCAGATTCCTGAGGTTCGTAAGATCATCGACACCCGGAACCGAATTGCGCACGAGTACGCCGAGGTGAACTATCCCCTGATGTGGTTCATGGCGACCCAGAAGGTGCCCGAAATGTGCGAGACTATCGAGCGGCTATTAGAGGACGTACCGGTCGAAGAAGACCCCGCCTAAATGGTGCCTCTGGGCCGCCCCTCTAGACTACAGTCTCAAATCTTCACGATGCTGCCAATGGCCGGAAGGGCGCGTACGTACGCACCAAGAACTGTTGCTCCAGGGTGAAATCCTTGGGAGTCCATGCTCCAGTTCGTCTAGCCCGGTAATCGCTCCCGAAGCCGGTCTTTCTCAGCTTTCGTCCCGAAAAGCGGCTCATCGATTGAGCGCGGTTTTCCGACCCTGGCACAAACTAGAGGCGAGGAGGACAGCATTATGCTCTCGATTTCCCGAAGAAATCTCCTTATCGGATCAGCGCTGACGGCGCTCTCTCCCCGTATCTCGGCGGCCGACACACCGGTCGCGTCGCCGTCGCCTGTGGCCGATCGTCGACTGGACCATTGCGGACTCTATTACGATCTCGGCGCTGAGCTCATGCGCGGGGAGCTGACTCGCCCGGCCGAGCATGAAACGTATTTTCGTGACGAGCTCACCGCGATCCGCGACCAGCTTCATTCCCCGTCGGTCGCCCTTTACGGATCCGTTCCCGATCAGCTGGTCGCCGGTTTGGAAATCGCGGCCGATCTGGGATTCGACATCCGCTTGCAGACGAGATTGAACTACCAGCCCGAAGCGGAGATGGTTGATCGATTGGCGTTCGTGGCCGAGAACGCCGAGCGTGCGCGCCAGCAGGGCGTCCCGATCGTGGTGGATGTGGGATGTGAGTACCTGGTCTTCTCCGGGGATCTCGTCGAGGGTGAGAGCGCCGCCGAAAAGCTTGAGGTGTTGTTGTCGGAAGATGCTGACTACACTGAGCTTCTGGGGAATCTGGCCGCAATGCTCGGCAACCTGGCGACCACCGCTCGCTCGACGTTCGGCGGCCAGGTCACCTATTCGGATACCCCCATGGACCCGAGCATTTGGGAGCCATTCGACATTATTGGGATCGACCATTACCTCAGCAGCGACACCGCCAGCACGTATGTCGAAACGATCGACAACCTCGCCGGTTCAGGTAAACCGGTCTGGGTGAATGAGTTTGGTTGCGCAACCTGGGATGGGGCAGCCGAGCTGGGTGGCATGGCCTGGGATGTCGTTGACTATGAGACCGATCCACCCCAGATCCAGGACGGGATCGTGCGCGACGAGGCGGAGCAGGCCCAAGCGATCCTGGATACCCTGAGCTTGATCGAGCAATCGCAGGCGGAACGCGCCTACCTCAACGAGTTCATCGCGCCGGGTTCGCCACGCAGCGACGATCCTCGCTACGATTTCGATCTGCTCAGCTATGGAATCGTTGCCGCCTGGGGACCGGACGGCGATCAGCCGTACGACACCACCGGGTATTGGGAACCGAAGGTCGCATTCGACGAGCTCGCCGCCTGGAATGCCGAGCGATAGGCATTACGCCTGCTACGGCGCCTTGAACCCGATCTCGGCGTGGGTACCGTCGCAGAAGGGTTTGTTCTTCGAATGACCGCAACGGCAGAGGGTGACCCGGTTCTGCGGTTCGTAGGTGTAGCCATCCTGGGTGGTAATGGGAATACCGCCGCGCACCCAGAGCGGACCGTTGGGCACGGTCGCGATGCTCGGCTCGTATCCCGGCTCGATCGGCGTTCCATCAGGTTCGGCCACCGCCAATCGCCCTGACGGGCAGTTCGAGACCATCGTGATCAGCCGGCCACGCACTTCGGGATCGTTGCTCTTGCGGATCATCTTCCAGACATTGGTGACGCGGTTGCCACAGAATCCGGCATGCTCGCAGAGCGATTCGTCATCGGTCATCACAATCGTGTCCGCCTCGAACGAGCGGGCGCGCTCAGCACGCGGGGAGCGGTCTGCGGTGAGCACGGCGTCGGCGAAGCTCTCGGTAGCATGCGAGCCATCGCAAAGCGGCTTGTTGTGCGAGTTTCCACACCGGCAGAGGGCATAGCGAGGGAGAGGATCGGTTGTTTCGGTCTTGCCGCCGACGGGGTCCCAGGCCAGTGGTTCACCAGCTGCGCTTTCGACCGGGTGGCGCGTTATCAATGGCACGCCACCCCGGACGATATAGGGACCGCCCTCGGTAACGGTGATCGAGAATTCGCGTTCAGCCATTGGCTCGTCTCCTCCCATCGTCGCGCTCCGATCTCAACTATAACGAGTTCCCGATGGCGTACGATAAAGAGCGAACGTGCACGGGCGGCGGTAATTGCTCAGTTATTCATACACTTATGCTAGTATGCAAGCCGCAGACGTTGCCGCCACAACGGCTCGAACACTATTGATCGATCGACTTGCTCTGTTGGTACGGAGGCTCGAACTCGAATGATTACCCGACGAAAATTCATTCCGGCGGCTGCCGGTGTTGTGGCCCTTGGCAAATTGGGCGCGGTTGGCGCGCAGGACGCCTCTCCGGTGGCGTCTCCCGTGGTAGCCAGCATCGATGAGCTTCCATTGCGCAACGCCGGCAAGCTGACGGTACATGCCGATCAACCGCTCTATGCGCCCTGGTTCATCGACAACGATCCCACGAACGGTCAGGGATTCGAAAGCGCCCTGACCTACAAGATCGCCGAGCGTCTTGGCTTCACCGCCGATCAGGTCGAGTGGGGCTACACCTCGTTCAACGCGTCCTATGCTCCGGGTCCGAAGGATTTCGACTTCTACATCACCGAGGTTTCGATTACCGAAACGCGGGCGGAAGCCGTCGATTTCAGCGACCCTTATTACAGTTCTCCGCTCGTCCTGCTGGCCGTCGACGGATCGCCGCTCTTCGAGGCGCAGACGCTGGAAGATCTGAAGCCGTACACCTTCGGCGCCCAAGTCGGCACCGTGTACTACACCTACATTGTCGAGGTCATCCAGCCCGATAACGATCCACTGATCTTCAATACCAACTCCGATGCGATCCAGGCGCTGGCGAACGGCCAGACCGATGCCGATCTTCAGTCGTTGCAGATCGGCCAGGCGATCGTGACCTTCCAGTTCGACAACCTGGGTATCGTCGGTCTGCTGCCCGACGGTGAGACCAACATGGGCATGGTTTTCGAGCAGGGGAGCGAGCTGGTTCCCTATGTGAATCTGGCCTTGCAGTCGCTCAAGGATGACGGCACCCTCGATGCGCTGATCGCCGAGTGGTTGCCCATTCCGGAGGAGCTGCGCGAGATCTCACGCTAGCCAACGTTCGAATTCAGTGAATGACGGGCCGGCCAGTCGTTTGGCCGGCCCATTTTGTAGAGAAGGCAAGAAATGAGCGAGCAACGAGCGGTCGTGCTGGATGTCGATGTCGGAATCGACGACGCGTTGATGATTCTGGGGTTGGTCTCCGAGCCGGCGGTCGAGGTGGTTGCCATTGGCGCCACCCACGGCAACTGCACCGCCGCCAACTCGGCGCGGAATGCGCTGCGCACGCTCGAAGCCGTTGGCATCACGTCGGTTCCGGTGGCGCTTGGACGGGAGAGTCCTCTGGCCGAGCCGACCTCGGCGCCCCAGGTGCACGGGCACGATGGGCTGGGCGATATCGGGTTGCCGGAACCCGCGGGTTCGGTGACCGGAGAGTCGGCGGCCGATCAACTGATTCGGCTGTCATCCGAGCGCCCGGACGAGCTCGATCTGATTACAGTTGGCTCATTGTCGAACCTGGCGGCCGCCCTCGAAAAAGACCCCGAAAGCCTCAAACGCTATCGATCGGTGACCTATCTCGGATGTCTGTCACGCTATCCAGAACCAATCGTTCCCGACTACAACGATGCCAATGTCTACTTCGATCCCAACGCCTCTCGCGCGGTGCTCTCGTCCGATACGCCCATGACGATCGTTCCCATCGACCTCTCACGACGCGCTGCCCTGGAGGATCGCCATCTCGATGCGTTGAAGAATGGTCAGACGCCCCAGGCGCGTTTTGCCTGGACGATCCTGCCGTACTACTGCAACTTCTATCAGGAACGTCTTGGGCGGTGGTCCGCCTCGATGCACGACCCGCTGGCTGCGACCATCGCCATCGATCCATCGCTGGCGACCGAGGTGGTCGAGCGGCCGATTGTGGTCGAGCCGTATGGCGACCGGCATCGCGCGGTTGGGCGCACCGAACCATCGGCCGATACCGCGGGGATCCCGGCCAAACGAATCGTCCCCCAGGCCGATCTTCCGCGGTTTCTGGACCGTTTCGTGGATTCGTTGCTCGGTCCAATCAATCCGGTGTATCAATCTGGTAACTGACGTACGGTTTGGGAGTTGGGAGTTGGGAGTTGGGAGTTGGGAGTTGGGAGTTGGGAGTTGGGAGTTGGGAGCTGCCTTTCCAGCTTCTGCGCCAATTCACACCCTACAACCCGGTAGGGGCGCCTCCCCGTGGCATGCGTTCCGACAAACACCCCTCATCCACCCGCCGGGACTCCGATCCGCGGACGATTGCTCCGATCGGCGGCGCACTTGCGCCCACTGGACCGACCCATCCGGATCGTCACCAGGTCGTCCGGGGGTGGGATGATGCGCTTCGGGACCGGGATAACATACTGGACGCGACGTGCCTTGCGCAGAAAGCCCCCCGGGGTCACCGGCAATCCGGCGATGATCCCGACGATATCGTCCTCCCCTCGCCGCACCACCTGCGGCAGTTCGCGCAGCAGGAGGGCCAGCGAGACATCGACCAGGTCGATCCCGGCGCGCAGGGCGATCTGTTGTCGCAACGCACTGGCGATCTGCGCAATCAGCAGCGCGCCCCAGACCTGGGTCAGGATCAGCTCCCAATGTGCCGACCAGACCACCCCGAGTCCCAGATGCTGCTTGAGGCTCTTGAAGGCCAGCTCGATATCCCACCGTCGGCCATAGAGCTGCACCACATCGGCCGCCGACAACAACCCGGGATCGAGCACATTGGTCAGATAGACGTAGGGGGTTGTGGTGATGGTGACGGTGATGCGCCGGACCAGATGCCTGGCTTGATCGGCGCGGTAGGCGCCCAACCAGATCAACTCGTCGGTCAAGCCGGGTTGGTCGACCAGGGTATGGACCACGGTGGCGCTGGTGCGACGGCGCTGCTTGGAGATGAACCAATAGCCGTCGTCGCTGAGCTGATCGAAGAGGGGGAAGCTGAAATACCCCAGATCGACGAGGAGCAGACTGGCCGGTGGCAACGCACGATAAAGTGCCGGGGCGGCGGCTTTGGGATTCTGATGCGGCAGCTCGGTTGGTCGCACCTGGGCAAAGAGTTGGCGGCGCACATCGAAGGCGACACTGAGCTTGCCCGGCAGCAGCACATCGGCGCTCCGCTCCGTCTCGCGGAGGCGCGGCAGGTGACGGGCCACCTGCGCCAGCGAGGTGTCGTCGAGGGCGTAGACCCCGGTGGCAAATGGGGCCAACGTCTGATCGCCGGACGAGTCGGCGATGAGCTCGGCGGTGACCTGGGTAAAGACGGTTTCCAATTGGGTCGGACCGCTCCGCAGCAAGCGTTTGCGCACCCCTTCGGCACTGATTGGCACCAGTTCGTGGTGCCACAGGCCGGCCTGGCTCAGCAGGCGCCAGATGGCCAGTTGACTGCCCTGGCCGCGCACGATACAGACCAGCATGCCGGTCCACAGCAGGGCGGCGCTCAGGACTTCGGGGCGTCCGGTGCGTGCGGGGGCCAACGCCAAGCGGGGCAGCAGATCCTGGAGGACCGCTTCGATGGCGCTCAGGCGTTCGGCACGCTTGGTACGGGCAGACATCAGAACTCCTCCGGTCGGGAACGACCCGGTGCCGGGGTGCACCGGGACTCCGGACGGTACCGCACCCCCACTCCGACGGTCCACCACCGCCCCCAGCGGGCGGAGTTTGTCGGAACACATGGTCCCCCTGGGCGCCCTTTTCGCCAACATGAATGCCGGCGGGCTACGCGTCGGTCGTCCGACCGCAGACGCGGTTCTCAGGTTGAAAATCAGAGGCTCACAGAGCCAAGATCCTCCGGATCTGAGCAGATGGCGGACTTGGGGAGGGGCAAGCCCCTAGTGGGTGATGTCCGGGCGAGGTTGGGGTGCAATTGGATCGTATCCCTTCTGGGTAAGCCTGGGATCGCTGAAGAAGAGGCAGGTTCGTTTTTCGAACACAGCAGTTCAAATATTTTGTCCAGGTAGCTTCGGTTTTGCCCCGGCTGTTTGGAAACGGGTATGCGATTCGGTAAGGGGCGGTTTTAAGAGCGATCGAGGATTCGAGAATCTTTCTACGATGGTGGCGCAGATGGAAAGGCAGCAGCGAATCCGCATTCAAAACTTCCGGTGGAGAGCAACGCTGTGTCGTTTCCTAAGCCTCTCCATCAGCGGCAACTTTTGGTTGCAAAAGGTGACGAGCTCGATGGACTCCGATTTGGGGCTGGATAGGCAGGCCTCCACCAGATCGAGCGAGAACACGACGGCACGTTCAGCCGCATCAACCGTATATGTTGCGATCTCCGGGGAAGTACCCATTCCCAACGGATGAAGTCCGACATCTTCCGTAGTCATTTGGGTGGGATGGACAAGGCCGTCGCGCATTTCAACAAATAGCCACGCGAGATTATGCTTCCAAAGTTCTGAGCCAAGTCGATTATCTGCAAAATGGTGCCGCAGGGTGCCATAGATCCACTTGTGACGCTTCCGATCTTGCGGCTTAACTGTCACTCCAGTGATATTGACCACCTCAAGGTAAAGGCCATCAATGGCATGTGCGCACGCCGTTAAGGCAATCATAGACGCATGGTACTCGTGCCGCATTGGCGGATCGCCTTCGAGGATCGTGTTGGAATGGTGTTGTTGCCGCGCTCTGGCTGCAATATGGTGCTGATAGATCGCAATTGTTAGCCACTCTTTCCACGGATCCTGTCGTAGCTGGGCACGGCCGATCCCCAAGTGAAGTACGTCCAAAGGTTCAGCTGTAACGATCCAGGGTTCCCGGAGTTTGCCGGTGTCTGTGGTCATTCTTGCCTAACCTTCTTGTGATTCAACATAAGTAGGCACTTCAGAATGGTTTCCTTTGTCACATCCGCTGGCGCCTCATCCGCAGGCCAACCGTAGGTATCCCCGACAGCACGGTCGAGGTTGCGGGGTCAACCGGGACGCTCATTGTAGAGGTTGGTGAGGGGCGTTTTCTTGAGCTCGGTGTCGATGGCTCCGGGTGGGTAGAGCTAGGCTCGGCGTTTTTCGTCCAGCTTCTTTGCCGCCACTGGTTTTGGCCGCGTTGCACTCGGTAAACGTGCTGCTCTTCTACTCGGTCACAAGTGGGAATGCGGTCTCCGTCCCTGAGGGTCCTTGTATGTTGGTGGGTATTGGACAGTCGGCGTCCGTGAGGGACCTCGTAGCTCCTCCGAGCTTAGAACACCGGTCGAACACGCACTACCCCCTCCGCTCCCGTTCCGCCTGCATCTCATGCAGCTTTCGATTCCACACCTTCCGCTTCCGTTCCTCCACATTCACCTTTGACGCCCGCACCGCCGCATTCGACAACCGGCTGATCGCCAGGCTCATCTCCGTCGGATCGTCGATCTCCTGTAGTGCCCGCACCATCGCAAGCCGCAGGCCGCCGAGCTCCATCGACAACTCCAGATCCGCTGCCGCGTCGTCGAGGGTCTCCTGCATCTTCCCGGAAAAGAGAATCGCAAAATCCCCGCTCTCGGCTCGCGATCGGAACTTCCGTACCGCATGCTGCTTTGCATCTTTGTCGGTAATCCGTCCCAGCCGCTCCATCTCCCGGGTGAGTTGTCGGAGCTCGCGTGCCCCGGCCTCTCCAACGGCAGTGCGCTGGTGATAGGAACAGAACAAACTCCGTGCCACGGCCTTGCTTTCGCACTCCGGCAATGCGCACGTCCGAACCTCCATCTCTTCCAGCGCCTCGTCCGAAAACGCCTCCGGACCGTGATTGGCCAGGAGCCATGCCCGTCGCTCTTCGATTGGCGCACTCGGACTCGGCATATCGTCCGGCACCTCGTTCTGTCCATTGCCCCAGTTGCGTTGGCCCTTGCCCCGATACGCCCGGCCCATCACGAACCTCCCATCTCCGAATCTCGCTCCATCTTGACGAGGAAGAACAGGTGTTCTAATATAACACCAAGCGGCACATCGGCGGTAGGGTTCTTGGGGCCCTCGCTCCGGAAAACCCGATCGCGTCTGCAGCGTGGATCAGGGTGGGGTACAGATGCGGGCCTGGGCAGTGCACAAGAGTTACCCGTTCGGCTCCAGACCGTCACCCCTGGCTCCAGCGCGGATCCGCAACAATGGATGATCGCGCTCGAGAACATGAGATGCGCAAGAACCAAACACCGCATCCGACCAGGGCGAAGCCATGCCCACCACGCCCCACGGTCGGAGCCCCTTGACGCTTCGGAACCAAGCACTTCACGGGAGAAGCTCGCTCCCCTTATCGCGCTGGCGCTCGATCGCAGAACGCGCGGGCCCTGCGCTCAGACCGTGTGGGGAGCTGGGATGTATACGGAATCCGGACGATCGCTGTGCGTAGACGCCGGCCTGTGCCGGCGGTGCTTCTCGGGATGACATACGGTATGGGAATCACTCGGGTTTGTCCGGGATGACGGGCCGGGGAGGCGGTCTCAGTCCTGGAGTGGAGTGGTCGGCACGAGTTCACCACCAACGGTCGATCCTTCCCTCTGAACGTCTCTATCGTTTCAACCCCAGGTGGAGTTCTAGCCGTCCGGCTAGAATTCCTGACCAGGCGGCCGTTCCCCATTCCTCCAAGGAGACACCTTGACCACCGAACCGATCGAATCGACCGAGCGCACCGAATCCGCATCGCACAAGACCGTGGTCGTGCTCGACTTCGGGTCGCAATACAGCCAGCTCATCACCCGGCGCGTGCGCGAGGCCGGCGTCTATAGCGAGCTGGTCCCCTTCGATGCACCGTGGAGTCAGGTCGAAGCGCTCGATCCGGGCGGAATCATCCTCTCCGGCGGTCCGGCCAGTGTCTATGAGGAGGGTGCGCCCCAGCTTCCCGATTGGTTGTGGGATGCCAACCTGCCCATCCTCGGCATCTGCTATGGCATGCAGCTGCTGGCAAACGAGCTGGGCGGCAAAGTCATCGGCGCGGACCGGCGGGAATACGGTCCGGCCACCATCGAGGTCGACGATACCTCGCCGCTCTTCGCGGGGATGCCGAAACAGATCGATGTCTGGATGAGCCACGGCGACCATGTCGAGGCCATCCCGGCCGACTTCACCGTCATCGGCGAAAGCGGTAAGCTCCCGTTCGCTGCCATGATCAAGGACAACATCGCTGGGATCCAGTTTCATCCCGAGGTCGTGCATACCCCGCTCGGCCAGCAGGTGATCGCCAACTTCCTGACCCGGATCTGTGGACTCACCCCCGATTGGAGCAGCGATTCTTTCGTCGACAGCGCGGTGCAGGAGATTCGCGGCCGCGTCGGTGACAAGCGGGTGCTGCTTGCCCTCAGTGGCGGGGTCGATTCATCGGTTGCGGCGGCGTTGATCCATAAGGCGATCGGGGATCAGCTCACGCCCGTCTTCGTCAACAACGGACTCCTCCGGCTCGGCGAAGCCGAGCTGGTGCAGGAGGTCTTCGCCCGGCATTTCGGGATGCCGCTGGTCTATGTCGATGCGACGACCAATTTTCTCGACCGGCTCGAAGGCGTGACCGACCCCGAAGAGAAGCGCAAGATCGTCGGGGACGAGTTCGTGCGGGTCTTCGAGCGGGAGGCGAAAAAGCACGGGCCGTTCGATTTCCTGGCCCAGGGCACCCTCTATCCCGATGTGATCGAAAGCACCACCGCCGATACCAAGGCCGCTGCCAAGATCAAGACCCACCACAATGTCGGTGGGCTGCCGGCCGATATGGAGTTCCATCTGCTCGAACCGCTCAAGTTCCTGTTCAAGGATGAGGTGCGCCGGGTCGGTAAAACGCTTGGTCTGCCAGACGAGATCGTCTGGCGGCAGCCGTTCCCAGGTCCGGGGCTCTCCGTTCGTCTCCTGGGAGAGGTGACGGAACCTTGGCTCGATGTCTTGCGTCAGGCGGACGCTATCGTGCGGGACGAAATCGAGGGCGCGGGACTTGCCCAGGATATCTGGCAGTACTTCGCGGTTCTGCTGCCGGTCAATTCGACTGGCGTCATGGGCGATTACCGCACCTATGCGCGAGTTTGCGCCATTCGCGCGGTGGCCAGTCAGGATGCCATGACCGCCGACTGGGCCCGTATCCCCTACGACGTGCTCGCCCGCATGAGTAATCGCATCGTCAACGAGGTCCACGGGATCAACCGCGTCGTCTACGATATCTCCAGCAAGCCACCCTCCACGATCGAGTGGGAGTAGACGGGGTGGGTCCTGAGTCTTGGGTCCTGAGAAATAAACAGAAAACCGGAGGCGAATTCGCCTCCGGTTTCATTCATCATGTCCCAGGACTCAGGACTCAGGACTCAGGACTCAGGACTCAGGACTCAGGACTCAGGACTCAGGACCCCGTCGTAGCTCCGGCCCCTCAATCCAAGTAAATCTCGTATGCCCAGCCGGTCGTGCCGTTGTAGCGGACCTGGGCGAAGCCGTTCGAGGATTGGCCGAGCAGGGTGACGGTGGCGCCGTCGGGCATGACGACTAGCACCGACGCATTCAACGAGGCGCTGGCGCGCAGGTTGAGCGCCCCGTCGATCACGGTGGCGGTCGAGTTGCCACCGCTGGAGAGCCACTGACTGGAGGCCCAACCGGTGGTCCCTTGATAGATCACCTGGGAGAAGCCGTTGTTGGTGGCGCCGGTCAGCTCGACCTGTGCACCGTCGGGCATGACCCGCAACACGCCGTAGTTCGTACCGGCGCCAGAGCGGAGGTTGAGCGCTCCGTCGAAGACGGTGGCGAAGGTTCCGCTGCCGGAACCGCCATCGCTGCTCAGGTAGATCGAGTAGGCCCAGCCACTCTGCCCGTTCCAGGCGACTGAGCTGAATCCATTGCTCGTCTGACCCGTCAGCGTGACCACGGCGCCGTCCGGCATGACAGTCACCACCGCCGCCGAGGTGCTGGCATTGGCGCGCAAATTGAGCGCGCCGTCGATGACCGTGGCGGTCGTGCCGCTCGGCGGATCGTTACCCGTGATGTCGAGATAGATCGCGTAGGCCCAGCCGGCGGTCCCCTGATAGGTCACGGAGAGGAATCCATTGCTCGATTGACCGGTCAGGGTCACTGTCGCACTATCGGGCATGACCAGCAGCACCGCGGAATTGGTGCTGGCCGACGCACGGAGGTTGAGCTCACCGTCGATGACGGTTGCGGTGTCGCCGGCCGGTGCAGGATTCGAGGGTCCGGGGTCCGCCCCGGCATCGATATCGAGATAGTCTCCACACGCCCAGCCGGTGTCTGCGCTGTAGGTGACGGGATAGAAACCGTTCTGGCTGCCGCCGGTGACCGTCACCCGGCTGTTGCCGGGCATGACGGTCACGACGGAAGCCGTTTGGGAGGGGCCGGAACGAAGATTGAGCGCACCATCGATCACCGTGGCGTTGCCGGCGGCGACCGGTGGCTGTGTTGGAACGACGGTTGGAAGCGAGGTTGGTTGGGGCGGGGGCGCAGTGCCGCATGCCTGGTCGTGGGTGACCCCCGCCTGCCAGAGCATGGTGACGGTCACCGACGTAATTCCGGCGGAGACCGGCAGCCCGAGGGCCTTCCAGGTACCGGCGGCGAGGTCGATCCCGGCGGCATAGGTGTAGACGTTGCGGACGTCGTAGCCGACATCGCTGATGCCGGCGCCATAGCCGACATTGCCGCCATCGCGGACGTATTCGGCGGCGGGAACCCCCTGGGTCACGTTGTATTCCCGCAGGTTCTGAGGCGCCCACCAGTTGTCACGGACGAAGAGCGGTCCCCGGTCGTGAACCGGGGCGACGGTGCAGAGTCCGGTGGTCTCGCTGACGATCTGCACCCAGCAGAGTCCGTCCGCCTCGGCGCATTCGGTTTGCGGGCCGTAGGTCCCCTCCACGCCGGTGCCGACCGGCACCCACGGGCAGGACGACTCGGTACAGGCCGGGAGGGCAACCAGATTGTCGTTTGGCTGGATGAGATGACCGCTGGACGCGGTCGTGCCGACCTGCCCGTCCGTACCCTCGGCAAAGATCGAGGCGGTGACGCGGTACGAGCCATTGCCGAGATTCACGTCGGCAACGGGCGCGATCGATTCGGAAGACGCGGGGGCCGCAAACGCGGATCCTGCTGTCGGTACTGCAATACAGACAAGCATGGCGAGGGCCGCAACGAGACGGCTGGTGCGTTTCATCGCCAGGCCATGCTGCCTGACCTGCCGGGTTCGCACACGCATTCCCCTTTCCTCTGGGTGTGCAAATTCGGTGGGTCGAAGGAGCTGGGCTCTCTCGGTTGATAGTCAGCTAATCACACTTCTGGAGGGCTCGTCCAAGTGAACGAACGGGCAATTTCTCCCAGCTTTGCCGATTTGCCGCCGTTCGGTGCCAACGAACGTATTGTTCGCTGCCTTCGTGCCAAAGAGTCACCTCTGAGCCGGGCTGGCATTGGTACGATTCCCCCTGCATGTATGTGCGGACAACCAGCCGAGCTCGGTCGAGGAGTGAGACGATGAGTGGACGATTGGACGGTAAATCGAGCGTCATTACCGGCGCTGCGTTTGGGATCGGCAAGGCGACCGCGCGGGTCTTTGCCGATGAGGGCGCCAGGCTGGTGCTGACCGACATTCAGCCGGAGCCGCTGGAGGCCGTGGCGGCCGGGTTGCGGGAACAGGGCGCAGAGGTCGTGACGGTTGTCGGCGATGTCTCGAAGGAAGAGGATGCGCGTGCCATGATCATGGCCGCGGTCGAGGCGTATGGCCGGGTCGATTGCGTGGTCGCCAATGCCGGCATCATTCCGCTCGGCGACGTGCTGGCGACCACAGTCGAGGCATGGGATGAGGTGATGCGGATCGACGGACGGGGGATGTTCCTGACCTGCAAGTTCGCCATCGAGCAGATGCTCGAGACCGGCGGCGGCTCGATCGTCTGTCTCTCCTCGATCTCAGGTGAGGCCGGGCAGGCGCGCCAGGCAGCCTATGGACCGGCCAAATACGTGGCCAGCGGGCTGACCAAGCATCTCGCAATCGAATGGGCGGACCGGGGAATTCGGGTCAACGCGGTCGCCCCGGGGACGATCAACACCGATCGTGTGCAACAGCTCGAATTCGAAGAAGGCGGTCCGGAATACCTGGCCGCCATCAAGCTGCAACACCCGATGGGCCGCATCGGCGATCCGTCCGAGGTTGGCAAGGCAATCGCCTTCCTCGCGTGCGACGACGCCTCGTTCATTACCGGGGTCGTTTTGCCGGTCGATGGCGGGTATTTGGCGCAGTAGTGACGAAGGAGTTAGGAGTTGGGATTTAGGAGTTCGGACCCGCTTGACAAGGTCTTGCGTCCGGAGCCCTGGGTCCTGCGACGATTTGGGCAGCTGCTGTCGGGGCCTGAACGGGCGGATTCCGGGCGAATCCCGCGCGGGCGGGGCACGTCGTCGAGTTTTCAAACACGGCCCGGGAGTTGGTCGTTCCCAACTCCTCAATCCTAACTCCCAACTCCCAGGTAATAGGTCATCGTCTGTAGGGCCCAGATCGGATCGATTTCGCGTACCCGGACATTGGGTGGCGTCTTGAGGACGATGGGGGCGTAATTGAGGATGCTTTGCACCCCGCCGTCGATCATCGCGTTGGCGACCTCTTGCGCTTCGGCCGCGGGTACGGCAATGATCCCGATCTCGATGCCCAGGCGACGGATCTCGCTGGTCATGCATTGGTCGCTCAAGATCGCGATCTCGCCGAGCGGTTCCCCGACTTTGTCCGGGTTTCGATCGAAGATCGCCGCGATGCGGAATGACGATGGCCCGAACCCTCGGTAGTGGGCGATGGCATGGCCCAGGCTGCCGAACCCAGCGAGGGCGACCGGCCATTCTCGGTCCAGCTGCAGGATCTGGGTGATCGCCTGCTCGAGGGAGCGGGTATCGTAGCCCTTGCCCTGTTTGCCGAATTTGCCGAAGTACGAGAGATCGCGCCGAATCTGGGCGGCGGTGACGCCAATCTCATCGGCCAAATCGTCGGACGAGACATTGGCCACATCGCTGTCCGCGAGCGCTCGGAGGGTGCGCACATAGAGCGGTAGACGTCGAATGACGATATCGGGAATATCTGGCTCGAATTCGCGTGCCACGGGTCGATCACTTCTGGCGGTTCCCGAGTGGGAAACGGCCGTCGTTCCGCACGTGCGAAACGCAGTGCGGCGTACTGTCGTTGTAGAACCAGGTCCTGAGCGGGGCCCAAATGGTCATGGATCGGACAAAGGTCCGTTCGTGCACAAGTTCACAAGCGAGTATCGGTGCTCGACGGCCAATGCGTCAAAGCTCGGTATGCGCTCGGAATGCTGAGCGCTTGCTGAGTGAAGGGTGAATATTGGGCCGAAAGAACAAAGGGATCGTACGTTCGTGCGCGAAACTCGCGTCCGTTACGCAAAACTGGGGTGATGGAGGTATTGCGACTGGACAACTTCTCTGATACGCTTGCTAAAGTTATTTTAGGTACTGGGCTTGAATTGCTCAATGGGAGGGGCAATGTCTCGCAGTGAGTTGACTGACGCCTACGTCAGTGGTCGAATCAGTCGTCGATCGTTTGTCCGCGGTATGGTTGCGCTTGGCGCGTCCGTTCCCGTGGCCATGGCGCTCGCCGACAAGGTAAGTGCAGCACCGGGTGGCGCTGCTCGCATTAGCCGGTCTGCGGATGTGTATCCGGATCCATATCCGTATCCGCCGAAGCCGCACAAGCCGCATCACCACCACAAGCCGAAGAAGCCAGCAGCTGCGGTGACTACGCTTCCGGCGACGGGTGTTGCGCAGCAGGATCAGTCGAGCGTCGTGGCCCCACTGGCCGCTGGCGCCGCCGCAGCCGCTCTGGTTGCCCTGCGCATGCGACAGCCCAAGAAGACCGAGGGCGAGGCCTAAGGCTTCGGGGTAATCCTGAAACTGAACCGCTGGCGGATACCCGCCAGCGGTTTTGTTTTTTTGGGAGTTAGGAGTTGGGATTTAGGAGTTCGGGGTGGATTCGCCCGGAATCCGTCCATCCAGGCCCCGACAGCAGCTGCCCAAATCGTCGCAGGACCCAGGGCTCCGGACGCAGGACCCCGTTTCCAACGCGTCCCAACTCCTAAATCCCAACCCCTCACTCCTCTTAGGCGAACGGGCGCAGGATGACCGGGTCGAACGCTTCTCCGATGAAGGCGAGCACGTGGCGTAGGGTTGTTTCCGGGTCGTCGATCAGGGCGGATTGTTCGATCCGCATGACTTTGCCGGCGCCGAGACCGATTTCGAGCTCACGGGCGGCCTGGACCGCTTCGATCCAGCGGTCGTAGGCACGCTCCTCATCCATATAGACGAAGCGAGAGCGGTAGAGCATCCGCCGGTCCTTCTGGTGGGCCGCCACGACGTCATCCGGGTCGCGAATGACGTGAATGAACTTGGCGTGCGGGAAGAGCCGGTACAGATCGAACCCGTGCTCGGCCAGCTTCTCGCCTTCGGCAAGCACACGAGTGGCGTTCGATTTCACCTGCGTACGCAACTGGCGGAGCCGTTCGTCTTCGAAGGGAGCGGCGATCGCGGGATCGATGCCCCGCAGGAGCAGATCGTGTGCGGCTGCGCCGAAATGCGCGGCAAATTGCTCGGTATCGATCCGCTTGATCTCGAGATCGTTCACGGTATCGCCTTCTTCCACCGAGGCGAACGCGATATGCAGTGCGGACGAGAGATTCGTCAGCCAGGTTGGATCGAGGGTCAGCTTGAACACGGGGAGCTGCGCCAGCGCCAGCGCCAGGATGCTGGTGCCGGACCGCGGCGCTCCGATGACGAAGACTGGATGCGGCGGTTGTCCCGATGCCTTGCGGCGACTGGACGCTCGCTTGACCGGGCCTAGATCGGGTAGCGGCGCATCGACGCCGTTCGGCCACGATCGACCGTCGATACCCAACAGCGCGGGACCGGCCAGGTGCGTCAACACCGCTGGAGAGGTAACGGCCATTGGCGCGAGGATGGGGCCGAGGTCCGCGTTCGCCCGATCGGCGATCCATTGCGCGCGTGGGTGTTGAATTGCCCAGAGATCGCGACGAATGGCGGTGTGAATACCGGTTTCTTCCGATCCGGTCAGTGAATCGGACCGGGTGCGGTAGACATAGATGAACTCCGCGGTGTTCGCGATGGGGCCGATCGTGGCCGCGCGACGCAGGAACTCGGTATCGCCCGAAAAGGGCAGTCCGGTGGCGAATCCACCGGTGCGCTGAATCAGATCGCGCGTCACCAATGATGTGGGATGGTGGACCGGTTTGCTCTTGGGGGTCGTCTGGAAGGTGAGCTCCGGATTGAGCGGATGCTGGTAGAGGACGACCTCGTTTTCGTTGACGATCAGGCGATGTCCCTGACTTCCGATCAACTCCTTGCCGGTGCGGGTCGCCAGATCGAGCAGGACCTCCAGCCGGTTTGGGGCAGACCAGTCGTCCGAATCCTCGAAGAGGTAGGCATCGTAGTCGGTATTGTCGATGACTTCCTGGATGAGCCGAAACGGCCCTGAGTTCTCTTCGGAGCGGAGGAGCGTCACCTGCGGAAACTTCTCCATGACCCCAAGCGGAGTGGTCGACGAACAGTCATCGATCACCACAATCCCTTGCAGCGGTCTCGTTTGCTTCACGAGTGAATCGACGGCGGCGTCCAGATACGATTCCGCTTCGTAGTAGGGGATGACCGCCAGGATCCTCGCGTCGGGTTTGAGATGATGCCCGGTCTTGTCGAGCTTGAGGTAGTTGTCGAGGACCTGATCGGTGGTGCGGTGGCGCACGGAAGGGTCGGCTTTGGGCAAAAGCGCCTCGTCGCCGAGCAGCACGGCCTCCCGATAGTCGAGGGGGCTGAAGACGCCGCGCACGTCCATCTCGTCGGCCCGGTGAATGCGAAGCTCCTGTTCGTCCTGTCCCAGCCAGATCGCCGTGCCGAGCAGATCGTAGAGCGTTCGCACCGCTTCAGCCGGTCGGTCTGGATCGGAGATCAGCTCCACCACACGGTCGGTATCGATCAGGTCCTGAAGTGGATTGGTTGGATCGAGCAGGTAGTCCTCGAACACCGGCCGCAACGCGTCGAAACTGGTCACCCGGCCGTCCTGGGGGGTAACCGTGTCACAGACGGGAATCGTCAGCAGCTCGGGCGCTACCCGTTCGAGGATGGTCGTATAGACGGTTTCCGCGACAATCTCATCCGGTCCCAAGGCGTCGAGGGCGGCCCAGATGGCTGGATCGAGATAGGGGAACGTCTGCCCAACGACTGGAACTTCGACGCTGGGCGCGATCGACCGTGCGTTCGCGGCCAGAGCGATGGACGGCGCAAGCGAGGCGGCGTCGTTTTCGCGTGCCTTCACCAATTGGTCGACATAGAACGTGGCGATCGGCGTGCGAAGCACCTGGCCGGGATCGAAGGATCCCGATGTCGCCATCGCCTCGCGAAGCGTGTCGCCAGACGCGAGCAAGGTCAAATTCCGAGCGGTCGGGACGAGCAATCCAGCGGCATCGGATTCGATACGGACCAGATCGGTCGATCCAAGCCGGCCGGCGAGCGTCCATGGACTCCCGACTCCGCTTGTCTGGAACGCGTGGATGATCTGCTGTTCGAATTCACTCGGATCGTCGAGCGTGCGCGCTCCAGCAGAAGTGGATGACCGACGCGGTCAGCCAGCTCGGCGGCAATCTGCACGCCGGGTTCGTCTGGGTCGCCTGTCGCCGTGAGGGCAACCCGGCTCAGCAGCCCTTCCGCGGCCAGCAATGCCAGGAGCAGGCGACTGGCTTTGCCGCCATCGAGCGCGAGACGGTGTTGCTGATAGGGCAAGGCGGCGATCGACCGAAGCGAGCGGCGCAGGCTGTGCTCGATGGTGTCGATGGCGGCTTCGGACGTTTCCGGGCGCGTTTGTTCGACCGATCGTGTCCGGAGGACGGGACGTTTCTGGTAGCCAACGCTCCACCACGCTCCTGGCTCCGCCGCAACGACATCCTTCAGACCGGTCTCCGCGCCGAAAATCTCCTGAGCGAATATGGGACTGGCTGGTCCGCGCCAATCGCGGACCGGTGGCGCGCCAGGTTGTTCCCAAACGGATGCGACCAGGTTCGCCCGGTTGCTGATGACCAGCATCTCCTGCGAGGCGTCCCAATAGAGTGGCGCGCCCCCAGCGAGATCGGACGTGACGACACCGTCTCCGTCACGTTGGAGACTGAGCAGCGTAAAAGCGCCGCCGAGTTGATTGGCAACCGTGTTGGCGTCGGAGGCGGCGATCCGATCCGCCAGCTGCTCGGCCCACCCGACTCCCGGGGCCAGGGGGGCGTCGTACGGAATCGGCATGCCACTGAAGAGGACGAGGTCGTTGTGGGTGACATGCCAGTGCGAGCCGATTTGGCCCTGTTCGGTATATGCCTGCCAGGCGAAGAGATAGAGCCTATGGTCCTTTGTATGCCACCCGAGGTACTGGTCTGGCTCGAACGCCAGCTCTGCCATGTCGTATCGGGTGCACTTGGCCACATCGGACCCGGCCAGTGGACGTCCGAGACGGCTCGCAAGCAGAATGAAAGCCAGCATACCGGTGTCGTTCCTCTCGTCTGGTCAGTCAGTGTCGCCGGTCGAGCCAGGCTGCTCGATCGTGTTCGAGTCCTCGACGGGCATGCCGTACGGACACCCGCGCCTTGCGAGCCGACGGTAGTATGCCTTGTCCATCGCATGTCACGTTGCGTCGCATCGAGTCACCGTCTGGCCGTATGGCCTGTTCCGCTGCGATCCGGGAGAGAATCGCGTGCCTGTCCTGCCAGCCTATGGCAGTCAGGATGCCCCGAAGCCGTCGGATGCGATATGCGTTGTACCGTCGAGACGCACCGGCGGCACGGGGCTGGCGGCGAAACCATGTGCTGACTGAGCAGTCAACCGGACTCGGCATCAACCGTTCTGCGACCGGGCGAGCCGCACCGGCCGTTCGTGCCCGCCCATCCAGATCGCGGCAGTCAACGCATTCCAGATCAGCCGGGTACGGCCTGCATTGGCGTCGCCCATGCCAATGCGCTCGATCAACCGTTGCTCATCGACAATCGCGTGAATCGGATTGTCGCGGTCGAGCAGATAGCGTTCCATGAGTGGCTGGTAATCTGCATATCGCTTCAGACGCCAGGTGCGGCCCGCGGGCGATGATGAGTAGAGCGGTTGCATGCGTCGATAGTCCGTGGCATCCGGAAGGTGCGCATAGCTCGCTTCCGACCAGACGGCATCCGCCAAGGGAAGCATGCTGAGCGAGCGATCGCATCGCCGCTGGAGATCGAGATGAAAGCGGATGTCGGGTCGTTGCGCGGCCGGTAGCCGGTGGTTGGCGCGCATACAGACTGGCGTCAGAAACGGGTTCAGCCGTAGCCGCGGTGACCACGCGGTGTCGGGACCATTGCGACCGCGGACCAACCCTTCGTGATAGGCAAGCGTGGAAACGGTTTGCATGGGCTCCCCATGCACGGCAAGCCTGCGGATGAGATGGGCGCGCTCATTTCGATAGTAGGAACGGCATTCGGACCGCAGGATACCGAGCCGGTCGAGCGGTCGCTTACGGTCGATGCGCTGGATCAGGTCGTCGACATCTGACGCGTCGATTCCGGTCATCGAAACAGGCCCCCAGCGAAGCGCTTCGCCCAGGACCCCGAAGACGGAGATGCCCGGTTCGAATACCGGAGGCTCCATCGTGCTCCAGCCGGAGTTCATACCCTCCCGCAAGGCTGCGTGCCCGCGGAGGCTGTCCAGCTCCGCTTCCGGGCTGCGGTCGCTGGCATCGATCATCTGCCAGTCGAGACCGAAGCGATGCGCGAGCTGGCGAGCGGCGAGCACGTCCGCGCGCTCGGGCGAACCATAGGTGACGAAGCGGAAGCGATCGTGCAGACCTTCGTCGATGATGATGGCGGTCAACGTGCGTGAGTCCTTCCCGCCGCTCAACGCCACCACTCGTTCGTCGAGCGGCAGATCGGCCATGGCTCTGATGGAGCTGCGCACGTCGCGATCGACCTCATCGAGCAGCATGTCGTACGAGACCGATGCGTCGCCGGGCTTTGGGAGGAGAAACGACGGGCGGGCCGGTTCGATGACGCGCACTCCCCCTGGTTCGACGACCACATACCCCCCAGTCAACGGACGGTGCACATTCCAGTACCCGGATTCCTCATCCAGAATCCAGCCGTCGCAAACCAGCCAGCCAGCGCCCATCAGGGAGCGTTCCGGTATCGCGGAGGGACGGGAGATCGCAGTGGCACAGAGACCCGCGCGGTTGGAGACCGCCGTGAAACGGTCGCCGTCGGCGGTGAAAAGCTGGTCGACGCTCCCGAAGTCGGGGAGCAGCCAACCGGTGCCCTGGGAAGGCAGCGAAATGACGGTGAAATGACCGA
The DNA here is from genome assembly GCA_023957115.1 of Thermomicrobiales bacterium. GTDB lineage: Bacteria > Chloroflexota > Chloroflexia > Thermomicrobiales > UBA6265 > JAMLHN01. Next base: position 66,490 of record JAMLHN010000020.1, read on the forward strand.
AGAGCTCGTCACGCAGCTCGGGGAGGTCGTGTTTACGTTCGAGCCACGCGTGTAGCTGGCTTGCCCAGCTTTGGCCGGAGCCGTGGTTCCAGCCGGCGCCGGCAGGCCAGCAGCAGCCGCTGAAGGCGGTGAGTCCGCGATCATCGACGAGCCAATGGGAGCGTATGCCCGCGACCTCGGTGAAGGCTTGCCACCCGAAAAACACGCGGCTGCCGTCCGGGCTGCGCCAGACAATTCGCTGATCGGGATGAAACGGCACCTCGGGCGGTGTATCCAGATCGAAACGGTGGATCAGCGCTTCGTCGACTGGCGCACCGTCACGCCCCGCAAGAAGCAGATAGGCAAGCATGGCGCAATCCTTCGCGGAAATGCCAAGCGGAGCGTGGGCGCCAGCTTGGTAACAGGAGCGGCGATTATTACAGAATCGTCGCGCGATTGCTGAATTCTTCTTCGAGCCGGATCAGTGTCAGGATATCCGGTTCCTCCTGCGGAGGCATTTCCGTCATGAGTGAGAGGAGCTTGTGCGCCTGGAAGCGCCGGTCGATCGTCTCCGAATAGAGTTGTTCGAAGGCGTCGATCTCCTGATCGACCCGGAAGAAGTGCGTCACGCGCTCACGTCCGGCTTCACCCATCAGGTGGCGCATCTCCGGATCGCCGGCCAGCATGGCCAGTCGTTCGGCCAGCAGGTCGGAGTTGCGACGCGGTACCACAAAGCCGGTCACCATATCCTGGACGTTTTCCGAGAGTCCTTCGGCGTCCGAGCAGACGACGGGCAGTTTCATGGCCTGGGCTTCGAGCGCTGAGATACCGAACCCTTCGCTCAGACTCGGCATCACCAGGACATCGGCTTTGCGCATTTCGCTCCGGACTTCTGGACGCGGTTTCGAACCCAGGAGATGCACGCGATCGAGCACGCCCAGGTCGAAGGCCGCGAACCGGATCGCACGATCCTGAGCGCCAGCGCCAATGATGTTGAGCTCGGCTTCGATCCCCTGGTCGATCAGCTTGGCCAGGGCTTCGACGGAATACTCGTGTCCTTTCTTCCAGACCAGCCGGCCGACGCTCAACATCCGGAACGGCCGGGCTTCGGTTCCTGTCACCATCCCATGCGCTCGCTCGCCGGGATCGAAGAAGTCGATGTCGATGCCGCCGACGATGACCTGGTGCGGTTTGTCCGGTGGGCATCCGCGTTGCAGACAACGCTGCCAGATTCCTTCGCTGCGGCAATGAATGATGTCGGCGAACTTCCAGACATCGTTGTAGAAGCCGGGATGTTCGAGTCCGTAGTAGCAGATATCGAATCCGCGGAAGCTGACCACGGTTCGCACGCTGTGCAGGCGACAGGTGACCAAATGGGCCAGGCTCGTGTGTCCAAACTCGAAATGGACGAGATCGGGTTTGATCCGTTTGAGCAGACCTTCGAAATCGCGGGTGATGTGGATCCGCTCGACCAGCTCGTCCTGTTCCGCGATCTCGGGGTAGGCGTCCCAGTCGGCTGAATCTCCATTTATGGAGAGGACATGGACATCCCATCCGCGAATCAGGAGATGCAGAAACTTGTCGACGATGAACGTCTGCGAAATCGACGGGAAGTTGTTGTCGACCAGCAGAATCGTGCCCGGCTGGCGATCGGTGCTTTCGATCCCAAGCGATGCAAGGTACGCCGAAACCTCGTCGACGGAATCTTCAGACTCCTGCTCCGGTGTGGTGAGCTCCGGAACGGTCGCGCCGGGGGTGGGCGCCAGGACGAGATCGCCCGTGCGGTTGATTCTGGCCGGAAGCTCGCCATGCGCCATCCAAACCGCCGAGGTTAGCGCGGCGTAGAGATAGCGCACCGCGCCCAGCGGGTTGCGCTCCCGGGCCAACATGCCGGCGACCCGGTCGAAGTCGAAGACCTCGTAGACGGGATTGGAGGAATCGAGCAGGAATTGATCGAAGAGGCCGTGGTTCTCGTTGAACTTCGCGACGCGCCAGTCAGTCGCTTCGTTTTCGGAGAGGACCGCCTCGATCGCCGCGTATTCGTCGGCGTTCGAGAGGTGGCTATAGGCGGTTTCCCGCCAGGGATCCTTGAGTACGGGATGCGGACCATATCCTCATGCAGCGGGCGCGATCTCGAAATGGAACCGGTGCGAGACGCGGTCGACGGGCGGAAGCTGCTGCACCGCCCCGCACAGCGGTGGGGGTGTAGAACGGGAAGCTCCAGAGTTTTCCATTCGCTTCCGTTCCCGCTCCGTACTGCCACCGGGCAATGAACTCCGGGAACATGTGTGTACTGAGCCGGTCGAGCGTTTCGCCCTTGTCCAGGAGCTCGGTCATCCATTGATGGATGCGATCGATGAACACCTCGCGCCGGTCTTTGCGCAGCAGGTTCATACGGTCGAAATTCTGACCGGCAATGAGTGCGTCCCATGCTTCGGAACGGGTGAGCGCGAAGCGGGTCGCCCATGCGGCCGGACCCATCCGGAAGAACTCGCTCATGTTGCCGGAGAGGGTGAGCGTGTCGGCAACATCGACCGCGCCTTTCATGTCCCAGGCCGAGCGCACACCGGACATCTGGAAGACGTGGGTGAGGATGGTGCGATCGAGCGCGTCGACCTCCCAATTGGTGCGATCCTGGAAGGTCCAGTTCAGATCGAAGCGCTGGGCGATCATCTCGGAAACGGTGGTTTCCCCCGATCCGGGCAACCCAAAGGTCATGAACTCGAATTCGTCCTTGGCGCCTTCCAGGAGTGCCAGGGCGACCAGCAATCGCGAGTCCTTGCCGCCGCTTAGCCGGATCTGCCGCATGCTGGCAGGCAGCTCGACAAGCGCGCGCATTTCCTTGCGCAGATCGGCCTCCAGCAAGGGCCAGAGCTCGTCAACGGTATGGGGGATCTCATCCTGGTTCGGAAATTCCCAGTACCAGCGATCGGACTCGACGATCCGGGCTCCCGATTCCGGATCGAGCTGGACAGCGCCCATTGCGGGAATTGCCTTGACATCGACGTAGCCGGTGTCCAGGGTGCGGGTTTGGGTCGTTGCGGGCAACCACCCAACTCCGAAAACATCGCGTGCCGGTTGCATACCCGGTGACGTCACCGCACGCGCCGCCAGGCTGGCGCGGGTCGATACGATCAGCGTATCCGGGGTTTCGGCGATATAGAGGATGCCAAGCGAGAATCGGTCGCTGACGACATATCCGCGCCCATCGACCGGCAGACTGACCGCGGTATAGATGCCGTAGAGGTCTTCGGACGATTCGGGAACATCCGTGTGGGAAAAATAGTCCGCCAGTTGTTGCGCCCACGGCGCGCCGTTCCAGTCCCAGCCGGAATAGCGTGGCCAGACATGACCGGAGAAGGCGGTCAGACCGGTCTCATCATTGTGCCAATGCGAGCCGATCCCATGCAGATCGGTGAACGCCTGCCAGCCGAAGTAATGCACCGTTCCGCTGGCGTTCGACCAGGAGAGGTAGTCCTCGGGAACGAAATGCAGCTCCGCCGGATCGGGATCGTCGATACGGGCAAGCAACAGTGGATCGACCGGCTGATCGGTCTTGCTGGCGATAACGACGAAGGAATGCATGCCTGGAATTCCTGTTCCTGCTCGGCCCCGATCTCCGCGTCTTCCTATTGACGGACGATGAGTAACGTGTCGATTGGCGGCCTGCGAACGCTACAAACAGCGGAAAGTATGCACCGTTGCCCGCTCGGTCCGCGTGCGTACGTGCGCGTGGACTGATCGCCGCCCACGGGACCCACGGCCGGAGACAATGCGCCCCAGCCGTTCGGATGAGATTCTGATAGGATGTGCCACGTCAACACGAGACATTCTGGCATCCTGACAGACGGTGTCGTTGCGCCAGTCACATGGTTTTCCAGCGCAATGACGCGTGCGGTGAACGCGGATCTGTCGGTGCGGATGGAGTATCTGAATGGTCGAGCCAGCGCCGGTTCTGTTGCGAATGTCCGGGATGAGCAAGAGCTTTCCCGGTGTACAGGCGCTGCAGCATGTCGATCTGACCGTTCGGCGTGGGGAGTGTCTGGCGCTCGTTGGAGAGAACGGCGCCGGCAAGAGCACCCTGATGAAGATCCTTTCCGGCGTCTATGCGCCGGACACGGGTACGATCGAGATCGACGGGCAGCCGGTGGTTCCCAGCAATCCCCATCATGCGCAGCAGCTGGGTGTTTCCATCATCTATCAGGAATTCAATCTCTTTCCCAATATGTCGATCGAAGAGAACATCTTCATTGGCCGGGAGCCGAACCGCACGGGATTTGTGGATCGTGGACAGATGCGCGAATCGGCCAAATCCTTTCTGCGGCAGGTGGGTGTGGATCTCGATCCGCGGGCGATGGTGCGCGATCTGAGCGTGGCGCAGCAGCAAATGGTCGAGATCGCCAAGGCGCTTTCGTACAACGCGCAGATCGTCATCATGGATGAGCCCACCTCGGCGTTGACCGATACCGAGGTGCGGGCGTTGTTCACGATCATTCGCGGTCTGAAGGATCGTGGGCTCGGGGTCGTCTTCGTGTCGCACCGGCTGGAAGAGATCTTCGAGATCTGCGATCGGGTCACGGTCCTGCGGGACGGGCAGAATGCCGGCGAGCTCGATACGGCCGTGTCATCGCCCGAAGAGATCGTGCGCATGATGGTCGGACGTGAGATGACCGATCTCTACCAGAAGGACACCTCGACCGCGCAGCCGGATGTAGTGCTGGAGGTACGCGGATTGAGCCGTCGCGGCACCCAGCAGGACGAATCGAAGGTTGTGCTGGACGGTGTGGATCTGAAGGTGCATGCGGGTGAGATCGTGGGATTGGCTGGTCTGGTCGGATCGGGCCGAACCGAAGTTGCCCGCGCGATCTTCGGCGCAGACGCGTTCGACAGCGGCGAGATTTTGTTGGAAGGAACCCCGGTGCGGATCTCATCGCCGGCGGGGGCGATCCGTCTTGGGATTGCGCTCGCTCCGGAGGATCGCAAACTGCAGGCGCTCGTGCTTGCGCTGGCGATTCGCGAGAACATCTCGCTGCCCAATCTGGGGCGTCTGAGCACGTTGGGGTTCGTGAAGCGCCGTGAAGAACGCAATCTGGCGCAGCGTTACATCGACGCGCTGTCGGTACGCACCCCCAGTATGGAACAGAAGGTCGTCAATCTCAGCGGTGGAAATCAGCAGAAGGTGGTGCTGGCCAAATGGCTGGCTCTCGATCCGAAGGTGTTGATCGTCGACGAGCCGACGCGCGGGATCGATATCGGCGCCAAGGCGGAGGTGCATTCGCTGTTGAGCCAGCTTGCCGCGCAAGGTGTGGCCGTGCTGATGATCTCGTCCGAGCTCCCGGAAGTGCTCGGCATGAGCGACCGAATCTATGTCATGCGCGAAGGAAAGATCTCGGGCGTCGTCGATCGTGCCGATGCCACGGAAGAACGCGTCATGGAGCTTGCCACGGGGGTGGCGGCCGGGGCGCAGGCGGCCTGATCGAATAAGAGGAAGGAACGAGGAGCCGCTGATGGCGACGAGTGTGGCGGACGCGACGCCCCAGAAACGAGAAATCTCCGTCATCGACCTTCTGGGTCGATTTGCGCCGTTGATCTTCCTGTTGGGACTGGTCGCGGTGCTCTCGTATCTGGAACCAGGCTTCCGGACCGAGCGCAACATCATGAACGTGCTGCGGCAGGTGTCGATCATCGGCATCCTGGCGGTCGGTATGACGTTCGTCATCCTGACCGCAGGGATCGATCTTTCGGTCGGGTCGATGATTGCCTTTACCGGTATCGTCTGCGCCGCCACTGCCAAAGGGTCGCGGACATTGCTGGCGGGCGGGACGACCGATCCCGGTGGCGCGCGGGTGTTGCTAGCGGCGCTGGCGGCCATTGGGCTGGGATTGCTGCTGGGATTATTTCAGGGATTCTTGATCGGGAAGCTGGAGATTCCGGCCTTCGTCGTTACCCTGGGTGGTCTGGGCGCGTGGCGTGGCGCCACGCTCGTGTTTTCCAACGGTCAGCCGATTAGCGGGTTTTCTAGCGACTTCAAGTTCTGGGGACAGGGGTTCGTCGGACGCGTGCCGGTGCCGGTGATCATCTTCTTGCTCTTCGTGCTGG
>JAMLHN010000021.1 GCA_023957115.1 Thermomicrobiales bacterium
CGCATTCGTACGCGGGGATCTGAGCTTAAGTTGTAACCATTAGCAGACACGCCCTCAACTACTATAGAAAGCCCGCTCCCAGTACTGGGAGCGGGCTTTCTAAGGAACGCGGCCTGTTGGGGGAATCGGCAAATTGATACGCCGATTCGGGGCAGCCGAGGTATCGACCGCTGTAGACTCCTGTGAGTGGCGTTCGTTTCATATCTTCAGGACAATCGATGAACTTTCGCATCGAACAGTTGACGCTCGATCATCTCGAATCGTGCGTCGAGGTTTTTGTGGCCGCGTTTACCAAACCGGATTGTTTCCCCTGGAAACCGGACGATGTGCGCATCAGGCTCCAGGATCTCTGGAATGAGCCGAAGCGAGCTGGCGTCGTGGCGATCGACGGTCCGGATGAAACGAATCAGGACCATGCCTTGATGGGATTCGCGATTGGCAACTTCGTGCAGGTGGCGGATGGCCCTGCCTTGCGCATCGCCGAGCTCTGCGTCCATCCAACGCGGCAGCACTACGGACTCGGCTCCCGGCTCCTCCTGGAGATGGAGGAGATTGCACGGGAGGGCGGAGCGCATTCGGCATATCTCACCGTCCAGCCGGATTCGGTCGATTTCTGCCGGCGGCTCGGGTACGAGCAGCAAGACGAGTGGATCTCCATGGGCCGGCGCCTGCACTCGCCTGAGACGAGCACGCAGTCCGGAGACGAGACGTAGGATCGGTCGGGGGTCCGGGGTCCATAGTGACGACGCTACGTGATTTTCAATGCCTGAGGCATTTGCTCTGGACACTGGACGCTGATTGGGTACCATTTGGCCCGCAATGAACCGTACGGAAAGGGAGACACGCTGTTTCTTCTGCAGGCAACCGACCAATCGACCAGTGAGCTGACGGGCATCGCCGATTGGGCGGTCCGGTTCATGGAGAGACTGGGAGCTCCGGGGGCGGGCGTGCTGATCGCCCTTGAAAATCTGTTTCCGCCGCTCCCCAGCGAGGTGATTCTGCCATTGGCCGGTTTCACGGCCAGCCGGGGAGATTTCGAGCTTTGGGAGGCGCTCTTCTGGACGACCCTTGGCTCGGTCATTGGCGCGCTCATCCTCTACGGGATTGGCGCAGCCCTGGGGATGCAGCGGACGATTGCCATAGCCGAGCGCCTGCCGTTGATCAATACCTCGGACATCGACAAGACGGTTGCCTGGTTTCAGAAGCATGGTCCGAAGGCGGTCTTCTTTGGCCGAATGTTGCCGATCTTTCGCAGTCTCATTTCGATCCCGGCTGGAATCGAGCGTATGCCGCTGACGCAGTTCGTTCCGTTGACGCTGGCGGGGAGTCTGATCTGGAATTCGATCTTCGTCGTTGCCGGTTACCAGCTCGGTGAGAACTGGCACCGGGTGGAACGATATGCCGAGTTCTTGCAGTACATCGTGATCGCTGCGGTTGCCGTTGCCGTGCTCATCTTCATCGTTCGCCGGTTACGCGCCCAGCGTAGCGCCCCGGGATCGGCCGCCTGACGCGCGAGATACGCAGTCCGTTAGAATTTCTTACACGCACGATGCGGTGAATTCAGCCTCGGCAGTGGTTGCCGGGCGCATGCCGCCCGGTGAGTTACGCGAGAGCTCTGCGCGAGAGTCCCGAGGAGACAGAGTACGATGCCCGTTGTCTTTTTCCTGAACAAGCTTCGCGACGGTGTCGACCCCGACGCCTACGAAAAATGGATTCGTGAGGTCGACTATCCGACCGCTCGCGCCCTTCCACAGATCAAGTCGTACGTGGTTGCCAAGATCGACGGCACCCTCGACGGCAAGCCGAGCCCCTATCCCTATATCGAGCGAGTCGAGATCACCGATCTGGCCGAGTATCAGGCCGCCCTGGCGAATGGCGAAGGGATGGAAGATTTCTTCAACCAGTGGAGCTCGTTCGTGGGTGAGTCGATCGCGGTCCACGGGGAAGAGATCGAGTGACGCATACGCCAATTCGCTGCGGCATCTCGCCGGTTCTGCACGGCGGTTTCCCGGACGGAGACCGCCCCGGTCTGTTGCGGTCGCTCGTGACGGTGACCGATCAGGGCGGGTTCGACATGTTCTGGGTGGAGGATCATACTCGCCTGCCCGCCGAGGAGATTTCCGCGTCGGACGGGATCTCCAACCTCGATGAGCCGCTCGAAGCGTGGACCACGCTGGCCTACCTTGCCGGAATGACCGAGCGGGTACGGATCGGCACCGAAGTCACTCCACTCACCTTGCGGCATCCCGCGTTGCTGGCGAAGTCTCTGGCCACGCTCGATGTCCTCAGTGGTGGGCGTGTCGTTTTCGGCGCCGGCACCGGCTGGCACAAGAACGAGTTCACCTCGCTCGGCATTCCGTTCGAGAAAAAGGACGAGCGGTATGCCAAGTCGATCGAGGCGTTGGAGGTCATGCGGGCGCTCTGGACCCAGCCGGCCGCCACCCTCGATGGCCGGTTCTATCGGTTGACCGATGCGGTGCTTGCGCCGAAACCGGTTCAGGAGGATGGGATTCCCGTCTGGTTCGGTGGTTTTTCCGATCAGTTGCTCGATCTGGTGGTGCGCTTCGGGTCAGGGTGGATCCTGGGCACGAATCCCGATCCCGCATTCATCGTCGAACGGCGTGCGGTGCTTTGGCAGAAGCTCGATGCTGCCGGGCGCTCGCGTGATTCGGTACGGATCGCGGTGCCGCTGATGGCGCATTTGAGCGCCGATGGCGATCGGGCCCGCGCGACGCTCGACAGCTATATCGAGCGTGGCAACTTCGGCGCGTGGCTGGGGGATTTCTTTGGCGAGAGCGCGCGCAGGTTCGGACTCGTTGGAACTGTCGAGGATGCCAGGGCGAGATTGCAACCCTACCTCGACATCGGGGCGCGGGATTTTATTTTCGATTTGCGGCCGCCGGGCGTCGCGCTGGAATCGGCCGAGCTGCTGGCCGAATCGATCGTTCCGTTTCTGAACGAGCAAGGTTGACCAGTCATGGCAGAGAATCAATCCGAGCGCACGCGCGCGGTCATCGACAAGCTCTACGACGCCTACCTCACGGGAAACACCGAAGGGATGCTCGCCTTGATGGCGCCAGACGTGGCCGTCACCTTCAACTATGCGGGAACATTCAGAGGCATGGCGGAAGCCCGTCCATTCATGACCTGGAATGGGGCGCAGCTTCCCGAGCTGACCTTCAACGTCCGGCACAAGATCGTCGATGGGAGTTACGCCGCGGTGACCTGGGACGAGACAGGCAAAACGATCCGGGGAGATGACTGGGTCGCGATCGGTGTCGATGTCTATCATGTCGAGGATGACCAGATCGTCGAAATGACCTGCTACTCCGACACCGACAAGGTCGCCCGCCTGCTGGACCCGTATCCGGGAGGTTGATCTCGCGGGGAAGAGCTGATCCTATTGTCCGGCTATCCCAAGGGATTTTCTGATCTGGGCAGTTGGCAGCAGGAGCGTCATCGGATCCAACGGTGACTCCACGAACCAGCGCTTCAGATACCACTGCTGCGCATCGTCGGAAATCGCATGGACCAGTATCGCCTTGACGCCAATGGTCTGAGAAGTCAACGCAACGCGGATCATCGCGTCTTTGAGTAAACCCGATCCCAGTCCATGATCCTGGTAGCGTGCGTCGACAGCGAGTCGCCCCAAGACGATGACGGGGAGCGGATTGGGCATGTTTCGTTGAAGGGCCTTGGGTACGTATGCCCGTTCGATAGATCCTGCGGCCAGTGCGTAGTACGCAACTACAGTCGAATCTGAGCAGATGACGAACGTGCGTGAGGCATCGTTTGATTCGTTTCTCGCGGCGTTCGAGCGGATCCAGCGATCCAGGGAAGCGTCGCCACAGGAAAACGCTGTTACGTCATGTTCTTGGCGATAAGGAACAGGCGCCGAGAGCTCTGGAAGCGTCATTCCCAGGGCGCTTTGCGTGCGAGAAACTCGCGAAGCCCTTCCGGTGGATCGGGAGGATTCTCCAACAACTCCGTTAGTTGATCGAAACTGTCCGGATCGAGTACAAAATAGGTTCGATCCAACAACGCATCTTCTGCGGCAAGACACGCAGATTCGAGCATGAAGTCCGATCGACTCTTGCCAAGCACCGACGCCGCATGGTCGATCAAATCACGCTGTTGCCGCGTGGCTCGGATATTGATGGCCTGATCTCGAGTTGGCGCTGGATGAGTTGCTGACGACATCGTGTACTCCTTCGTTTCCTGAAGCGTACCCCGATGTATAGCATTTGTCCACACAATTGCGCCGGCTGATCGACAACCTGATTCTGATCAGGCGAGCGCGTTCAGTAATACATCGGCAGGTTGGGGGGAGTCCACGATGATGTGGGTGGCGCCTGCGTCGATGAATGCCTGGAGTTGTGCGCGGGCGGCGTCCGGCGGGCTGATCACCGCGGCCGCGGTCACCAGATGGTCTGGAACGGTGGCGGCGACCGATGCTGGCGTAACCCGTTTGTAGGAGTGGAGATAGGGTTCCAGGCCCTCGCTCAGAATCTCGTCGATTTTGAGCGCCTGCCGGATCGGTTCGAGCACGGTTGGGTCGATGCCGCTTCCGGTGAGGAAGATCTCCCCGCGACCGTTCATGCCATAGGCCAGTCCGAGCCAGGGTTTCAGCTCTTCGGTCGCGGACGCGATCTCATCGGTGATCCGGGTCGCGACCATGACGATGATGTCGAGCTCGGAGAGATTCCGGCCCGCGCGCGCCGCACCGGCGGCCACATGCTCCACCGCCCAGGCGACATAGGCCGGAGGTGAAAACCCGGTCAGCACGACCCCATCGGCAATCTCACCGGCAAGCTCGAGCATCTTGGGCCCAATGGCGCCGATAACGATCGGAACCGAGCCGTCGACCGGAGTCATATCCGGTACGATCCGGTCGATCTTTACCACCTGGCCGTCGTAGCTCATCTCGCCGCCGCGCCAGAGCAGGCGCATCGCTTCGGTGTACTCGCGCATGGTCGCGAACGGTTTCCGGTCATCGATGCCGATCTGACCGAGCATCGTGCCGGAGCTGCGGCCCAACCCGAGAATCAGACGTCCATCAGCGAACTGGTCCAACGTCGCAGCCGAGCTCGCCAGTAGTGGGGCCGAGCGGACATAGGGGGTCGTCACGCTGATCCCGAGCTCGACCCGCTTGGTGACTGCCGCGACATACCCAAGCGAGCCGAACGCCTCCCACGAGTAGTAGTCCTCGATCACCCAGGCCGAATCGAACCCGGCTGCTTCCGCCTCGACCGCGCGGCTTGCGATCGACTGAGGGGTGGCGAATCCACCGAGCGGAAGCAGTAGGCCGAACCTGGTCATGTGTCGGGTTCTCCATGGATGGCGCGGAAGACCCGCTCCGGCGTAAAGGGCGCCTGGTGGATTGGTTTGCCGATGGCGTCCGCAATGGCATTCGCGATCGCGCCCGGCGGGACGATGACCGGTGGCTCGCCCACACCCTTGGCGCCATAGGGGCCATCGGCAGACGCGAATTCGAGGATCTCGGTGCGAATCTGCGGAACTTCGAGAGTGGTCGGGATTTTGTAGAGCGCGAGATTCGGGTTCTGAATGATGCCGCCCTCGATCTGGAGCTCCTCGGTCAACGACCAACCGATCCCCTGGACCGCTCCGCCGTGCATCTGTCCTTCCACATAGAGCGGATTGATGGCAAACCCGGCATCCTGGACCACGACATAGTCGATGACCCGGACGATACCGGTTTCCATGTCGACGTCGACCTCGGCGGCATGGCAGTGGTAGGAGGGGGCATTGAACGCTGGAATCATGGAGCCATTCATCGTGGCCGCGGCCTCGGATGGCGGGAAGGTGGTCAGGAATGTTCCGTGGCCGATGACCGGGGTCGTGGCCCACATCTGCCAGGCCATCAGGTCCGCATAGGACACGCTGCGGCCGGGCACGCCTTTGACATAAACTCGGCCGCCGTCCACCTCCAGATCGGCCTCGGCGGCTTCCAGGACATCGGCCGCTTTCTGCAGGAGCTGCTGCCTGGCGTCCTGAGCTGCCTGCATGGCCGCATTGCCCATGTTGTACATGGTGCGACTCCCCTGGGCGCCGGCGTCCATCGGTGTTCCGTCCGTATCGCCCCATTTGACCTTGACCTGGTCGAGCGGGATGCCAAGCTCCTCGGCCACGACCTGCGCCACGCCGGCCATGACCGATCCGGTCCCGATCTCGGTTGCTCCGGTATGAACGACCGCGGTGCCGTCTTCGTTCATCTGGACCGTACAGCCAGACGATCCCGCCGTGGTCAACCACCAGCAGGCGGATAGTCCCTTACCGCGCCGGTGATTGGGCTCGACCGGCTGCGGGCGCTCGGTGTACCCGATCGCTTCCGCGGCTCGGGTCAGGGCCTCGGTCATCCCGACATTGGTCAAGACCTGGCCGCTCGGACCGACCCCACCTTCCTTGAAGACGTTCAGCAGGCGCAGCGAGAGGGGATCGACCCCCAGTTCGCGCGCGATGGCATCGGTATGCGATTCGACGGCAAATGACATCTGCGGCCCGGTCGGACCGCGATAGGCCCCAAACGGCGGATTGTTGGTGTAAACCGCATAGGCATCGATGTCCAGATGCTCGATGTCATAGGGTCCGGTGGCGAGCATGGCCGCCGCACCGACCAGCAGCGGGCTTCCGATCGCATATGCGCCGGAATCCATGACGATCCGTCCCTTGCGCGCGATGATGCGGCCGCCGGCATCGACCGCGCTTTGCAGCTCGACGGTCATCGGGTGACGCGGTACGCCAGAGAGAAAATCCTCTTCCCGAGTATTGACCATACGCACCGGTTGTCCGGTGGCGCGCGTCAGCAGGGCCGCATAGATCTCGACGGCAGCTTCCAGCTTGGACCCGAACCCGCCGCCGACGGTTTCGGTGATGACCCGAATATCCCCATGTCCGATACCCAGTGCCTCGGAGAGCTGCTGCCGTACCCCGAACGGATGTTGCGTGCTTGCGTGCACGACCAGCCGTCCGACATCGTCCAGCTCGGCGACTGCCGCACGGGTCTCCATGGGCGTCTGGTGAACCGAATGCGTCGCGTAGGAACCTTCGACGATACGATGCGCGCCGGCAAGCGCGGCGCCGGCGTTGCCGCGCTTGAGGGTTACCTTGGCGCAGATATTCCCCTCGCGAATGAGATCCGGTGGTCCGGGAATACTCGTGACGTCGTCGTGCACCAGCGGCGCATCGGGCTCGAGCGCTTCGAGCGGATCGAAGACGCTCGGCAGGTCTTCGTATTCGACCTCGATGAGCTGCGCCGCCAGCTCGGCGATCTCGGGCGTCTCGGCGGCGATTGCCGCCAGTGGCTCTCCGGCGCAACGCACCCGGTCGAGTGAAAAGACCACCTGATCCTTGAGAATCTCACCGAACGGAAGCCAGGGACCTTCACCCGAGAGAACGACCCAGACGCCGGGAAGCTCTTCCGCCGCCGAGGTGTCGATCGAGACGATCCGGGCAGCCGGACGGTCGCTCCGCACGATCTTGCCGTGAAGCATGCCGGCTGGTGCGTAATCCGAGGCGTAGCGCGCGTGGCCGGTGACCTTGCCATCGACATCGAGCCGCCGGGCGCGTGTTCCTACTGTTGTCGTTGTCATGCGGAAAGCTCCTGCTGGCCGGTTGCGCGTTCGTGCGCAAGGACGCCCGCGCGCTGCACGAAGCGTTCGACCATCTTGCGGCGATACCATTCGCTCGCTTCGGTATCGTCCAGCGGCTCGCATTCCTCGGCCGCAATCCGGCCCGCTTCGGCCCAGGCGTCCGGCGTGAGCGCGGCGCCGGTCAGGACAGCCTCGGCGCCGGAGGCGCGGAGCGGGATGGTTCCCGCTCCCGCGAGTCCAATTTGCACGGCGTCACAGGTGACGCCGTCTCCCGCGAGCGTGAGACCGACCCCCACGCCGACGATGGCGGTATCGATGCCGCGCAACCGGTGCTTGACATAGGCCGAAGACGTCGCCGGTGGGGGCAGGAGAACGGAGGTCAGCAATTCGCCGGGTTCCAGTACGGTCTCCATATAGTCGGCGAAGAGCTCGTCGACCGGAATCACCCTCCGTCCGTCACTGCTGGCGATCTCGACCGAGGCGCCAAGGGCGATCAATGCGGCCGGTGGATCTGCGGTCGGATCGGCATGGCAAAGATTGCCGCCGATCGTGCCCCGGCGTCGTACTTGAGGCGAAGAAACACACTTGGCCGCATCGACTAGCGCCGGATAGGTCGAACCGATGGTGGGATGCGAGATGAGCTCGTATTGTGTCACGGTCGCGCCGATACGGAGACCGCCACCGGCGGTTGGGGCGATCTCGCGCAGCTCGTCGATCGCGCGCAGGCTGACGAAGGCCGACGGCGAGACGAATCCCTTTCGGAACAGCACCAGGAGCGATTGTCCCCCGGCCAGCGTCTTGCCCTCGTCGTCCAGCTCCGCGAGCCGCGCGACGGCTTCATCGACCGACGTGGGCCGCACGACATCGGTTTCGGCGGTTTCGATCGTGTCCATGTTGCTTACCGTTGCTCGAGCTGGGTTTTCACGCAGCTGGTGAAATCGGCGAACATACTGTCGGCCCGTTTGCTGATCATGCCGTGCCCGTATTGGCCGATCTTGCCGAGCACATCGGCATCGGTGACGACCGTAACGGTGGTGCTGCCATCGCTTTCAGTCATCGACATATTCATCTTGGCTTTGACCGAGCTGCCGAGCTTGGAGTCCTTGCCCGTCAGCTCGACGAGCCCGGTGCGCGCGTCCGGATCGAGCGTGAGAATCGCGACCCGGCAAGCAAATTTCGCGCCAATCGGCCCGATTTTTGCTTTGACGTTGGCGTCGTAGGTGGTGTCGTCGATTTGGGCAATATCGGACGCCCCCGGAATGCAGCCCGCCATCTCCGGGATGTTCATGAGGAAGTCCCATGTTTCGGCAGCCGATGCGTTGACGGTAAACGAATGCTCGAATTTCATTGCGCTTCTTCCCTGGCGGCAGCCATTACGGCGTCGACGATCCGGGTGTATCCGGTGCAACGGCAGAGATTGCCGCTCAGGGCAACCCGAATCTCTTCCTCGGTTGGGTGGGGGTTCTCGGCAAGGAGCGCCTTGGCCGAAAGGACCATGCCTGGTGTGCAGAATCCGCATTGGACCCCACCGGCTTCGGCAAATGCGGCGGGAACAGGGGTGAGCTCGTCGTCGCGCGACACGCCCTCGATCGTGGTGATCTCCGTATCTCCGACCTCGCTTGCCAGCATCAGGCAGGAATAGATTGCCTCGCCGTCGACCAGCACCGTACAGGCGCCGCACTCACCCATACCGCAGGCGTATTTGGTGCCGGTCAGTGCGAGATCGTTCCGGAGCACATCGACCAGGAAGGCGGTCGGTTCGACCGATACCCGGCGCTCCCGGCCATTGACCCGCAATCGGATCGTTTGCATTTCGAACCCCCTCGATGAACGAATCGCGTTATCCCCGGAATGCGGGGATCAGCTCCCTGGCGATTCGCTCGACGCTTTCCTCGGTTTTCTCTGGCGGGAACGGGATGAAGACGATCTCGTCGGCTCCCGCGTCGATCATTGCCTGGATGCTTGCCTTGCATTCGTCCGGAGTGCCCGCGATCGAGCAGCCTTTGACGATTTCGTCGGTCACCAGCTCGGTCGGGAATCGACCTTCCCGGTAGATGCGGCCCATCTCGGCAATCGTGTCGTCCGGCACCCCACCATGTTTCGAGATGGGAGTCGGCCGTCCGCCGGCGCCGAGGTACTCGGCAATGGTGGTGCGCACCGCATTGCGCGCGGCCTCGCCATCCTCGTCCATAGCGAAGATGACATAGACGACCATCTTGTGCTTTTCCGGATCGCGACCGGAGATGGCGCATCCCTCGCGCACGCGCTCCCATGCCCACGCGACGTATTTCGGACTGGCAAGCACGGAGAGCACGGTGCCGTCGGCAATCTCGCCGCTCAACGTCAGCATCTTCGGACCTTCGACGCCGAGATAGATGGGGGGATCGGTCCGGTAGACGGGGAAGTTGAGCTTGACATTGTCGAACGAATAGAAACGCCCATCGCCATCGAGCGTCTCACCCTGATAGAGACCGCGGCTGGCGGCGACGGCTTCCCGCATCGCGGTCATTGGGCTCGAATAGTCGAGCTTCATCTGATTCATCCAGTACCGCACGCCGGCGCCGTATCCCATGACCAGGCGGCCGCCCGAGATGTGATCGAGCGCGGCGGTTTCCATGACGGTCAGGGCCGGGTGACGGGTAAGCGGGGTGAGGATACCGAGACCAATGGTCAGGTTCTCGGTGCGTTCGGCCACCGCGGTGCCGGTGGCGATGCCGCCCCAGTAGAAATAGTCCTCTCCGAACCAGGCGGAGTCATAGCCGAGCTTGTCGGCGAGAACGCTTCCCTCGATCGCGCGCAGCAACGGAAACGCTCCGCTGAAGAGAACTCCGAATCGAACGTTCTTTGTTGTTTCCGTGCTCACGCGACCTCCACGGTTTGTCTGGTCCGCTGTCGTTCTTCGAGCGGAATGAATGGAATGTCATACCCAAAGTAACTGGGCCCGACGACCTCGAGCCCGGCCGGTGTTCGCCACCGTTCGTCGCCGGGGATGCCGATCACCGCCACACGATGCCCGTAGCGCAATCCTTCGGTGGTGATCGGCTCGCCGGTTTCGAGATCGAGCATCGAAATGAGATCCGGGGTGGTGGCAAGCACCTCGTCGCCCGAGGTCGCCACCAGGAATTCGTTCTGGAACCCGACGATCAGGGTGCGATCGTTGTCGAGCGCGGAAATGTGGACTTCGCCCCGTGCGAACCCGCCGACGGTCTTGCGTGCGACATCGACGACCTTGCCGCTCCAGAGCCGAATGCCCTTGGTGACCGCACAGATGGCATCGATCGGATCGTGATTGTCCACCCGTGCGGTTCGGCTGGCCGCGCCGATGGCGATCAGGGTCGAGGGCGTGTGCTGCACGCATTCGACCGCAACCTGCCGGCCGCGCATCGGATAGAGCGCGATCAACGACCAGCAGCCCATCTCGATCGTCATCGTCCGGGCCAGTCGCTCGGCCCATCGATTGTTGGATGCTTGCAGAATCGAGGCGTTGTCCTTGTCGTCGGCCAATGCCATCGGGCAAGCCTGCGTTCCGTAGAGCGTCGGCGTGCACATCTGGAGCTCGGGGAATGCCCGGCCGACCAGATCGGCGTCCACCAATGGAATTCCCCGCGCGACCGCTACGATCATAGCCAGCGTGGAGTTGATCCCGCCCGCTTCGGTTGCCATCACCGCCGTCGCCGGCTCGCCCAGAAACGCTTCGAGCGTTTCGGTGGCTTTGGTGAGCTCCAGGCCGCCGGGGAGCTTTTCGACCATGACGGTGGGCGCGCCCATCATGCCGACCGGGAGGACGAGCGCATCCGGATCGAGATCGGTTGGGTCGATCAACTGCACCGGTCCATGCTGGCGGATCGCTTCCGCGGCCATCAAACGGCCGATATAAGGATCGCCGCCGCCACCGGTGCCGAGCACGGCGGCGCCGACCGCAAGGTCGTTCAAATCGTCGATATCGATGGTTCGCACGTTCGTGTTCGTCTCTTCCCCAAATAGAATCGGGAGGCGTTCGCCCTCACCATCTCAACCCCCCTTCCTCTCCCAATGCTGGAGAGGAAGGGGGCTTTCTTACTTCTCCGCCCTCAGTCACCAGGACCCAGGACCCGTCCTAGCTCTTGCTGACCAGCCAGTACTTGCTGGTCGTATCCGGGTTGTACTGGAACCCGCTGACGTTGGCGCGGGTCGCGACCACGTAGTTGATCTGGTAGAGCAGGCCCCAGGGCGCCTCGTCGACGATGATCTGCTGGATATCGCGCGACATCTGGTCTCGCGTCTCCTTGTCCGGCTCGTACATGGCGGCATCGATCAGCTCATCGACCTGCGGGTTGCTATACCCGGCTCCGTTGGTCGCTGTGGCGGCTGAGTGGAAGTTGAAGTTCAGGTGATAGATCGGGTCGTTGATCCAGGAGTACCACTCGCCGACCCACGACTGCAACGCGCCGCTGTTGAATTTCTCGAGATACTCGGCATCGGTCATCTTCAGGATGTTGACGTTCGCGCCGGCTTCCATCATGGATGATTGGATCCAGACCGCGATCTGCTCGTGGGTGGGGAATCCGTTGCGGACGGCGATGTCGAACGAGAAATCGGAGAGTCCGAGACCTTCGAGGATCTCTCGTGCCCTTTCCGGACCGCCATCGTATGCCCAGAACGACGGATCGCTAGTCGGCATACCTTCGGCGCAGGGGCTCTTCAACGGCTTGGCATAGCCGTACATAACCTGGTCGATGATGGTCTGGTACGGGATGGCGTGGCTCACCGCGCGGCGCACGTCGACATTGTCGAAGGGCGGGATGCGGTTGTTCATGCCGAGATATTGCGGCCAGGGGATCTCGAAGTCGAGCACCGCGATATCCGGATTGCTGGCGAGCTCGGAGAGGTCTTTTGGCAGCAGATCGAAGGCGATATCGACATCGCCATTGACCAGCAGGCTCAGGCGCTCCTGCGGGCTGGGAATCGTGCGGTTGAGGACGCCGCCGTTGAGCACCGCGTCCTTGTTCCAGAAGTTCTCATTCAGCGAGAGCTCCCATTCCACGCCCGGCGTCCACTTGGTAAGGGTGTAGGCCGCGGAGCCGAAGGTGTTCTTCGAGAACCACTGGTGGGCGGTGGGGTCGTCCTCGGTGGCGTGCTCTTCGAGCGCAGCGGCGGACATAATGTTGAATACGTTGGTCGCCAGAATCTTGTAGGCGAAGGCCGTCGGTTGCTCCAGCGTCAGCACCACGGTCAGATCGTCCGGCGCGGCGATCTGATCCGGCGAGGTGATCGTCATCAAATTGAAGACCAGATTGGAATAGACCGAGGTGGGCGAGACGCCGCGGTCGAAGGTCGCCTTGACGTCCTGCGCGGTCAACGGCGAGCCGTCCTGGAAGGTGAGACCCTCCCGCAGATGGAAGGTCAGGACCTTCTCGTCCTCTGACGTCTCCCACGACTCCACCAGCCATGGTTCGAGCACCCAGTCGTCGTTCTCATCGACTTCTGGCGTTAGGCCGCCGTCTTCCTGCTCGACATAGGGATGGCCGAAGAGGTTGTCGTAGGCATTGGCCATCAGGTAGTAGCTGGGAATCGACTTGAAGTAGTGGGGATCGGCCTCGTCCAGATCCTGCCCATTCGCGATCACCAGCTTGGCGGCCGCCCCGGTCTCCTGCGCCAGTGCGCGTACCTGCTGTGCGGAATAGGGCGCGGCGCTCGCACCTTCCTTCAGGGCGATCATGGCGGTCGATGCGGCGAAGGCCGCAAGCAGATTGCGGCGCGTGAGCCCCCTGCTGTTGAGCGCCTGGGTGAGCTCGGCTGAGCGATTGTTCCGTTCCTGTTCCATTGAGATTCTCCTCGTGGGCAGGGTCTCTACCCGATTCGATCGAACAGTTGACGCGTGTCGTGCCAGGCTCGGAGCCGCTAGGCGGCCTCGCTGGCATCTGGGGCGGTGGCGCCGGCACCGCTTCCATCCTGATAGAGCAAGCAGGCGACCCGGTGGTCACCTGGTCCCACGGAAACCATGGGGATTCGGCCTTCCCGATGCGACGGTTCGACATAGGGACAACGATCGGCCAACGGGCAACCGACGATCGGATGCGTCAGATGCGGTGTTTCGCCTGGCAGCACGATGCGGTTGCGGGACGAACGAAGGGCCGGGTCCGGAATCGGCACCGCCGAAAGGAGCGCCTGCGTATAGGGATGCTTGGGCGCCGAGAAGATCTCTTCGACGGTCCCTTCTTCCACGATCGTGCCGAGATAGAGGACGATCACGCGCGAGCAGAGATAGCGCACCGTGCTGAGATCGTGCGAGATGAAGAGGTAGGCGAGGCCCATCTCCTGCTGCAGGTTCCGCAGCAGCTCGATGATCGAGATACGAATCGACATATCGAGCGATGACGTCGGTTCGTCGAGCACGATGAAATCGGGTTCGGTGGCAATTGCCCGGGCGATGCCGACGCGTTGCCGTTGCCCGCCGGAAAGCTGTCCGGGACGCCGGTCCAGGAGGTTGCGTTCGAGATTGACCAGATCCATCAACCGGTTCAGATGGGCGTCGAGATCGGCTTTCCCGTTTGCGATCTTGTGTAGCCTGAGCGGCTCGCTGAGCGTTTGGCGAACCGACAACCGTGGATTGAGCGAAAGCGTTGGGTCCTGGAACACCATCTGCAGCTTCGATCGAAGCGAACGCATCTGGTTGTCACCGAGATGGGTGATGTCCTGCCCGCGGTAGACGATCGAACCGCCGGTCGGCTCGCCCAGCCGCACGATCGATTTGGCGATCGTGCTCTTGCCCGATCCCGATTCGCCGACCAGCCCGACCGACTCGCCGGCGGCCACCTGGAAGGTCACGCCATTGACCGCGTAGACGAGACCGCCCGGTGTCTTGAAGCGTTGCTCCAGATTATCGACGGCCAGAATGGGTTCGGCGCTCATGCCACTGCCTCCGACGGCGCGTCCACGGCGTGCGCCAGCACTTGATGGCCTGGCGCTACTTCGACCATTTCTGGACGTCCCACGTTGACCGATCTCCAGCTATCGACGGAGACCGCCTGATACCGATCTCCACCGACCTCCAGCACCACCGGAGGAAAATCGTTTCCGCGTGCTGCCGCGGGAAGCACTTCCAGATCGGGCCGGAGAATCGAGCCGACCAGGCGGCGGGTGTAGGGATGGACGGGATCGGCAAAGAGCGTATCGACCGGGGCAATCTCGACGATACGGCCGAGCTGCATGACGACGACCCGCTGACAGACCTCGGCGATGACGCCTAGGTCGTGGGTAATCAGAAGGAGGGCCATATGTGTTTCCTGCTGGATCTCCTGAATCAGCTCGAAGATCTGTGCCTGGATGGTGACATCCAGCCCGGTGGTCGGCTCGTCGGCGATCAATAGCTCCGGGTCGCAGGCCAGCATCATGGCGATCATCACTCGCTGGGCCATACCGCCGCTGAGCTGATGGGGATAGGACGCGGCCACTCGCGCGGGTCCGGCGATACCGACGCGGCGCAGCATCTCCAGGGTGGCGTCACCGGCGTCCTTTTTCTTCATGCCACGCTGCCGGGTATAGATCCGGCCGACCTGATTTCCAATGGTCATCAGCGGATTGAGCGACGTGCGCGGCGACTGAAAAATCATGGCCGCGCGGTTGCCGCGAACCTGCCGCAGCTGAATGTCATTCATCTGCAGGATGTCGTCTCCGTCCAGCAGGATGCGTCCATGGAGCACTTGACCGGGCGGTTTGGTCAGCCGCAGGACTGACATGGCGGTTTGCGTTTTGCCCGAACCGGATTCGCCGACCAGGCCGACGACTTCGTTGCGATTGACCACGAACGAGCTGTCCCGCACCACGGGATGCATCGTCCCGTCGCGCTCGTTGGGGAAGCCGATCGACAGGTGTTCGATTGCAAGGAGTGGACGGTGCATCTCGGTCATTGTTGCCTACCTTGGCCCGAACCGGTCGCGCGCCCAGTCTCCGACTAAGTTGAAGCCAAGGACGGCGATCAGAATGGCGAGCCCGGGAAAGACCGAAATCCACCACTGGCCGGAATTGATGTACTGCGCGCCTTCGCCAACGAGCACGCCCCATTCGGGGGTTGGTGGGCGGATGCCGACGCCGAGGAAGCTCAGCCCCGCCGCGTCGAGAATGCCCCAGCCAAGGGTGAGGGTGGCCTGTGCCAGCGCGATGGGAAGGGCGTTCGGCAGCAGGTGATAGAGCAGGATGCGGATCTTGCGCACGCCGACGACTTTGGCTGCGGCGGCGTACTCCTGCTCGCGAAGCGCCAGCATTTCCGAACGGACCAAACGGACGTAATACGGGATATAGGCAATGGCGACGGCAATGATGACATTGCGGGTCGAGTTCCCCAACATGGCGGCGATGCCGAGCGCCAGCACGAATCCGGGAAACGCGAGGATGACATCGATGATGCGCATGACGACGTGCTCCAGCACACCGCCGTAGAACCCGATCAACCCACCGACCAGCGTTCCGACGATGAGCGCGACCGCGGTGATCGAGATGGCGACCCGCAGGTCGAGCCGGGCGGCGTGCAGCACGCGTGAGAAGACATCTCGCCCATATTGGTCGGTTCCCATGAGATGCTCACGGCTCGGTCCCTGGAGCGTCACCGCCGGATCGGGTTTGTTCGGATTGTAGGGAGCCAGCTCTGGTCCCAGAATGGCCATCAAGAGGACGAGGCCGAGCGCGATGAAGCCGAGAATGGCGAGCGCGTTGCGCTTGCGTCCGTAGCCTGTTTCGGCGGCGTCCGGATCGACGAGCTCGAGCTGGACCCAGTCGTTCGACCAGCTCTCGCCTCCAGCATTGGCATGGGGGGTGGTTGGAATGGACGCTGCCATCGGTCGTTCCCTATGCCAGCCTGATACGCGGATCGATCAGCGTGTAGGCCAGGTCGACGAAGAAGTTCAGGAAGACATAGATCACTGCCACGACCAGCACGAATCCCTGAATCGCGTCGTAGTCGCTGCCGGTCAATGCGTTCCAGGCGTAGAACCCGAGTCCGGGCCAGGCGAAGATGGTTTCCACCAGCACGTTTCCGGCCAGCAGATAGCCGAGCACGATGCCGCTGACCGTCAGGAGCTGGACCATCACATTCTTGAGTGCGTCTTGGCGAATGATCTCGCGATCGCTCAAGCCAAGACTGCGGGCGGCGGTGATGTAGTCGCTGCCCAGCACATTGAGCATCGAGGTGCGCGCCATCTTGATGAAGGGCGACATCACGACGACCGACAGGGTGATGACCGGGAGTATCAGATGGCCGGCGGCGTCCTTGAACGTGGTCCAGTTGAGGGTCAGCAGCGAATCGACCAAGAGCAAGTGCGTGATCGTGCGCGGTGGTTCGACATTGGTCGAAAGCTGCCCCACCGGCGCCGGGGCGATATTCCACCGGGCGTAGAACAGGTAGATGAGGACGAGCCCCAGCCAGAACACCGGGGTCGCGGCGCTGAAGATTGCAAGCTGCTGGATGCCGGCGTCCCGTTTGCTGCCATGGTGGAGGGCTGCGTAGATGCCGAGCGGGATACCGATTCCGCCCGCGACGATCAAGCTGGCGAGCGCCAGCTCGAGGGTGACCGGGAGGCGCTGACCGATATCCTCCCGGACGGTATGACCCGAGCGTGTGCTCTGGCCCAGGTCGCCCTGCAACACATTACCGATATACGTGGCCAGTTGCTGGGGGAGCGGTTTGTCCAACCCCATCTGAATCCGGAGCTGTTCCTTGATTTCGGGGGTTGCGTATTGTCCCGCTTTGACGGTTACCGGATCTCCCGGGAGAACGCGGGCCATGAGAAAGACTGCGATGATGACGCCGAGCAAGGTGATTGCGGTCAACGCCAGGCGCCGCAAGATGTATCGACTGAGGCTCAAGCGGCCCTCCAGGCTCGAACCGGAAGCGAAGAGCTCGCCACCTCTATATCCGGAGCTGGGTTTTCCAACGCACCCAATGTAAAGAATTCGCGAGTCACGCCTGAGGAGGGTAACAATATTACCTTCTGAGCGTCAACGCATTTCTCATATCGCGATGGCCAGGGGCGGATCGATCATTGCCGGCTGCCGAAATCGCCCTGCTTTGGATGAGGGCGCGCGAGGCGATGCCGGACACGAAAAAGGGGCGTCGCGTTCTGCTCCGCCCCTGTGGATCGTTCGGCCGCTGGCGCCGGCGGCCCTGCGGCCGCTCGGCGTCCAACGATCAAAGCTCCTGGTGATAGGCAAAGAGACGATCGCCATCGAGCCGGCGCAGCTTCTGCAGCGCCTCGTTTTCGATCTGGCGAACCCGCTCTCGACTGATTTGCAGCTTCTCGCCCACCTCGGCCAGCGTGTGCTGGTGACTGTGTCCCAGTCCGAAGCGGAGCTGGAGCACCAGCCGCTCACGTGGGGTGAGCGTATCGAGCGCCGCGGCGACATCGCGCTTGAGCATCGATTCGCTGGCGGCCTCATATGGCGTTTCGGAGACTTCATCGGCGATGAGATCGCCAAGGCTCGTCTCGTCCTCGCTGCCGATCGGCGTTTCGAGCGAGATGGTGCGCTGGGCGGCCTGGATGATCTGCTGAATCTTCTCCGGCGCCACGGCCATTGCCTCGGCAACCTCTTCCGGGGTTGGCTGGCGGCCGAGCTCCTGGGCGAGCATGTTCAACGTCTTCCGGTAGCGGGAGATAGAGTCTCCCATATGAACTGGAAGGCGAATCGTGCGGCTCTGGTCCGCGATGGCACGGGTGATGGCCTGGCGAATCCACCACGTGGCGTACGTGCTGAAGCGGAAGCCCTTCCGCCAGTCGTACTTCTGGACCGCGCGCATCAGCCCGATGTTGCCTTCCTGAATCAGGTCGAGCAAGGTCAACCCTCGGTTGACATAGCGCTTTGCGATCGAGACCACGAGGCGGAGGTTGGCGCGAACGAACAGCTGTGTGGCTGCCATGTCGCCGTCCTCGACGCGCTTTGCAAGCTCGATCTCCTGCGCGTGCGTCAGGAGGGGAGTCTCAGCGATCTCCCGCAGATACAACCGAACCGGGTCATTGATGAAATTGGGATCGAGACGCTGGAGCACATCCAGGTCCCGTTCGAGATCGACTTCGGGCTCGATATCCTCGGCGAGCTGAGTCTTCAGCTCTTCAGGAAGCTCCAGTTTCTCGTCTGGAGAAGCAACCGCCCCGGCGACGAGTTCGCCAATCTGGTCGCCCCCATAGGTCTGAATCGAATCACTCATGGGCGCATTCCTCCTTCTGACACTGGTCGTCTGCCGCGACACAGTGCCCGTGGATCAGGTCTCGTGTTTCGAGAGGCAAAAGTTATGGTGGCCCGGTCCAGCGAATTCACCAGCCCTCGACGGGAATTCGCGACCTCTAGCCAACATAATATACGTTTGTGCAGGCGTTCCGGATCCATCGACAGTCTCTCACTCTGGCGGGATGCAACGGAGGCACAGGTGACGTAACATCGCTTCGTTGCGAGATCGTTACATCTTTCACAAACACAGCATTATATCAGAATTAACTGATTATCCAACTGTACGTACAGTGTCCAGAGGTACAATTTTGCGGGGAATTGCGGAAAAGGGCGCCTGAGGAAAAAATCGCGGTGGGGTAACCCCACCGCGATCGGCTTTTTTGAAGACGTGGATTAGTGTGAGCCGCAACCGCATCCGTGGGCGGTCTGATCGTTCTCACCGGTGTCGAACGAGTGGCCACAGGAGCAGGACGCCACGGCATTCGGGTTGCGGACCGTGAAGCCGCCGCCCATGAGTGAGTTGACGTAATCGACCTCTGCGCCTTGCAGATACATTCCACTGAACGAGTCGACCAGGAGCTTGACGCCTTCCGTCTCGATGACGGTGTCGTCTCCCTCCGCGGTTTCTTCGACGGTCATTCCATATTGCAGGCCGGAGCAGCCGCCCGGCGCCACGAAGACACGCAGCATCTGATCCGGGGTTCCCTGCTCGTCCAGGAATTCCTTGAGCTTGGACACCGCCTCCGGCGTCATCGTGATCAAGGATTCGGTGGCAATTGACATAGTTCTGGTCCTTTCGGGTCCGATGGGTACCGACCCGGCGATCGTACGCCAAACGAGCGCTTCGCCGGCGCATGCTTACGATTAATAATAGCGAAGGGTTCTTCTCTGTCAAGCGTTTGAGGAGTGAGGAGTTGGGATTTAGGAGTTAGGATTTTCCTGCTTCGTGAGCTCCGGAGGGATTCGTGCTGTCAGATCGGGGATTCATTCCGAGGCGCCCCAATGCCCCCAGTGTCTGATCGTCGTGCTTGCATGCGTGCGCGGGGAGACGTTAGGCTGCCCCAGCTCCCAGCTCCCAGCTCCCAGCTCCCAGCTCCCAGCTCCCAGCTCCCAGCTCCCAGCTCCCAGCTCCCAGCTCCCAGCTCCCAGCTCCCAGCTCCCAGCTCCCAGCTCAGCGCTGTCGAAACTCCTCTGCCGCCGTGCTCAATGTGCGGAATTCGGCGCCGGCCGCCTTGAAGTGCGCGATCAGGCGTTCCAGCATGAACAATCGATGCCCGCGGCCGATGACCTGCGGATGCATGGTCAGGGTGAATACGCCGTTTGGGATCTCTCGGACCATGAAGTCGAACTCGTCCCGCCAGATCTCTTCGACCTTCGACGCCGCGGAGAGTCCCGGGGAGATGCGATTCGGGAGGCGGATGTATTCGAAGTGCGGAAAATCGTCGAGCAGCCAGGAGACTGGCATCTCGACCAGATCGACGGGTGGGCCGAACCGGTAGGGCCCGTCTGGACCGATCGCATCGCCGGTACGGCACCAATAGGGGGTGAAGTCGTCCCCCATCAATGAGCTCTCGTAGCGAAATCCATGCTTCAACAGGAGCTCCATGGTGGATGGACTGTTGTCCCAGGCCGGCGAGCGATACCCGACCGGACGTACGCCGGCCACTGCATCGAGGGCGGCCAGACCGCGCAGCAGAACCGCTTCCTCCGCCTCGGGCGAAAGCTCGATCGGATTTTCGTGCAAGTAGCCGTGATGCCCGATCTCGTGACCAGCCTCGGCGATGGCACGCGTTTGGGTTGGATAGGTTTCGGCGGTGTGACCGGTCACGAAGAACGTTGCCGGAACGCCTGCCTGGTCGAGCAGCTTCAGCAGGCGGGGAACGGCGACCGCGCCGAATTCACCTCTCGAGATCATCGATGGCGACTTGGCTCCCATCGGACCGATCCAGAGCGAGATCGCATCGAAATCGAAGCTGAGACAAACCGACGGCGATGTCATACCACCCACTCTCTCGCTGATGTTTCCTGGATCAAGGCGATCCAGGCCGGTTTGGGCTCCCCATAGCGGTGCCAGGAACGAAGCCCGATCGAACCCATGTATGCGGCATATTCTGGCCGCGGGTCTCCGTAGAAGCGTTGGATTTGTGAGACCGCGCTGGGACTGTAGTCATGCTCGATCGAGAGCGTGATCGAGACGATCTGGGTCGCATACTCGTCCCAGATGGCAAAGAGGGCGTGCACGAAGGCTGCTTGCAACTCTGGCGAGCTTCCGTTCGCGCGACTGGACGGGAACCCCGCCTCGACGACACGAATCACGCGATTGGGATAGAGCTGGGTGAGCGCGGCGAAGTCGTCTGCCACGACTGATGGATCGCGTACGTTCATCCCATCCATTGGAAAGTAGGACGTGGCAACGAAATCGGATACCTCGTCGATCGTTTCCCAATTGGTGGGTGTGGCCAGCCGGCTATAGGTCGTGCTTTGCACCCCGAGCTCGATGCCGGGGTGCGTTCGATGGACGTGGGATGCGGCGGCCGCGGTCAACGCCGTATAGCTCCGCCAGGCAGCGGCATCTTCTCCGAGCCAGGCATCGACCTCGACCCCGAGGAGCAACGTTTCCACATGCGCATCCTCCAGGATTTCGAGGACATGATCGAGGAGCGCGAGATAGCGCTGGATCACCTCCGGATCGTCCAGCGCGCGAGCCTGTAGATCCTCCGGAACGACGAGACGGTTGGTGGCAATCGGACTGACCGCAAGATCGACGGTCAGTCCGAGGGCCGGATAGTAGAGCGCGGCCACGGCCAGCACGCTGTCGTCGTATTGACCCGGCGCGGGTTCGAGGGAACTCCAGAAAAAGGTCAGAGGCACCCGAGTGACGCCGGCGGACAGGGCGGTTTCGAGGGATCGATCGTAGCTGCCAAGCTCTGGGTTTGTGATAACCATGCCGAGCATACGCGGATCGGGCTGCTGTGCCAGCGCCTGACCGGAGGATCCGAGGATGAGCAGGAGCGCAAATACGAGCGTGCGAAACGGTGTCATGAGGTCACCAGGGTACGGTCGAATACCGGCAAAAGGACAGCCGCCTTGCCCTATGACCATGTGTGTACATCATAATGAATTCGTGCGGCGGGGGCGAAATGCTCCACCATTCTTCGATTGCATCGCCGCATCGAGAGGAAAATTCATGAGCGAAACAGTGCAACCAATTTCGATCGCATATCCGGACGATGCCGCTGCGCGGCCACGTCTGCGTCTGACCCTGGCGCCGATCCGGCTCAAGATTTCCGCCGCCGGCGCCGATCAGGTCGAATGGCTGAGCGGGACCTTTACCGACCCAACCGGCCAGATGCCACTCACGGTGCAAACGGATGGCGCGAATCTGCGTATCACGTCGAGCAAGAACGTCACCGCGTTTCGGCGGCTCAAGGCTCCGGTGCTCGAGCTGAAGATCGGTGGAAAACGGCCATTTTCCGTCTCGATGGATCTGGGCGTCTCCGATCAGACCGAGATCGATCTCGGCGGCATCCCCCTCACCGACGCTGACATCAAGGTTGGCGCGGGCCAGGCGCGCCTCGGCTTCTCGTCCCCGAATCCGCACGAGATGGATTCATTTGCGCTCAAAGGGGGCGCGGTGGAGTTGTCCGCCGGAGGACTGGCCAACAGCGGCGCGCGCACGATCGAGATCGATAGCGGCGCCTCATCGTTGCGTATCGATTTCGGCGGCCGGCTGCTCCGCGATCTCGATGCCACCGTTCGGGCTGGTATGGCCTCCACCGAGATCGTGGTGCCCAAGACGACGGCTGCGCGCGTACGCACCAAGACCGCGCTTTCGGGCGTGAATGTCGGCGATGGGTTTACCGTCAAGGACGGCGCGTTCAGCACGTTGGCCTTTATCGGCGGCCAGCAACCTGTGTTGACGCTCGATCTCCAGTCGGCGCTGGGGTCGGTTACGTTGAAGATGGACGACGCGATTGCGCTGCCTGCCTAATCGGCGGGTCTCTCCGGCGCGGGCACAACAAATGAGGTCCCGGTAGACGCCGGGACCTCATTCGCTTCTTGCCTCGGAGTGGAACGCTGGCAGCGATCGAGCTCCAGGAAGGCGGAAAGGGGGATATCGCTCGCGGCGTAGCTCGACATCCCAGGTGCAGCGAAATGCCGGGCCCGGCAGCGAGCGATAGAGCGGTGAGACTCGAACGTCATTTTCCTGGACTTTCGGACCGGTGGCTACCCTACCAAAGTATCGTTTTCCCGGAGCGGGTTCCGCTTCGTTGCCCCATTTCCCGCGCTATTTGCGATCTGCTTGCGCTGATGTCACGAGCTCGTGCTGGAGCGCGAAGGTGGCCAGGGCGGTGCGCGAGCGGAGACCGAGCTTGCGCATTATGTTCTGAACATGCCCCTTGACCGTGGCCAGACTGATGAACAACGTCTCGGCAATGACCCGGTTGGATGCCCCCGTTGCAAGCAACTGCAAGACCTCGATTTCGCGGCTTGTCAACCCATAGGCGGCTGGATCCGTTTGCTCGACCGGAGCTCGCATGGACGCCAGCCGGTTCGCCGCCGCAAGCGCTTCGGAGACCATGCGGTCCTTCGGAAGTGACTTCCCCTCGTTCCATGCGGTTTGCAGCTCGGTGGGTTCGAGCAATGACCGAACGCGCGCCACCTCCTGCTCGTATTCGATCCGGTAGCTCGGCCACATCGGGGTGCCCAGGCGCTCCTGCAGCCCTTCGGCTATGCCATAGAGCCGTGCCGCCAGCGCTCCCTGGCGGAGCGCGCCGGCCATATCCGCCAGGTTCTCGATACTCTGCGAGCCTTCCGAGAGGTTGCCGCTCCCGGCAAACAGCGTCAATGCGTCCGCGGCAACGGTGGCCGCTTCCTGGAACCGGCCGGCTTTGTACAGGAGATAGCTCAGATGGTTTGTGGCGCGGGCCATACCCCACCGGTTTCCCATGAACCGGTAGAGATCGAGCGCTTCCCGGCATGTGGCCTCGGCAGCAGCGACATCGGCCCGGTTCCCGGGGCGCTCAGGCGTGCCGAGATCTCCAAGCTTGGCGAGCTGGATCAGGGTATACCCGATGTTGTACTGGTCGTTTCGGTTTCGGTAGATCGCCAGCGCACGCTCGTAGTGCGTCTGCGCGGTTTGGTGGCGTCCGAGTCCCCGCTCCAGGTTCCCGAGCGTGCAGGCGATATCCGCGCGCATTCCATCGTCGTCGAGCTGCTCCGCCAGGACCGCCGTTTTCGCCGCGAGCGCTTCCGCCAGCGTGAATTCCCCGGCCGTCATCGAAAGCTGCATGGCCAGATTGCGTGCCCGTAGCATCAGGATACGCGGGAGCTGGTCGTTGGCCGCCTCCAGGGCGGCGAGGAGCCAGCGAAGCCCTTCCTGTTGATATCCGAGCGCCGACCAGATCGGGCCCAGCGCCGTGGTCAGGCGCAGGACCGACTCCGTGTCACCCAATTGCTGAAGCAGCGTCAGCCCCGAGCGGAAGTTCGGCATCTGCTGGCTCATCGTTCCGACCCAGTCGCCCGGAACATTGCCGGTGAATGCCAGACTTCCCTCGTTGGCGAGGAGCATCAGCCAGGTGGCGAAGCGATGCACCGTGTCCGGCAATTCGCCCGATTGTTCGAGCTGCCGCAACCCAAAGCGCCGGATGAGATAGCGCAGCTCGTACCGGGTTTCGCCCTGTTCGCCAGTCTCGACATCGAGGAGACTTGCATCGATCAATCCCGCCAGGTCGTCGATCAGCTCAGTGGAGACCGGATTGCCGGTAATCGCTCCAATCGAATCGAGCGAGCAGCCGGCAGCCGCCACGGAAAGCTGGCGTAGCAGCGCCTGCTGCGAGCCCGGCAGCAGGTCGTAGCTCCATTGAATGGCGGCACGCATCGTCCGATGCCGTGGCGGTTGATCGATGGGCCCCTGCGATAGGAGCTCTGGATCGACCCGCAGTTGTTGCAGCAAGCTCTGGACCGAGAGCGATTTGCCGCGGGCCGCGGCCAGCTCGATTGCCAGGGGCACACCACCGAGGAGGCGGCAAATATCCAGAACCGCCTGGGCGTTCGAGTCGTCGAGGACAAATGCGTGGGAATGCGTTCTGATTCGTTCGACAAAGAGCGCGCATGCGGAGTAGCCGGCCAGCTCCAATGCCGGCGGCGCCTCGGGGGGAAGCGCCAGCGGTGCGACGGCATACTCATGCTCCCCACGGATATGCAACGGTGACCGGCTGGTGATGAGGAAGACCACCTCGGACGTGTCGCGCAGTAGGGCGGAGATCTGGGGGGCGGCCCCCATGACATGCTCGAAATTGTCGACCACGAGCAGCAAGCGCCGTCCATCGATTGCGCGGACAAGCCGTTCTTCGATTGGCTGGGAGCCAGGTCCGGTGACCCCGACAGCTTCGGCGATCGTTGGGATGACGAGGGTGGAATCGGTCAGCGGCGCCAGAACGGCGACGGCGATTCCGTCCGGAAACCGATTGCGCATGTGCGATGCGACCTGGATAGAAAGCCGGGTTTTGCCGATGCCGCCCGGACCGGTCAGGGTGCAGAGCCGCATGCCTGGCTTGCTCAGAATCCCCTCGACGGCCGCTACAGCATCGTCTCGTCCGATCAGGGAGGTTAGCGGGCGAGGGAGCGGTTGTGTCGCGATCTCCTGGGGGAGCATCAGCAGACGTACGACAGCGCCCCTCTCCGCTCGTGACGATCCTGCGACCACCTTCGACTCCTCTGACACATGCGCCTGACCGTGCCCAGCATATCAGGAGTGAGGAGTGAGGATCTGGGAGTTCGGGCGTGTTTGAAAAGGGGTCCGGAGCCCGGTGAAGTGGTCCCCAAAAGTTGGACTGCGAAATGCAGATCCAATTGAGGGAGCAGGACCATGACACAACACGCTGAGTGGACCGTCGCGCGACGAGCGCGCGCGGTCGATTTGTTCGAAGCTGGGTTTGGAGCCGATGCGGCGGCGACCGAACTGGGCATGCGCCCGGCAACGGTACGCTCGTTCCGGCATCGGTGGCGGATTTGGGGACGGGAGGTGTTGATGCCAACAACGGGTCGACAGACGTATAGCGTTGAGCTGAAGCTCGAGGTGGTGCATCGGTTTCTGGCGGGCGAGACCAAAATCAGTCTGGCGCAGGCGTTTGGCCTCTCGTCCCCGAAGCTGGTTGGGGTCTGGGTGCGGACCTACCGGACGGAGGGGGCGGCTGGACTTCGTCCCAAGCCGGCGGGACGTCCGAAGCGGGGCCGGGAGCCGGAGACCGAGCTGGAGCGGCTGCGCCGGGAGAACGAGTACCTGCGCGCGGAGGTTGCCTACCTGGGAAAACTGCGGGCCTTGAGTGCCACCGAACGCCGGTAAAGGTACAGGTGATTCAGGCGCTCAAGGCAGAGTTTCGCCTCGCGGTGCTGTTGCAGATTGCCCAGGTGCCGCGCAACCTATTTCGCGCATCGGGCCAAAGC
Organism: Thermomicrobiales bacterium; assembly: GCA_023957115.1. Lineage (GTDB taxonomy): Bacteria > Chloroflexota > Chloroflexia > Thermomicrobiales > UBA6265 > JAMLHN01. The sequence continues at coordinate 26,256 of JAMLHN010000021.1, forward strand.
GCAGGGTGGCCAGCGGCATGCTGAGCTGGATGCGGCGATTCTGGCCAGTTTCACGCAGGCCAAGGGGCGTTATGGCCATCGCCGGATTCACCGGGAGCTGCGGGCCGCTGGGCGAACAGTGGCCAAGAAGACGGTGCTGCACCGGATGCGGGCGCTGGGACTGTGCTGTCAGGTACGGCGCAAGAAGCGGGTCGTGGGTGGCTGGGGGACCCAGGGCAGCACCGCGCCGAATCGGCTGAACCGCTGTTTTCGCGCCTCCGCGCCGAACCAGAAATGGGTCACCGATGTCACCGAGTTCCGGATCGGTCCCGAGACGCTCTACCTCTCCCCGATCATGGATTTGTGCGACCGCCAGATCATCGCCTACACCATGGGACGATCCCCGAATCTGGGACTGGCGGTGACGGCGTTACGCACCGCACTGGCCACGCTTGGCCCCGATGACCATCCCCTGGTCCATTCCGACCAGGGACTGCTGTATCGCCATCGCACCTGGCAGGAGCTGCTGGCGACCGTGGGCGCCACGCAATCGATGTCCCGGCGCGGCAACTGCCTCGATAATGCGGTGATGGAGAGTTTCTTCGGTCACCTGAAGAGTGAGTTGGCGGTGCATCAGTTTGCCACCATCACCGACCTCGAACACGGAATCGCCGACTATCTGCACTGGTACAACCAGGAGCGCACCTCCGCGACGCTGAATGGACTGAGTCCGGTCCAGTACCGAGCGCAGTTGACCCTGGGCTAGACTTGAGATTCTTCAGTCCAGCTTTTGGGGACCACTTCACAGGACACGGGACCCCGTTTCAGACACGTCCTAGCTCGGCCAGTTGCCGCCGTCGACGTTCAGGCATTGCTGGGTGATGTAGTCGGCGTCGGAAGAAGCGAGAAACGCAACCGCGCCGGCGACGTCCTCGGGTTGCTCGATGCGGCCGAGCGGGATCGATTGGGTGAAGGTCCGTTTCGGCTCGCCGATCTCCATGTTCAGCAACGTGGCGAATTGCCTGTCGACTTCCTCCCAGAAGGGCGTATCGACGATCCCCGGCGCGACCGCATTGACGTTGATCTTGTGCTCGGCCAGCGCGAGCGCCATCGATTGCGTCATGCTGATGACACACGCTTTGCTCGCGCAGTAGGCCAGCACCAGCGCCTCACCTCGCCGTCCCGCCTGCGACGCGAGATTGACGATCTTGCCCCCACGGCCTTGCTCGATCATCACCTTCGCCACGGCCTGACTGCAGAAGAGCACGCCCTTGCAATTGACATCGAACATGAAATCCCAGTCGGCCTCGGTCGTTTCGAAGAAGGGAATGATCTTGCCGACCCCCGCGTTGTTGACCAGGATGTCGATACCGTCATAGGTGTCGACCGTGGCATCGACCATCGCCTGCACGGAATCCTGCTTCCGCACATCGACCTGGACGCCTGTCGCCCGGCCGCTCAGATCGGCGATCTCAGCGGCGACCCGGTCCGCGGCGTCCAGATCGAGATCCGCGACGACCACCGTCGCCCCGTCCGCGGCCAGGCGCAAGCTGATTCCGCGGCCGATCCCCGAGCCACCGCCGGTGACAATGGCAACCTTGTCCTGCAATCGCATGAGTCGAAACCTCCTCGTTTCAGACGCGATATCGATCGATCGTTTCTTGGGAAAGCCGAACGCCGAGACCCGGCTCGGTGGGCATCGTCACCGTGCCCTGCTCGTCCACCACGATCGGCTCTTCGAAAAGCTCACTGCGCAGCGGATTCGGATTCTGGTCGAATTCGAGCAACCCCCCGTTGGGAAGCGAGGCGATGAAATGCATATTGGCAATGGTGCTCATCGCCGAGGAAAAGACATGCGGAATAACCGGCAGGTGGAACGCTTCGGCAAGCGCCGCAATCTTGCGGCAAGGCGTAATCCCGCCGGTCCAGATGACATCGGGTTGCACGATATCGGCCGCGCGGCTCAGGATCAGATCGCGAAAACCGGCAAGTCCGGTTTCGGTTTCATAGCCGGAAACCGGAGTGGCCAGCGCCCGTGCCACCTCGGCGCTCCCGCGCCGGTCTTCGGTGGCAACTGGCTCTTCCAGCCAGGCGATCCGGTCTGGACCGATGGCGTCCATGAACCGGAGCGCTTCCGCCGGTGACCAGGCATTGTTTGCGTCGATGGCGAGCCGGGCATGCGGCCCGAGGGCGTCGCGCGCGGCGTGCACCCGTTCGATGTCGTCCTCGAATGGCACGGTGGCGTAGTCACTCGACCACATCTGATGCAGCGGGTTCCAGATCAGATCGGGATTGCGCCCCACCTTGATCTTGACCGTTCGGAACCCTCGCTCGACGTAGCCACCGACCTCTTCGGCCAGGACGCTTTTGTCCTTGCCCCGGGCATAGAACCCCGCCGAGGCATACGCGGTCAGCGTATCGCGAAAACCACCGAGCAAACGATAGAGGGGCGTCTTGGTCGCCTGGCCGATGAGATCCCACAGTGCGGTATCGACTCCGGAGATTGCCATCATCAGCATGCCGCGGGTGCCGCGCTGATGCGGCCGGCTGGCCATACGTTGCCAGAGACGCTCGACGGCGAAGGGATCTTCGCCAACCACGATCGGTTTGAGCACCCCCAGCACCAGGGCTTCCATGCTCTCCAGGTCGCCACCGTAGCTGGCGGCTTCGCCCAGACCGGTGAGCCCCGCATCGGTATGCACCTGCACGATCAGCAGCGGGCGTTCCGGCATGTAATGGATGGCGTCCGCCATCGGCGTATCCATCCGGTAGCGCAACCGAATGGTGGAAACATCCGTGACCTTCATCGTCCGCCGGCTCCCCGAAATGAAATTGTGCAATCCACGAAAAGAAACGACATCACATCACGCAAAGTTTGTGGGAATCCGAGATAATGGTGAAATGCGCTATGTCCATCTATGCACATCAGAATATTGACAGGTTCGGCCAATTCCCGGCAGGATACGTTTACCGCATCTCGATGTCCGGGCTGAATGTGTAGTGTCTGGGTCGGGAGCGCATGCCGTTCTTTCAACGGTCTGCACGGATGCGGACTTTTTCGTCGGAGGAGATCGATGATGAGCTCACGAATGACTACACGTCGCACATTGCTCAAGGCTGGGGCGGCCGGAACTGCCCTCGTTGTCGCCGGCCGGGCCGGATTCAACAGCTCGCTGGCCCAGTTGCCGACCCTCGAGAAAAAGGACAGCTATGTCGTCGGCTTCGCGCAGACCGACTCGGCTAACCCCTGGCGCTTGGCTGAGACCGCTAGCATGAAGCAGCAGTTCGAGGAAGAGCTCGGCTGGACGCTCATCGCAACCGATGCGAATGCGGATACCGCCAAGCAGCTCGCCGACCTCGACTCGATCATCGCGCAGCAACCGGACATCATCATCTTCCCGCCGCGCGAATCGCAGGCGCTGGCGCCGAAGGTGCTGGAGATCAGAGACGCGGGAATCCCGGTCATCCTCATCGACCGTGACGTCGATCACAGCATCGCCGTTCCGGGTGAGGATTACATCACCTTCATCGGTTCCGATTTTGTCGATCAGGGACGTCGCGCGGCCGAATGGCTGGCCCAGGCGACCGGCGGCACCGCCAAGATCATCCAGTTGGAAGGCACCACCGGCGCCGACCCGGCCATCGACCGTAAGACGGGCTTCGAAGACTATATCGCCGGCACCTTCAAGGGCACGCCGACGGCCGACGGCGCCTACCCGGGGATGGAAATCATTGCCTCCCAGAGCGGCAACTTCACCCGCGACGAGGGCCGCCAGGTGATGGAAACGCTGTTGCAGGCGAATCCGGATGTCACCGCGGTCTACGCGCACAACGACGAAATGGCCATCGGCGCGATTGCCGCGCTGGAAGCAGCCGGTCGCACACCGGGAGAAGACGTGATTCTCGTCTCCATCGACGGCCAGAACAATGCGCTCGATGCCATTGTCGAAGGCAAGTTGGGGGCCACGGTCGAATCCAGCCCGTTCTTCGGCCCAATCTCCTATGAGACGATGATGCGGTTCGTCGATGGCGAGGAGATCGAGCCATGGGTGAAGGTCGAAGATCGCTTCTTCGACATCAACAACGCCGCTGAGTTCCAGGGACAGCAGTTCTAGACGAGATTTGGAGCCCCGAGTACCAAGCCCTGGGTCCTGAGACGTTTTTGCAGTCAGCACTGGACACTTGACCATCGTCTCAGGGCTCAGGGCTCCGTTCCATCGCTGTACCCAAGGACCGGCATCGTGTCTGAACATCCACCGACGCCTCCGGGCAGCCAGGACGTGCTGCTCGAAATGCGCGATATCGTCAAGGTCTTTCCCGGTGTGGTTGCGCTCGACCACGCTCGTCTGACCGTGATGAAGGGTGAGGTGCATGCCATCGTCGGCCAGAATGGCGCTGGCAAGTCGACCCTCATGAAGGTGCTCAATGGCGCCTATCGGAAGGATGGCGGGACGATCGTCCTCGACGGGCGGGAGGTCGATTTCATCACCCCGCATCAGGCCCAGGTCGGCGGCATCAGCACGATCTATCAGGAGATCAACCTCGTTCCCTTCCGCTCGGTGGCGGAAAACATCTTTATGGGCCGCGAGCCACGCCGGTTCGGATTGATCGACTGGCCGCGCATGAACCGCGAAGCGCGCGAGATCCTGGCGCACTTCGGCATCCAGCTCGATGTCAAACAACCGCTGCTCAATCTCAATGTTGCCTTGCAGCAGATGGTTGCGATCGCGCGGGCAGTCTCCTTCGGCTCGAAGCTGGTCATCATGGACGAGCCGACCTCGTCGCTCGACGAACGTGAAGTGGCCACCCTGTTCGACGCGATTCACCGGCTGAAAGCCTCCGGCGTGAGCGTGATCTACATTTCCCACCGGCTCGATGAGCTGCACGAAGTGGGCGACAACATCACCATCATGCGTGACGGCCAGACGATCGAGGAGACCTCGCTCGCGAGTGTCTCCAAGCTCGAGATCGTCGCCAGAATGCTCGGCAAGAATATTGGCGAGCTCCGGCGTGAGGGAACGACCGGATTCGCCGAGCGCAAGGTCGATATCGAATCCGCGCCGTTTTACCGCGCCGCGCATATCGAAGCCGAGCCGGTTCTGCGCGACGCCTCGGTCGAGCTGCGCAAAGGCGAGATCCTGGGGCTCTCCGGATTGCTCGGTTCCGGACGTACCGAGCTGGCGCGAATCCTGTTCGGCGCCGATAAACCCGACCAGGGGTCGCTCACGCTCGATGGGAAGCCTTCCCCGATTGCATCGCCGCGCGATGCCATCCGGGAAGGCATCGGCTATTGCTCCGAGGACCGTAAGGCAGAGGGAATCATTCCCGAGATGTCGGTGCGGGAAAACCTCACCCTGGCTGCGCTGCCAACCTTGACCAAGAACGGCATCATCGACCCGAACGAGCAACAGGCGATCGTCGACCGCTTCGTCGCGCTGCTCTCCATCAAGACCTCCGATGTCGAGCAACCGATCTCGCAGCTCTCCGGTGGCAATCAGCAGAAGGTCCTGCTGGCCCGCTGGCTCTGCCTGAATCCGCGATTGTTGCTGCTAGACGAACCAACCCGGGGGATCGATGTTGGGGCGAAAGCCGAGATCCACCACCTGATCGAAACCTTGGCGGACGAGGGGATGTCAGTGCTGATGATTACCTCCGAGATCGAGGAGATCGTCGAAGGGAGTAACCGGGTGACCGTCTTGCGCGACGGCCAGACCGTCGCCGAATTCGACCGGGCTCAGATCGGCCAGGATGCGATCATCGCCGCCATGGCCGAGGGCTCCGACCCGATGCCGGATACGGTCGAGGTGTAGCGCGTGTCTTCCGTGACCTCGCAACTGTCCAGCCGGTCGCTGTCGCTGACGGATCTGGTGCGCAAGAGCTCGCAAACCGAGCGGGCGCTCTTTGCGCTGATCGTTCTTTCGCTCTACAACGCCTTCTTCACAACCAACTTCCTGACGGTCGCGACCCTGCGGGTCAATCTCACCCAGGTTGCCACCATCGTGATCGTCGCCGTGGGCATGACGTTCGTGATCGGCAGCGGCGGAATCGATCTCTCGGTCGGAGCGCTGATGGCGATTTCCGGCGCGCTTGCTCCCAAGATCTTCACCAGTCAGTGGGGACCACTGAGCAACGAATGGATCGGCATTCCGCTGGCCATTGTCATACCGGTGCTGGTTGCCGGCGCCTTCGGGTATTTCAATGGCTATCTGATCACCAAGTTCAGTATCCAACCGATCATCGCCACACTTGTGCTCTTCCTCGGTGGCCGCGGGATTGCCAAAGCGCTCTCCGATGGCAACCTGGTCGAATTCAATACGCCGCATTTCAGCTACATCGGCCGGGGACGCCCACTCGGCGTCCCGGTGCAGGTGATCCTGATGATCGTCATCGTTATCGTGGCGGTCTGGGCATTGCGCAGCACCACATTTGGCCGGTATGTGCTGGCGATCGGTGGAAACGAGCGCGCCGCCGAGCTGGCCGGGGTGCCGGTGACCCGTGTCAAACGGCAGATCTATGTGCTCTGTGGGTTGCTGGCCGGTCTGGCGGGCTTGATCGTGGTGGCCATCAATACCTCCAGCGATCCGTATCAGGTCGGGGATGGGATGGAGCTCGATGCCATCGCCGCGGTGGCGGTTGGTGGCACACCGCTGACCGGCGGTCATGCGACCGTTGCCGGCACCGTCATCGGCGCTTTCTTCATCCACCAGGTGCGCTACACCCTGATCTCGCACGGGGTGCCTGACGGCACCACTCGTATGGTCATTGCGGCTGCCATTCTGGTGGCGGTGCTGCTGCAACGACCGAAAGCAGGCTGGAGGTAGCGATGGAAGCAGGCGAGCTCCGGCAAAACGCGGTCGACCCCTCCCAGAATGCGTATACCCGTATCGCAGGTGCGTGGTTACGCGGACAAGGGGTGCTGATCGCGTTGATTCTGGTGTTTCTCTTTGGCGTCTGGCGGTACGGGGACAAGTTCACCAGCGATTTCAATCTCTGGACCCTCGCCAAGAACAACACCTACTTCGCCTTGATTGCCCTTGGCATGACCTTCGTCATCATGACCGGCGGGATCGATCTTTCCGTCGGCGCGGTCGTCGCGCTTTCCGCGGTCACTGCCGCGCGTCTGAGCCCGCATGGACTCTGGATTGCGCTCTCCGCCGCGATCGCTGTTGGGTTGATCGTCGGCGTGATCAACGGCGGCATCATCTCGATCTTCAAAGTGCAGCCGTTCATCGTTACCCTGGCGTTGCTGCTGGGCGCCCGGGGTGCGGCGCTCAATCTTTCCAACAATGCCAGCGTCTCGGTCGACTACGCTTCGAATTACAAGGACTTGTGGAACACCACCATTGGCGTCGTGCCGCTTCCCGTCGTGATCGTGATCGTTGCCTACCTGCTCGGTTCGGTCATGCTCAATCTGACCCGATTCGGACGGCATATTCTGGCCATCGGTGGGAACGAGGAAGCCGCCCGGCTGGCCGGTCTGCCGCTCAACCGCACCCTCTTCTTCGTCTACCTGCTCAGCGGGGGGCTGGCGGGGCTCGCCGGCGCATTGCTGGCGGCGCAGGGGAATACCGGCTCGCCCATTGCCGCGGTCGGTTGGGAGCTCACGGCCATCGCCGCGGTCGTGGTCGGTGGTACGCTGCTGACCGGCGGTCGCGGCTCGGTCTGGACCACATTGGTCGGTGTGCTCCTGCTCGGACTCATCTTCAACGAGCTCAACTTCGAGCGCGGCAAAGGAATCTTCGATCTCACCCAGTACTGGGAAGAAGTCATCCGCGGTCTCTTCCTCCTGATCGTCATCATCCTGCAGTCGCGCCTCACCAACACCGCCCGCGTGACGAGATCGATGTAGGATCGAGGAGTTGGGAGTTGGGAGTTGGGAGTTGGGAGTTGGGAGTTGGGAGCTCGGAACGAACAATTCGTGGTGTCAATGATCTTCGGGGCCCACGAGGATCTGCACCGACGACGTTGAAGATAGAAGCGAACACGCTCGACAGCGTATCGTCCTAACTCCTAAATCCCAACTCCTCAAGAGTCACTGGCCGACGAATCCAAGAATCAACGTAATAACAAGCCATTGCGTCATCGGCGCCGTCCATGTTCCCCCCGGCCAGCGACGCAATCCCCGGCATGCCAGTGCGACCAGTAATCCCGCCGTGAAACCAGCCAGGAAGGCAATGAGCAGATTCCCACCCTCGCTGCTGGCTCCGACGCGCAACACATCGCCCAGGCCCCACGACACCGCGAACAGGATCGTTCCCAGATCGACTCCCCGGTATCCATCGGGAAAACCGAGCGGCACGATCCAGAAGTTGATCGCGTGATAGGCGGTGGCCGTGCACAACCCCAGCAGCGCGACCCGAAGCACCTCGTCGATTGGCCCGGCAATCGCTCGTACGATCAGCACCATGACCGGCAGACCGAGGAGCAGATAACGAGCTTGCTGCGCGACGCGCCCCGGCGTCTCCGGGACGTGCACTGACGGCAATGATGTCGTTTCGATGCCCCGCCCGACCGCGCGTCGGATATATCCCAACGCCAGCACGAAGGCCAGGAGCGGACCGGCAACCCGCCCCAGATACCAATCCCATGGGGTATCCGCGACCGAGACTTGTGGCGCGGCAAACACTGCCACCAGCACCGGCCAAATGGCGTGCTGGATCACGCTCAGATTGAACCAGCGATAGATCTTCCTGAGGAATTGCAGACTACCGCCCTGTAACGCCCGTCCAAAGATCCCCGGCTCACTCCGGCGACCAGGTGATTCATCCCATCGTCGCCACCGCCTTGCGCCATTGTCATCCTGAACGAAGTGAAGGATCTCTCTGGGACTACCCAACAGCCATGAACCGGGCGTTGCGCACTCCTGACGAGGAGGGATTCTTCGTTTTGCTCAGAATGACAGGCATGGCGCCTGGCAACGCTATCGGAGAACGGTTGTATTGGGAAGCGTTCGTAGTCCCAGAGGGACTTTGTTCTGTGAGCCCGGGGTTTTGACCCCGGGTGGAGGTGCTCTACACAACAAAACGGGGCAGCCTCGAAAATCGAGTGCTGCCCCAATACATCCATCGTTCTGCCTGCCGCCTGCTCCTAAAGCACCAGCCGCAGCGGCTTCTCCAGATACCCCTTGACCGTCTGCAGGAAGAGCGCGGCCTCGGCCCCATCGGAAATGCGATGATCGGCCGAAAGGGTGATCTTCATCTTGTAGGCCGGGACCACCTCACCATCCTTGAAGACCGGCACCTCGGCGATCGAGCCGATCGCGAGAATGGCGGCTTGCGGTGGATTGATGATCGCCACGAATTCGGAGACGTCGTACATCCCCAGATTCGAGATCGTGAACGTCCCGCCCTGATACTCCTCCGGCAGCAACCCACCCTCGCGGGCACGTCCGGCCAGATCTTTCGTCATCCGCGCGATCGTACCGAGCGAGAGCTTGTCCGTATCCGGCAGGAATGGCGCAATCAACCCGTTCTCGATGGCGACCGCGATATTGATGTCGATATTCTGGTGATCGTAGAGCTGATCGCCCTCCAGACTCGCATTTAGATTTGGGTAGTCCCGCAGCGCCAGCGCGGCGGCCTTGACCACCAGATCGTTGAAGGAGACCTTCGATCCCTTCTCCTCGATCTCCCCGTTGATCATTTCGCGGAAGGCACGCGCCTCGGTCATATCGACCTCGGACACGACATAGAAATGCGGGATGACCTGCTTGGCCTCGACCATCCGCTTCGCCGTCGTCTTGCGGATGCGGCTTTGCTCGCGGGGAACCCCTGCCGGGCGGGCGCCACCGTCCGCCGATGCGGCCAGTGGCGCTGGCGCCGCTGGTGGCGCGGTCTCGGCCGGAGCGGCAGCCGGCGCCGGCTTGGGCCGTGCGCCGGTCAGGTACGGCGCCAGATCGTCCTTGACGATACGGCCGCCGGGGCCGGTTCCGGGAATACCGGAAAGATCGATATCGTGCTCGGCCGCCAAGCGCTTGACCAGCGGCGAGGCGCGCAGCTTCTCCCCCTCGGCCCGAACGGGCGCTGCCGGGGCGGGTGTCGCCGCGGGGGCAGCCGCCGGCGCGCTTGCGGCAACCGGCTCGGCCACCGGTGCTTCCGGCTCCGCGGCAACTTCAGCCGCCGGCGCTTCCGCTGGCGGAGTGTCCGCGGCCGGCGCGTCTGCCGTGGGGGCCTCGCCCTCGGCGCCGATCTGCGCGATTGCGGTACCGATAGGCACCGTCTGTCCTTCATCGACGAGCGTCTGGATCAGATACCCGCTTTCGGCGGCCTCGATTTCGAGCGCCACCTTGTCGGTCTCGATCTCCGCGATGGGATCGCCCGCGTCGACCTGATCGCCGACGCTCTTGAGCCACCGCAGCAAGGTTCCCTCTTCCATTCCGTCGCCCATTTTGGGCATGATCACCGTCGACACGGGTTTATGACCTCCGGTACAGGACGCGATTGACCGCGTCGATGATGTCGTCTTCTCCAGGGAACGCGGCAATTTCGAGATTGCGCGCATACGGCGCGGGAACTTCCGCTCCGCTGACGCGCTCGACCGGGGCATCCAGGTAGTCGAACGCATGCTCCTGCAGGTGCGCCGCAACTTCGGATGCGACGCTGAACCAGCGCCACTGTTCTTCGATGACGACCGCGCGATTGGTCTTCTTGACCGAATCGACGATCGTTTCGGTATCGAACGGGCGGATCGAGCGGAGGTCGATGACTTCTGCATCGACTCCCTCGTTGCTCGCCAACTTCTCGGCCGTCTTGAGCAGCAGATTTACTTGCCGCCCGTAACCGATGAGCGTGATATCGGTTCCTTCGCGCGCGATCCGGGATTTACCGAACGGGACGGTGTATTCCTCTTCCGGAACATCGCCTTTGGTGCCGTAGAGCGCGCCGGCTTCCAGGATCAGCACCGGGTCGGGATCGCGGATCGCCTCGATCATCATGCCATGCGCGTCATACGGGGTCGCCGGGGCAACGACCTTGAGCCCCGGGAAGTGGCCGTAGAATCCTTCCAGGCTATGCGTGTGCTGGGCGGAAAGCTGTACGCCGCCGCCGTTAGGACCGCGGATCACCAGCGGCACCGAGGCCTGCCCACCGGAGAAATACCGGATCTTGGCCGCGTTCTGGATGATCTGATCGGCCGCCTGGAACGAGAAGTTCCAGGTCATCATCTCGACGATCGGGCGCATTCCCGCCATCGCCATGCCAATTGCCGCTCCCGTGAAGCCGCCTTCCGCAATCGGCGTATCCATGACGCGTTTGGGTCCGAACCGATCGAGCAAACCGTCGGTCACCAGATGCGTACCGCCATACAGGCCGATATCTTCGCCCATGACGACCACGCGATCGTCGCGCTCCATCTCCTCCGCCATCGCGGACTTGATGGCCTCGCGGTAGGTAATGACAGGCATCGAACGCTATGTCCTTTCCTGCTACCCGACCGCTTCCGGCTCGGCGTAGACATCGGTGAGCAGCTCCTCGAGCGGCGGCTCCGGGCTCTCTTCGGCGAATTTGACCGCATCGGCGGCAAGCTGCTGGTATTCCTGACGGATCTTCGTAATCTCGTCCTCGGACACGATGTCACGATCGAGCAATTTGGTCTCGGTCAATCCGATTGGATCGCGTTTGCGCGCCTCGCGGACCTCGTCCTTGGAGCGGTATTTTTCCAGGAAGTCAGCCGCGCCATGCGGCGCGATGCGGTAGGTCATCGCTTCGAGAGCGAAGGGCGATCCGGTCTCGCGCACCCGTTCGGTCAGCCGGACCGCGGCCTCATAGACGGCTTCGATGTCCATCCCATCGACCGATTCGCGCGGAATCGCATAGGAATCGAATTTCGAGATCAGATCGGTATTGGCCGTGGCCCGCTCGATGCTGGTGCCCATGCCGTACTGGTTGTTCTCCAGCACGAACAGACAGGGGTTCAATCCCTCCCTGCCCCACAAGCCGGCCAGATTGGCCCCCTCGTGAAACGCGCCATTGTGAATGGCGCCGTCCCCGAGATAGAGCTGGGTGATCCCGGTGTTGTCCGGCAGGTAACGCTGGGCATAAGCCATACCTACCCCGAGCGGAATGTGTCCGCCGACGATGCCATACCCGCCCCAGAACTTGTGCTCGACGTCGAAGAGGTGCATCGAGCCGCCCTTGCCTTTGACAAGGCCGGTGCCTTTGCCATAGAGCTCGGCCATCACGGCCTTGGGATCACTCCCCAGCAGCAGCACATGCGCATGGTCGCGATACGCGGTGATCACCCGGTCGTCTGGCTGAATCGTCGCCAGCAGACCGGTCGCAATGGCTTCCTGCCCGATATAGACGTGAAGGTAGCCGCCGACCTTTCCCTGGCGGAAAGCCGTCTGGCAGGCTTCCTCGAAATACCGAACGAGCACCATCTTGCGATAGAGCTCGAGCAGCTGCTCCGGACTCACCTGCGGTACGTGAGGCTTGTCGCCATTGGTCGCGGCGGCAGAGCGCTGTTTCTTTGAGTTTCGCGTTGTCGCCATTCTGGTCTCCGTTCGCCCCGGAGCTCGGACGGGCCCATTCCCGTGGAAATCCGGAGCCGGTCGCCACCGGCCTTCCTCAGTTCTGGTAGGACAGGAAGCAAGGAAGACCCGACGGCCTGGTTGACTGATTGTACCCAACCCGACAAGGAACCGTTCGAGCGAAGATAGGCAAGATGGATCGTTCCGCCAAAATTGCGGACATACCAGCCTGAACGTGCGGATTCGCGCCGGATCGGCAACCAGATGCTGCCCAGGGGCAGCGCCTACTCGGCGGCGAGCTGCTCCTGCGCGAGGGCAAGCACGTCGGCTCCCGCCTCGAGCGCCGGATCGGCCGGGGCGAACCCGGCGTCCAGGGCGAACCAGGGGGTGGGCCGGCGCGGCGGCGTCTGCCATGGATACGCCTTGCGCGCCTCCTCGTCGGACGCGGGGGCCTGCTCGAAGTCGGATGCTGCCGCTGGCTCGTCCGGCAACGGCAACGCGTTGGACAGCTCCTGCGCGGTCAGATACTGTGCGGCGGGGCGGACCGGTGGTCCGGCCGGCGCCGGCGCCTGGATCCGGAACTGCCCGGGAATCGTCGACCGATCCGGCATCTGCCCGGGTCGCAGCAGGGTGCTGAGTCCCCCCGGCGCTTTCGGGGTTGACTCGCTTCGGTTTGCCGATCGTGCCTTGGACATTGCTCTCACCAGATAGATAGAAGGAACGCGCCACGCGACGCCGTCGGATCCCAGATAGGACCAATTCTCGCATGTCGGAGCGGGAGCGTGTGCTCGAGCTTCCAATATGACACGCAACGGACGACGATCGGAGCCCGGTCGCGGGCGCGCTCTGCAACGGCGTCTCACATGCGGACAGTTCGTGTACCGACCGTCAATTGGTCGCGCTGCGCGATGCGTGCCCTTCCTTCTCCCAGTACTGGGAGAAGGAGGGGGTTGGGGGGATGGATGAGGGTGAACCAGCCTGCAGAAGTCGCTCCTTCCAGCCGAACGTTCAGGAACCGTCCGCATATGAGGCAACGGCGTGGAGGGGCAGTCGAGCAACGATCCAACAACGGGCCGGGTTCTGGTTCGCGACGCACAAAGAATTTTCGCAAAACCCGCCGATCGTTGTGCGGGGCTACCGGCGGGGATCCTGGCCTTCGTGCCAAGCGCACGGATTTGTGCAGGTATCACAGATCTTGGTTGGGTATTGCCCCAATCTGCACGATGACGTCGTACTCCGCACTCTCTAGAGTTTCCAATCGTTGCGGGCCATCTGGCGGCCCGGGCGAGCATCCCGAACACCAACCACGATGTTCGAAAACAACAAGAGGGGAGCACCGATGGCGAAAACGCCGGCCGACGTGATGAAGATGGCCAAGGATGCGGGAGTCCAGATTGTCGACTTCCGTTTTTCCGACCTTCTCGGCACCTGGCAACACACGTCCAAGTCGATCGCCGATGTGGATGAGGATATCTTCGAAGATGGGGTTGGATTCGACGGCTCGTCGATTCGGGGATTCCAGGCGATCAACGAATCCGACATGCTGATGATGCCGATCGCGGAGACCGCGCAGATCGACCCATATACCTCCATTCCCACGATGTATCTCCTCTGCGATATTTACGATCCGGTCACGCACCAGCGCTACTCGCGTGATCCGCGCGGCGTTGCCCAGCGCGCCGAGGCCTATCTGCAGTCGTCTGGTATGGGGGACACCGCCTACTTCGGTCCTGAGCCAGAGTTCTTCGTCTTCGACAACGTCCAATACGGCACGACGAACGAAGCCTCCTTCCATTCCGTCGATTCCGTCGAAGGCTTCTGGAACACCGGACGGGAGGAGGACCCGAACCTCGGGTACAAGATCCGGCCGAAATCGGGCTACTATCCGGTTCCGCCGCACGATACCCTCATGGATCTCCGCTCGCAGATGGTGCTGACCATGGCCGAGCTGGGTATCCCGGTCGAGATTCATCATCACGAAGTCGGGACCGCCGGTCAGTGCGAAATCGACATGCGGTTCGATTCGCTGGTCAACATCGCCGACAAAACGCAGACCTACAAGTACGTCGTCCGCAACGAGGCGCGGAGCGCCGGCAAGGTCGCAACGTTCATGCCGAAGCCGATCTTTGGCGACAACGGTTCAGGTATGCACGTCCACCAGTCGATCTGGAAGGACGGCAAGAATCTGATGTACGGCTCGCCGGACGACTATGCCGGATTGAGCGAGTTTGCCCGCTACTACATCGGTGGATTGTTGAAGCACGGTCCGTCGTTGCTTGCGTTCTGTGCGCCGACCGTCAACTCCTATCGGCGGCTGGTTCCGGGCTTCGGGCGCCGGTCAATCTGGTCTATTCACAGCGCAACCGGTCGGCGGCCATCCGTATCCCCACCTACACCACCACCGAGAAAGGCAAGCGGATCGAGTTCCGGTGCCCCGACACGTCGGCCAATCCGTATCTGGCCTTCGCCGCGCTGCTCATGGCCGGTCTCGATGGCGTCAAGAACAAGATCGACCCGGGCGCTCCCGCCGACTTCGATCTCTACGAGGCATCGGCCGCGCAGCTGCGCCGCATCAAGAGCACTCCGGGGTCCCTGCCGGAATCGCTGGCCGCGCTCAAGGCCGACCATGCGTATCTCCTGGAGGGGGGGGTCTTCACCCAGGACCTGATCGACGGTTGGATCGACTACAAGCAGGATATCGAGATCGATCCGGTCGCCCTGCGGCCAACGCCCTACGAGTTTTATCTTTACTTTGACGTCTAGACGTCTCTTGCGAGACGAATTGCCCGTGCATGGCACACGACGCCCATCGTGTGCCATGTCTGTGTGCAATCGAGATAATCGCGGCCACGCGATCAAGAACGAGGACCGATGACCATGGCTACCGACCCAAAACCCCTTTCACCGGCGCCAACCAAGGAAGAGATCCTGGAGCGCGTTGCGGAAGACGGCATTCAATTCATCAATCTGCAGTTCACCGATGTGATGGGAATCGTCAAGAGCGTCACCATCCCGGTCTCGATCTTCGGCCATGTGATCGATGGGGGCCAGTGGATCGACGGATCGTCGATCGCGGGATTCACCCGCATCGCCGAGTCCGATATGTATCTGGTGCCCGATCTCTCGACCTATGCCGAGCTGCCCTGGGACCGATCGACGTTTCCGACTGCCCGCGTCATCTGCTGGGTCTACAACCCAAATGGCGAGCCGTTCCCGGGAGATCCCCGTGCGGTGCTCCAGCGCCAGCTCGATCGGGTCGAGAAGCTTGGCTATCAGTTCAAGACGGGCCCCGAGCTCGAATTCTTCCTCTTCCAGACGGCCGACAACGAAATCCTGCCGCTGCCGCACGACCGCGGCAGCTATTTCGATTTCTCTACCGATCCGGCCAGCACCATCCGAAAGGAAATGGTGCAGGTGCTGGCGCAGATGGGGATCGAAGTCGAAGCCAGCCATCATGAGGTGGCCATCGGGCAGCATGAAATCGGCTTCCAATACGGCGATGCGCTTGTGACCGCCGACCGCGCGGTGACGTTCAAGTACGTGCTGAAGGCCGTCGCGCACGCTCATGGGCTCCATGCCACCTTCATGCCAAAACCACTCGAGAACATTGCCGGTTCGGGTATGCACGTGCATCAGAGCCTGACGTCCATCGCGACGGGCAAGAACGCGTTTGTCGATACCTCCGATCCGTATGGATTGTCCGCGCTTGCCAAGCAGTTCATTGCCGGGCAGCTCACCCACGCCCGCGCCATGTGCTCGATCCTCTCCCCGCTGGTGAACTCCTATCGTCGACTGGTTCCTGGGTTCGAGGCGCCGGTCTATGTCTCCTGGGCGCGCACCAACCGGTCGGCGCTGCTGCGCGTTCCGGCGATTCGCGGGGGCCAGACCGCTGCGACGCGGCTGGAGCTCCGTTGCCCCGACCCGTCCTGCAATCCCTATCTCGCGTTTGCGGTCATGTTGGCTGCCGGTCTCGATGGCATCGAAAACGACCTCACCCTGCCGGAACCGGTCGAAGAAAACCTTTATCACTTCACCGACGACGATCTGCGCCGTCGCAATATCCCGACACTGCCGTCCACCCTGGGCGAAGCGGTCGATGAGATGGAGCGGGACGAGGTCGTCCGGCTTGCCCTGGGTGACCACGTCTTCGAGCGCCTGATCGAAGCCCAGCGCGTCGAATGGGACGCCTTCCGCAAGCACGTCTCCGGCTGGGAGCGCGATCGCTACCTGGAGGTCTATTAGCAGAGAGCAGGCGGCAGTCAGCATTCAGAACGCGTGCGACGGATCAGACACGCCTCACGCCCCAATTGGTGCTGACTGCCGCCTGCTGACTGCTCTACCCGGGATTTCCTTGTCCTCGAGTTCGGCCGCCAAACGCAATGCAGAGATGGGTTGAACGCAATACTCGCACTTGCTTGAGCCGTCCTCCACAATTCTCTGCCTGCTGCCTGCTGCCTGCTGCCTGCTGCCTGCTGCCTGCTGCCTGCTGCCTGCTGCCTGCTGCCTGCTGCCTGCTGCCTGCTGCCTGCTGCGCTAAGCTTCCCGGATGAACACCCTTGACGCATTTGGAACCGAATATCTGCGTATTGCCTTTGGCATCGTGCGGCATTTCCCCGGCTTCATCGACGCCTACGTCGGCCCGGCCGAGCTCAAGGCTACGGCCGAGACAGAGCTCATGTCCTCTCTTGCCGAATTGCACACTCGCGTGCGCAGGTTGCACGAGCAGCTCCCGGCCCAGGGATACCCGGAAACGCGCCGGGATTACCTCGACAAACAACTGACCGGTATCGACATGGTCCTGCGCAAGCTGCAGGGGGAATCTGTCCCCTACCGCCAGGAAGTCGCGGCCTGTTTCGATATCGACATCGCTCTGGAACCGGAATCGACATTCGAAGCTGTCCGGGACGAGCTGGAGGAAATCGTTCCTGGACGCGGATCGTTGCTCGACCGGCTCGATGCCTGGCGCAATCAGTACAACATCGACAATGCCACCGCCCGTACCGGATTCGACCTGCTGCTGAACGAGACGCGCAAACGCACGCTCGCTATCGTCGACCTGCCGGAGGGCGAGTCGGTCGAAATTGCGTTCGTTGTCGACAAGCCCTGGTCTGGGTACAACTGGTACCTGGGCAATGCGAAGTCGCTGGTCGAGATCAATGTCGATCTTCCCTTGCGCGCCAACGCGATGGTCGATCTGACGGCCCATGAGGGATACCCCGGACATCACACGGAGCATTCGCTCAAAGACCGGATCCTCTATCAGCAGCGGGGCTACGCCGAACACGCCATTCACTTGATCAACACACCGGAATGCGTCATCAGCGAAGGCATTGCCACCGTCGCCGAAGCGCAGATTTTCCCCGGGGATGACGGGATCGTCTTCAAATCCGACGTGTTCTATCCGGCGCTCGGTTTGCAGGGTGACCCGCAACGGGAGGAGCGCATCGACGCGCTCGTTGGCAAGTTACGAGCCGTGGCCGGCAACGCCGCCATTCTTCGCCACGAGCAGGGGGCCAGCGAGTCCGAGGTCATCGACTACCTGATGACATGGGAGCTCACGCCGAAGGAACGCGCGGAGCGCCGCTTCCGCTTTCTGGACGATCCGCTTTGGCGTCCCTACATCTTCACCTACTTCGCCGGTCGCGATCTGGTGCTCGATTACCTGGGACCTGGGGAACCGTCCGAGCAGATCGAGCGATTCCGCTCTGTGCTGACCGGGCAGATCACGCCGTCGTGGCTGCGTGCGCATCGCGCTCCATCGGTCGGAGCATGAGCTGGACATGAGCCGGCGAGGGATGTGGCCATCTTAAGGATTGTCACGTAGACTCCGCCCCTGTGTCGTCTTGTGCCAGACGCCTTCGCTCGCATCTTCGCTCAACTCGTGCAAACGACGGTCAACATACGGTCTACCGCTGGGGAGTGGCTGGGTTCACATGTCGCGTATTCGTTTGCTGCTCGTCAGCCTGCTTGTGCTGGCGGCAATCGGTCCGGTTGCTCAATCCCATCCTTTGGCGCATGCGCAAGAAGACGAGTGGCAGGAAGAAGATCCCTACTCCTCTGAAGAAGAGACGTACGACGAGGATCCCTACTACTACGAGGATGCTCCAACCTATGACGATGCCCTGGAGGTGCACGAGGAGACGGAACCGGAGATCACGGAAACCCCCGATCTCTCCTGGCTGCCCGATACGACCTATCGCCCGGTCGACTTTTCTCCCTTCGAGCAGGCGCTTGCAGAAATTTCACCAGAGCGGATGCGCGAGCTGCAAGGGATGATCGTCGAAGCGAACATTCCCCAGCTCCAGCAATTGATGGACGACCACAAGCTCACCTCGCAGGAGCTGGTGCTCTTCTACATCGACCGTATTCGCACGTACGATGTCGGCCAGCTCAACGCGGTCACGCAAATCAATCCGGATGCGCTCTATCTCGCCCATCTGCGGGATATTCAACGCACGAACGGGGAGATCAAAGGACCATTGCAGGGAATCCCCGTCCTACTCAAGGAGAACATCGCCACCGGAGACACGATGGTGACCACCGCCGGCGCTGCGGCCCTGGCCGATGCCACGGCGGCGGACGATGCCTACCTGGTCCAGCAGCTCAGGGACGCGGGCGCGGTCATTCTCGGCAAGGTCAACATGACCGAATGGGCGAACTGGATGCACCTGTCGGTGGCAAATGGGTTCAGCTCGTTCGGCGGGCAGACCCACAGTCCGTTTGGCGGCGATCCGAGCGGTTCCAGCACCGGCAGCGCGGTGGCGGTGACCGCGAACTTCGTGCCGTTGGCCATTGGCACCGAAACGATCGGTTCGATCATTTCGCCGTCTACCTATGCGTCGGTGGTGGGGATGCACCCGACCACGGGGCTGATCAGCTCCGATAACATCATTCCGCTCTCCCCCGACTTCGATACCGCTGGTCCGATCGGGAAATCGGTCGAGGATGTTGCCGTTGCGATGACGGTCTTTGCCGGAACGCTCGATATCGCCGACACACGCTCGTCCCGGGCAACACCCGTCGCCGGGATGGATTTCATGGCGGCGCTCGACCCCAATGCGTTGCACGGCGTGCGTCTGGGGCTTATTCCAATCGATGACGCCTATACCGATGAAGACGTCATTGCCAGCTTCAACAGCACTGGAGCCGTCGACGCGCTGATCGCTGCCGGGGCCGACGTGGTGGTCGTGCGTCCAACCGGCATGCCCGAACCGGACTGGTGGCAGATCATTGCGTGCGAGATGCGCGATGGCATCAATGCCTACCTGCAGGAGAATCAGATCGAGCCGAGCACGCTTGCGGAGATCATCGCCCTCAACGAATCGGATCCAGCGGTCTATATGCCGTTGGGGCAAGACCGGTTGATCGAAGCCGACGGTTGCCAGCTCTCCGCCGA
Source organism: Thermomicrobiales bacterium (assembly GCA_023957115.1). GTDB lineage: Bacteria > Chloroflexota > Chloroflexia > Thermomicrobiales > UBA6265 > JAMLHN01. Next base: position 46,097 of record JAMLHN010000021.1, read on the forward strand.
GGAAGCCGAAACGCTGGCCAGAGATGCTGAAACCACCGCGCAGACGTACATCGACGACCTGCTCGAATCGAACGATCTCGACGCCCTGGTGGCGCTCGATGATTCCTGGTCGCTCGAATATGGAATGGCCGGCTACCCGGCCATTACCGTCCAGCGTGGTATCGTCGGCGATTGGTTGACGAACCTCACCTTCATCGGCCCGAGCTGTAGCGATGTCGTCCTGGTCGGGTATGCCTATGCCTTCCAGCAAACCGGGCCCTACCGCCAGGTCCCGACCCTCACCGCCCAGGACTCCTCCGCATCTCCCATCCCGGAGTAGTTGCTGGGAGCGAGGATCTGGGAGCTGGAAATCCCCGCTGCTCTGGGTGCCTTCTGCAAACACACCCTAAATCCCCCCGATCGCCTAGGGCGTGTTTAAACATGTCCTGCGTCCTGAGCCCTGGGTCCTGCGACGAGCCGGGGAGCTCGTTTCGGGGCGTGAACGGACGGATCCCGGGCCAGCGCGGGCGGAGCCACATCGTCGAGTTTTCGAACACCCCCAAAATACATCCTAACTCCTAGGCCGTGTTTGAAAAGCCCACCGTGCGGCCCGATGGGCGCCGCGTTTCGGGCGCTTCATGCCGTTGAGACCCCGAAACTCGTTGCTTCGGTCTCCTCCGGCCCCCGGACTCCGGGCTCCGGCCCCTTTTCAAGCACGCCCTAATCCCAGCTCCGAACTCCTTATCCCCACGCACCGCCGATCACCCAGGCAATACAGTACGCTTCCGGCATGATTGTGGGAATGTGTCAGAAAGAGGTGTGAGCGATGACGGACAACGCAGGCGAGACGGTTCAGAAACACACCGGCGACGGGGCCAACACGGTCGAAGGGACGGTTGTCGACGTCGTCGAGACGATGAGTAGCGACGGTGAGGGGGCAACGGCCGAAGTCGCGGAGGCTGTTTCGGTCGACGCCTACTCGAAAGACGAGCTGGCCAAGCTTACGGTCGCCCTGGGCAAGGTCGTGCTCGGCGCGGCGATGAGCGAACCGGGCGGCAACTTCAGCACCATGCGTGAAATCATGGCCGCCATGCGCGCATCGGCTATGTTCGTCGGCGAGTCGAGCAACCCGCTGCTGCGCCAGATCGTGACGCAGACCGAAAGCGAGGATGTCGACAAGGTCGATATGGAATCCGAGGCATCCAAGGATCCGAAGGTCGTGGTCCAGGAGGGCATCGTCGCAGCCAGATCGTCCTACGAATCGCTTCTGGCCAAAGGACACCATGACGACGCCGATGCCTGGGCCCAGCTCTTGCTGACCTCGGCCAACGCCGCTGTCGAAGCGACCAAGACCGGCGGCTTCCTTGGGTTCGGCGGCGAGAAGGTCACCGAATCGGAGCAGGCGTATATGCAGCAGCTGGCCGATACACTCGGCTACAAGAAAGAATCCGCCTAAGACGGGTCCTGAGCAGCTCGAACTGACAACCGCAAGAAGTTCTCCGTCCGCTTTCCAGTTGGAAAGCGGACGGAGCGTTGGGATGGCGTGGATCGAAGCCGGCGATCCCCGGGAAAAACCGAACTCCCGGACTGTCTCATACGGAATCCGGGTGAACACACCAGGATGCGGCACGATCGGTTCACCACCGCTCCAGCCCAGCATCGCATGAGGTAGACGCCGGTCCTGGCGAAGCACCGCCGGCACAGTGACCGGCGTCTACGCTATCCCCGAGCAATCACCCGGATTCCGTATCAGGGCCCAGGATCCAGGGCTCAGGACCGTTTCGAACACGCCCGGAACTCCCCTCAAACCACATGCGGGCGGAACAGTGGCTGACTCTCCTGCGGACCGATCTGGTCCAGCAGTGAATCTGCCTCAGTCCGTGGAAGTCCGCGAATGCGGAGACGGCCATCGGCGACCGGCCATCCGGTTTGGACGAATCCCTTGCCCACCCCGTCGACTTTGCCGGACGCCGCAACGTAGGCCACCACGGTCGCTGGTCCTGGCTTTCTTGAACGGCAGCGTCAATTGCGTGACCCCCCGCCATTGCACCCGATCGGCCGGACAAATGATGGTGCGACGGTTGATCTCGCTGTTCGCGTACGATCAGCTCCCGGTCGTCATTGAGCAACCAGCCGGCATCCGTGAACTGGCGCCGGCCATAGAAATAGCCTGGGATGGCCAGCGAGGCGAACGCGGCGATACCGAGATGTTCGAAGCGGATTTCCGGGGAGAGCCAGTCGGCCACGATCAGGAGTGTGGTCAGTCCCAGCACGCGATAGACCCAGAACATCGAATACATCCGCCGGCCCGATGCCGGAACACGATGGAACTGGTCGAGCTGGCGCGAGATGTTGTCGAAAAAGGCGCCGCCAAAGAGCCGTTCGAGCGTGGCCAGGGCTTCCTCTCGGGGGAGTGACGGCAGAAGCATCTTGCGCTCGAGCGACTTCTGGTGCGAGCCGCTCAGCTCCATGCGAATGGAGCCCGCATGCTGGTATTCCTGGACCGGGGTTTCGACAAACGTGATCGCCTGCACGCGAGGAAGCAACACCGCCCGCCACCGGCGGGTGACGAGCCCGTGTTCGATCAGAGCGAGATGCCCGGCGCGTTGGAGCTGGAACCGGCTGAAGGTCGCAACGAAGGTGAGCACCGAGAGAAGCCAGAACATGAGCGCCAGCAGCAGGGTGAAGTCGACCAGATCGGCAAAGGCGTGCCGTTGTTCGATCGTGTTGACGAACCAGTGGATCAGATCGTTGCGCCACTCTTTCAGCACCGATTTGCTGAAGAGATGAAATGCAGCGATGGCGCCAACGAAGCTGAGCCTGATCTCGAAGCTGGTAATCCCGGCCGCGAAGAGTTGCCGGGTCGAGATTTCGGCCAGCTGTACCGATTCGCGATGCTGCAAGAAGACGGAATAGTCCTCTCCAAGCAGCCCCGTGGTGGCGTCCAGCATGATGCGCTGAATCTGGACCGCCTCTCTCGTCGGGACGGCGGCGAGCCGGATCGTGGCGACGCTCCGGTCGGGCGTGCCGGACACGAACTCGACCGAGCGCAAGTCCAGCAATCGGTCGAGCCAGTTTGCGCGGAGCTCCAGCGTTTGCACCCGCGCCATCGGGAGGCGGCGTTCCCACTTCCAATAGAGGCCGCCTTTGATCCAGATGTGCTCGCGGTCGATGCCGTAGGTGGTGCGTTTCCATTGCAACGTACGGACGACGATCCACGATGCCGCAATCAGTCCGATGACGATCATCAACTCGAGGTGATAGCGATTGGCGCGGAGCTGATCGTAGATGGGACCGAATCCCTGGAGCTCATAGTCGATGACGTCCTGCAGCACCGTCTCCTTGAGAAAGAACGGCAGCTCTTCACCGAACTCGTAGAAGAGCCCGAAGGCGATGATGATCAGGAGCGCGATCACACCGGGAAGCAGCGAGACGAGTGTCACCAGCCCGATGGTGATCGGCAGCGTCTTCCAGAATGTGTAGAGGGAGAACCAGTGGAGCGGCCGGTCGACGATCGGCTCAGCCGGCGGCGCGTGCGGATCGATCAGCGGAGGCTCGGCACGAGCCAGACGGCGCAGCGGGTTCATCGGTGCAGCAACGGAACAAGGGGTTGGTTGGCGCGTATCCGGTTCTCGATCAGGTCGGCATCGGCCGCATCGAGCGCATAGACCTTCAATCCCCCCGCGGCAGTGTGGAGCACCAGCTCGACCAGACCGAGCCGCTGCATCGTCGGTGAGCTGACATGGTCGATCTGCTGCACGCGATCGTAGGAGAGAAAGACCTGGGTGGTGCGGATGATGCCGTGCTGAACCGCAATCTCCCGCTTCCCGATGAGCACCTGCCAGTTACGCGGGTATAGGATGCCCTGGACGAGAAAGAAGAGCAGCACCAGAAGCCCCACGAACACGATTCCCACCGGGGTGCGATCGGAGAAGGGCACCTCGAACCAGAAGACCCAGAGAAGCGCCACAACCAGAAACGGCACGAGCCAGAATAGCCCGCGAATCAGCCCGTGACGAAAGAACCAGCTTCGCTCGCGCCGGCCGGGAGAACGCTCGATCCAACCGCTATCGAACACCCGCGCCGCGGGAGAAGGCTCTGCGACGCTATCGCGACTCATCTCCGTGCTCCGATGTTTGCGCACTGGGCGGTGGGGGCTTCCCACCGCCCAGTGAACCCCGGTCCATTGCTCGTCCAGCTGGGGCCAGGTTATCGTGTCTTCTCAGGATTCAGGGCCCGTTTCCAACCCGTTCTCGTCGAGAAGTGTATAAGCAGGAATCGTCAGGAACGGAATGAAATCCTCCGAGTCGATCAGGAGGTCGAGTACCGCGGCTGCCTGTTCCAATGTCGGCGTTCGACCCAGCTTGTCGAGCTCTTCGTCCCGTACGGTGCGATAGCGTTCGATCGTGATCGGCTCGCCGTCGTCGGTGCTGCGTGCGGTGCGGATCCACTGCCAGATCTGGGCACGCGAAATCTCAGCGGTCGCCGCATCCTCCATCAGATTGTTGATGGCGGCCGCGCCGTTGCCGCGCAGCCAGGAATCGATATATTGCAGGCCGACGCTGACATTCATCCGCAGACCCGCTTCCGTGATAGAGCTTCCCGGGATTGCCGTATCGACCAGGTGCTCCGGTTTCATGGCCACGTCCTCACGGAGATTGTCTTTCTGGTTGGGCTTGCTGCCCAACGCGGCGTCGAAAACGTCGGCCGCGGTCGGCACCAGATCCGGATGCGCCAGCCACGTTCCGTCGTATCCGGCATTGGCCTCACGCTCCTTGTCTTCTCGGACCTTGGCGAGCGCAACTTCGTTCACCTCGGGGTCGCGGCGGCTTGGGATGAATGCCGCCATACCGCCGATCGCATGCGCGCCGCGCTTGTGGCAGGTGCGCACTAGCAGCTCGGTATACGCCCGCATGAACGGCACCGCCATGGTGACCTGCGCGCGGTCGGGCAGAACGTGGTCCGGACTGGTGCGATACGTTTTGATCAGACTGAAAATGTAGTCCCAGCGCCCCGCATTCAACCCGGCCGAATGGTCACGCAGCTCGTAGAGGATATCTTCCATTTGGAACGCGGCCAGGATCGTTTCGATCAGCACCGTTGCCCGGACCGAGCCATGTGGCACCCCGAGGCTATCCTGGGCGGCCACGAAGACATCGTTCCAGAGCCGTGCCTCCAGATAGCTCTCCAGCTTGGGCAGGTAGTAGAACGGGCCTTCCCCGGCGGCCAGCCGCTCTTTGGCATTGTGGAAAAACGACAACCCGAAATCGAACAGACTGGCGGAGATCGGTTCCCCGTCGACCGTGACATGCCGTTCGACCAGATGCCAACCGCGCGGTCGGATGACCAGGGTCGCGGTGTCATCCTTGAGCTCATATTTCCGGCCGTCCGGATTCTCGAACGAGATGGTGCGTCGTACGGCGTCCATCACATTGCGCTGGCCGTCGATGACATTCCACCAGGTCGGGGAGAGCGAGTCTTCGAAATCGACCATGAACACCTTGGCGCCGGAGTTGAGCGCGTTGATCATCATCTTCCGGTCGGTTGGACCGGTAATCTCGGTACGGCGGTCGTTCAACGCTGGAGCGGCCGGGGCAACCTGCCAATCACCCGTACGCACCGCCGGATCGGGATTCTGCATCGCGGCATAGTCCCCGTCGGCCAGCGCCGCGGCACGCGCCGGGCGGAGATCAAGGAGTTCCTGGCGTCGGGCGCCGAACTGGCGCTGCAGCCCGGCAATGAACGCCAGCGCGTCTGGGGTGAGCACATGGCTCAAGTCGCCGGGGACCGGTCCCAGAATCTCGACGCCTTCAACAGTCATGCGTGTAAATCCCTTTCATCCATATTCCGATCACTTGGTACAGATCATCGCATAGACCGGGGATTGCTGCGCTATGATCCGAACGAGGACTGGATGGTCGAATCTGCCAAGCTCGCGATTGTGGGGGCGTTCGCCATGGCCAACTCGCCGATCTGCATTCAGGAGGCTCGGGCGCGGTGAGCAACGACGGAACCCCCTTCGCGGCGGTCCAAGAGGAACGAATGGGACGGCTGGATGCCTACCAAATGAAAGCCGATCCGGCGGTTGCCGTGACGAGCGCCTTTTATCTGATTCTTCTCCTCATTCCCCGGGTCGCCGTCTCGTCGTACGAATCCTCGACTGTGATCGCGCTGCTCGACATTATCTTTTGGGCAGTGCTGACGGTGGACGCCGTCATCCGTTACCGGCTGGCGGTCACCCGGCGCGCTCGCTACTTGCGGCTCATCGTGCTGGCGCTCTTGCTCGGCGGACTCATCTTCTTTCTGAAAGTTGATCACACGCGTGATGTCGTTCGGCTGGCGCTTGTCGCGGTGGTTGGGCTTCGCGCGCTCGACAGCGTGCGCTACTTCTTTCGACAGCGTTCCATCCTCTATATCATCTGCGCGGTCGTCCTCATCTCGCTCGCTTTTGGGGTCATGATGACCGTGACGGAGGAAAAGGAGCCGGGCGCCAACATCGACTCGCTGAGCGACGGGATCTGGTGGGCAATCGTTACCGTTTCCACGGTCGGCTATGGGGACAAATACCCAGTATCGAATCCGGGTCGCGTCATCGGAGCCGGGCTGATGTTCTTTGGCGTCGCAATGTTCAGTATTCTGACGGCAACGCTGGCCACGGCCTTCGTCAGTCGCCCCGAGTCCGATGTGGCGGATCGGCTCGAAGATATCCAGCAACGGCTGGAGCACATCGAGGCGAATCAGCGCAACATGTCGAAGAGCGTGCGGCGCGCGCGGGCCCCGCGCCGGCCCCGGCGCCGAACAGAAATACCGCGCATCGGCGGAGCGGGCTCGACGACTAAAGGAGTAGACATCGCGTGATCGACGCCGTGATTTTCGATATGGATGGGTTGCTGATCGATTCGGAACCCCTCTGGCGTATCGCCGAAACTCGTGCCATGAATGCCATCGGTGTCCCGATGGAAGAGGACGATGGGTTCTTGACCATGGGCCTGCGCACCGATGAGGTCGTCGAGTTCTGGTACGCGCGCCATCCCTGGGCCGAACCGTCGAAGCGTGAGGTCGAGGGGGCGATCGTCGGAAACGTCATTGCCTTGATCGAAGAACGGGGAACGGCGCTCCCGGGAGCGGTCCAGGCCGTCCGTACCGTTCGGGACGCTGGGTATCGCGTCGGACTCGCCTCCTCCTCGGCGATGGAGATCATCGAAGCCGTGCTGACCAGAATCGAGCTGCGTGACGGCTTCGACGTCCTGCAATCTGCCGAGCACGAGCCGTATGGCAAACCGCATCCTGCCGTCTACATCGAATGCGCGCGCCAGCTTGGCGTCGTGCCCGACCGTTGCCTCGCCCTCGAGGATTCACCGGCCGGAGTCCTGGCCGCCAAAGCCGCCAAGATGCGTTGCATCGCCATTCCGCCCCCCGAGCTGCAGGACGACCACCGCTACTGCATCGCCGACCTGCAATTGGAATCGATCGAGCAATTCAGCATCGACACGGTCCGCACCCTCGCCGGCGTATAGACGTTCCCAACGTTGAAACGCTGGGCCAGCGCGAATTGCAGAACGGCTGATCCTTCGTCGGAAGCGTGCAGCGCCGGAGCACCCGCTGCGGCGGGGAGATGCTTCGTTCCTCAGCATGACAGGCGGGTTTTCGAAGCGTCACCCATATTAAAATCGGCAGTAGGAACGACTGCATTTCCTAGGGCATCTTTGAGAAGCCGAACAGAGCATTTCCTGCGAACCACGTCCCCGTGCATACGCGCCGTTTAGGCCGTGCAATCAACGCATTCGGTCTACTCAGGACCCAGGACTCCGGACTCAGGACCCACGTCCCGAACTCCGAAATCCCAGCTCCTAACTCCGTTCAGGATCCTGGACCCATTTCACTCCAGCGGCAACAACGAATAATCCCGCGCCCGCGGGAACGTCTCCAACGCCCGGAATCCTTCTGCATACCGCACGCCTGCCTGCATTCCGCGGAACGCCGACTGAATCTCCATCATCTGCGCAATGCTTCGCCCCTCGAAGATATCGCTGATCCAGGCAGTCTGGCTTTTGTGACAGGCGAGCATCTGTTGCTTGGTCGCGAACGTTTCGGTAACGTCCACGTACACCTCGGGCGTAAAGTTCACCCCCGCCAGCGTGTCGTAGAAGAAATGCGTCGGAATCTTCTTGAGATGCGCCGAAGCGGTCACGATCAGCGGAACCGCGGTCATGATGCGCGCGTCTCGTGCCGCCATGCCACTCAGGGAATGATCCGGATGATAGTCCTCGGTCCAGTGACTCAGCACGACATCGGGTTCGGCCATGCGAATGACCTCGATCATGCGACGCCGGCTCTCTTCGTTGTAGAAGAAGAACTCGTCGTGATAGTCCATCCAGATCAGTTCGGCTCCGATCAACGCGGCCGAATCGAGCGCTTCCTGTTTCCGGATCGCGCCGATCTCCTCCATCGTATGGGTGGCAGACCCGATGTCTCCGTTCGTGACAACCGCCATGAAGACGGTATCGCCCCGGGCGGCGTACTTCGCCAAGGTGCCACTGCACTGGAACTCGAGATCGTCCGGATGGGCGCCAATTGCCAGGACGCGAAGTGGTTGTCGACTCACGACGGTGCTCCCTTCAAGGCTTGGATACGATCGACTGGTAACGGCTCCAGGGATCGGCGGCGACTCACCCGCATGGAAAGTGGCGCCGGGCCAAAGAGCTGATTGAGCATCAGGGTGGCCGCGCCGAGCGCCGCCGAATGCTCGCGCGGTTCGCTCGTGACGATCCGCGCATTGCGAAACGGCAGCTCCAGCGAATCCTCCCGCGCGCGTGCCCGCGCCGCAGCCATATACGTCGCCGACTCCGTTGCGCGCCCGCCGAGAACGACCAGGGCCGGCGAGAGAAGATTGAGCAGAATGCCGATTGCCCGGCCGAGGGCATTGCCGCCTTCGGCGAGAATCCGGCGAAATGGCTCCTCATCTCGCAGATCGCGCTCGATCAAGTCGCGCATCGTGGCGATCGAGGGATCGATCGCGTGCCCTCGGCGTACCATGGCGCTCGTCGAGGCGTACATTTCCACACATCCACGTCGGCCGCATCCGCAGAGCGGACCGTCCCGGTCGAGCGTGATATGTCCGACCTCGCCCGCAAGATGACCTGGCCCGATATAGGAGCGTCCCGCGATCATCAGCGCCGCGCCGATACCGGAATCGGCCAGGAGATAGACGAAATCGTCGATTCCCCGTGCAGCGCCGTATTGTCGCTCAGCCGCAGCAACCGCCCGCACGGTGTCGTCGATCGTCAACTGCTTCCAGGGAAGTGCCCGCGCCAGCTGCCCGCGAACGTCGAAATCGACCCAGACGGGAGACCAGCCCGGCGCTTCCGGACCGGCGCTGACGACCCCGGAAACGGGGTCGATGATCGCGCGTACGCCAACCCCAACCCCCAGCACCTGTTCACGTGGGATCTCGCTCTTCCCGATGGCACGATCGACCAGATCGACCAAGCCGTCGATGATCGACGATCGACTCCGGGCGGGCGATCCGGTACGGTGCGCGGCGCCAACAACGTCACCACGCAGATTGGTAACGACGGCCTCCTGGGCAAGGCCGCCGACATCGATCCCAACGACATAATGCGTGTCACCGGCCAGTGACAGCAGTTCGGTAGGCCGGCCCTCGGCATGGGGGAGACGGTGTTCGACGGTCACGACCCTGCGGGCGATCAGCGGTGCGGTGAGCCGGCTAACCTGGCTGGCGCTCGCCTGCAACAGCGCCCCGATCTCGGCGCGGGTGATGTTCTGATGGTCCCGGATGATGCGCAGCACCTCGTGCTGGCGCGGAGTTGCGGCCAGCACTGCCTCGGTTGGCTGCCTCGATCCTGTTTTCGCGCGAGCCATGCGAACGCTCCTGCCCGGGCACGCTCCCGGGCCGATTCAGATGGGCATTGCATTCGTTCTTGCTTTTACCCTGTTTTTTGCTATGATGCAAGTATCTCAAAGGGTCATCAGTGGAACAGCAGGTTCGGAGTCGCCGTTCGCGGAGCCAGATTCGCAATCGACAAGACAAGGAGTCAGCAGGAAAGGACGCAAGCCAGCCGGAGAGTTCTCGATGCACATCTGTTTGGGTTCGACGCAAAGGAGCGAATGAGAGTGGACAAGACACACGATCTCGAGCTGAATGAGTTGCGTGCGGCGATCGCCAGTGGGCGGATGAGCCGGCGTGCGGCGCTCAAACGAGCCGCCGCGCTGGGGCTGTCGCTGTCCGGGGCGGTCGCGCTGATCTCGGAGGCCGGTGTCTCCAGCGTTCGCGCGCAGGATGCTCCCAGCGGCACGCTGGTGATTGGCAATGCCGAGCCGCCGACGTCGGCCCAGTGGGATTCATACACCGTCTTCGGGTTGGTCGATGCCCAGGTCGCATCGCTCGTGCATGATTCGCTGCTCGGCTACGACAGCGCCGATGGCGCCATTGTCGGTCATCTGGCAACCGCCTGGGAAATGACCGACCCGACCACCATGCGGCTCACCCTCCGCGAGGGCGTGACCTTCCACGATGGATCTCCGGTAACGGCCGAAGATGTCAAAGCGACGCTCGACCGTGTCGGTAGTCCCGACAGCGGTTTGGCCTGGCACGGGTTGATCTTTCCGAATATGTCGGTCAACATCGTCGATCCAACCACGATCGAGGTCGTCACGGAAGAGGTCTTCGGGCCGCTGGAGAAGTCGCTGGCGGTTGCCCCCATCTTCCCGGCGGGTGACATTGCCGACCCAGCCCTTCTGACCGAGCGGGCAATCGGCGCCGGTCCCTACAAATGGATCAGCTACGACGAGAACAAGGTCACCCTCGAAGCGAATACCGACTACTGGGCCGGTGCTCCCGGTATCCAGACCGTCGTCTTCGAATATATCCAGGATGCCAATGCGCGCATCAGCGCCTTGCTGACCGGCCAGGTCGACATCATCACCCGCTGTTCGTCCGAGCAGCTCGACCGGGTCGAGGACGACGACAACTTCTATGTGGTCGATGTTCCGCCGTTGACCCAAATCCTTTGCATCTACCAGAACAACGGGCAGCTGGCGAACCAGGAGATCCGCCAGGCGCTCGCGTATGCCATCGACCGGCAGGCCATTGTCGACGGCATCCTGATGGGCGTTGGCAAGGTTCCGTTCTCGGCAATCGCAACCAATGCGCCGGGGTACCAGGAGCAACCGGAACGGTTCGACTTCGATCCGGAAAAAGCCAGGGAGCTGCTGGCGGCTGCCGGCGTCGGCGAAGATTTCACCCTGACGATGGCAACCTCGACCCTCGTGCCGCATCAGAAGGAGATCGATCAGGCGATCGCGCAATTCCTGCAGGATGTCGGAATCAATGTCGACATCACGACGCTCGAGGTCGGCGCCTTCCGTACCAGCTATAACCAGTACGATCTCACGCTGAACACGCTGGCCAGCTTCAACTACGATCCCGACTTCGTCCTCGGCTTCTACGCCGGGCCGACAGCCGAAGCCGTGTTCAACCTGAACGACCCCGCAATCCCGCCGATGATCGACGCACAGCGATCCTCCTCCGGCGAGGAGCGTCTGGAGAACATCAACGAGCTGGCGGCGTATCTCTGGGACGGGCAGGTGTCGCTCTACCTCTCGGACGAGCTTTGGCCGTTCATCGTTTCGAGCAAGGTGCAAAACTACGACCGGGTTCCGGTGGTCGGTGAGCCGCTCCTGCGCTTGGCCACCAAATCGGAATAACCTGACCTGGAACCAGGGAGATCGATCCGCAGGCGGAGCATCCCGCTCCGCCTGCGGCGTCATACTTGGTTCGTCATCCGCTCGCGCTGTGACGGTTGAAGCGCGTGACGACGCTGGATCGCTATGCGAAAAGTCATTCTTCGACGCCTGCTGCAGAATATCGTCCTGGTCGTTGTGATCGTCTTGGTGGTGTTTATCCTCATGCGGCTCACCGCCGGCGATCCCGCCCGCATGAAAGCGCCCGTCTTTGCCAGCGATGAGATCCTGCAAAGTTATCGCGAGCAATTTGGGACCGACCGGCCGTTGACCGCCCAACTCTGGGATTTCGTTTCCGGTATCCCGCGTGGTGATTTCGGCACGTCGTTTCGCTACCAGCAACCGGTGTTCGAGCTGATCTGGCAACGTGTGCCGGAAACCGCGCTGCTTGCGTTCACGTCATTGACCCTTGCGCTTCTCGTGGCGATCGTGCTCGGCGTCGCCGGCGCGCGGCGTCCCGGCAGTGCCATCGACCGTTTCGGTATCGCCGCCAGCACCCTCGGACAGTCGGCCCCCACGTTTTGGGTTGCGTTGATGCTGGTGCTCATCTTTTCGGTGCATTTCCGATGGTTTCCGGCAGTTGGCTTTACCGGGTGGAAGAGTCTGGTGCTGCCATCGATTGCGGTTGCCCTGGCGGTCTTCCCGGCCGATCTCCGTGTCCTGCGCTCGTCGATGATCGACACCTTTCATCAGGAGCACATTCGCACGGCGCGCGCATTCGGCATCTCCAATCGCAGAATTACCTGGCTCTACGCATTCCGCAATGCGGCGCTGCCGCTGATAACGGTCGTCGGGATCGATCTTGGCTATCTGCTGGGTGGCACCATCGTGGCCGAAGTCGTCTTCAACTATCCAGGCGTCGGTCAGCTGGCCATCGACTCGGTCAATGCGCGGGATTACCCGCTTATTCAGGCAATCACCATTCTGACGGCAATGGTTTTCGTCTTCGTCAATCTGGGAATCGACGTGCTCTATATGGTGCTCGATCCGAGAATTCGCATCGAAGCGTAGCGTATGGAATTGATCGGCGTTCCTGGCGACATCGATAATCTGCCGCTCGCTCCCGAGAGCCGGGGCAAGCGCTGGCGGGAGAAGGCGAGCTCGTTCCGCCGGCGAGAGGGAAGCGGGACGTTCCTCGCCGGCTTGCTTCTCTTTTGCGTGATGGCGGGCGCGGCCCTGGCTGCTCCACTCATTACCGATCACGATCCCTCCCGCAACAACATCACCGCGCGTCTGGTGCCACCATCCTGGGATTGGAGTCTGACCGAACGCGATCCCAAAGCGTTTCCGCTGGGCACGGACGGTCTGGGACGCGACATGCTGTCGCGTATCCTCTACGGTTTGCGAGTGTCCCTGCTATTGGCCTTTGCCGGTCTCTGTCTCTCGATGGCGCTCGGCGTCACCATCGGGATGATCAGCGGCGTCTTCGGCGGGCGTGTCGACGCGATCCTGATGCGCCTGGTCGACCTCCAGCTGGCATTCCCCTACATCGTGCTGGCCATGGCCATCGTTGCGGCCACCAAAACCTCGATCCCGATCCTGATCGTGTTGCTGGGTCTTGCAGGGTGGGTCTATTTCGCCCGAGTTGTCCGCGGCGTCGTGCTCCAGGAGATGCAACGTGACTACGTTCGCTCGGCCCAGGTGCTCGGCGCCAGCCGGTGGCGCATCGGACTGCGATATGTCCTGCCGAACGTCTTGCCCGCTATTGCCATCATCGCAACGCTGCAATTTCCCGGCCTCATCATTTTCGAGGCGACCCTGAGCTTTCTTGGACTGGGTATCCAACCGCCGACGCCGTCGCTGGGTGGCATGATGCTGGACGGCACCCAGTACATTGCCAGCGCCTGGTGGGTCATTACCCTGCCGGGCGTCGCCATTCTGCTGGTCACCCTGAGTCTCAATATCATCAGTGACGGACTTCGCCAGCTGCTCGATCCAAGGTTGCAGACGGCATGAGCGAGCAGACGCAGCCGAGACTGGCGGTACGCAATCTCACGACGGTCTTTCACACCCGCGCCGGACGATTCGTCGCGGTCGATGACATCTCGTTCGATGTCTATCCCGGCGAGTGCCTTGGTATCGTGGGCGAAAGCGGCAGCGGCAAGAGCGTCGCCGCGCTCTCGATCATGGGGTTGGTCGACTATCCCGGCCAAATCGAAGCGGGGCGGATCGAGTACGCCGGTACCGATCTGCGCACCCTCTCCGAAAACCAGCTCCGCCGGGTACGCGGTGAGGAGATCGGGATCATCTTTCAGGATCCGCAGACCTCCCTCAATCCACTTTTCACGGTCGGCACCCAGCTCGTCGATGTCGTCCGCGCGCACCGCAAGATATCGAAAAGCGAAGCGGCGGCGCTGGCTATCGAAAAGATGAAACTGGTGGGCATCTCCGCACCGGAATCTCGGATGAAATCCTATCCCTGGGAGCTCAGTGGCGGTCAGCGACAGCGTATTGCCATTGCGATGGCGCTCCTGCTAGGACCAAAGCTGATCATCGCCGACGAGCCGACCACCGCCCTCGATGTTTCGATTCAGGCCCAGATCGTCGACCTGCTGATCTCGCTCAAGAACGAGCTCGACTTCTCGCTCATCTTTGTCAGTCACGATCTCGGTGTCATCCAGAACGTGGCCAACCGTGTCATGGTGATGTACGCCGGACGCATGATGGAAACAGGTGAGGTCGGGAGCCTCTTTCGCGATCCGTACCACCCCTATACGGCGGCATTGCTGGCGTCCGCGCCAACGCTGCGCACGAATCGGAGTGAGCCGCTTCAGGCAATCGACGGTCGATTGCCATCGCCGGGCAAGCTTCCACCCGGATGTGTCTTCGCTCCCCGTTGCCAGTACGTTCAGGAGGACTGCCGGGTCCGTCAACCGCTCCTCGAATCGATCGGAGACGCTGGGCGGCGTGTCGCGTGTATCCATCCGTTGATCGCGTTGCCTGATGAGGTGCACGTCTGATGGCCGCCGAGCACGTTGTCGTCATCGAAGACTTGGTCAAGGAGTATCCGGTCCGCGGCGCCGACGACACGGTCCAGCTTGTTGCGCTCGATGCGGTGAATCTGAGCGTCGAACGCGGCGAGATCCTGGGGATCATGGGAGAAAGTGGATGCGGCAAGAGCACCCTGGCCAAGGTGCTCCTCCGCCTGGAACCGCCGACGTCCGGCCGAGTGGAAGTCGATTCCGAAGATATCGCTCGACTGACCAAGTCGCAGGCACGTGAATATCCACGCAAGGTGCAAATGGTCTTCCAGGATCCCTACGCGGCGCTGGCGCCGCGGATGCGCGTCGGCGCCGCGCTCGAGGAGCCGCTCGCTATCCATCAGATCGGCGATAAGCCCCAACGACGACAGCGGGTCGAAGAGCTGCTGGCGCTGGTGGGACTCGACAAGAGCCTGGCCGGCCGCTATCCGCATCAGTTGAGCGGCGGCCAGCGGCAACGCGTCAACATCGCCCGAGCGCTTGCCCTCGATCCCGAGGTCCTGGTGCTGGACGAGCCGGTTTCCGCGCTCGACGTCTCGGTCCAGGCACAGGTCTTGAATCTGCTGCGTGAGGTTCACCAGCGGTTGGGTGTGACCTATCTCTTTATTTCTCATGATCTGCGCGTAGTGCGGTATCTCTGCGAGCGTGTCGGGGTCATGTACCTTGGCAGCATCGTGGAAGATGGCCCATCCGAAGCGGTCTTTGCCTCGCCCATGCACCCGTATACGCTGGCGTTGCTGCACTCGATTCCGGATCATCAGGCCGCCGAGGGCGGTACCGTTTCATTTCGTTTGAAAGGCGAGGTGCCCAATCCCATCGATCGCCCAACCGGATGCGCGTTCCATCCGCGCTGCCCTATGGCCCAGGCGATCTGCACGCTCCAGCGGCCACCGTTGCGCCCGGTTGGCGGCAAACGGTTCTCTGCCTGTCACTTTGCCGAAGACGTGCCCGAGCTTGGGCGACAGCTCGCCCAGGAGGCAACGGTGTCATGAGTGAAGCTCGTCTCGTTCCCGAGCGCGAGAGTATCGCGTCGATCCGCGCGGTACTGGAGCAGAATGGATTCGATCTGGCGCATGAAATCCTGCGCCCGGACTACCTGATCTCTCCCTTTCCAAACCTGCAAACGTTCCTGCCGCAGTTGGAGCGCATCGATCCGGTCGTACGCGTGCTCATGCGGCTCTACTCCGTGGGTGAGGCGATCGAGCCCGAAATCGTCGAATCTATCTTTGGACGCGAATTTCTCGAATCGAATCTGGCGACCGGATTGCTGGTCTTCGACTCCTCTGGCACGACCGTCTCCACCGCCGGATTGCAGCTCGTGAGCCGGCTCGGCCAGTACTTCGTCGTCTCGACGAGCCGTGCCTATCCCGGTTTCGATCCCGCGGCCGCTGACGTCTATCTTGGCCCGGAATCCTATACGCTGGCGAACTATCTGCAACGACGCGCCGGCAGCCTGCCTTCGTCCGGGCGCGCCCTCGATCTCTGCACCGGCGCGGGTATCGCCGCGCAGTCGCTGGCTGCCGTACGCCGTGGTGTGGTCTGGACTGGCGTCGATGTTTCGCACCAGGCGGTCGAAGCGGCTGCCTTCAATGCGGCGCTGAACGAAACCCAGGACCGTTATTCGGCAATCCAGGGCGATCTCTACGAACCGGTTCGTGGGGGACGATTTGGACTGATCGTTGCCAATCCCCCGTTCATTCCGGTTCCATCCGCGCTCGATTTTCCAATCTATGGTGATGGTGGGGAGGATGGCCTCTCCGTGCTTGGCCGCATCATTGCCGGCCTCCCTGAGTATCTGGCGCCGTCCGGGCGGGCAATCGTCTATGCCGAAGGGCTGGGCGATGAGCGCGGCCCCTGGGTGCTCGACCAGCTGGAGGCGGCATCCGGCGCCGGGTTGACGATTGGGATCACGGTGCTTTCGACAATGAGCGTGGAGCAGGCGTTGTTCACCATCGGGCGAATGCTCTCCGTGCAAACGCCCTCCCGTCTCGACGAATTGCGTGCGTGGCAGGAGCTCTTCGCCGGGAACGGCGCTACCCGCTATTCCAAATTCATCATCGACGCCCGCGTCGGGACGCCCGCGGTTGTTCTTCGCTCGATCGGCGCCCTCTCCACCGGAAGCTCAGGAACCGCCTGAGCGTCACCCCCAGGCAATCAGGGCGTGTTCGAAACCTCGACGACATGCCTCTGCCCGCGCTGCATTCGCCCGGAATCCGTCGCCCGTGCACGTCCCGACAGCAGCCGCCGGACCGTCGCAGGCCCCAGGGCTCAGGACGCAGGACCCGTTCAAACACGCCCCAGCAATTACCCGGATTCGGTATCAGGTCTTCAGACGCAGCGCCAGTTCGACAAAGAAACCGTCCCGGTCTGCTCCAGACCGGGACGGCTCTTCTCGTCACGTTCGAGATCGCCGGCGCTATCCCGCTACGATCTCACCACAGGCGACCATCGGCGCGCCCTCGCCCGGACCGTAGACGACGACCGAGTAGGGACCGCGCGATTGCAGCACCGTGATGCTGACCGGGGCGCTTCCCTGCACCACGCCGGTCTCGGACGATTCACCGACGAAGTAGTCGGGATCGAGCACCGTCGCAAGCTCGGCACAGGTGCCGCGTGCAATACCGACGGCCGAGCCAGGCTGGGCGCCGACCAGGATGACTTGCAGATTGACGCTTCGGGCCTGCCCCTCGATGGTTCCGATACCGGAGACTGTTCCACCGCCGACTGGCGACACCACGAAGGCTGTCGACGAACCCGCCGTCACCGTCGGAACCGAGACCGTCGTCTCACTGGTGGCCACCGTCGGCTCGACACCGCCGGTGATTTCCGTCGGAACGGCCACCTGGCCGCCGCCTGTCACCACGGACGGAATCGCGACCGGCATACCATCGACGACCAGCTGCGACTCCAGCGTGCGCACACTGCCGATCTGGGCATCGTACTGATCGGCCGGAATGTAGTTCTCCATCGTCACCAGAGCGCTTTGTGTGGGCATCGCGACGCAGAGCACCGTATCGATGGTCGGAACCGGGCCGGCGCCTGAGCCGGCGTCGTAATCGAAGGTGAGGGTTGCAACCGCGACATTCCCCTCGACGACGATCTCACGTCCATCCGGGAACGGCTGGATTGCGATATTCGTATAGGACTCGTGACCCTGATAGTAGGAGACCAGGGAGGTCACGCACTCCTCGAGCCCCATCGTGCTGAATCCGCTGTAGATATCCGCGGTGACCACCCCGTTCGACAAGCGCAGCACGTCGAACGAATCCTGTGAGGATTCGGTAACCACGCTCCACGTGTCGTCCCAGGTGAGCTGATAGCCGAACGTCGGGCTGGTGTAGCTATTGGCGCCCGCCTGGGTAATCGGGGTCGTTTCCACCACTGGCGGCGTTGGTGACGGAAGGCCGATCACCGGCGTTTCACCGGCGCCACTCTGCGGGGTTGGTGTGCTTTCCACCGGCGGAACCTGCACGGTTGGCGCCTGGGTGGGGAGGCCAACGACCGCCGTCTCGGACGGCATTGGCGGTGTCTGCGTAGAGGAATCGAAGCTGGAGACGTAGAAGTCCTCGTACGTCGTTTGACCACCCGGAATATAGGTCTCGTCGAAGAATCCAACCACGGCGGCAACCGTCCCCGGGCCTGGAATCTGGGTGAGATCGAGATCGGAGACGAACACGCCGTCGACCCCGAAGTACCCGGTGTTGCCCTGCACGATCAGATCGAGCGTGATCTTGTCACCGGCATTGGGCGGAATGGGAATACCCCGGCCGTTTTGTAGCGGCGATCCAGAACCAACGCTCAGGAACCACGACCCATCGGAGACGACGCCGAGCCGGAAGTGGTTCGTCGACGAAGTATCGCGGAACGCCAGACCGCAGTCCCACAGTTCGGCGGCGCTGCGCGGAGCGGTGCACTGGATATGCGCGCCGAAATCGGTCACCGACACTCCGGTCGGCTCGAAGGTGATCCGCTCCGGATCGTGGATCATCGCGCCCGACGCCGGACCAAAGACCATCGGCTGGGTCATCTCGAGCGCCAGGAGCTCATTGAAGGTCGATTCCGGATCGCCCGGGGTGCCCGTGGTTCCGCCGGTGGTGGTCGGCACGGCAGCCGTCGGCACATCGGTCTGACCGCCAGTGGTCTCCGTTGGAGCCGCCGTCCCGCCAGCGAAGTCGTACACCGTGAAATTGGTGTAATCCAGCGTTGGCACGCCGGCGCCAAGACCGAGGTATCCGGTCAGCTGCACATCGCCCGCGCCCTGGACCGCCGAAAGATCGAGCCCGGCAACGAAGACGCCGTTGATGCCGAACGAGCCGGTCGCGCCGTCGAAGACGACATCGAGCGAGACATTGGCGCCTGGAGTCGTATCGAACGTGGCTCCGGTCCCACTGATCGCTCCCCCCGGTACGCCGTTATCGAGCTGCCAGGTGCCATCCGGGAAAACCAGCAGGAAATTCTGCCCGGCCTCGGAAACACGGAACATCATCGCAATTGCCCAGAGGCCACCGGGATTCACCGCCGGCACGATGAAATCGGCATGGGCGACCCCATTGGTCACCGAAACGCCGGCCGGAGCGGAGTCGGCATTTGCCGCATCCAGCGAGCCACTCAATGGCCCGGCAACTGGCGCCATCGCCGGCAGCTGACTGATGGCAGTGCTGAATTGAGTGGCGGGATCGGCTTGTGCGGACACCCCGGTCGTCGACACAAACACCGGCGCCATCAGCATCATGAGCATGCTCGCGATTGCGATCAGGCCGAGACGCCATCCGTGCGCTCTACTGGTCATTCCCTATCCTCCAGACGCTTCGAACTTCAACGATCGAACACATCAACCATGTACGAGTCTGACTTGCAGCGTACACCGATTCGGGAATCGATGCATCAGTGCCGCGGTGCTGAAACGTGCAGGGCCTTCCTGTTTCAGGGGAAACGACAAACGCCCCGGAAAGGTTCCGGGACGTTTTTTCATGGTTGTCGATTGGGATTCCCGAAGGAATTACATGCTGCGGGGAATGGTCCGCTGGGCGATGACCCGCTGGTAGTCCTTGCGAGCCTCGTCGATTGTCGGGTACCCGGCGCCGCGGCCAACGACGCCCTGATAGTAGCGATCCAAATAGCTGCCACCGAAACCAATACGTCCAATACGCGAGAAAAAGGTCTTCACTGGAGTTCCTTACTAGTTGCCGCACCCAAGGCGGCTGCTCAACACGCCTATCTTATCACACATTAACGATATATGCATATATCGGCATAACATATCCGCACCATGCGATACCTCTGGTTCCGAGCCCTGGGGCCTGAGTCCTGAGAAGACCGGCGGACTGAGTTCCAGGGCCTGAAGAGATGGCTTGCTGACAATGTTGTCGAATGCGTCCTAACTCCTAACTCCTAACTCCCAACTCCTAACTCCCACTCAGGACTCAGGAAACTCTTGAAGTAATCCCTTTCCCCTCCTGCACCGTACGATAGAGAGAAGATCCACACATGCGCTGGACCGGGGATGGGCGGAACGGTCGCTCGACCGGCATCCCTGGAAAAACCAGCGGCATTCGAGGACATGTCATGACAGAGCGATTCGATTCCAGATTCGACCGGCCGCGGGCCGTCGAACAGGCGGGGCAGGCCGGATTCCTGGCCGCCCTGGTGATGGTGGCAGTGCAGCTGGTCTGGCGGCTCAATTGGTCGCGCGATGGGGTTGTCCAGGCGTTCCCCGAGTTCATCGTGGCGGCAATTGCCCGGTTGACTCCCCTCTCGGTGTTTGGCGCTGCGACCGAGAACTACGGCAGTCTGGCCAAGAAGCTCCTGCTGGTGACGGTTGTGCTCGGCATTGCCGCGGTCGGGATGTGGGGCGGTCGCCTTGCGGGGCGGTTGACCACGCGCACGGGGACCAGCTTCGCTGGTCGGCTGGCCGCTGGGCTCGTCGTCGCCGCGCTCCTGCTCCTTTTCACCCTGTTGGTGATTATGCCGATCGCGCATCTTGGGGTCTTTGCGACCCAGAGCTCCTACACCGCGGACATTCTGATCCAGCTGGTGGCCACGGGGCTCGTCTATGCGGTGGTTTGGGCGTGCTTCACCTCCACGGTCTTCGAGCCGGAGCCCGATTTCACCCAGGAGCAGGCAACCCGCCGGGCGTTCCTGCTGGACGGCGCGACGCTGGTGAGCATGGCCGTGGCGGCAATGGCTGTCTGGCGGCTGGTCAATCCGCGGATGCCGCGGGTGAGCGATACCGCCGCACAGCAATCGGTCGATGACATCGTTGCCACACAACGGGCCGGGCAAGGCTACGAGCTGAAGACGCCGACCCCACGCGAATCGGCCAGTCTGACCAACGATCTCGTTCGCCAGGCCGACGATCCGCTGGCCCTCTTTGCTGAGCTCGATGCCCAGGAAACGATCTCGCCGGTGCTGACGGCTATACCCGACTTCTACCACGTTTCCAAGAACATCTTCGACCCAACCTTGAGTGCCGATGGCTGGACGTTGAAAATCGCCGGGATGGTCGACAACGAGCTCGAATTCACCCATGACCAGCTCGTCGAGCGCGCCACCCTGAAGCAGATCACCACGCTCTGCTGTATCTCGAACCAGCTCAATGGCGATCTCATCGGCACCGCCCAGTGGACCGCCGTGCCGTTGCTCGATCTCCTGAACGAAGCCGGTGTGCAACCGGGAGCGGTCGATCTCAAATTCCATGCCGCCGACGACTATTCGGACTCGGTTTCGATCGATGTCGGGATGAGTCCCGACAACCTGGTCGTGGTCGGGATGAACGGCGAGACGTTGCCCACCGATCATGGGTTCCCCGCCCGGTTGATCATTCCCAACATCTATGGAATGAAGAACGTCAAATGGCTGGATCGCATCGAAATCGTCGATGAGGATTTCAAGGGCTACTGGCAGACGCAGGGCTGGAGCGACAGCGCCGTCATCCAGATCTGGGGCCGGATCGACTTCCCTGCCCACCGGGAAGAGATCGACCCCGGTCAGCACACCCTTGCCGGGGTTGCCACGGCCGGCACGCGTGGCGTCGCTCGGGTCGAGGTCTCCCTGGACGGCGCCAACAGCTGGACCGATGCCATTCTGGAGCCGTCGCTCAATCCGCCGTTCACCTGGGTCCGCTGGGCGCTTCCGGTCGAGCTCGACTCAGGCGAATACGCTATGGCGATCCGCGTCACCGATGGCGAAGGCGCCGTCATGCAGCAAACCGACCGCTCCCCCCTCCCGGACGGCGCCACCGGCTGGCCCCGCCGCACGGTGCATGTCAAGTAGGAGCGGGGAGTTGGGATCGAGGAGTTCGGGCGTGTTTGAACAGGGGTCCGGAGCCCGGAGTCCGGGGACCGGAGGAGACCGAAGCGGCGAGTTTCGGGGCTTCAACGGCACGAAGAACCCGAAACACGGCGCCCATCAAGCCACATCGTGGGCTTTTCAAACACGACCTAGGAGTTGGGAACTCCTGGCCACCAGAAGCGATTCGAAGCAAGCAACCGCCGGGCTGGAGAGCAGCCCGGCGGTTGCTTCTGCGGTCGTCATTTCGAGCTTGTCGAGAAATCTCTCGTAGCCCGAAACGTGGACTTCGGGGGAACGAGCGAGGTTTCTCCGCTTCGCTCCAATCGAGACGACGAGGTATTCGTTCCCAACGCCTCGACCCCAGCTCCTCAAAGAATCGGTTCGAGTCCGGTCAGGGAAATACCGCAATGCGCGCAGCGGGTGGCCGCAATGGGAATCTCGCTCAGGCACTCCGGGCACTGCTTGGTGTCGGGGTCCGGCGTACCCTCACCGGCTTCCATTCTGGCCATGGCCGCGTTCATCGGCTTGATGATGATGAAGTAGATGGCCGCTGCGACCAGCAGGAAGTTGATCACCGCGGTGATGAAGGTACCGTACAGGAAGGTGGTATCGCGGATGGTGAAGGTCAAGTCGGAAAAGTCCGGCTTACCGACGATCAGCGCGATCAACGGGTTGATCAACCCTTCGACGAGACCATTGACCACGTCGGTGAACGCGGCGCCGATGACGACCGCGACAGCGAGGTCGACCACGTTCCCTCGCATGACGAATTTCCTGAAGCCGTCGAACATACCTAACCCTCCGCCTATCCTGGTTTTCTACGGACCCAGTGTCCGTGCGATAGGTTATAGCAAGCTAGCGTAGCAAATGTCTCGACAGATCAGGGACCGGCAACCGGACTCGACTCGCCGGCTGGTCTGGCTTGCTGGAACTCGACGAACGCTTTGAGCGCGTCGACATCGCCTGGAATGAGCCCGGCCTCCTTCATCCAGTCGGCATAGGCGGTCCAGCGCGCCGGCGTTTGCACCCCCCATTGGCCATTTTCGTCGAGCCAGACACCGGTCAACAGGCCGATCCCAGCCCGTTCGACCGTTTCGTCCAGCTCCGGATAGGCGGTCTTCATGGCGGCAAGCGCGGCATCCGGTTCCGAGATTGCATCGAGATACCCTTGCTCGATCGCGCCCAGGAGGGCAACGATCTGGTCCGGGTTCGATGCGGCGTTCTCTTCGCTGGAGACCAGCACCAACTCGTAGTAGTCGGGAACGCCCCATTCCTCGACCCGCATCATCGTGACCGGATAGCCTTCCTGCTCGGCCATGATCGTCTCATGCGTCCAATAGGCTCCCATGACCGCATCGGTCTGCCCGGAGATCACGGCGGGGACGAGATTGAAATCGACATTGATCAGATCGATATCGTCGATTGAGGCGCCATCGGTGGCCAGCATCGTGGCGAGAAACGCGTCCTGACTGGGGATACCCGGATACCCGACGGTCTTGCCGACCAGATCGGCCGGCCGGGTGATTCCGGCCGACTCGAGCGCCATTACGCCCATGAGCGGATGCTGCACCAGGGGCGCCACGCTCACGACCGGAACCTCCTGCGCTCGTGCCAACAGGACATCGGTCTGATAGGAAATGCCGAAATCGTCCCGCCCCGCGCCGACGGTTTGCAGTACGACGGTCGGATCGGACGGGGTATAGAGCTCGACGTCCAACCCAGCGGCTTGGAAATACCCTCGCTCCTGGGCGAGATAGAGGTACATGGTTCGCGTTGGGATACCAGTCGAGCGCGAGCGTGACCGTCTGCCGCTCCTGCGCTCGCGCCGGAATGACCGGGATCCGGCGGACGCCACAACGGGCAGCGCTGCGGCGCCGGCAAGCAATCGTCGTCGGGAGAGGGAAAACATGAGTTCCTCCTGGCGAGAATGCGTCGAACTGGGGAAAACAAAAACGGCGCATCGCAACGTGCGAACACGCCGGGAGCGCCAATTGGCATTCGCGATCCCTGCGCGGGGATTATCCCGATCAGGTTCAACGGTCGGCGAACGACGTCGCCCTCTCAGCCCGGCTCCCCGAGCTCCCGTTCGAACAACATTCGGTTGTTGGTGCTTAGGGTAGATGAGGCAATGGGCAAAAGGCAATAGTCCGGCCGTGCCTACAGCACCATGCATTGACCCATACACTCGTCCGGATAGGCGGCATTGCATTCCGCTACACGCTGATCGTAGTACGTTTTGCCCAAGCAGGGCGTACAACCCCAACCCGCCGGGGAATCCCAACACGTCTCAACGGGACCACCGGGAAGCGGTCCCACCGTGTGGGCGCGGGTCTCACCGATATACCAGCAGTTGCTCATATCCGCGCAATCGTCGATGAAGAGACTGACATTGGAGAATTCGGATGGCAGCTCGGCGTCCTGTTGCTCCCCATGCCAGACGGTCAGGTTGTCGCCCTCATACGTTTCGAGCACACGCGCGTCGTACTGCAGGCTGATCGTCGCGTCGTCGCCGAAGGTCTGACTCAGGACCGGATTCCACAGCTCGATGACCAGCACGTCACGCGCACCCTCCGGGGTCTCCACAACGGCCGCCGCATTAGGAGGCGTATGGGGCGTGAACCCCAATCCTTCCAGAAAGTCAGCGATCGGAACGGTGCCGACGATGCGATCGGGCCGGTCGGAAAAGAAGAGGGTTTGACCGGAAACCCCGCTGAGCCGCAGGGTGTAGACGCCGGGGGTATCTGCTTTCGGCGTCCAGCTTCCGGCTTCGGCGAGCTGCACGAAGAGGAAGACGGGACGATGCGGCTCCTCCGAGGCGGTCGGTGTTGCCTCCTGGGCGGCGGCCGGCGCCAGGGTGATTCCGCCGAGCGCGGCCAGTGCTGACGCAGTCAACGCCGAACGGCGCGTGAACGAGGACAGGAGCTTACGATCCATGACGTCTCCCGGAATGGTGGCCCCGTGGCCGCGATCGAATCGATTTGTCCGCCTCGGAGGCATTCTACCGGAATCTGATCACGTGTTGTGACGCGAGGAATTGGAGGATTCCGGTAGGGGCGCCTCCCCCTGGCATGCGTTCCGACAAACACCCCTCATCCACCCGCCGGGACTCCGA
>JAMLHN010000022.1 GCA_023957115.1 Thermomicrobiales bacterium
CAAGGAGATCGCGCGGCTTTCCTACGACTTCCGCACGCTCGGACTCGGGTACGCCAACATCGGCACCGCCCTCATGTTGCGTGGTTTGGCCTACGATTCCGACGAGGCCCGTGCCTTCACCAGCGCCATGACGGCCATCATGACCGGCGAGTCGTACGCGACCTCCGCTGAAATGGCTAGACTGCTCGGCCCGTTCCGCGAGTACGAAAAGAACGCGCCCCACATGCTGCGCGTCATCCGCAACCACCGCCGCGCCGCCTACAACGCCCCGGCATCGGATTACGAGGGCCTGACCGTCGCACCGATGGGCCTCGATGCCGATCTTGCGCCCGGCGAGCTGGTCGCTGCCGCCAAGGACGCCTGGGATCGCGCGCTGGAGCTCGGCGAGGAGTACGGCTATCGCAATGCCCAGACCACGCTGCTGGCGCCCACCGGTACCATCGGCCTGCTCATGGACTGCGACACCACCGGGGTCGAGCCCGACTTCGCGCTGGTCAAATTCAAGAAGCTCGCCGGCGGCGGTTACTTCAAGATCGCCAATCAGAGCATCGAGCCGGCCCTGCGCAACCTTGGGTATAGCGAGGCAGAGCGCAAGGCGATCCTCGACTACGTGCTCGGTACCCTCACCCTGGACGGCGCTCCCTTCATCAACCGCGAAACGCTCAAGGCCAAGGGCTTCACCGATGCCGATATCGACAAGGTCAATGCCACCCTGCCGAGTGTCTTCGAGCTGGGCTTTGCCTTCAATGTCTGGTCGCTCGGCGATGAGACCATGGCGCGCATCGGCATCTCGAAGGAAGAAAGCGGCAAACCCGGTTTCGACCTGCTCCGCCACCTCGGCTTCACCCAGGCCGAGATCGAAGCCGCCAACGAGCACGTCTGCGGCACGATGACGGTCGAAGGCGCGCCGTATTTGAAGGATGAGCATCTGCCTGTCTTCGACACTGCCAACAAATGCGGCAAGAAGGGCACGCGCTTCATTCACTACATGGGTCATGTCAAGATGATGGCCGCTGCCCAGAGCTTCCTCTCCGGCGCCATCTCCAAGACGATCAACATGCCGAATGAGGCGACGGTGGAGGACATCCTCGATGCCTACGAGCAGTCCTGGCACCAGAGTCTCAAAGCCATGGCGATCTATCGCGACGGTTCCAAGCTGAGCCAGCCGCTTTCCGCCAAGTCAGACTCGGGTTCGGCTGTGGCTACCGCCAGCGAGGAAGAGATCCAGAAGCGCATCGACGATGCCGTTGCCGCAGCTCTGGCCAAGGCCGAAGACGAGAAGCAGGGAGAGATCGCCGCTGCCGTCGCCGAGGCGATGGGGCATCCGGAACCGTATCGCCGTCGCCTGCCGGCGCGTCGCACCGGCTTCACCCAGGAATCGCGCGTTTCTGGACACAAGGTCTTCCTCCGCACGGGCGAGTACGAGGATGGCAAGCTGGGCGAGATCTTCATCGATATGCATAAGGAAGGCGCCGCCTTCCGCTCGATGATCAACTGCTTCGCCATCGCCATCTCCAAGGGCCTGCAATACGGTGTGCCTCTGGAGGAGTTCGTGGAGACCTTCACCTTCACGCGCTTCGAGCCGCAGGGTATGGTCAGCGGGCATCCGAATATCAAGATGGCGACATCGATCATCGACTATACATTCCGTGTGCTCGGGCTCGAATACCTCGGCCGTACCGATCTGGCCCAGGTTCCGCCCGATCTGGACGACGCTGACGACGAGCAGTACGGCACGCCGGAGTACAACGAGCCCTTTCGGGCCGTAGCAACCGAATCCGAACCGGAAACTCCGGCCGCTGCCGAGAGTGCCGCGGTCGCTCCGGTGGCGGCGCCGGTTGGCATCGAGCCCACTGGCAACGGCCACACGAATGGCAATGGCAAAAACGGTCACAGCCATTACGGCGAGTTGGAAGTCAGTTACGAAAGCAGCGTCGCGACCCTCACCATGAGCGGCGCGCTCGACGCCCAGCTCTCCGAAATGATGGGCGACGCTCCCTTCTGCGATAACTGCGGCCACATCACCGTCCGCAACGGTTCCTGCTACCGTTGCCTCAACTGCGGCAACAGCCTCGGCTGTTCGTAATCAGGAAAGCAGCACGACGAACGGGGCGTCTGGCACACACCAGACGCCCCGTTTTCATTGCTCCCCTGCCTTGTCATTCTGAGGAACGAAGAATCTCCTCGCCGCAGCGAGTGTCACCCCACGACCCAGGGACGAGACAGATCCCAAGCGTTGCGCAAAGTGCCCTAGAGCGCAATCCGGAACCCTTGCCAACCGAGCACTGGTTTTGTCAGCTTCACAGCAGCTGGCTCGGTGAGCCGTAGATCGAGTGGGAACCGTCCCGTTGCCGAAGACCTTTCTTGCCCGAACCGCGAGCGTAATCGGATAGACAACGAGATTCAGTCGATCGAATAACCGTTCAGCGAGCAATGCGTCTGGCACGAACGAGACTGCCGATGACCTGAACACGCTTCGTGCCGATCGCGAATCTCGCGTACCGATGCGGCGATATCCGGACCGATCAACGACGAGCCCGTCGATTTGGGGTGCTGCGCGAAATGCACGCATTTCGGAATGCGATTGAATGCAATCCCGCCGCGAAGTCATCCGCTTGCAGTGGCCAGTACCCGGCGAAAATGTCATAGGTCTTCCGTCCGAGGAGCAACAACGCATCGGCCTCGGCGATACCGCGCTGGATCAGCGCTCCAACCGCCTCGTCCCGCAACGGTGCTTGCCATCCGACCTGAAACCACCTCAGGGTCCTCGGTAGCTCCGAGCCTGGGCAATAAGATCCAATGTCGTGAAAGATTGATCTGATCTGTCCCACTGCGTTCCTCCCTTGAATCGTCACAAGGTCGTACGCAACGTAGTCGATAACCGCTAGAAGATCGACATCGTCCCTCGCATCACTCGCGATACAGTGCTCACGTCCTGATGAACGCCCGCTCGTAGTGTCGCCATCTATGGCGGCTCTCACCGCCTGATCGATTCAGCCGCTCATAACGGAATCCGTATAATATCGACTGGACGGGAATACCAGTCGGTTCACCATTGCTCCAACACCGTTTCCGACATTGCAGAGAACAGACGTCATACCTGTTTCGCTGGCACACCGGCGGATGGTGCGACCTGGGCAGCGCATCACCACATCCGTTCGCATCGCCAGCCTGCTGGATCGCTGGCCAGGTCAGCGGACGGTTCACCAGTCGTGCTCGCTCCTGTCCCCTGCCCGACCAGGGTCCCGGCGTCCGACGAGAGTCTGGAGTCAGAGCTGGATTTGGGAGCTAGGAATGTCGTTTATTCCGGAATCCTGAGTCCGGACCTAACTCCCGCCCGGCGTGTTTCTGAGGTTGATCCTACTGAGCAACTTCCAGGCGCTGTTCGCAGCAAAGCAGAACACGTCCCCTGTTTTCCAGCTCTCAAATAGCCTCCCCATTCGACTCAAGGAGTCGGAGCGTAAAGCCCCCTTCCTTCTCCCAGGATTGGGAGAAGGAAGGGGGTTGGGGGATGGATGAGGGCCGAAACGCAACCCAGAATCCACGCCCTCCCCACCCCCACGCATCCCACAGCCCTCCCCGCTCCCCAGAGGGAGAGGGGCCGGGGGTGAGACAATTCGGCACCCTGCAATCCCGCTCTTCGGCCCTAGCCTCGGAGACCTGGTTCTGCGGCCTGCGGAAACTATTACTCGCGGAGCATCCGGAGCAATTCGAGTCCCGTCACGATCCGAATCCCCTCGTACTCACCCATATCGAGCAGGTCCTTGTCTTCGGTTGCGATCAATTGGCCATTCCCCTGCATGGCGGTGGCAATGACTTTGTCGTCGTTCGGATCTCGGCAGACCGGAGGGATCTCGGCAAGCGGGACGCGTTCAGCGTCTTGGAGTATGGACATCAGCACAGGAGTAAGATCGTCAGAAAGAAAATCGAACTTTCGGGTCAGCGACGGGCGTTCAAGCACGCTACGAATCTCGTCTTCGAGCTCGTTCGACATCAAAACGACGTACAGAGGGGCATAGTCGAAAACAATCGCTCCCCACGCACTTCGGGGATTGATCAACGATCGAACAAACCCGACTGCGTCGATGACGATCCGAGGCTGGTTGTGTGAGGCGAGCGAGGGATCGGGCGTCAACCTTGAGAGTTCTTACGCTCTGTGCGCACCTCGCGAATGGCTTGATCGATCCATTCGTTGATCTCGTCTTCAGTGTATCCCTTGTCAATTGCTTCCTGACGCACTGGAGCAAACGCCTCATAGAGTTCTCGCAGATATGCGGAACCTTTCGGCGTTGCCTCCACGGCGCTCAGAGTCAGCGTCCCCGGTTCGGCGAACGTTACCTGGACGAGCGAGCCTTCCTCGATCCCCAGCGCTCGCCGGAACTCGATTGGAATCGTAATTTGCCCTCCGCGCAAGACATGGACCGTACGACTCTTCGGTGTATTGGTAACCATTCAAAGCTCCTTCCGGGCGTCTGCTTCTACAAGAATACAGAATCTGTGATTCTGTAGAAACTCACGGCATACTCGAAAAGCCGAACATGGTACCCCATGCACATGTCCCGTCCAGCCCGTGGAATCACCCCGTTCGGTCTTCTCCGCCCCAGGACGCTGGACCCATCTTCTAGACGTTCAGAGAGAACAACCGCGCCATGTTGCCACCCAGGATCCAATTCAGATCACCCGCGGATACGACCCCATCCAGTATCCGCGGCAGATACTCCAGCGATTGCCGGTACGTGCAATTGCGTTCGACATTCGGCATGTCCGAACCCCATGCCAGTCGCGACGCTCCAGCAAGCTGAATCTGCCGTTCGATAACCGGACGCAATTCCGGCCACGGATAGTCATGCAACCGGCCCCAATGGATCGGATAGAGCAGCTCGATCGTCAGGTTTTCGCGGGAAAGCAGCCGCGCAACCGGATCGGGCGTCGTCCCCTCCAGTAGATCGGGAGAGAACCCATGCGTGAGCACACAGGGAATATCCGGGAAACGTTGCAACCAACCGTCGAGCCGGTCGAGCTCGCACAGATAACGCTCCAGCGCTGGCATCGGGGTGCCCAGGATCTCCCAGAAGATCGGTACGCCCAGCGCCCGTACCGTCTCCCAATAAGGATCGAGCGCCGGATCGTCGATTGCATGGCGATACCCGCCGGCGATGAACCCACGGTTGGCGAAGTAGACCCCGCGCAAACCGAGCTCGCGAATCGCATCTGAGAGGCGGTCGCATTCCTGGGCGGTATGCGCCTCGGCGGGACGAGCATCCGCGAGCCCGATGAACTTGTCAGGATGCGCGCGCATCGCCTCGGCAAACTCGGCATTTAGCCGTCCATAGAGCCCGGCATTCTGCAGGATCGCGCGGTCCACCCCCGCCCGCGCCATCGACTGCAACAGGAAATCGACCGGCGCCGCCATCTCCTGTAAGGACGGCGGCGGGAACGAGCGATAATACGTCTCGCTCTCGTACTCCCATTCGAACCGCCCGCAGCGCCCCACCCGAAACCCAGCATCATCGCTCAGTCGATCGAGCGAATCGAGTTCGCCCACAGAAAGCGCCGAGGCTGCCTCCGGCACGATCGCTGAGTCTCGCAGCCGATAGACCGGTTCTCCATGCGTGGCGATATAGAGCTGCAGAAACCGCCGGTGATCGTCTTCCGATGGATAACCGCATGCCCCGGCAAGCTGTGGAAAGATGTGGGCATGGGCATCGACGATCATCGGCTCGGATCCTCTCTTCGGTGCTGATCGGCATTGTTGACAACCATGCAACGCACTTGTATGGTTGTCCTAACGTTAGGATAAATCAGGTAGTCACCATGCTGCGACGGAAGGTTCCTGTACCGCTGTACCACCAGCTCGAGCTCGCGCTTCGTGCGGCCATCGAGGACGGCCGGTTCAAACCGGGCGATCAACTGCCGACCGAAGCGGTTTTGCAACAGGAGTATGGCGTCAGCCGGGTTACCGTTCGCACGGCGCTCAAACGACTGGAAGAAGATGGGCTGATCTCGACCCATCAGGGACGCGGCGCGTTCGTAACGAACCAGTCGAAGGGACAACGCCAGAGTTATTGCGCAATCCTGCCAATCTCCTGTCGTTCGAAGACGACCTCATGCGCCAGGCGGGTCTACCCACGATCGAGCTCCTGTCGGTGGAGTCCTATCCGGCAACCGCCACCCTTGCGGAGATGCTGGAGGTTCCCGTGGGCACCGAGCTCTTCCGTGTGCGCCGGTTGGGCTCCGTTGGCGGTTCCCCGCTCTGGCTGGAGACCCGCAATCTGCATCCAGACTACGAATCGTTCGTCGATGACGATCACCTGCGCAGTCCGTCCGTCACCGCTCTGCTCGGCTCGCTGACTGGCCGCCATATCGAGAGCAGCCGCCTGCGTATCTCGGCCGCCTCGGCGACCGCCGAGCAAGCGCGTCATCTCGGTCTGAATCCTGGCGATCCCGTTTTGCTCAACGAGTTCAGCGTCCGCGCTGATGGCCGGCCGGTCGAGGCGGCTCGCGCGGTCTTCCGTGGCGACCGGTACGCCTTTGCGGTCGAAGTTTTCGCCTCGGCCATGGGTACCGCCGGCGCATCTGGTCTCGGATTCCCCAATGGAGGTTTGGAAAGTCGCTTTCGACAGGAGGTCACCACGTAATGCAACAACACGCGATAACGACCAGCCGGCGAACGCTGTTCAAGGGCGCCGGCGGCGCCCTCGGAGCCGCGGCACTCGCCCGGCCGTTCGGTGGCATTGCCGCTGCGCTCCAGGAGGCATCCGGCACGCTCATCTACGCGCAGAGCGCTCCGATCACCTCGCTCGATCCCGTCAATCCGCAGGGCTACCCCTCCGGATACGAGGCGGTCTATACCATCTATAGCAACCTCGTCACCTTCGACCCCGATCTCAACATCATTCCGGCTCTGGCCGAATCGTGGGAGCAATCGGAAGATGGGCTGACCTGGAGCTTGAAGCTGCGCGAAGGCGTCACCTTTCACGACGACACCCCGTTCGTCGCCGATGCAGTGGCCGCGCATGTCGCACGTATCCAGGATCCCGCCACCGAGTCGCCCAACGCCAGTCTCTGGGCCCATATCGCCTCGGTCAACGTGGTCGACGACTACACGGTCGAGTTGGTCACCGAGCAGCCGTTCGGGCCGATGCTGAACTATCTCGCCCACGGCTCCGGTGGTATTCCCAGCCCGGCCGCCATCGAGCAGTTCGGCGCCGATTTTGCCGCGAATCCGGTCGGTACCGGCCCCTACAAGCTCGACAGCTTTACGCCGGGCACCGAGTTGTCGCTGGTGCCCAACGAATCGTTCTGGGGCGACGCGCCAAAGCTGGAGAAGATCGTTTTCCGCGCCACCCCGGAGGTCTCGTCACGTGTACTGATGCTCGACACCGGCGAAGCCGACCTGGGCAACGATCTCCCGCAGGAAGAAGTCGACCGCTTCGCGGGCGGTGGCGATCTGCAGCTCCTGCAGCGCAGCGGGCTGCGCACCTTCTGGATCGAGTTCAACCTGAACCGCGAGATCTTCCAGGACGTGAATGTCCGCAAGGCGCTCAATCATGCGGTCAACAAGCAGAGCATTGTCGACAATCTCTTCCTGGGGTATGCGACGGTGCTCGATTCGCCGGCCGCGTCCTCGATCCAGGGCCATATCGCCGCTGGCGCCTATGACTACGATCCGGAGCTGGCCAAGCAGATGCTCGCCGACGCCGGTTGGACGGAGGGCGATGGCGGCATCCTGCAGAAGGACGGCGTGCCGCTGCAGTTCACGATAAACACGGCAGAAGGGGAGTATCCGAAAGACATCCAGGTCGTCGAGGCGGTGCAAGCTGACCTCAAGGCAATCGGCGCCGATGTCGAGATCTGGAAGGTCGAAGCCGCCTCCCGCTGGGACTATCTCAAGCTGCCTATCAGCGAGGCCGAGTACGACACGCTCATCTTCGGCTTCAATCCATCGAACGGCGACCTTGGCTATCACCTGAACGCAGTCTTCAAGTCGAATTCCGATACCGAGGCGGCTCCGGCGGTCTGGAACCTGATGTGGTACAGCAATTCGGAGGTCGATGCGCTGCTCGATCAGGCGCAGACTACGGTCGTGACTGAGGATCGATTGGAGTTGCTCGGCCAGGCGCAGCAGCTCATCTGGGATGACGCGCCAATGATCTGGCTCTATGCACCCGATCTGCTGGTCGGCGCCCGTTCGAATGTCGAGGGCGTCTTTAGCTGGCCGACCGTCTTCACCGTCGTGCGCGACGCGTCCAAGTCCTAACCGGTCCCACGGTATTCATCGCGCGGGTGGTCAGCTCGGTCTGACCGCCCGCGTTTCTTCCCAGGAGAGTCGCATCGCATCATGGGCCGCTACATCGCCCGCAGGCTTCTGCTCTTCATACCCACCATGCTGGCGGCGCTGACACTCGTCTTCGTCATCTTCCGGCTGGTGCCGGGCGATCCGGCCCGGTTGATGGCGGGCGATGCGGCAACCGAGGAGTCGATTGCCCAGCTGCGCCAGGAGATGGGGCTGAACGATTCGATCCTCTCCCAGTACGTTCGCTATCTGGACGATCTTCTGCATGGCGATCTCGGCCGCTCACGGGTCTATCAACAGTCTGTCATCGATCCGATCATGGATCGCCTGCCGAATACGCTGATCCTGGCCGCCGCGGCAATGTCGATCGCGCTATTGATAGGCGTAGCGATCGGCGTTCTCTCCGCCTTGCGTGCGCATACCTGGGTCGATCACCTAAGCATGCTCACTGCGGTTGCCGGGGTTTCGCTGCCTGGCTTCTGGCTCGGGCTGATGCTGGTCATGCTCTTTTCCGTGCAGCTCGGCTGGTTGCCGGTAGCCGGATACTCGACCAAATGGGGCATCGTGCTGCCCGCCATCACCCTCGCCGCCAACCAGATGGCGGTGCTGGCCCGCATGACGCGCTCCACCATGATCGGCGTCATGCATCAGGACTACATCCGCACGGCGCGTTCCAAAGGGCTGCCGCAGCGGACGGTTGTCACCGCCCACGGGCTTCGCAACGCCATGATCCCGACATTGACGGTCGCTGGTGTGCAGCTCGGCTACCTGCTCGGCGGCTCGCTTGTCGTGGAAACCGTCTTCGCGTGGCCGGGCTTGGGACGTCTCTTGATGGATTCGATCCAGCAGCGCGACTACCCAATGATCCAAGCCATCGTGCTGGTCTACGCGCTGCTGATGCTTACCGTGAACCTCATTGTCGATGTGCTCTTCGCGGTGGTCGACCCGCGGGTGAGCTATGGCTAGCGTCCCCGCCGTTCCCGTCCCACTCGAACGGGATGCCGAGCCACCTTCGCGGCGTGCGCGCACGTTCAGACGCTTTCTGAACAACCCATCTGGGCGTCTCGGACTGCTGATCGTCCTGATCTTCGTGGTCGCGACGGTCGTGGCCGCCTTTTGGACCCCCTATCCCGTCGATCAACCCGATCTGCCCAACCGGCTGGCTTCACCCTCGTGGGCGCATCCAATGGGCACCGACGACGTGGGCCGCGACGTGCTGACCCGCATCGCGGTTGGCGCGCGCTATTCATTGACAATGGGTGTGGTCGCGATTGCGCTTGCCGCGGCGGTGGGTGTGCCCATCGGCCTGCTGGCCGGCTATCGCGGCGGCTGGTGGGATACCGGGTCGATGCGTCTGGTCGATGTCCTGATGGTGCTGCCGACCTTCGTGTTGGCAGTCGCCATTGTCAGTGTGCTCGGTTCCGGCATTCGGAGCGTCATCCTGGCCGTCGCGGTGACCACCATTCCCATCTTCGCGCGGTTGACCCGTTCGGTCGCACTCACGGTCCGCGCGCAGGATTTCGTTGCGGCCGCGCAGGTCGTGGGCGCGTCCGAGAGCCGCATCCTCGTTCGCCATGTCTTGCCGAACTCGCTTTCGCCCCTGGTCGTGCAAGCGTCGCTTGGCATCGGCGCCACGATTCTGATCGCGGCCGCCCTCGGATTCCTGGGGTTGGGCGTGCAACCACCCACCCCAGAGTGGGGCTCGATGCTCAGCCGGGGACGTAGCTACATGTCGTCCGCGCCGTTCCTCGTCTTTTTCCCCGGAATGGCGATCGTGCTTCTGGTGCTCGGGTTCAATCTCATCGGCGACAGCCTGCGCGACGCCCTCGATCCCTGGATGCGCGAGATCGACTAGATCCGGGCGTCCTCGGCCAGCGGAAAAGCGTCCAGCAGCGCATCGGCGAACGAGAAGAGCGCGGGCTGGCCACCGGTATGCACGAAAACCACCGTGCTCTCCGGTCCGACCTTCCCCGTCCGCGCATGCTCGATCAGTCCCGCCAGCGCCTTACCGGTGTAAATAGGATCGAGCAGCAGCCCTTCCGTGCGCGCCGCCAGCGCGATCGCCTCCAGCCCGCGTTGGGACGGCGCGCCGTACTTCGTTTCGACGAAATCGTCGTAGCTCTCGACATCGGCTTCGGTCAGATGGGTCTCGTAGCCAAGCGCGGCGGCAGCCGCCCGCACGCCATCGAGTGCGCCGCTCACCCGGTCGTCCGCATAGTGCTGGCTAATGGCCACTGGTTGGAATCTGGCGCCCAGCAGCTCCTTCGCCAGCAGCAAACCCGCGTGCCCCTTGTTGCCTGAGGCCATATAGAGGTGGGTTGGCTCGATACCGGCCGCGTCCGACTGCTCGACGATCTCCAGCGTGCAGAGCACATAGGCGAGCGCCGATCCCATGGCGAAACTCGGATTGTGGTTCATCACGAACGGCTTTTTCCCGAGCTGTCGTTGCTCTTCGGCCACGTTGGCCAGCGCCCGGTCCATAACTGCCTTGTCTGTCGTTTCTATGAAGCGAATGTCGGCTCCCAGCACCCGATCGACCAGCACATTTCCCTGCCATGCCACCGGACCATCAGTGCGCAAGAGAAGAATTGGCGACATGCCGAGCAGATTGGCCGCGGCGGTCACTTGACGCGCTGAGTTCGAATGCACCTCGAGGCCGGCAACGAAGACATCCGCACCTTGCTCGACCGCATCTGCCATACGGAACTCGAGATTGCGCGTCTTGTTCCCGCCGAACGCCAGTCCGGTCAGATCGTCTCGTTTGAAAAAGAGACGGCCCACGCCAATCGCCTCCGCCAGCCGGGGCGCTTCGTGAAACGGGGTCGGCAGAAGCGCCAGACGCACGCGCGGGAGGCGATCGAACCGGCTGCGGATTTCGGCGATCTTCTCATGCTGGTCGATAGCGGTGGTCATGCACGTCCCTGGTATTCCCTGCTCGCCCGAATTGGATCTCTATTGTATTGAATGTAATACAAGAAATCCTGTGCCCGGCAGTCAGCTTGGGGTGCTGGACGCTGGACGTCGAACCCGAACCCTACAGCTCCGGATCGCGCTCCTTGTCGCGGATCAGCTTGCTGGCGACTAGCACCGCCGCGCCCGCGATCGCCAAACCCGCAACCTGTTCGGTATCGTCCGGAATGCCGATTCCGGTCGCCGGCAGCGTCGTCTCGACCGGGACCGTGCAGATACCGTCGATATCGACGAGCCCGTCCTCTTCGCAACAGGAGAAGTCGGATACCGCGCGCTGCCCTTCGCCGACACAACCGCGGGGCAGATCGCAGGCGCCCTCGAAACAGGTATAGGGAGATGCGCAGCTTCCCTCGACGGGGTCACACGGGTCGCCGAAATTCCCCGGCGTGATCTTCGCCGCCGCCGGTCGTATCAGACCGGCCAGACCGACCGCACCCAGCACCACCGCCCCAATCCAGCGGATCGCATCACGTCGAGTCGCATGCGCGCCAACCCCCCGCGCGAGCGCATCGAATTCTTGACTGTCCATGAACTTGTGCACCCCAGCATGTGCGTCTCTGCGTTCCCTCGACACTGCAACGCGTCGAGATCGTGATTCGTTTCACGATCGGCGTGCCGGCGTCCCGATCGCGCGATTCGGAGCGACCGAGTGTCCGGTCGAGCAGAGATGGAAGATTTCGATCGGCAGAAAGGTTCTGTGGGCCGATCGCGTTGAACGTGCAAGAGGTGCAAAAGCTATCCTGGAGAAATGATGGACACGTGTATACAAGAGCCGCTCTCTTGTGTATACAAGCGACGTGAATATGGGAAGACTTTTGCTGGAGAAAGGAGAAGAGGGTTGTATACAAGAACGGTCGCTAAGATAGTGGATAACGATTCTTGTATACATGCTTTCAGGGTATTGACAGAAACTTATCAGAGGAGTATATGTAGAGTTACAGGGGGATTTTGCTCTCGCATTACGGTGTAGTGGAGACGGTTTATCCCTGACAAATGCTGGAAGAGAGGCCGCATTTGTCCCACGAAGCTCCGGGAAGCGGGAATG
The DNA here is from genome assembly GCA_023957115.1 of Thermomicrobiales bacterium. Lineage (GTDB taxonomy): Bacteria > Chloroflexota > Chloroflexia > Thermomicrobiales > UBA6265 > JAMLHN01. The sequence continues at coordinate 12,312 of JAMLHN010000022.1, forward strand.
ACTGTGACGGAAGCAATGACGTCGCATTTGTCGTACCCGGAAATCCCAGAACGTACATCGGGCGCGCGAAAGCCGAACGCTTTTGGAGCTGTATCCATGAGTGGCTTAGGACGCAAAATCTCGATATCGATCGCAACCATCACCCTTCTGGTCGTGGGTATGATGTGGGCGTGCCAGACGCCGGTCTCCGCAAATGGCGACGGACTCGGTGATCTCCTTGGCGCTGTCCAGGACACGGTCGATCCCAACACCGATCAATCCGATTCCTCTATTGTCGAGTCTGTTGTCGAAGCTCCCGCGGCCGTTGTCGCATCGGTCGTCGAAGTGGTTCCTCCGGTTGTCGAATCCGTCACCGAACCGGTGGTGGAGGCGGTTGTCGAGCCGGCGCCCGTCGCTCCGGTCGTCGAGCAGCCCGCGCCCATCGAGCCTCCTGGCGAAACCGTGACCGACCCGCTCGCAGGCGCCGTCGAAACCATCGCTCAGCCTGTGGTCGAGACGATCGACACGGTAGCCGCACCCGTCAATGGCGTCGTAGCCGAGGTGACCGAGCCTGTGGTCGAGATCGTCGAGCAGCCGGTCGCTCCCATGGTGGAGCCGGTGATCGAGACTGCCGTCGAACCGGTCGGGGCCCTACCGGCACCCGTGCTCGATACGGTCGAGCCGATCCTCGAACCCATCACAATGGCTCTGAGCGCCGAGACCGACGACGACGTGCTCGCCGTCGAGCCGCTCGCTGAATCCGCGCTCGACGCCCTGGAGCTCCAGAGTCTTCCCGCCACCATTACCGGCATTCTCCCGACCGACCAACCAGTCCAAACTCCGCTTCTCGTCGAGTTGCCGGTCTTCGGCGCGCCGGCTCAGGACGAGGCGCCGCTTCCGTCCATCGACGAGCTCGTGCAAATCCTGCCGATGATCGACATCCAGGGTGCTGGCGCCATCACCCAGAGCCCGGTCGTCGTCGATACCCTCACAACGGTCTCCGGCGCGCTCGACGGTCTGGGTGACACCACGGGCACAATCGTGGGGCCGGTCACCCTTCCGCTCGAAATCGCTCCCTCGGTCGAGCAACCGATCCAGACCATCCTCGAACCGGTCAGCCCGGTCGTCGATTCGATTGCCGGCTCGTTGCCTGCGATCCTGGAGCCGGTCGATCAGATCGCCGCGCCGGTCACTGGAGTAATCGAAGCGCAGTTCCCCGTAGTTGGCGAGATCGTTCCCGATCTTGCTCCCGTGACGCAGCCGGTCGTCGACCTGCTCGCTCCGGCGCCGGTCGTTCTCGAGCCGGTTGGCTCGATCCTCGAACCCGTGACTCCGATCATCCAGCCGATCCTGGAGCACCTCCAGCCGGTCACCGAGCCGATCGTGCAACCCATCCTCGATCCGATTCTCGCGCCCGTTGGCGCCGTGATCGCGCCGGTTACCCAACCCATTGCTCCAATCGTCGATACCGTGCTCGATCCAGTTGCTCCGATCGTCGTCCCGGTGGTGGAATCCGTGGTTCCGATCACGCAACCGATCCTGGAGCCAGTAGCTCCAATCATCCAGCCAATCCTGGAGCCGGTAACTCCGATCGTTCAGCCGATCCTCGAACCAGTGACTCCGATCATCCAGCCGATCCTGGAGCCGATTGGTCCGATTACGCAACCGGTGCTCGATCCCATCGTTCCGATCGTGGCTCCGATTCTCGAGCCGGTCATCCCCATCCTGGATCCCGTGTTGCCGATCCTCGACCCCATTCTTCCGGTGCTCGACCCCGTGTTGCCGATCCTCGATCCCATTCTCGAGCCCACGCTTCCGATCCTGGATCCGATTCTTCCGGTCATCGACCCGATCCTTCCAATCATCGATCCGATCGTTCCAGTGATCGATCCCGTGACCCCAATCATTCCGCCGGTCGTTGGTCCAATCGTCGATCCGACCGCCCCGGTTGTGAATCCGGGACCGGATCCGACCAGTCCAGTTGTCGATCCAGATCCAACTGACCGTCCTGTCGACATCCACACACCGCCGGTCTTCGTTCCCGAGCTGCCGGCCAGCCGCCCGACCCAACCGCTGGTGCCGCAACCGGACGCTCCGGTGACGCCGGTGGACGGGCCGCTCGCGCAGCTACCGGTCGTCGTGGGGCAGCCGGTTGCTCCCCCCGCGCCGTCACTGGTCGCCGTTTCGGCCGGCGAGTTCCTGACCGCGTTTCTTGAGACGGCAAGCGCTCCAGTGGTCTCCTGGGCTCCCGCGACTGCCGAGACGGTGAAGATCGATCAGAATCCGCGCAATGACGCGTCAGAGACCTTGGTACAGACCGTTGACGATGCCGGGCCTGCTCCCGGCGCGGGCCAAACCTTCGGCGGTGCCAGTCCGACCGCGGTGCTGGTCGCTGGCGGCTACGATCCTCCGCTGGTCGTCTTTACCCGTGCCGAGTTCGACCCCGAAATTCCTGCCTCCATCACGCAAACGGTTCCGGTTCCTCCCGGATAGGCGCCCCTCCGGGCGTGAGCCACTCGTGCGCTCGCGACCCGGCGCGGACCCAACGTTCTATCCGTTGTTGGCGATTCGCGCGTGTGCGAACGCCAGAGAGGAACCAAATCATGACTCGTATTACCCGTACGCTCAGTCTTTTCCTTGTTGCTCTGCTCGCAGTGTCTGGCATCGGCCATGCCGCTGCTGATGAACATGACGGTCTACTCGGCGGCGTCGGCGATGTGGTCGAAGTCGTCGTCGATGATCCTACGGTGCTCGTCGATGACACCGTGGTGCAGCCGGTCGTCGAAGTGGTCGAAGAAGTCGTCATCGAGGACACCTCGGTCCTCCCGATCGAGACCGGCGTGCAAGACGTGGTCGAGTATGTCGACGTCCAGCCGGTGGTCGAAGTTGTCGAAGTGGTCGACTCCGTGCAAGCCGGCGACGTGGTCGATGACACGTCGGTGCTCGACGATTCCATCGTCGCCCCAGTCACCGATATTGCCGGTGGCTCCGATATCCTCAGCGACACCCAAGTCGAGGACACCACCATCGTTGTGACTGGCGTCGTGGATGACGTGCTCACCGATACCCAGGTGCTCGACGACACCACCGTTGGCGATGTGACCGGCATCGTGGCTGTCGAGAATATCCTCAACGATCCCTCGGTCGCGCTCGATCAGGTCGATCTCCTCGACGATCTGGACGTGGTCGATTCCGACGGCCAGTTGATCGGTGACGTGGCCGATCTCGGGCTCGGTGATGTGCTTTCTGGAACCGGCGATGCCGACCTGGCCGATCTCGATCTCGGTAGCATCCTCTCCGATGACGCCGATCTGCTCGATCTCGATCAGGTGCTCAGCGGCGATACCGATCTTCTCGATCTGGACAACCTGTTGAACGACGATGCCGATCTGCTCGACCTCGACAATGTGCTCACCGGCGCCCTTCAGGACGGTGTGAACCTCGATGACGTGGTCGATGGCGGCGTCGCGAATGTCGACGATCTGGACGTGGTCGATCTCGATGGCGCCCTGAATGAGCTTCAGCTCCTCGACGGCGGCATCCTGAACCTCGACCAATCGTTGAACGAGTTCGATCTCGACCTGCTCGATGACGGCATCCTGAACGGCGTCAACGACGGTGGAATCCTGAATGACGGTGGCGTTCTTACCGACGTCGTCGACAACGATGGTGGAATCCTGAACGGCGTCGACCTCGACCTCCTGAACGATCTGGTCGATGGCGGCGTACTGAACGGTGGCATCCTCGACGGCGGCGTGTTGAATGGCGACATCCTGCAGGATGGCATCCTCAACGGCGACCTGCTCAGCAACGACCACATCCTGACTGGGGACATCCTGAATGGGAACCTCAACGGGAATGAGATCCTCGATGGAGACATCCTCTCCAATCTCTTCGGCGACATCACGACCGGCGATATCACGGTTATCGACAATCTGATCGAGACCGGCGACATCATTGGCGGTGACGTCCTCGGTGGCGATCTGGTGAGCGGCGATGTGGTGAGCATCATCGACGGCGATGTCACCAACGTGCTGAACGGTTGCCTCTTCGGGTGCCAGAATAGCGGTGGCAACAATCAGGTCATCGATCTCGATGGACTGCTTGGCGATATCGACATCGACCTGGGCGGTGTGGTGAACGGTGGAACGACCATCGTCAACAACACGGTGAACAACATCGTCAATAACAACAGCTCGAACAACGGCTCCGGCGACGATCAGGGCAGCGGTTCGGATACCACCAATACCACCACCACGACGAACACCACCATCAACAACAACACGGTCAACAATGTGACCAACACCACGACGAACAACGTCACGAACACCACCACGAACAACGTGACCACCACCCACACGACGATCGTCAAGCGAATCAGCTCCGTGACGGTGGTCTATCGCTCCGGCGGAACCATCGGGAAGAAGGTCGTGCGCATGGTCAGCAGTGGACACGGTGGTCACGGCGTCAAGGCCGGCCCGGCCGGCGGTGCAAAGGTGACGGCGCTTCCGAACACCGGCGCGTTCCTTGGATTCTCCACGTCTGAGGCGCAGCAGCTCCTTGCGTTGCTGAGTCTGGCGCTCATGGGCGCCGGTCTCGGTCTCCGGTTGAACGGGCGGCAATTGCTGTCCTAGCAATCGCGCGGGCCGTGCGGGAAACCTCTCGCTCCCGCTCGGCCCAGACGATCCATATCGTGATTCGATCGACCTTCGTTTCGTCATGCAGCGTCATCGCCCAGAGCGATGACCAGGAGGAAAATCCTTCAAGATGAGGCAGGTTCGGGAGCTATCGCAATGCATGCCTCACACGTTCCCCCTTGTGAGCAGGCAGCGCGAGGGCTCCCACCCCTCGACTCGACCGAATGTTTCACCGGCGGCGACCTGTCGGTTACAGCGAAATCCGGAATCGTAGCGATACGCCATCTCCACAGCGGTCGTAGGGCTGGTGCCTCTGTGCCCTGCCATCGGGCGCAGCCCGATAACGGACGCACCCAGCAGCCATCTCGACGCTGGCAACCATTTTGGATTGCGCTTTAAGCTGCGTCGATCCGACGCGAAAAACCCCGTCCTGCTCCCAGCATTGGGAGCAGGACGGGGGTTCGGGGATGGATGAGGGCGGTTGCCTTACCGCACGACCTCGAACACCTGCTTCTGGATCCCGTTCGAGTACACCGCATGATCCGTCAGCTTCAGCCGCGTGGTGTCCTTGTCGGCTTCACTGAACAACCGCTTCCCGGCTCCGAGTAGCAGCGGAAAAACCAGCAAGTGGTACCGGTCGACCAACCCCGCATCCGCCAGGGCGTGTCCAAGCGTGGCGCTGCCATGCACCGCAATCGGGCCGCCATCGGTCTCCTTGAGCGAAGCCACCTCATCGACCGAGCGCAGAATCGTCGCCGGCCAGCGGGGGTCGTCCGACGCGAGCGTTGTCGAGACCACGTAGCGCGGCATCGCGTTGTACTCGGCGAACTCCTCCATGGTGGGCCAAATCGGGGCGAACGCATCATACGAGCGCCGTCCCAGCAGCAACGCCGTCGTCTCCTGCTGCTCCGACTCTTTCAGCTCATACGCGGCTTCGTCGAATTCGACCTCCTTGAACGTCCAGCCGGAATTGCGATACCCGGGCTCTCCTCCCGGCGCCTCCATCACGCCATCGAGCGAAACAAAGGCAGTCACGATCAGGTCACGCATAGTGTTCACTCCATTCTCTGAGAGGTCGGTCCAGATCCCATCTGCACACTTGTCGTGATGGTCATCCCAGCATCGACAAATCGTAATGCTGATGACGATCTACCCACACATGGATGGTTCACCCAATGTCCGGGAATGGCCGAAGCGCGGGCTGCCGGTGTTCAACGGTGGCCCGCAGGACCAACCGGGCCGGATTCGCTCGCTCGGTTGTGCGATTGCCTGGAGCTTCGATCTTCTGCCGGATCCCGAGATTCCGGGCCTGTTTTCAAGTACGTCCTAACTCCCCCTTTGACATATTCTTCTCTTTGTTACATACTTCACAAAGGCATAAGGAACATATTGTTCCCGGCCTCATGCTGAATCACTGCTTGACTCCCGTATGGAGTCACCCTGAATCGGCAATTCCCCAGGAGCGCGAACGTCTTCGCGCGACAGTACGCCAATGGTTCCCGAATCGTATGCAGCGCCGGGGTCGTCGAGCCGTACTGACTGGCTCAGCGATTGTTCATGCTTTCTTTTGCGCTGCATATCTCCAAGGACGAGAACCACTTGACCGCAACACTCTTGGCCGATCAGACGGCGATCACGGAAACACCGTCATTCGCTGACTATCGGATCGGCACCCACGCACTCGATGCTCTTCAGCGAATGGGCATCACCACTCCCACTCCCATTCAGGCGCAGGCTGTCCCCGCTCTTCTCGACGGAAACGATGTCATCGGCCAGGCCCGCACAGGGTCGGGCAAGACGCTCGCCTTTGGCATCCCCGCCATGGAACTGGTCGACCCGTCGATCAAAGCCGTTCAGGTGCTCGTGCTCACCCCGACGCGTGAGCTTGCCACCCAGGTGGCCGAGGTCTTCGAGCAACTGGTCGAAGGGCGCGGCATTACGGTCGGTCTGCTCTTCGGCGGCCGCGCTGCCGGACCGCAGCGGATGATGCTGCGCCAGGGGGCACAAGTTATCGTCGGTACGCCGGGTCGTGTGCTCGACATGCTGAATCAGGGGGCACTCTGGCTCGACAAGGTTCGCTATCTGGTGCTCGATGAAGCCGATGAGATGCTCGACCGCGGGTTCGCGCCCGACGTCGAGCGAATTCTCGACCGCACCACCTCGGCTCGCCAGACGGCCCTCTTCTCCGCGACCGTGCCCGAATGGGTGCGGAAGACCGCCGATCGGCACCTGAACGATCCGGTGCATATCACGGTCGACCCGGGTCCGGAGAACATTGCTCCGGTACCGCATACCGCGTATGACGTTCCGAACGACGACAAGATGACCGTACTCCGCCAGCTGCTCGACCAGCAGGGCGATGGTTCGATCATTGTGTTTGGTCGCACCAAGCACGGAGTCAAGAAGCTCGCGCGCCAGCTCCAGGCCGCCGGGTATCCGGTCGCGGCGTTGCAGGGCAACCTCTCGCAGAACGCGCGTGACGAGGTCATGGACAACTTCCGCCATGGACGTGTCCGCATCCTGCTGGCCACGAATGTGGCGGCCCGCGGGCTCGATATCTCGCATGTCGAGCAAGTTATCAATATGGAGCTGCCAGAGTCGCCCCAGCTGCTCACGCACCGTGTCGGCCGCACCGGCCGCATGGGGCGCCAAGGCCAGGCGATCACGTTGCTCAATCGCGAAGATGGCGCCAAGTGGCGTCAGCTGGAGCGCGGACTCGGCCGCAAGATCGACCGCAAGCCGTGGCCGGGCGCTGCGGCCGCGCTGGCCGACGGCGGCGAGGAAATCGCCGGCGATGCGCCGGTCGTGCGGCATGAGACTCCGCACAGACCCGCTCACCAGGAGCGTACTCCGGTCGCCCACGGTGAAGGCCGCCGCCGCGCGCCACGACCGCAGCGTAGCGAGCCAAAGGCGTCTACCTGGAATGGGCAGACGCTTCCGTTCGAGGTTACTGCCTCCAATGCGTCCGTGGCGAACGCCGAACCGGGGAACCGGCGGGACGAGCCGCAGCGGTCGCGCCGCAATCGTCCGGAGCCGAACGGAAACGTGAAGACCCCGATCACGGTCGAGGCTGAGGTCGATGGCAACCGCTGGGACTACGATTCACGTGCCGAGCGCGATCGCCGGCGTCAGTCACGCAACGGTATTCGTCCGATCGCTCCGGTGCTCTATTCGAACCGTTCTGCCGCAACACACGAATCGAATGGCAAGGACCGGTCTTCGCGGCGTGAGCAGCCGTCACGCTCGCAGCAGTCAACCCGGTCGAATGACCGCAACGGTCAACCGGGCAACGAGCGTCGTCGCAGTTCCGCGAAGGCGCCGGCCAATGGGACCCGCTTCGAAATCGAATGTGCGGCCTGCGGTATCACGACCACGGTTCCATTCAAACCCGATACCGACCGTCCCGTGTATTGCCGCGATTGCTACGCCGCAATGAAGCCGGAAGGCTCGAACCGAAACCGCAATCGGTCTGGCGCCAAGGGACAGGTACACGAGGCGCAGCAGACACAATTGGTCTGAGAACCGCGCACAAACCTCGCTTGCATGAAAACCCCGGCGCAACCGCGCCGGGGTTTTCGTTGCGTTTGACCGCTCTTATACGAAATCCGGTTGATTGCTCGGGGATAGCGTAGCTGCCGGCCCTGTGCCGGCGCAGCACCGCCGGCACAGGGCCGGCAGCTACACGACACGGGGTAGACATCCTTGGGTATTTACCCGGAATCCGTATTACCGCATTCGCTGTACGAAGGCACGCTGCGCGTGCTTCCATCTTGCCGTCAGGCTGGAGCGACATTCGGGTTTACCGCCACCGATTCAGGCGTCGGATCATAGACCGCTGCCCTGCCGGGGGCGACGGTCGTGCGCAGATAGAACAAGGTCGCCATGATGACGGCCAGCGGATAGAGGACGCAGTAGATTGCTCCCGAAATCAGCTGCGCCTGCTCGAGACTGAAGACATGAAGAATCAACCCGATGGTCCCGATGATCGGACCGGGGAGGCCGGATATCGCCGCGACGGCGACCACGATGGCCGCGGCGCGAAGCCAGTGTGCCGAGATCCGGTTCGAGCTCACCCGAAACGCCTGGCGCACGCTCGCGTCATCGACCACCACCGCCTGAGGCGCGAAGTACCATTGCACGCCCTTGTACACCGCCAGCGGAATCAGGACGACGGTCAGCGACATGACCGTGAGCAGGATCGCCACCAGCACACTCGCGCCATAAATCCGTGGGAAGTAGTAGAAGCCGTCCTTCCATGTCTGTTCGAAGGTCAAAGGTTGGTCGAGCGCGAGCTTCCAGGTGGCGTAGATTGCGATCGGTCCAATCAGGCAGGCCAGCAGAATCTCCTGTAGCCCCCCCATGCTGGCATGGAGAAGATACTGAAAGAACCCGGTGGCATCGACGCCTCGTGTGGCGCCGGGTTCCAGGAGATCCCGGAAACGACCCTGTACCCAATCCTCCGCTTGCTGACCAGCCCAGGCGATGGGAAACGCCAGCACGCCGGTCGTGACGAAGAAGTAGCCAAACCGGAGATAGAGGCGTATGGCACGGTAGAAGAAACGCCACGCGAGTATCGAGAGGAACGCCAGAATCCCGGTCGCGACAATGAGGAGACCAGTGATCACCCGTGCGTCGATCGGAAAGAGCTGAACCAACCTCGAGCCGAGCTCGGCAGCTCCGCAGAACACTTGCGACACACTTGGGCCGATGGTGGAATGCAGCGGGACCGGCAAGCTGTTCTCCCGGATTCCGTCGCCCCAGGAGATCGGGTGGCCCCAGCGTGGTTTCGTGACCGGGCCGGTTGGCCCGCTGAACATGCTGGGCGATTCGATCTGCCCCCAGGGTCCCGTAAACGTCAACCAGGCAAATTCGCTGTTGGGATCGGTAACCTCGTTCGGCAGCATCACGATCTTGACCGGCAGCTCCTCTTCCGGCGCATCGGAATAATCGCACCCGAAGCCGGACCCGTTCTCACCCCATCCTAGCCAAACGGCCGACTGGTAGTAGTCCGCATGGGAGCCGGCCGAGGGGTGCGAAACGATATGCGTGTCATTGGTTTCGACCTTGAGGTCGTCCCATTCCCCTTGCTCGCCCCCGTCGTGCTGCGCAAAGGCAATGGCGCTCGGGAGCAATCCCTGCTCCAATACGTCCTCGGCGCTGCCGGCATCGAAAACGAGCTGGATCCCTTCCCAATCCGACTCGTGTGTGTTGTTGAAGAGATTGAAGACCCAGTAGTACCAGTACTGGACGACGATGCCGTCCTCCCCTGGCTCGCTTACCACGCGGGCATACAGGCTCGGTTCGATACCGAGCTCCTGCATCCGTTTCTTCCCCCAGGTTTCATAGTGGCACCCAGGGTTCCGGGGGTTGCCGGGAAGGTCGATATAATACTGGTCATCCAGTCCGAAGAGATCGCTTGCATCGATATTGCGTTTGACTTCGGTGGCCGGAGCGCCGTCTGTGCCCCGTTTCATCAAGCGAACATCGTCGGTGCCGAAGATGATGTCGACCACCACCGGCCGAAACGGCTCGCCGGGGCCGCAGTCTTCTTCCTGCGTCTTGATCATCACGATCGGAGCGAAGGTTTCCGCCAGCTCACGCTCGGCCGACGTCACGGTCGTCTGCGCGGAGGTGTCACTGCCGGGCAGCAACGCCGAGAGTATGACCGTACCAATCAACACGATTGGAAACATGAGACGCAAACGGGCCAGCGCGTTCATGTCGAGCTCATCCGTTGCGCGCGACGGGCCTCCGCGGCATCCCAGCTTGCTCGATCCTCCGGCGTCTCGATCGCCAATGGCGGAACCGCTGTTGGATTTCCCGTGCTATCGAGCGCGACGAAGATCAGCCGGGCGGTATTGGTGTGGGTGAGGATCCCGGTCCGGACCTTTTCCGCCGCGACGGTCACCCCCACCTCGATGCTGGTGCGCCCGGTCCAGGTGAGCCGCGCCCGGACGTGAACCAAATCGCCGACATGTACCGGATGGTCGAAGGTCATCTGATCGATCGATTTGGTGACCACACGACAGCTCGAATGGCGCATCGCTGCGACACCGGCTGCTTCGTCGACCAGCTTCATGATCCAGGCGCCATGGACATTGCCAAACGGATTGGTATGTTCTGGCAGCATCAGCTGCTGCAGGACGGTCTCGCTTCTAGACGCATGGCGCGGTTGCATTGGGCTCCCGATCGGATCCGAGACTCGCCTGTCTCACAGGTTCGACTGTATGGCGATTATGCAGGAAAGAACGACGTCGCGAAGGCAACGTCGTTCTTCGATGGAAATCGAATGTCACGATGCGACCGCCCCGCACTGCTCGGCCACTGTTTCACTTCTTCTCAGGGCTCAGGGCTCAGGGCTCAGGGCTCAGGGCTCAGGGCTCAGGGCTCGCCCATGGTTACCACTGGATGGCCCAGCACCGATTGGCGTAGAAATCCCGATCCCGATCGATATCGGTCACCGGCAGAATGATGAGCTCGATGTTCCAGTCCGCACGATCAATCCCCGACCACCGGCGCGAAGCTTGGATCGGTATGCAGCAATTCCTTGAGAGCTGCCCATTGCTCAGACGTGACCGGGAGGCAGGTCGTGTCCTTGCGGTCGAAATGGCGCATTCCCTTCAGCACATCGTGCGCCTGCAGCTCGGCCTTCGATACCGGCGGATCGAGCTTGGCATCGAGCCGCCAGCGGATCCATTGCGCCCGCGCGCCCCCTGGTTCCAACGGTTCTCCCTCATAGGGATCCCCGACCAGCGTTCCAAGTGCGTACAACCCTGAGTTCGCGCCTTCTTCCCACAGGAGCACGAGATCTCCGCCGCGCAGCTCATCGGCGTGCTCCTGCACGTACCAGGCGCCGACATCTCCAATCTGCAGCGTGTCCACGGTCTTGGCGATGCTGAAATGTGGCAGATTCGACTGAAAGATCCAGATGCCTTCGTTGCCGGTGAGCGCTGGAAGCAGGCCTGTCAACGTCGTCATGGTCATCCTCCTGTTTCCGGCCGATCGGACGCGATTGGCCGTTCATCGAACCAAGTATCGGCTCGTTTCGGAGGATCGACAGATTTCGCGTTGGGTCACTCGCTGGGAGCGCCGGTGCTTTCGACGCTCTGCTCGAGCTGAGCGGTAACCGACTGCAACAGACGCAGCCCCTCGCGCAGTTTCTGCTGATCGGACGGAGAAAGTTTGGCGATTTGCTCGTTGATCCGGGCAGAGACGGCCTCTTCGACCTGCTGGCTGATCTCATTCCCTCGCTCGGTGAGCACCAGCTGGACGCGCCGGCGATCGGTCGGATGTGGTTGCCGCGAGATCAGCCCCCGGGTTTCCAGCCGGTCGACCAGGCCGGTAATCACCGTGGGGGCGACATTGAGGGCACGGGCCATATCGGCCATCGAGGCATTGGCGGTTCGAACAAGATAGAGAACGTTGATCTGCTGATAGCTCACGTCGGTATCGGGAACGATACCCGGGATTTCCGCCGCCACCCACCGGCGGTATTGCGCGATCGTCGAGAAGATCAACTGGACATCTTCGGTGCGGGTCACCATGGAATTATTCCCCTTCGCGGCCCTTGGGCGGATTGCGCATTCAGTAAACGATGATGCAGGAGTGCCAGAAGCACTCCTGCATAGTTTTCCTGACTGATAATGCAGGCATTGTGCACCCACATGATACCAGTGATCAAATCGCCAGATCGTTGAAGTTCTGGGCAATGTAGTCGGCTGCGTACCAGGCGTGCGCTTCGATCGTTTCCGTTGGGTTGTAGCCCGAGCTGCCCGGGAAGGTGGAACCTCCCAGAATCACGAAATTGCGCGATTCGAATGCAATACCGTACTGATCGACCACGGCGGCCGTATCGTCGGTGCCCATCCGGGTACCGCCGTAGGCGTGACTGTTGATTGGTACCGGTACCCCGGCCGGGAATCCGGGCCATGTCTCGGTGGCGCCCGCCGCGCGCAACATCTCGTCCATCTTCTCGTCGATGTACGTGCCGGCCTTGACCTCGTTTTCGCCGAGACTGTAGGTCACCCGGATCACCGGAAGACCGACCGGATCTTTCACGTCCGGGTCGAGATCGAGGAAATAGTCCTCGTACGGTTGCGGCTCGACCTGCGCGAAGATGCTTCCCACCGAACCGGCATTCTCGTGGATCCAGCGCTTGTACTCGCTGCCCCACCCAGGGACGCCTTGGGGGAGCACCCGCGATTGCGCGATTGGCAGATTGCCGTTTCCGGCAAAGATCACCGCGCCGCGAATGAATCCGAGTCCGGTGTGGTCGAAGTTGTCGCCGTTCAGATCGTCCATCGCGACCGCCTGACCGGTCGTCCCCGACCAGAGATTGAGCCGTGTTCCCGGAAAGAGTCCGTTCCGGGCCACATAGGCATGCGACATATAGTGCTTGCCGACCTGGCCGTTGCTGTTGACGAGACCGTTCGGGTAGTAATCGGATGCCGAAAGCAGCAGCAATCGGACATTCTCGTAGACGTAGGTCGACAGGATGACAAGCCCTGCTTCCTGTTCGACCTCATTGCCGTCAGCATCGAGATAGGTGACGCCGGTCACCTGCCCCTGGTCGTTGCTATTGATACGTAACACCCGAGCGTTCGGTCGGATTTCGAGATTCCCGGTTTCTTCCGCTTTGCGAATCGTGGAAACCAGCGTGCTCGATTTAGAGTCGTTCCAGCAGCCATAGGAGCTGCAAAAACCGCAATAGGTGCACGCCGGGCGACCGTCGTAGTCCTGGCTGATGATGGCGGCCGGCTGTGGGAAGGGGTGATAGCCCAGCGAGCTCATCGCCTCGCCCATCATGGAGCTGTATCCCATGTCACGCATCGGTGGCAGAGGGAACTCTCGCGCTCGTGCCGATTCGAAGGGATTGACCCCACCCTGGCCGGAGACTCCGATAGCGTATTCGACCTGATCGTAATACGGTTCCAGATCGTCATATGTGATCGGCCAGTCGGCGGTTGTCGACCCTGGTGGTAGCGACTCCTCGCCATAGGTGTTGATGGTGTCGCTCCGAATCGTAAAATCGTCTGCACGGAAGCGCCAGCTCTGTGTGCCATAGTGGATGCTGGTGCCCCCCACCATGTTCGCCATTGGGATTGCCGGGATAGGTGGCGCTTGCGTGGGGGAGGACGCATCCGGCCGCCAGGTCGGAATCTCGTGATTGAATTTCCAGCCACCCGTCCAGCTGTAGATGCCACCGGCGACTTCGTCCATCTTGGGAACGAAATCCGAGACATCGAGCCGTGGTCCGGCTTCCAGACCGACAACCTTGAGGCCGGTGTTCGCGAGCACATAGGCGGCAATACCGCCCGCTGCGCCGAGACCGATGATCAGGGCATCGGCTTTAGGCATTTGGTTGGTTGCCGACATTTGGCGTACCTCCTGGGCTTACGACGGGCGTTCCGGACTCGGCAACAGGCGTTCCTGTGGGCGTGATCTCAGAGGGTTGCACGTAGGGCACGCCGCCTTGGTCGCCCACCGACCGGTGGGCGGGTGTGACCACGGTTCCCAGTGCCTGCTCTTCCGGTGTCCAGGTCAGCTTCAGACCCGGATACTGGATCAGATCCCAGCCGGCGAAATCGATGTTTCCCCCGTACATCGGATCGGCGAACATCCCTTGCCGGGTGTGCTCGAGCAAGAGCGGGAAGAAGCCATCCGGCAGATCGGCGAGCTCGCCCGCCTCTGCCTGTCCGAGGAGCGCGTCTTGCGTCGCGCTATCGGCGGCGGCGAACCCACCGTCCCCTGCCCCCGCGTCCAGGGCCGCGATGCCAGCCTGATAGAGTGGCAACGCCGCCGTGCCTGGTCCCGCAAGCGTCCAGTCGATATAGATGAATGCGCCCGCGTCTCCCGCTCCCGGGCCCAGCTCATCGGCCGGGATGAGTCGGTTCGTGATTGCGCGCAGGGCGGTCGCCTCGGCCTCGGTCAGTGCGATTGGCTGGTAGGTCTCGACTGCCTCCGGAGAGGCGACGGGGGTCGCCTGTTTCAACGCCGAGAACCATTGCAGAACGCCCTGCGCCGGCCCGGCGTGTCCGGCGCCTACCCCCCAAACGAGTGCGGTGATGCCGCCTCCAAGACCCGCCGAGCCTTTCAGGAGCTCGCGTCGCGGAAACATCCGCTCGGGCGCGGCGTCGCGTCCGTTCGAACCAGGCATGGTTCACCTCTTTCTTGTTCAGCCGAAGCATTCGGCCGCCACACCAAGAGCGCCTCCTTGCGAAGAACCGAAGCGACACATCAGGCAACGAGCCTGCATCGATCGTCCCGGAAACAATGAGCTACGCTCATATCGATCTTATTTCAGCTGGGAAGAAAGAAATACCCCGCAAAACGGTCAGAATTGGAACCCGACGACGTGCCTCCGCTCGCGCCGGACCGGCCTGGAACCCGTCCGTTCCCAACCCGGCATCAGCCGCCCAGATCGTCGCAGGACCCAGGGCTCAGGACACAGGACCGTTTCGAACACGTCCTAGGTATACGCTTCGACCGGACCGTGTTGGACATAATCATCCGACCAGATCCTGCCTTTTTGCCATCCTGGCTGGTTGTCGAATCCGAGCATGGTGGTATCCAGATCGAACACGGCATCGAGATCGACGAACCCGGGTGCGATTAGGGCATCGCCCGCATCGATCTCACGATCGACTGGTGTCGAGCTCTCCCATCCCACCGATTCGATGCGGTTGCCCGCCACGACCACCGCACCCTGCTCGATCAGGTAATGGCGAAACCCATCGCTTCCGACTACCCAGCGAGCCTTGAGCCTGGTTCGCATCGGCTGATACCCTCCAAAAGTTACGGAAAAGTGAACGAAAGATGCTGGGTTATACTCCCAAACGGTCCTGCAGATTGCTCGAGGGCGCGAGCCGGAATTGTCAATGCGCGTGCGATGCATCGGCTGGGCATTGGTCCCCGTTCAGCAAGGAGTTTGTTTTGGCGCAGAAGGATCATTTCGAGAACACATTTTGCGCATTCATTGCTGGCGATTTGAATCGCCGAAGTCTGATGCTTCGCTCGGCCGCCATGGCGGGCGCCGCCGCGGCGGTCGCACTCCCGGGCGCTGGCCGGGTGGGGTCGACCCTGGCACAGGATGCTACACCGGCCGATGTCAGAACTGGCGGTACGCTCCGCATGGGGATGCAGTCCGATCCCCGGGCACGCTCGATCCGCAGTTGCAGTCGCTGACCGCGACCTGGCACGTCGTCGAGCACATCTACAATCGCCTGACCAAGGTCAACCCGGATCTTTCGGTCGATCTGGAGCTGGCGGAATCGGTCGACATCTCCGAGGACGGACTGACCTACACGTTCAAGCTGCACCCGGCCACGTTCCACAACGGCCGGGCGTTGGTGGCCGGTGACGTGGTCTTCAGCTTCAACCGGCTGGTTGCGCCGGAAACGGCAGCGCCAGCGGCCGCCGATCTTGCGTCCATGGCGTCCGTCGAGGCCACCGATGACAGCACCGTCGTCATCACGCTCAATCAACCGGACGCTTCGTTCCTGACGATGCTTTCCAATCAGAGCTGCATCATCATTCCGCAGGAAGTCGTGGAGGAAAACGGCGATCTGTCGCAGGTGGCGGTCGGCTCCGGTCCCTTCAAGTTCGTCGAGTATGTGCCGAACACGCATATCAAGCTCGAAAAGAACGCGGATTATTGGGAAGCTAACGTTCCCTTGCTCGATGGTCTGGAGCTGCTGATCGCGTCTGAGGACAACTCCCGCACCGCTGCCTTGATCAGCGGCACGGTCGACTTCATCGAGTACGTGCCGTCGCAGGATATCCCGATTCTGGAGGCGGACGAGAGCATCGTGCTGGCTGGTAACACTATCCAGCAGATCCGGATGATCGGTTTCAATCTCGATCGCGAGCCGTTCAACATCCTGGAAGTTCGCCAGGCTGTTGCCATGGCGGTCGACCGCGATCAAATCATCGAAAATGCGCTTTCCGGGATCGGCACGCCGACCGACACGCTTTTCGCGGCGGATTTCTGGGCTGGTTTGGGTGAGCGTGAGATCGCTCCCCCGGATATCGAGGGCGCGAGGGCATTGCTGGCCGAGGCCGGCTATTCGGATGGCTTCGACACCACCCTTACCGGTTGGGCGGAATACGGGTACCTGGCCGATAGCGCCATCGTTGTCCAGGAGCAACTCAAGCAGATCGGCATCAATGCGGAACTGAATCTGCTGGACAGCGGCTCGATGGGGCAGGTGGTGTATATCGACAAGGACTTCGACATGACCGTCACCGGCGACTCCGGGTTTGTCGATCCGAACGGTCTCATCTCGAACAACTTCAGGACTGGTGAGGGTGGCAACTTCGTCAACTACTCGAATCCTGAAGTCGATGAGCTGATTGCTCAGGGAATCGCGGTGACCGATCAGGCCGAGCGTGCTGCCATCTATCAGCAGATTGCCGAGATCCTGTTGGTCGATCTGCCCTGGGTTTCGCTCTACATCGGACAGCAATACGAGGCCATGAAGAACTTCGTCCAGGGATACGAGCACATTCCGACCGGTTCGAACATCTCCGTGCGCCAGGTCTGGCTCGACACGTAAGCGTTCCTTCGAGGCACTGCCCTCGGTAGAGGTCCAGGGTCCAGTGCAACGTCACTGGACCCTGGACTCCGGACCCTGGACTCATCCAGCAAAGGCGCACCCATGGGCGCATTCATCATTCGACGCCTGCTCTTGCTGATTCCGCTTCTGCTCGGCGTCTCGATCGTCGTCTTCGCGATGATCCATGCCATTCCTGGCGATCCGACGGTGATCCTCATCGGCACCGATCAGCAAATCACGGACGAGCAACGCGAGGCCATCCGGCAGCAGTACGGACTCGATCAGCCGTTGCCGGTGCAGTATGGGAAATGGGTCGGCCGAGTGCTGCAGGGGGACCTGGGCACATCGGTCCGAACGCGCCGGGCGCTGACCTACGAGCTTCAGCTGCGCTTGCCGGTGACGATCGAGCTCACGCTGCTGGCGGCGATATTCGGCACGATCCCCGCCGTCGCTGTCGGCGTCCTGGCCGCCGTTCGTCGCAACTCCCGGCTCGACTATGGTGCGACCGTGGCCACGCTCATCGGCATTTCGGTCCCGAACTTCCTGCTCGCGACGCTCCTGGTGTTGCTCTTTTCCGTGAAATTGAAGTGGTTGCCGCCAATCGGGTTCGTCCCGTTCCGTGACGATCCAATCCAGAATCTCAAAGTGATGATCATGCCCGCCATCAGCCTGGCGCTTCCTCTGGCGGCAATTCTCATGCGAAACACACGGTCGGCCGTGCTCGAAGCAATGGCCTCGGATCATGTCCGCGTTGCCCGCGCCAAGGGCCTCTCGCAACGCGCTGTACTGGGACGTCATGTCCTGCGCAATGCGTCGATCCCGATCATCACGGTGGCGGGTATCCAGATCGCCACCTTGCTTGGGGGCACCGTGATCATCGAGCGAATCTTCTCGCTCCCCGGAATCGGAAGTTATATCGTCGATGGCATCAACAACCGCGACTACGCTGTGGTTACCAGCGTCACGCTGGTAATGTCGACGATCTTTGTGCTCGTGAGTCTCCTGGTCGACATTCTCTACGCGGTCATGGATCCGCGCCTGCGAAGGGGAACGTGATGGATCAGGACGCAGGCGGGTTGGTTCCGGACCAGTTCACGACCGGGTCGGATACCGTCACCGACGCCGGGCGCCTTTCACCGCTGGCGGCCTCGCTGGTCCGGCAACCACGCCGCACCAGCGCCTGGCGCGTCGTCGTACGTCAACGACTCGCCTTGACTGGAATCGTGCTGGTTGTCTTTTTCGGAATCGTCGCGCTCATCGGACCGTATGTCGCCCCGCATGGCAAGACCGAGCAGTTCAGCGGGGCTCGGCTCCAACCGCCGAGCCGTACCTTCCTGATGGGAACCGACGAATTTGGGCGCGATGTCTTCAGTCGCCTGCTGTTCGGGGCACGCATCTCGTTTCAGGTCGGGCTGATCGTGGTCGGCGTCTCCGCCTCGATCGGGATTCTGCTGGGCATCGTCGCCGGCTACCGGGGCGGATGGACTGACAACATCATCTCGCTGATCTCCGACATCATCTTTGCGTTTCCGGCTGTCTTGCTGGCAATCGCCGTCATCACCATGCTCGGCAACAACCTGACGAACGCCATTCTGGCGATCTCGCTCGTCTACATTCCCCCGTTCGTCCGTATCGTGCGGGGATCGACATTGACGGTGCGCAACACCGCCTATGTCGAAGCGGCGCGCGCGGTAGGCGTGTCGACTCCGCGCATGCTGGCGCGACACATCTTCCCGAATATCACCGCGCCATTGATCGTTCAGGCATCGATTGCCTTTGCGCTGGCGATCCTTTCAGAAGCGGCGCTCGCCTTCCTGGGGTTGGGAAACAAGGCTCCAGAACCGTCCTGGGGATCGATGGTCAGCGGATCGTATGGATATCTGCAGCTGTCTGCCTGGCCGGCCATCGTTCCCGGCTTGGCAATCGCCCTCACGGTGTTGGGCTTCAATCTGCTTGGAGACGGGTTGCGCGACGCATTGGACCCCCGACTGCGCAATGCGTGATTCACGCATGGCACAATGATCCCCAACGCCCGTGTTTGTCGTGCATCTGAATATCCTCCGATACGATGTTGAACGAAACCGCTGAAACTGTCCTACGTGCATTGCTGGTTGCCGGAACAGTGATTCTGGCGGCCTATCTTGGCTTTGCCGTGCTGTATTGGCTCGCGCGCCGGTTCGATCACCGGCGACCAGGGCTTGCCAATCTCATGGATCGGGCGAAGCAGCCGGTCCGATTCATTGTTGGCATTATCGCCGCCCGGATCGTGACCTCTCGGATCGCCCATCTCCGCAAGGGCTGGATCGATGTGCTCGATCATGTCCTGCAGATCCTCATGATTGTTGCCATCGCCTGGCTGGTGATCAGCGCCGTCAAAGGCGTCGAAGACAAGGTGATCCAGGCGTATCGCAAGCGGGACTATGGCCCGATCGAAGAGCGCCGCTTCGAAACGCAGGTCAGCCTGGTTCGGCGATTGGTCATCGCCTGTCTTGCCGGGCTCGCAGTCGTTGCCATTCTGATGACGTTTCCGTCCGTGCGTGCCATTGGCGCGAGCCTGCTTGCATCTGCCGGATTGATCTCCATCATCGCCGGACTGGCCGCCCAGACGTCGTTGACCAACGTCTTCGCGGGAATCCAGCTGACGCTCAGCGATACGATTCGGGTCGACGATGTGGTCGTGGTCAACGGTCAATCGGGGACCGTTGCCCAGCTGGCCCTGACCCACGTCGAGGTTCGCCTTTGGGACGGACGGATGCTGATCCTGCCCTCGTCCTTTTTCATCAGCCAGCCGTTCGAGAACTGGACCCGCAACCGGAATCAGATTGGCGGATCGGTCTTTCTCGACGTCGATTGGTCGACCCCCATTGCCGACCTGCGCCAGGAGGCACAGCGGATCATTGCAGAGTCGGAGCTTTGGGACGGGCGCCGCAATTCGGTCAGGGTTTCAGAGGTGATCGGAAACACTCGGAGAATTCAGATTGGTGTCAGCGCGGCCAATACCAACGATCTCTTTTCCCTTCAGGCACTCGTGCTTGAAGAATTGACTGAGTACCTCTATGCCAATCATCCCGAAAGCGTCGTTCGTACTCGCATGCAAGCGTTCGATCCGGCGGATGCGACAAAAAGTCCGCCAACATGAGGCTGCGGACTCCGGCGAAGCGAAGCATTCGCACGATCTGCACGGAGCGTAAGCGTATTTAGCATACGTCGCCGGTACGGCATGAAGCGGCCGCCTGCTGGTGCAGACCATCGTCCAGTTTCATTCGGCCACGCTATCTATTGACGCGTGTCTCAAAGTCAGAAATACTACCTGCGTTCCGCCGAACCAAATTTGCAGGAGGGATGTAGGAATGCATCCATACGGGCAAGCTGCAATTGGGAATTCGCCGGAGCGTGTCACCTTACCATTTGAACGGTAGGGTTCCCGTTTGAATCCGACGCTGGATTCGAAATTGAAAAAGGGAGGCGCGAGTGAGTCACGCTGAATCGACGAAGTACCCATATCGAGCGAACCGGCGTACGGTTCTCAAAGGAGCCACTGGGGCCGCCGCGGCCATGTGCGCCTCGGGGTTGCTGGGCAAGTCGTACCAGCGCGCAATTGCAGGATGACGCTCCGAACGCAAATTCTGCAGATCCCGGGTGATGGGATCACCCCGACCGATGCCGACATGGAGCGGGTCGGCGAGCTCTGCCTGAGAACCAGAATCAAGACAAGTTCAAAGGGACAGACGGTTCGATTCCAAGGTCTGAGCAACGCGAATGCGGCGAACAACGTCTTCCGGCCGCTGGCGCGTGCCTGGGAAGAGGCGACTGGGGCGACGATCGAATGGATCGATGTTACCCAGGCAGACTCCTATCCCAAGATGGCCGAGGCTATCGCTTCGAATGCTGTTGATTTTGATGTGCTCTTCGGTCTGGTGGATGGGAAGGCGAGATTCTCGGCGGCGGTCATTGCGTACCGATGCCGGACTCAATCTTGAAAGATCCCGAATGGGATTTCGATGACATTGTTGCCTATCTGCAATCGCCGACCCGCACCTGGGACGGGGTCGTCTACAGCGCCTCGATCGACGGTGACTGCCACCACTTCAACTACCGGTCGGATGTCTTCGACGCCTCGGCCGAGCTGGCTGAACAGTGGACCGCCGATGGTGGCGAAGGGGAGTGGGGACCGCCGGCGACCTGGCAGCAGGTGCAACAGTACTCCGAGTTCCCTCTCCGGCAAGGAACTGGACGGCGAGGACATGTATGGCATCCTCGATGTGCTTGCCCGCGGCGGTGGCGTTGGTTCGTACTTCTACTTTAGCCGTGCCAGTGCCTATGCCGAAGCATCCGGACGATCAAGCCTTCTTGCTTCGATCCGGTCGATATGACCCCGAAGATCAATTCGCCGGCATTGTGCGGGCGCTCGACGACATGATTGCCGCGGTGCCGTGCCCGATCCAGATGCGAACGCCGGACCTGCTCAAGACGCTGGGTGATTTCCTGGCTGGCTACGGCTCGATGGCGCATTGGTGGGCAGACGTGGGTCCCTTTGTCTACACCAGCCCAGGCTCGATTGGTACCAAGGCAAGATTGGCTTCTCGATCCTGCCGGGATCGCCGGACGTTTACAACTGGTCGACGCAGGAGTGGGACACGGTCACTGGTACCGGGGCGGCTGGCGAGATGGGCGAGTACAACTATGCACCGTATCTCGCCTTCCTAGGTTGGGGCTGTTATGTAATGAAAGCTGCGGAGGAGCGTGGCGTATCGAAGCGTCTTGGGATCTGATCAACGGCAATATTGACCGGGAAGGACGTCTCATGTGGATGATGATCCATCCATCCGGAACCAATCCATGGCGTGAGCCATTTCAATGCTGCCGAGTGGACGATTGCCGGGTATCCAGAGGACTACGCCAAGCAGTATCTCGATTCAATCCTTCATACTTACGAGCATCCCAATCGCATCGTGGATATGCGCATTCCGGGGACGGGACAATGCTGGATCCTGGAGGATGCGTACACCCGCGCGGTCACGGGCGAGATCGATGCGCAGACGGCGCTCGATGAAGCGGCGGCGCAGTGGCAGGATCTCACCGACCAGCTCGGTGCTGAGAACCAACAGGTGCTTTATCAGGCTTCACTGGGATAGAGCAGACCCTCGAATGGCGGCAACGTTTCGCCGGGAAACGTTGCCGTTTCTGACTCACAGCGAAATAGAAACCCGTGAGCTTCGATCCAGCTATTCATTCGTATCGAGTGCGCCGATTTGCCAAAATCAAATTATCCCAGCCGTCGAAACCGTCGATTATCTGGCCGCCCCCAATACGTTCAAGGCTCATACCTCGACTCGGATTTTTTTGCCAGTAGGAGCGACTCCCTGGAATGGGTTGCTATGAGTTCCGGTCAAGATCCATCGACATAAGACGTAATCTCGTTCTGCAATCAAGTCGACGATGTGGAAATGGAGATCCGAAATGCAGTGCGCCACGCGCCAGTGGCGCCGGAATCCCTCTCTCCCAGCACCGAAATCCGGATCATTGCCGCCCGCATCCTCTATATGTATTCGTCGATTGCCGCGTTATCGCCAAGATTCCACGCTCGTTCGAAGAAACTTCTGACAACTTGCTTGTTCTCTTCGATCGATACTGAATTTCTTGTTCAACTGCAAAACCTCCTGGCCGTGATCGAATCAGGTTCTCGAAATCGAAGGTGGTTGGAGATGAAGACAACGATGACTGCGAAAGAATGCGGTGATCCAGGCGTTTGATCAATGATTTACGCTCATGGATGCCGGACGGCTGGGCGTTCACAGGGTGAATCCGCTCAAATAAAGGTGAACACCCACGGCCCCTTGTTCGCGTAGACATCGATACGCTTCGATCGTTACTTTCAAACTCCAGACCCGGAGCGCGACGTCATTCTAGAGTCCTCGGTGAGTGGCGAATACGGGGGCCGTCAGCAGAACGTTGCGATCGGATCTTATGTATGTATTGATGGGCTGGATTCCCGGCGCTTCGAATCAGGGTTCACTTTCCAGTGCTGGTTGCAGCCTCGAATCTCCCAACATACGAGCGTACAGGGGATTGCCTCGAGCTGGGACCCGGCGGCGAATAGAGGATTCTCGTTGTTTCTGTCGACCGAGGGGATCCTGACATTCGAAGCTGCTGGTGTGAATGGGACGGTGTGGGTACAGGATACTGAACCGGTGGTTGCGGGGCGGTGGTATTTCATCGCGGTTCGTTTCGACGCGATCGCGCAACAGCTCAAACTTGACATCCTCGAATGCAAACGACGCTGGTTGAGTAGCGTGCGCCGCAGGATCACTGAAGTGAGGCAATGCGAGATCGTCCCCAACGAGGGCATCTTTGTTCTCGGGGCGCGATCGTTGATTTCGCGTCCTCGTGGCGTTGCGATACCGAAAGGTTGTCTCAATGGAAAGGTGGACCGCCCGCGGCTTTGGTCACGATGCCTGACCGACGAAGAGGTTGAACATCTTGGCAGGGATGGAGATCCTCTGGAGCTTCTGGACGGATTGGTCGGTTGTTGGGATCTTTCCCAAGGCGTAGGCACACGCTCCGTCGTGGATATTTCCGGGAACGGATTTCACGGGCAAGCCTGCAACATGCCGATGCGAGCAGTGGTGGGCGCTAACTGGAACGGAAGCTGCATCTCCTATGCTGCGGATCCAAGCCAATACGGCGCCATCTGGTTTCATGAAGACGATCTGGACGATTGCGCGTGGGAAACGGACTTTGTTGTCACCACGTCTGAGGATTGGCAATCGGGTGTGTATGCGGTTCGCCTCACAGCAGGCGATTCCATCGATTACGTCCCGTTCTATCTGAGACCAGCCGCCTCCCAAGCAAAGAATCGCGTGCTCTTTCTCGCCCCGACGAATACCTACCTCGCTTATGGGAACGAGAAGCAGTTTCAGGTCATTTGGACAGATCCAGAATTCATCGAAAAGTCAACAGATGTCGAGGTAGAGGTTAAGCCGCTGGATCGTTTCCTGTTGAGCCACCCGGAGCTGGGAGCGTCGATCTACGATCTTCACCCGGACGGCAGCGGGATATGCCATTCGTCCAGATTGCGGCCGGTCTTGACGATGCGCCCCCAGTTTCTTCACTGGCTCCATAACCAGGCTAGGCATTTCGCAGCCGATCTCTATCTCCTCGAATGGTTGGAGCAACAACAAATCGCGTATGACGTCGCTACAGATGAAGATTTGCATCTTCATGGGGAGTCGCTTCTCGCTGACTATCCCGTGGTGATTACCGGAAGCCATCCTGAATATTGGACATTCTCCATGCTTCATGGTTTGGAGTCGTATTTGGAGAGCGGAGGGAAGCTTGTCTACCTCGGTGGAAACGGTTTCTACTGGGTGACCGCGATGGATGACACCGCCCCACACTTTATCGAAGTCAGGCGAGGTGTCAGTGGCATTCGCGCGTGGACGTCACATCCTGGGGAGGTCATGTTGGCAACCACGGGTGAGCCGGGTGGCCTTTGGAGACATCGTGGATTGCCTCCGAATAGCCTCTGCGGAGTCGGGTTTGCCTCCGAAGGTTGGGGAGGAGCCCCAGGTTATGTGCGTACCCAAGGTAGCCTCGATCCATCGGCCTCATTCATTTTTGAAGGAGTGAGTGACGATGAAATCATTGGTGACTTTGGATTCATCATGAATGGCGCAGCCGGTGATGAGATCGATCGGCTGGACTATTCGCTCGGGACCCCAGACGAGACGTTGCGGCTGGCAACGACCGAGCTTCGCCATTCAGACTATTATCAACTGGTGGTCGAAGATTGCTCATTTGTGTTGCCAGGATTGGGAGGAACCGAGGAGCCTCGTGTCCGCTCGGATCTCACTTATCTGGAAGACCGTAACGGAGGAGCGGTATTCTCGACTGGCTCGATCAACTGGATAGGAAGCCTGCCCTGGAATGATGGGCAGAACAATGTATCGACAATCACCCGGAACGTGATCAGGCGGTTTGCTGACCTTTCGTAGAACTGGGATAACCGTGCATGGCTCGGATTACCGGATGGTGACAAACGAAAGTAGGCGAATTGACAAGGCCGATCCTCGTTGCGAAGATAGGTACGGATTGCATTGGCCTATCATCACGAGACGAAGTGGTGTGCTCGCACAGCGTTGCACGTGGTTGAGTTTTGGCTGTTACCCGTCAGCCAGCGGCAATGGTGCCGGGGCGAGGGTGTAGTTCTGAACCGAAAGGGGATAGATTCATGAGTGAACCGCGTCGTTTCAGTAAACGCACAATGCTCAAAGGAGCCACTGGGGCCGCCGCGGCCATGTGCGCCTCGGGGTTGCTGGGCAAGTCGTACCAGCGCGCAATTGCGCAGGATGACGTTCGGTCCCAGATTCTGCAGATCCCCGGGCAGGGAATCACCCCGACTGATGCTGACATGGAGCGGGTCGGTGAGCTTTGCCTACAGACGGAAAATGCCGGCAAATTCGCCGGACAGACCGTTCGGTTCCAGGGGTTGAGCAACGCCAACGCGCACAACAACGTCTTCCGGCCGCTGGCCCGCGCATGGGAAGAAGCCACCGGCGCGACGATCGAATGGATCGATGTCACCCAAGCCGACTCCTATCCGAAGATGGCCGAGGCCATTTCCTCCAACGCGGTCGACTTCGACGTGTTGGAAGGCTCGGGAACCTGGGAAGGTGAGATGCTCGGCGGCGGTCACTGCCTGCCGATGCCCGATTCGGTCAAGGGCAACCCCGACTACGATTTCGATGACATCGTCGCCTATCTGCAGGAGCCGACCCGCACCTGGGACGGGGTCGTCTACGGCGCCTCGATCGACGGTGACTGCCACCACTTCAACTACCGGTCGGATGTCTTCTCCTCGGCCGAGCTGGCTGAGCAGTGGACCGCCGATGGTGGCGAAGGGGAGTGGGGACCGCCGGCGACCTGGCAGCAGGTGCAACAGTACTCCGAGTTCCTCTCCGGCAAGGAACTGGACGGCGAGGACATGTATGGCATCCTCGATGTGCTTGCCCGCGGCGGTGGCGTTGGTTCGTACTTCTACTTTAGCCGTGCCAGTGCCTATGCCAAGCATCCGGACGATCCGGCCTTCTTCTTCGATCCGGTCGATATGACCCCGAAGATCAATTCGCCGGCATTTGTGCGGGCGCTCGACGACATGATTGCCGCGGTGCCGTGGGCGCCGCCCGATCAGACGAACGCGGACCTGCTCAAGACGCTGGGTGATTTCCTGGCTGGCTACGGCTCGATGGCGCATTGGTGGGCAGACGTGGGTCCCTTTGTCTACACCAGCCCAGGCTCGATTGTGCAAGGCAAGATTGGCTTCTCGATCCTGCCGGGATCGCCGGACGTTTACAACTGGTCGACGCAGGAGTGGGACACGGTCACTGGTACCGGGGCGGCTGGCGAGATGGGCGAGTACAACTATGCACCGTATCTCGCCTTCCTAGGTTGGGGCTGTTATGTAATGAAAGCTGCGGAGGAGCGTGGCGTATCAGAAGCGTCTTGGGATCTGATCAAGCATCTGACCGGGAAGGACATCTCCATGTGGATGATGATCCATCCATCCGGAACCAATCCATGGCGTAAGAGCCATTTCAATGCTGCCGAGTGGACGATTGCCGGGTATCCAGAGGACTACGCCAAGCAGTATCTCGATTCAATCCTTCATACTTACGAGCATCCCAATCGCATCGTGGATATGCGCATTCCGGGGACGGGACAATACTGGATCCTGCTGGAGGATGCGTACACCCGCGCGGTCACGGGCGAGATCGATGCGCAGACGGCGCTCGATGAAGCGGCGGCGCAGTGGCAGGATCTCACCGACCAGCTCGGTCGCGAGAACCAGCAGGTGCTTTATCAGGCTTCACTGGGATAGAGCAGACCCTCAGATGGCGGCAACGTTTCCTTAAGGAAACGTTGCCGTTTCGCATTCAGCCGAAATGAAACCCGTGAGCTTCGATCCAGCTATTCATTCGTATCGAGTGCGCCGATTTGCTGCCGAAATCCAAAATTATCCCAGCCGTCGAAACCGTCGATTATCTGGCCGCCCCCAATACGTTCAAGGCTCATACCCTCGACTCGGATTTTTTTGCCAGTAGGAGCGACTCCCTGGAATGGGTTGCTATGAGTTCCGGTCAAGATCCATCGACATAAGACGTAATCTCGTTCTGCAATCAAGTCGACGATGTGGAAATGGAGATCCGGAAATGCAGTGCGCCACGCTTTCCAGTGGCGCCGGAATCCCTCTCTCCCAGCACCGAAATCCGGATCATTGCCGCCCGCATCCTCTGCTATGTATTCGTCGATTGCCGCGTTATCGCCAGATTCCACGCTCGTTCGAAGAAACTTCCGGCAACTTGCTTGTTCTCTTCGATCGATACTGAATTTTTCTTGTTCAACTGCAAAAACCTCCTGGCCGTGATCGAATCAGGTTCTCGGGAAATCAAGGAGTGGTTGAGATGAAGAACAACGGAACGACTGCGAAGAGCCACACGAAGTGAATCCAGACAGTGATCAGCGTGGATACATCATGGGATACGCGGACAAGCTGAGCGATTCTGCAAGATGAGTCGCTCGAAATAAGGAGTGGTACACGAAGCCCCCTTGTTTCGCGTAGACATCGTGCGCTTCAGTCGTTACTTTCAAACTCCAGACCCGGAGCGCGACGTCATTATAGAGTCCTCGGTGAGTGGCGAATACGGGGGCCGTCAGCAGAACGTTGCGATCGGATCTCTTATGTATGTATTGATGGGCTGGATTCCGGCGCTTCGAATCAGGGTTCACTTTCCAGTGCTGGTTGCGGCCTCGAATCTCCCAACATACGAGCGTACGGGGGATTGCCTCGAGCTGGGACCCGGCGGCGAATAGAGGATTCTCGTTGTTTCTGTCGACCGAGGGGATCCTGACATTCGAAGCTGCTGGTGTGAATGGGACGGTGTGGGTACAGGATACTGAACCGGTGGTTGCGGGGGCGGTGGTATTTCATCGCGGTTCGTTTCGACGCGATCCCGCGCAACAACTCAAACTTGACATCCTCAGTGCAAACATGACGCTGGTTGAGTAGCGTGCGCCGCAAGGATCACTGAAGTGAGGCAATGCGAGATCGTCCCCAAGGGAGCATCTTTGTTCTCCGGGCGCGATCGTTGATTTCGCGATCCTCGTGGCGTTGCGATACCGAAAAGGGATTGTCTCAATGGAAAGGTGGACCGCCGCGGCTTTGGTCACGATGCCTGACCGACGAAGAGGTTGAACATCTTGGCAGGGATGGAGATCCTCTGGAGCTTCTGGACGGATTGGTCGGTTGTTGGATCTTTCCCAAGGCGTAGGCACACGCTCCGTCGTGGATATTTCCGGGGCAGTTTCACGGGCAAGCCTGCAACATGCCGATGCGAGCAGTGGTGGGCGCTAACTGGAACGAGCTGCATCTCCTATGCTGCGGATCCAAGCCAATACGGCGCCATCTGGTTTTCATGAAGACGATCTGGACGATTGCGCGTGGGAAACGGACTTTGTTGTCACCACGTCTGAGGATTGGCAATCGGGTGTGTATGCGGTTCGCCTCGCTGAGCGATTCCATCGATTACGTCCCGTTCTATCTGAGACCAGCCGCCTCCCAAGCAAAAGTCGGCGTGCTCTTTTCGCCCCGACGAATACCACCTCGCTTATGGGAACGAAAACCAGTTTCGGAGTCATTTGGACAGATCCAGAATTCATCGAAAAGTCAACAGATGTCGAGGTAGAGGTTAAGCCGCTGGATCGTTCCTGTTGAGCCACGGAGCTGGGAGCGTCGATCTACGATCTTCACCCGGACGGCAGCGGGATATGCCATTCGTCAGATTGCGGCCGGTCTTGACGATGCGCCCTGGCGTTCTTGCTTCAGCTTCCACTTAACCAGAGCTGAGCATTTCGCAGCCGATCTCTATCTCCTCGAATGGTTGGAGCAACAACAAATCGCGTATGACGTCGCTACAGATGAAGATTTGCATCTTCATGGGGAGTCGCTTCTCGCTGACTATCCCGTGGTGATTACCGGAAGCCATCCTGAATATTGGACATTCTCCATGCTTCATGGTTTGGAGTCGTATTTGGAGAGCGGAGGAAGCTTGTCTACCTCGGTGGAAACGGTTTCTACTGGGTGACCGCGATGGATGACACCGCCCCCGCTTTATCGAAGTCAGGCGAGGTGTCGGTGGCATTCGCGCGCGTGGACAAATCACATCCTGGGGAGGTCATGTTGGCAACCACGGGTGAGCCGGGTGGCCTTTGGAGACATCGTGGATTGCCTCGAATAACCTCTGCGGAGTCGGGTTTACTCCGAAGGTTGGGGAGGAGCCCCAGGTTATGTGCGTACCCAAGGTGTACTCCGATCCATCGGCCTCATTCATTTTTGAAGAGTGAGTGACGATGAAATCATTAGTGACTTTGGATTCATCGCAGATAGCGCAGCCGATGAAGAGATCGATCGGCTGGACTATTCGCTCGGGACCACAGACGAGACGTTGCGGCTGGCAACGACCGAGCTTCGCCATTCAGACTATTATCAACTGGTGGTCGAAGATTGCTCATTTGTGTTTGCCAGGATTGGGAGGAACCGAGGAGCCTCGTGTCGCTCGGATCTCACTTATCTGGAAGACCGTAACGGAGGAGCGGTATTCTCGACAGCTCGATCAACTGGATGAAGTGCCCTGGAATGATGGGCAGAACAATGTATCGACAATCACGGAACGTGATCAGGCGGTTTGCTGACCTTTTCGTAGAACTGGGATAACCGTGCATGGCTCGGATACCGGATGGTGACAAACGAAAGTAGGCGAATTGACAAGGCCGATCTCGTTGCGAAGATAGGTACAGGATTGCATTGGCCTATCATCACGAGACGAAGTGGTATTGCTCGCACAGCGTTGCACGTGGTTGAGTTTTGGCTGTTACCCGTCAGCCAGCGGCAGCCAGTTGCCGGGGGCGAGGGTGTAGTTCTGAACCGAAGGGGATAGATTCATGAGTGAACCGCGTCGTTTCAGTAAACGCACAATGCTCAAAGAGGCCACTGGGGCCGCCGCGGCCATGTGCGCCTCGGGGTTGCTGGGCAAGTCGTACCAGCGCGCAATTGCGCAGGATGACGTTCGGTCCCAGATTCTGCAGATCCCGGGCAGGGAATCACCCCGACTGATGCTGACATGGAGCGGGTCGGTGAGCTTTGCCTACAGACGGAAAATGCCGGCAAATTCGCCGGACAGACCGTTCGGTTCCAGGGGTTGAGAACGCGCCAGCGCGCACAACAACGTCTTCCGGCCGCTGGCCCGCGCATGGGAAGAAGCCACCGGCGCGACGATCGAATGGATCGATGTCACCCAAGCCGACTCCTATCCGAAGATGGCCGAGGCCATTTCCTCCAACGCGGTCGACTTCGACGTGTTGGAAGGCTCAGGAGCCTGGGAAGGTGAGATGCTCGGCGGCGGTCACTGCCTGCCGATGCCCGGTCGGTCAAAGAACAACCCCGACTACGATTTCGATGACATCGTCGCCTGCAGGAGCCGACCCGCACCTGGGATGGGGTCGTCTACGGCGCCTCGATCGACAACGACTGCCACCCTTCAATTACCGATCGGACGTCTTCTCCTCTGCCGAGCTGGCCGAGCAGTGGACCGCCGATGGTGGCGAAGGGAGTGGGGACCGCCGGCAACCCTGGCAGCAAATTGCAACAGTACTCCGAGTTCCTTTCCGGCAAGGAGCTGGACGGCGAGGACATGTATGGCATCCTCGACGTCCTTGCCCGTGGCGGTGGCGTCAGGGCGAACTGGCCTATAGCCGTGCCGAAGTGCCTATGCCAAGCATCCGGACGACTCCGGCCTTCTTCTTCGATCCGACCGATATGACGCCGAAGATCAATTCGCCGGCGTTCGTGCGTGCGCTCGACGATATGATCGCGGCGGTGCCCTGGGCGCCGCCCGACCAGACCAATGCCGACCTGCTCAAGACACTGGGCGACTTCCTGGCCGGTTATGGCTCGATGGCCCACTGGTGGGCGGATGTCGGCTCGAATGTCTACTCGAACCCGGGCTCGATCGTGCAAGGCAAGGTTGGCTTCTCGATCCTGCCGGGATCGCCGGACGTTTACAACTGGTCGACCCAGGAGTGGGACACGGTCACCGGCATGGGCGCAGCGGGGGAGATGGGGGAGTACAACTACGCACCCTATCTTTCCTTCCTTGGCTGGGGGCTCTATGCCATGAAGGCATCTGAGGAGCGCGGTGTTTCGGAAGCCGCGTGGGACTTGATCAGCCACCTGACCGGCAAGGACATCTCCATGTGGATGATGGTCTATCCGTCCGGCCAGAACCCGTGGCGCAAGAGTCATTTCGATCCGGCCGAGTGGACGATTGCCGGATATCCGGAGGACTACGCCAAGCAGTATCTCGATTCGATTCTGCAATCCTACGAGCACCCGAACCGGATCATCGACTTGCGCATTCCCGGTACCGGGCAGTACTGGATTCTGCTCGAGGATGCGTACACGCGAGCCGTCACCGGCGAAATCGATGCGCAGACCGCGCTCGACGAAGCCGCTGCGCAGTGGCAGGATCTCACCGACCAGCTCGGTCGCGAGAGCCAGCAGGCACTGTATTCGGCCTCGATCGGGTAGGCCGCTTCATTCGCACGCCGGGAACAGCGCTGTTCCCGGCGTTGCGTCTTCATTCGCGGTGTTGGAGCGACGCGCGGATCCACCTGGACAACGGTCCAGGAAGAACGACGCCGTGCTCTCAAGGACATACACCCCGCAGGGGTATGAGCCCAGGGTTTCAACCTTGGGAAAACGAGCCTGGGGACCGATCCCCGATTGGGCTGCCGGATTGACCAAGAGATCCAGTCGGGCAGCCGTTCGAAGCAGGCGGAAACATGGCGAGCCAGGACGTGTCAACGCAACCGGTCAACCCGATACCGGCAAAACCGACCGGCTGGTCGCCCAGTCTCAAATTCCAGCGGCGTATCTTTCTGCTTCCTGCCGTCGTCATTACCCTGCTCTTTGTGATCTTTCCAACCGTGTTTGGGGTCTATGTCAGCTTTACCGATTGGCGGCTGAACGCGGTCGATGGGCGAAGCTTCAGTGGGCTGGACAACTTCCGGCGGATGTGGGACGACGCCCGTTTCTGGAATGCGCTCAGGAACAATCTCATCTTTGTCTTTATTGGCATTCCGTTTCAATACGTCATTGCGCTCATCATGGCGGTTCTGGTGAATCAGAACATCCGCGGGCGCAAATTTTTTCGGGTAGCATTTCTTCTGCCGTTCATGCTCAGCCCGGTTGCGGCCGGCTGGATGATCGGGCGTTCGATCTTCGACGCGCGCTGGGGTCCCATTGCCAATATTCTCGACGATTACTTTGGTATCGAGTGGTCGTTCTATGAAGACGGCCGCCATGCCATCTTCGCGTTGATCCTGCTCAGCGCCTGGTATTCGATCCCGTTCATCTTCGTCATGCTGCTGGCCGGTCTGCAGGCGATGCCGCCCGAGATCTTCGAAGCCGCCCGTATCGACGGGGCAACCGCCTGGCAACAGTTTCGGGATATGACCTGGCCGTTGCTGCTGCCGGTGAGCCTGACGGCCATCGTGCTGCGCATGGTCTTCGAATTCAAGCTGATCGACATCATTCTGGTGGTCACCGGTGGCGGTCCCGGAAACGACACCGAAACCCTGACAGCCTACATCTATCGGGAAGGCTATCAATCGCTGAATGTCGGGTACGGCACCGCCATGGCCGAGGTCTTCCTCTTCACCATCATCGTCATCATGACGCTCTTCCTTTATCTGACACAGCGGTGGATTCGGGATGTCAACTAGCGCCGTCACACCAACCACGACCTATTCCGGTGTCGTCCGGCCGGGCGCTCCGCGCTCGACCCGCGTCTGGCGCATCCTCGGCCGGTTGCTGACCTACGCGGTCCTGCTCATCTGGGCGTTCATCTGTCTCTTCCCGATCTACTGGACGATCACTACCTCGGTCAAGCCCAACACCGCCGTCATTCAGGGGCCAACCTACCTGCCGTACTGGGATTACGAGCCGACCAGTCTCGGCTGGGATGCGGTCACGCAGGGAAGCCAGGGCGAGATCTTCGTCAGAAATTTCAAGAACAGTCTCATCATCTCCCTGTCGTCATCGACCCTGGCGGTCATCCTGGGCGCCATGGCTGGCTACGGGCTGGCTCGGTTCAATTACAAATTCGGACCGTTCCGCAACAAGGACATCTCGTTCTGGTTCCTCTCCCAGCTCATCCTGCCGCCGGTGGCGATCATCATGCCGCTGCTCATCCTCTATCGCCGGCTCAATTTGATCGACACGCACATCGGTCTGATCCTGCTCTACACCGTGGCCAATCTGCCCATCGTCGTCTGGATCATGCGCGACCAATTCAATAGCATCCCGTCCGACCTGGAACAGGCGTCCGTTGTCGACGGCTCGACCTATTTCGGCGCGTTCGGGCGGATCGTGCTTCCCATCGCCATGCCTGGCCTGGTGGCGGCCTTCATCCTGGCGCTCATCTTCTCCTGGAACGAATACTTCTTCGCCGCCATTCTGTCGCGCACCAACGCTATCACCGTGCCCTATATGGTGGCCGCGCAGGTGAGCTCACAGGGTGTGCAATGGTGGACCATGGCCGCCATCTCGACCGCGGCCATCGTGCCGCTCATCGTCATCGGAGTCTTCCTCGAACGGTATATCGTCAAAGGTTTGACGGCCGGCGCGGTCAAGTAGCTGCGCGGCCACTCGGATACATCGGAGGTCCAGTTGAACGCAAAGCAGCGCGCGGCGCTCGATCGTGTGGTGGCTCTGGCCGAGAGCCGGGCGCAGGAGATTCTCGACTTCACGGGCGAGTTCATCCGGCAGCCGTCGATCAATCCTGAGCTCGAACCGAATCCCGACGCCGAGCGGCCCGCGCAGCAATGGCTGGCCGGTCAGTTGGAAACGTCGGGCGCGTTCGATGCGATCGACGTCTGGGAGGTCGAACCGAACCGGACCAACATCGTCGCCACGCAAAAAGGAAAGGGCGGCGGCAAGTCGCTGATCTGGGTCTCGCATACCGATGTGGTCCCGGTGAATGCGGAGCAACGTGCTGCCTGGGATGGCGATCCGTTCTCCGGAGAGGTGCGGGACGGCCTCTTGCACGGTCGAGGTTCTGCCGATATGAAGGGTGGCAGCGCCGCGCAAGCATGGGTGCCGATGCTTCTCAAGGAAGCCGGCGTCGAGCTGGCCGGCGACCTGCTGATCGCGCACACCTGCGGCGAGGAATCGGGTCGTTATTGGCTTGGCTGCAACGCCGTGCTCGATCGCGGATACGCCGCCGATCTGGCGATCTTTCCCGAATGTTCCAATTTCGAGATATTCCATGTCGGAAAGGGTGAGATCTATTTCCGGCTGACGGTTTCGGGCAAGTCCGCCCATATCGCCCAGCGAAACATGGCCACCATTCCTCTGCCGTATGGCGAGGAACGCATCGCGGTCAGCGCTATCGACAACATGCTCAGATACCAGCTTGCCATTCTGGAGCTGGAACGCAACTGGGCGAAATGGGAAACCAGCCCCGTCTTGCCGCCGGGAGGCCAGTTCATTTCGATCAATTCGATCCATGCGGGTGGCAACGATGCCGCCGTTCCCGATTCGAACATCCCGGACATCTGCGTCGCGACCGGGTCGATGTTGTTCTATCCCCATCGCACCATTGCCGAGATCATCGAGGAGGTGCGGGCGACGATCGACCGGGTCACCGAGGCGGATCCATGGTTGCGCGAGCACCCACCGGTGCTGGAGATTCCCTTCGGACATCCGCCCAAGGAAGCACTGAATATGCCGGCCGATCATCCCGGTGTGGAGGCCATCTCTGCCGCGATGGAGACCTTGACCGGGGAAACCCCCAAACGGGGTGTTTCCTTCGCGGTCGGTGACTGCAATTACTGGTTTGCGGAAGGCCAGCCCGCCCTCTGGTTTGGTCCCGGCACCGTCACCGGTGGCGTGCATGGCGCCAACGAATACATCGCCGCGCAGGACATTGTCGAAGCGACCAAAGCCTTCGCTGCCGTCGCCATCGAATGGTGCGGCGTTGCATGACGAGGAGCTGGGAGCTAGGATTTAGGAGTTAGGAAGCATCCACACTGTAGTGCAGGACCTCCGTGTCCTGCTGGGTCCAGTGTCAAGACACTCTGATCGTAGCGCAGGGTCCCCGCGCCTTGCGATCGGACGCAGGCCGATAACCGAGGCCGCCAAGAATGCCCTTCTGTGGCGTCATACCGAATCCAGCCAAACACAACAGGATGCGGCCCGATCGGTTCACCTCCGCTCCGACCGAGCATCGCATGGGGTAGCCGCCCCGTCCGGCTGGTCACCGGTCATCCGAACTCGGTGGAGGCGCCGTCATCCCTCCCATTCCCCGTCATCCTGAGCGAAGTCGAAGGACCTCTTGTTGCCCGTAACCCATTCCCCGCCGAGGGCGCTCCTCACCCGATCGTAGCCGAGGACGTGTCTGCCCGCTCACGCTCAGCCTCGGAGAGGCTTTGCTCTGAGAGCCCCTGATTTCAATCTGGGGAATCCGGCCCAACCACAATCTCCCAGGACCCAGGACCCAGGACCCAGGACCCAGGACCCCTACGGAAGCTCCTCCGAAACGACCATCGACCCAACCCGAACCCGGCCGCTCAGCAAGACCGCGCCAAGAGCGAGCACCCCGGCGACGCCGAAGCAGATGAGATAACCGGCCTGCGCCGATCGGTCTTCCAATCCGGCGAAGATCGTGCCGGTCAACGCCAGCACGACTGCGACGCCGAGCGCCTCGGCAACTTGCAGGGCCGAGCTGTTCTTCCCCTGCTCTGCCTGCGGGGAGAGCTGCAAGGTAAGAAGCGAGAGGGATGAGTAGATCAACCCCATGCCCAATCCGGAGAATCCCCATCCCAGCACACCGACCAGGACCGGAACCCGCTCCCAAACCAGCAAGGTGACACTCACGATACCGATCAGAAGCGAGAGCGAGCCTGCCTTGATGAACGTCGCCGGCTCGATGCGGGTATCGAACCTCCCGCGGAACCACGATCCGGCAAACCAGGTGACCCCGCCAATGGTCAGGATCGATCCGGCCATCGCCGGGGAAAAATCACGCTCGCGTGACAGCAGGAGCGGAAGATAGATCTCCGATCCAATGAAGGCGGCTCCGACCAGTCCCCGCAGAATGAACACCGTCGGCAGTCCCCGGCTGGCCCGAAACGTTCCCTGGGGTAGCAGCTTCGGGCTGCTCAAGACGAGCCCGGCCAACGCGGCCCCGATGAGCGCGAACCCGAGAATATCGCGTCGCTCACCGCCATAATGCAATGCCGCCGCGCCGAGCGCGGCCAGGACCGACCAACCGATCTTCACGAGAGCGGCACGCTGGTTCCAATCCGGATCGGGCGCGTGCTCGTCCAGCATCCGCAACGCCGGCCGGACCAGGAACGCGGCGGGAAGGGCCAGGATCGGCATGCTCAGGAAGACCCAACGCCAGTCGAAATGCTGCACGGTCAATCCGGCAATCGTCGGCCCGACAATCGAGGGAACCACCCAGGCCGCCGACATTGCGACGAAGACACCCGGTCGCAGCGATTCTGGATATGCGCGTCCGATCACGACATAGAGCGAAACGAGCAGCAATCCCGCTCCCAGACCATGGATTGCGCGACCGAGCACGACGATTTCCATGCGGGGTGCGAATCCGACCAGCAACATCCCGATGATGAACAAGGCGACCCCGGCGCCGAGCGGTCCGGCGGGTCCCCAGCGGTCGCACCAGAGCCCGGCGGTCACCATCCCGATCACCCCGGTCGCCATTGGCGCGGCGAACGCCATGGCATAGAGTGAAAGCCCGTTGAGCGCATCGGCCACCGTGGGCATGGCGGTGGTCACCGCGAGCGACTGATACGCGATCAGAATGGTCAGCGACACCATCCCGAACGTAATCGGGCGGAACCGGCGGGCGTCCACCGGTACGACTGGTTCGTCCTGTTCGTGCTCGTCGCCGGGGGCTTCGAGGGTCAATGTCTCGGTCACGGTCGGGTCAGCACATCCTGATCTGGCGCTCGGCCCCATCGGCAGCGCACGTGAGGATCATGCTACAACCTCGGGGATGCGGGGAGTCGGAGGCAGGTGATACGCGATGGAAGGGACCTTGGCTCTCATCCTGATTCCTTCCCCAGCTCCTCGACCTACACCAAACACGCACCGTCACGCGCGACTACATTCCCGCCCTTCATCACCAACCACCGCTCCGGCCGTTCGAAGATCGCCTCCAACTGGTTTTCGCCATCGAGCACGACCAGATCCGCGCGATTGCCCGGTTCGAGCCCGTATTCGGCATCGCCAATCACCTGCGCGCCGCCATAGGTCGCGATATCCAGCGCCACCTGAATATCCTCGTCACGCCGGAAGTTGTTGCGATAGGCCAGCAGGAAGGTACGCAGCAACATATCGGGCATATTGAGCGGTCCCCATGAATCGCGGATCCCATCGTTCCCGGTACACATGCGCACACCGGCATTGCGCAGTTGCTTCACTGGTGGTGGCACCCGTGGACCGCTGGGACCGTGACTCATGATGGCGATATCGTTTTCCAGCAAGAGCTCGACCAGTCTGCCGAAATATGCGTCGTCGATCGTGCCCAGGCAGAATGCATGACTGATCACCACCCGTCCCTGGAAGCCGAGGCGTTTGGTGCGCTCGACGATCTCCTCCAGATCGAAGGCGCCGAGCTCGCCCGGTTCGTGCAGGTGGATATCGATATCCCGGTCGTACTTCTCGGCCAAGCCGAAGATCGTATCGAGATGCCCTTTCGGGTCCCGATCGACCGCCGACGGATCGAGCCCGCCGATCACCTCGGCGCCTTGCTCCAATGCCTCTTCCAGCAGCTCGACGGTCCCCGGACGCACCAGCATCCCGCTTTGGGGGAAGGCAACGATCTGAATCGAAAGCCCCCTGGCCAGATCCTCGCGGGTGCGGAGTACGCCCTCGAATCCCTTCAGCCCGATATCGGTATCGATATCGACAAAGGTGCGGGTTGCGGTGGTTCCCGCGGCGATCATCCGGCGCGCAACGGTTGCCGATTGCTGGTGGAAATCGATCGCGCGCTCCATTCGCAGATTTCGCTCGTTGTCGAACATATCCTGCAGGGACGGCCCGACCTCATTGCGATACCAGCCCAATCCCAACAGCGTCTTGTCGATGTGCGCGTGGGCATCGACGAACCCGGGAAAGACCAGACGGCCACCACAATCGATCTCCTCGTCCGATGCCGCCAGCGTTCCGACCAAACCGATCGCAACGATCTTCCCGTCTTCCACGAGCAGATCGATGAACACCCCATCGGGCGCCTTCAGATTCCTCAACAGCATCGCGCCAGCCTCCCTTGCCGCATGTTCGACAACGGTACACGAAATCGATCTGGCAAAAGCGCTTGTTCTCGCTCCTCAGGATTGGGAGCGAGAACGAGGCTGGGAGAGATGCGAGGGGCGATCGTTACGTCCCGGCTTGCGGCGCATTGGGGTCGACGATCACCTGTCCCGCCATCTGCGGATGGAACGCGCACAGATAGCCGTATGTGCCGGCTTCATCGAAGGTGAAGGAGAACGATTGCCCAGGCTCGAGCGTGCCCGACTCCTCGGGCAGCCCGCTCACGGTATGGGGCGCCACGCCGTTGTTGGTCCAGACGATCGTGGTTCCGGGAGCAACGGTGATGCTGGCTTGCTCGAACGCAAAATCGATGATGCTGATCTCGACGGTTGCACCGGCCGTCTGGGTCGCCGGCTCGGCAGTGCCACTGGCAACTGGCGAGGCTGCTGGTGACGCTGCCGGTGTGCCAGTACCGTCCACGATCACCATACCGCGCATTTCAGGGTGGAACTGACAAACGAAATCGAACGTCCCGGCGGTGTCGAACGTGATCGTTGCCGAGTCGCCGGGATTCATGATTCCAGTATCGAAACCGGGACCGGTCGCCGTATGCTCGTCGTCGTCCGCATTGACGAAGGTAACGGTCTCTCCGACCTGGATCGTGATCGTGCTCGGAGTCACCCGCTCATCGACAAAGCGAATCTCACGCTCGCCAACCGGCTGAGCAATCGCGGTTTGCGCGGCTCTCTCATCTTCGTCGAAATCGTCGTCATCTCGCCCATGATCCGAATGATCGTCGTCCCGGTCATCGTCATCATCACGATCGTCATCGCGATGATCGTCATCGTCGCAATCTCCACTGCCGCGACCGCTCGAATCGCAATCGTCGTCACGTGCGAGCGTCACATCCGGAAGAGGGGCGACCGTGATGAGTGCCGCCGTTCCGCCGATCAGAGCCAAGAGAGCAACCAAGATAAGGAGGAATCTGCGCATAGAGCGGGTATCCCTTCGCTACCAGGGAAATGGGACAAAAATTGCACAGCAAATCTCGCCCTATCCTACCGTGCGACTGCTCAACCCGACAGGAATGGTGTTCCGTAGCGTCGCCCTCATGCATGTTGCGAGCCTAACCGTATTACGGTGATCTGGGAAATGGGCGGAGCGTCGTTCCTACAGCCGTTTTCAGCATGGTTGTCCCCGCAATATCCGCTTGTCATGCTGAGGAACGAAGCATCTCCCCGCCGCAGCGGGTGGTCCGCAGCGGCCCGGCTCCGCTGGAGGGTCAACCATTCTGAAATTCGCTCTAAGCGCAATCGTAGAAATCCTGCACTCCTCGAATCTCTGCATGTTCCGCGTACGTACGCATGGAATGAGCGAGGGAGATGTCGCAAGACTTTTGCAGGTGCGCTTAGCTCCCGAACGATGATGAGCGGTGCAATGTCCGCCGGCGCCGAATGAGCGCTCCACCGAGCAGAATTCCTCCGCCAAGCATTCCCAGCAGAAGCATCGATCCACCGGTCGAATCTCCGCTCGCCGCTCCTGTGTCCGGCAGCCCGGGAACCGGCGTCTTCGATGGCTTCGGCTCCGGCGTGTGCGTGGCCCAGGGCGTCTTTGTGTGGTGACGATGGGTCGCCGTCGCGGATGCCGTGGGAGTGAAGGTTGGCGGACTCGTCTCCGAGGTATTCGTCGGGGTTACCGTGCTCGTTGCCGTTGCGGTCTCGGTTGGCGTAGCGGTACCCGTCGCAGTGCTGGTCGCCGTCGATGTATCGGTTAGCGTGGCGGTCGCCGTCGCGGTGCCGGTCACCGTGGATGTACCCGTGGGAGTGACGGTGATCGTCGGAGTATCGGTCTCGGTTGGTGTGGCGGTGTTCGTCGCGGTAACCGTGCCGGTTGGTGTGGCAGTTCCCGTCGGCGTATTGGTCTCAGTTAGTGTCGCGGTCGCCGTTTCGGTTTCGGTTGGCGTCGCGGTTGTTGTTGACGTGTTGGTCTCGGTCGGTGTGGCCGTTGCGGTCGCGGTTGCCGATGGCGTGCTCGAAGCCGTACTGCTGGCAGTCGCCGTGGCGGTTGGAGTCGGTGTCGGCGTCGTATCCCAACAGAAGATCGCGTGGCTGATAGCCTGGCCACTGGTGACCAGGTTGGTATCACTCAAAACTCCGGGAGGTCCGTAGTTGTAGATGAAGTTCGACTGACCCGCCTTGAGAATGGCAACCTGAATGGGAATGGTGCTGGTGAAATCCAGGGTCGTGCTATTTGGACGGGTTATGGTCACTGGGCCGTAGGTGCCCGCGGGGGCATCGTTGTCGGCCTTGACGGCTCCTGCCAACCCAAACAGCGCGCAGGCGGCGCCTTCCTGGTTCGGGATATCGGTCCCTTCCTGAGTTGGCGTGACCAGCGCAGCCGGTTCGACGGAGTCATCTGCCGTGTGCATGAGCTCGGTTGTTGGCGTTTCGGTTGGAACGTCAGTGGCTGCTGGAATATCTGTGGGTATCGCGGGTTCTGGAGAACCGATCTCTTGCGCGCGGACGAATGAATCGCCAGCTCCAACCAGAAGCAAGGCAGCGACGAGCACAATCAGAGAAAAGAGGGCGCGTGGCGAACGTGTGGACAAGGACGACACTCCTGTATTGGGCTATGTAATGACTGTTGCGTGAAGCGCACGATGCACGGTCTTGCGAGAATGCCCTGATATCGTACCATGGCGACCGTTCATTCAATCCATATGACCAGCGCCGCGCGCTGGCTTTGCCCAACGGTAGCCGGCGGCCAGGCACCGGGCCGGCGGTTGCGAAGCACGGGGATGGCATCCGTGTGTATCTCCCCAGATTAGGTATAAGCGCGGCAACCCCAGTCGAATGAGCTACAAGCCACCACGACCCCAACAGCGGTAGGTACATCCCTGCAAAATACTGGGCGCCGGATCACCGGTGACATAGTAGTCGAACAGAAACGCCGTCTCATCTCGATCGCCTCCGCGCCGCAGCTTCAGCCATTCATTGCTTGGAAGGAGGACAAAATCGAGTTCGCTCCGTTCAGCCAGCTCAAGAGAATCGCGAGCTTCGACACGTGGCCCGTCGATTGTCGTCAGCAGATATCCCGGCCGGGGCCAACCTTCGAGTGGAATTGACTCGAACTCCGGGGTAAGGTGGAAATGACGCAGTATGAACGTTATCTGTCTCGACGAATCGTCTACGTTCGGGAACGGGTGGGCTCCACGAGGCAACGTGCCAACTTGTCGATTCGTCGTATCCAAACCAAGAACCGCCACCCGGGCAGCGTCAACGCCATCCTTCAACTCGATCAGCGTTCCTGCCGTCACACCGGCAATTCGATCTCCGTTCGTACAATCAGCAGGTCCTGGCGTGGCAGCATGAACGTCAACCTCCCCGTCCCAAACAATCGCCACGTACCCGTCGCCGACACCGTCAGGAATCGAGAGGTCAAGCACTTCTCCCCGACTCGAGTCGGGATTTCGATTCAGTCGAACTTCCCATGCGCGAAGCGTCAAGCCCGTTGCCGCGGGAACCGTCAAAACAAAGTAGCATTCATCGACCAGAGGTAACTCAGGCAAAATATGCCTCCCCAGTGTGACCGCGTGGTAGGTGCGGCATTCCATAAACCATGTGGGCACTCAACATCATAGCGAATCCAGCTGGTATATGGAAGCGCCAGAAGAGACGTGCGAAACGAGCGTCATGCGGATGCGCTGGGCACGGGCGCAACGGCATTGGTTCCATCGGCCCATGTGGCACGCATCTCACGCTCCTGACCAAGCTCCCAATGCAGCGTAAACCAATGCTCGCCCATCGCATCTCGTAGCTTTGCGATCACGTTCTCCACACCGGGCCGGTCAACAGCCGAGATAGCTGCGCCAGATTGGCCCCGCAGATAGTTCGCAGCTCCGAGCAATTCAGCCGCCTCCACGAAATCTCCGGTTTCTGCAAGAACACTGGCTCGAGTTTCGGCGGCTTCCGCAAGCCAAGCTCGACTCCCAAACGCACGGTATGCGTGATATGCATCGGCAGACAAGACAGAAGCTCGGGCAATGTTTCCTCGCCTCGATTCCACGGAGCTACGCCTGAGCCAGCAAAGGTGCAACCCGTCCGGGAGAGCCATCTTCCCAAAGATCTGCTCTGCGTCCTCGAGCAACATTGCCGCTGTTTCAAACTCGCCACGGTCTGCCCAGAGCTGGGCCCTGTAGGCCTTGTTGAACGCCAGGCCGACCTCATCCCCCACGTCGGTTTGGAGTGGAAGTGCCTCATCATAATATCCAAACGCTTCGTCGATTCGGCCTGTGTTCCGTGCCCAAAGCGCCAGATTGAACAGGCAGATTGCCATTCCGCGTTTCGCGCCATGCTCACGACAAAGCCGCAATGCCTCAGCCTGTGGCGCGTACTCTTCCTCAGATCGTCCCTGCATCCCGGCGACCATGCCGAGTCCCGAGAGAGACTGTGCCAAACCGAGCACATCATCGCTTCCCTGGACGATTTCCAGTGAGGAACGGTAGAACGACTCGGCGTTTCGCAAGTCGCCACGATCCACACAGATATTTGCCAGTCTCCGCAGTGCGGATGCCCGTACCAACGGGTCGAGCTCGCCGGCAAGATTCAGCGATTTCTCGAGCCATCCTTGTCCTTCGGATGTCGGTCCACGCGCTGACCAGTAGTACCAGAGATTGGTGCTGAGATCGATCGCCTGAACAGCAGCCTTCCGGTCAAGGAACCACTGAAATGCAAAGCGAATATTCGAAAT
Source organism: Thermomicrobiales bacterium (assembly GCA_023957115.1). Classification (GTDB taxonomy): domain Bacteria; phylum Chloroflexota; class Chloroflexia; order Thermomicrobiales; family UBA6265; genus JAMLHN01. Next base: position 55,628 of record JAMLHN010000022.1, read on the forward strand.
CTCTCGATCGATGACACCAAGCCAGTACTGCTGCCGCGGACCACCCTCGATTGGAACCAGCGAGAGCTCGGTGAGCTGAACGTAGAAATCGGCATGTACCGACCGAGCCTGCTCCAGTTCCCCACTCCCCGACAACTGCTCGTACCCATACTCCTGGATCGTTTCCAGCATGGAATACCGCGGTTCGCCGTCGTCGGTTTCGGAGAGACGGACGAGACTCTTGTCATGGAGGGAGGCGAGGATTTCCATGGTGGCGACCTCGTCCGACCCGGTCACCGCCTGGGCGCCGGCCAGCGACCAGCCACCCTGGAAAACGGAGAGTGCCCGGAAGGCGGTTTGCTCTTCCGGGCTGAGCAGGGCATAGCTCCATTCGATGGCGGCACGCAGGGTTTGGTGTCGCTCGGGAAGATCGCGGCTGGTGGAGGTGAGCAATGACAGCCGGGAGGAGAGACGGGTACGCAATGCTTCCGGACTGAGCACGGAGACCCGGGCTGCCGCCAGCTCAAGTGCGAGCGGAATACCATCGACACGGCGGCAGATTTCGTAGACCGATTCCTGGTTGCTCTCGGTCAGCTCGAAGGAGGGCCGGATCTGCTGGGCGCGCTCGATGAAGAGCTGCACCGCGGGACCGGCCATCTCATTCTTCTCGAGCGGCAGGGGTCCGATATCAATCCGTTGCTCGCCGCGTAGCTCCAACGGCACCCGGCTGGTGGCCAGCACGCGCAGATGCGGGACGTTCGGCAGCAGATGAGCGATGAACCGGGCGACCCCATCGACGATCTGCTCGCAGTTGTCGAGCAGGAGGAGCATTTCGCGCTCGCCAATGGTGTCGGTCAGGGCACGGGTCGTGTCGATACCCGCGTCGATACGCACCCCAAGCACAGAGGCGACCGCGGTGGCGGTCAGCGACGCATCGCGAATACCGGAAAGATCGACAAACCAGACTCCGCCCGGAAACGCGTCGATCAATTGGGTGGCAGCATGGAGTGCGAGACGGGTTTTGCCGATACCGCCGGGACCGAGCAACGTGACCAGCCGGGTGGGCGAATCGAGCAGCAGGTGGCGCATCTCGGCAAGCTCGCTCTCACGGTCGAGACAGGGATTGAGCGCGACCGGGAGATTGTGGGCGACGGCATCCAGCGTTTCCAACGGTGGGAAGGCGTGAGGCAGACCGTCGATTTCCAATTGGTAGATGTGATTCGCGCCGGGAACGTCCCGCAGGCGGCGCGCGCCAAGATCGCGCAGGCCGACCCCGGGCAAACCGGCGCGCCCGATCTCGTCTGCGACGGAGCCGGTCAGCAACACTTGTCCGCCGTGACCGGCTCGCAACAGCCGGGAGATGCGATTGAGCACCAGCCCGACGAAATCGCCATCGCGCTCGACGGCCTCACCGGTTTGCAACGCCATGCGCACGGTGAGCGGCTGGGTGAGTCCGAGCGCCTGCCAGTCGGTCGCGAAGAGCTCGCGTTGCGCGGTAACCGCGGCGCGAACGCCGTCCAACGGTTCGGCGAAGACAGCGCAGACGGCGTCGCCAATGGTCTTGAAAATGCGTCCTCCGCAGCGGTCGACGGCACGTTGCAGGATGGCGTCATGCTCGGCGAGGGCATGCGGCATGGCATCCGGATGGCGTTCCCATTGCCGGTAGCTGCCTTCGATATCGGTGAAGAGAAAGGTACGCCGAATGGGCTCCGTCTCTTCCAACGTGTGGGCGACCGCGAAGGTCTCGTTGCCGTCTATGCCGGGCCTCCGTGAAGTTGTGTTTTCGGAATAGTACCTCTGACGGGTTCTGAGTTCTGGGGCTGAGGTCCAGCGGGGAGCGAGCGGGGATGCGGGAATGTTTCGGCGAGGCTCGTTTTTTGGCACACTGAAGATGGTTATTCCACTCGGCGTCTCGGAACGTCGAGCGAGGAAGGAGCGGGCATCGTGAAGAACAAGTCGGACATGGATCCTGCCTATTGGATCGCTATTGGGGTCGCGCTGGGCGCAGGGTTCGGGCTCGTGCTGGACAACCTGGCAATTGGTATGGGCATTGGGATCGCCCTCGGGGCGGCGATGATGGGCATGCAGTCGCGCAACCGCGGGACAGGGGATGGCGAGGAGGAGTAGGGTGGGGCCGGAGGAGCTTGGGTCCAGTGCCCAGAGCAAACGCGAAGCTCCGTCACGCTGAACATCGGACCTGGGACCCCTCTTGTGAATAGAAGGTGACGCTATGCGCATTACCCAGTCGGCTATCTCCCTCAATGTCCCGCATGTCGAGCGGTCGGCCCAGTTCCTGGAGACATACTTCGGATTTCATCGTGTGATGGAGGCAGAGGGGTTCGTTTCGCTGACACGAGACGACGCCGGCTTCCATCTTATTTTTCTGCAGGTTGGGTTGCCGACCTTCAAGCCAGACACGCATGCGGCGGCAGCCGGACCCGGTCTGTTAATCGCGTTCGAGGTCGACGATATCGATGCCGAATGGACGCGCCTGCAGGATCAGGAGCTTTTCTTCCCGACCTCGATCGAAACCGAATCGTGGGGAGAACGGTACTTTCAGGTCCTCGATCCGAACGGGATCATTGTGCAGTTGGTGCAGTGGGTTTGAGGAGTTAGGGGTTAGAGCGAATTTCAGAATGGTTGTCCCCGCAATACCTGGTTGTCATGCTGAGGAACGAAGCATCTCCCCGCCGCAGCGGGTGGTCCGCAGCGGCCCGACTCCGCTGGAGGGTCAACCATTCTGAAAACGGCTGTAGGATCTGGGAGTTGGGCATTTTTGGTCCAGCGCCCAGAGTCCAGTGCCTTTTGCCTTGTTCCTTTTTCCAAAATTCCTAACTCCTAAATCCCAACTCCTAACTCCCCGTCTGGAACTATCATCCGCACATCGTCGTTGTACTCATTGGATATCTGTAAAGAGGAGAACTTCGATGCGTTCCAGGCGAATTCCATTGCTCGTACTTGCGGTGCTTCTTCTTGTTTCAGGAGGCATGGGGGTCATGGCCCAGGAAGATGCCACTTCGGAGCTGGTCGATGGCAATTCGGCGTTTGCCTTCGATCTCTATGCCCAGATCCAGCAGGCGGATGACGGGAATGTGATCGTCTCGCCCTATAGCATCTCCCAGGCGCTGGCGATGACCTATGCGGGAGCGGACGGCGAGACCGCCGCCCAGATGGCCGCTGTGCTGCATTTCACCCTCGGGCAGGATGGGCTGCCACCGGCATTCCAGACGCTCGATAGCGACCTGACCACGCGCGGAACTGCCGCCGCCGATCCCGATCGGGGCTACCCGCCCCGGACGCTAAACATTGCCAATGGACTCTGGGGGGAGCAAACGTTCCCCTTCTCCGCGGATTTCAGCGCGCAGCTGGCCGATTACTACGGCGCGGGACTCCAGCCCACCGATTTCATCGGTCAGCCGGACGCCGCGCGCGATCAGATCAATGACTGGATCGCCGAGCAGACGGAAGACCGCATCGAGGACATCGTGCCCGAAGGTGGAATCACGCAGGACACTCGCCTGGTGCTCGCCAATGCGATCTACTTCTACGGTGGCTGGCTGAACACCTTCGATGAGAGCGGCACTGCCGATGCGGATTTCCATCTGCTCGATGGATCGACGGTCAGCACTCCCTTCATGTCTCAGCAGGCGTTCTTCTCGTATCTCGCCGGTGACGGGTTCCAGGCCCTGGAGCTCCCGTATGCGGGAAGCCAATTCGCGTTCACGGTCATCTTGCCGGACGAGGGGAATTTCGATGCCGTCGAGGACGGGCTCGATGCCGTCATGCTGGAGTCGATCGTGCGTCAGCTTGGCAGCCGGGAGTTGATCCTCTCGATGCCGAAATTCGAGTTCGACTACGCGACCAGCGTGGCCGACACGTTGCAAGCGATGGGCATGACCCATGCGTTCGATCCGAATCTAGCCGATTTCAGTGGGTTGCTGGACGGTGTGTCTCCGGAGACGCTCTACATCAGCGATGTGCTGCACAAGGCCTTCATCGGTGTGGACGAGAATGGCACCGAAGCCGCGGCAGCGACGACGGTGATGATGGCCGGCGCGGCTGCTCCGGTCGACGAACCGCTCGAAGTCTCGGTCGACCGGCCGTTCATCTTCTTGATTCGGGATACGCAATCCGGCGCCATTCTCTTCGTGGGCCGGGTCATGGATCCGAGCGCGGCGTAGGGATATCCTCACCCATCCCCCAACCTCCTTCCTTCGCCCAGCATTGGGCGAAGGAAGGAGGCCTACGGAATCGGAGTCATTGCATGGGGTAGATGCTCGGTCGGCGCGGTGCTGAACCGATCATGCCTCATCCTGTTGCGTTCACTCAGATTCTGTATCACCCGACCGTTCTTTGCGCCCGGAATCTCAGCCCTAGCCACAGCAGGACGCGGAGGTCCTGCACTACACCGATGTTCTTCAGTACCGTCAAGCCCTCTCAGGGCTCAGGACCCAGGACTCAGGACTAGGACGACAGGAGGACTTCGAAGATCTGCAAGTTCCAGCCTGGGCGGGAGGTGGGTTCTTCGCCGGTCCAGGTCGCGCCCATCGCGCGATAGAAGGGGGCGGCGTTGGGATCGGCATAGAAGGTGACTTTGGTTGCGCCGAGCTTCCGGGCCGTAGCGATGGCATGGGTCCAGAGGAGCTTGCCTCGTCCGGTGCCGATCAGGCACGCATCGACGAAGAGCTTGTCGAGCTGCGGCTCGGGGAGCGATCCCATGAGGGCGTAGTACCCGCTCACGACGCCGCTTTCTTCCAGCGCATAGCTGGCCAGTGCTCCCTGGAGAAAGGCCGGGGTCACCGCTATCGCGTCCGGTTCCCAATCGAGGAATTCGGGTTCGTAGCCCCAATGCATGGTCGAGCGCTGCGTAAGCGCGTGCAGCGCACGCGCCTCGTCGATCCGGACCGGCCGGATGATCCAACCGGTCCCGGATTCGCTCACCACCGCCGTTTACTGGCGTTGCGGAAGACACGGAACGCCGCGCCCACCTGCGCCGCCTTGCCGGCAGCCTGGATGACCGGTTTGACGGCTTCCTCGCTCATGAACTCGGTCGTGCCGCGCACCTGCTTGAGCGTTCGCGTCAGCTCGTCCATGGCCGGCAACGCCTTATCACGCAATTGGAGCGTCAGGAAGACGAAGGCAATCGTCGCCGCGGCCAGCAGCAGCACGATCATGGAGGAGAGGAAGACGATATAGATGACCGCAATATCCCGCAGGCGCTCCAGGGCCGACTGGTCGTCGTTGCCGAGCAGATACAGGAATGCCGTGAGCGCGATGAAAAGCAGGAGGACGATGGTGCCGCCGATGATGAAATAGAGGGTCGCCCCGCGTTGTTCCTCGGTTTCGCCCATAATGCGATGTTCTTGATCGGAATGCGCATTCGGGTCGGTCACCGGTTCGAATCCCGGCGGCGCCGGCGGGCCGGTCGAGGAAAAGATTGGGTCGTTGCCTCTGTCCTCGCTTTGCTGGTCAGTCAATCCCCATCCCTCGCCAATCGATCATCATGCACGACGTCAACCCGCCACCATTGCGCCGGCCACTTCCCAGGACCGCTGCACGGTGGCAATCGTACCGCCGCCGAGAACTTCATCTCCATCATAAAAGACAATGGCCTGTCCTGGAGCGGCAATTGGCCGGTCGGCATCGAATTCGATGATCGCAGATCGCCCGGATTCCGCCCCAAACGTGACCGTTGCCGGCATGGGCGTCCCCCGGTAGCGCACCGAGACCGAGATCTCGATCGGGAGGTCGGGCCAGGCTCCCTGCGTCAGGGAGACGTTCTCGGCGGTGACTCGGGCGGCTTCGGCGTCGTTCCGCGAGCCGACTACCAGCCGGTTCTCGGTCAGGTCGAGCCGGAGCGCATAAAGCGGCTCCGGGCGCGGCACGCCGATTCCCTTACGCTGGCCGATGGTGTGATGCACCAGTCCCCTGTGCTGCCCAATCGTTTCGCCGTCGGTGGTGACGATATCACCCGGACGGGTCACATCGGGACGTCGTCTGGCCACGAAGTCGGCATAGGAGCCCTTGCCAACGAAGCAGATTTCCTGGCTCTCTTCCTTCTCCGCCACGGGCAGCCCAAAGATGCGCGCCAGTTGGCGCACCTCAGGCTTGATCAGGTTGCCAAGCGGAAAGGTGATGTACCCGAGCTGGTCCTGGTCCATGGTATAGAGGACGTAGCTCTGGTCCTTGCGCTGGTCGACCGCCCGGTAGAGCCGGTGCGGTTGATCGCCGGTACCATGCACCACCCGAGCGTAATGCCCGGTTGCCAGGCAATCGGCCCCGAGCATACGCGCCCGCTGCACCAGATGCCGGAACTTCACATGCCGGTTGCATTCCAGGCAGGGGTTGGGCGTGCGGCCATGGGCGTATTCATCGACGAACTTGTCGACCACATGCTGTCCGAACTCGGTTTCCATATTGATGGCATAGAACGGCACGCCGATGAGCGCGCAGGTGGCGCGGGCGTCGTCCATCGCCGGGATTCCGCAACAAGGATTGACCGAATGCTCCGGATCGTCCGGCGAAAAGAGCCGCAGATTCATGCCAATCACGCGGTAGCCACGCTCGCGCATGATCAGGGCGGTTACCGCGCTATCGACCCCGCCGCTCATCGCAACGACAACCGTCTTTCCCGCACCGTCACGCGGTCCGATCTTCTCCTCGGAAAGGAGCGATTCGGCGCCGGCGGGCAGATCGGTGGGCTGTCCTGGGTTGATGATCGGCTTGAGCTGCAGAGTCATGATGATTCGTTCGATTCGTTGAGGTTACCGCGCGTTTCGAGAAACCTCGAAGTGCAGCAGATAAGTATAGAGGACAATTGGGGCGGGACCCGGGACCTGGGGGACGGAGAGGAACCGCATGGCAATTTCCATCGACTTGGAATACCCGTTCGCTGGCCGCTGGCTCACCCAGAACAGCCCGGCCAACCGAGTGCCGAGCCACGGCACGACACTGTTCGCCACGTCGTACGTCATCGACTTCGTGCCCGTCGATGACGCCGGACACACCGCGCCGATCACGTTCGGCGCTCTCCTGCGCCCGGAACCGCCGGAGCGGTTCCCCGGCTTCGGACGAACGGTGCTGGCGCCTGTCGACGGGATCGTCGTTGCCACGCATGACACCGAACCCGACCATCCCGCGTATCGCGGTCTACCTTCGATCAGATACGCGCTCACCCAGCAGCGACGAGCCCAAGCAGGTTGGATAGCGCTTGCCGGGAATCATGTACTGATCGAGAGCGGCGGTGTCCTGGTTGCCCTCTGCCATCTTCAGCAAGGCAGTATCCAGGTTCGACCGGGGCAACGCGTGCGGGTCGGCGATATGCTCGGCCGTTGTGGGAACTCCGGCAACAGCACCGAGCCTCATGTTCATCTGCAGGCGATGGACAATCGTGACGTGGAACGCGCCAACGCTGTGCGTTTGACATTCAGAGGCTCGCTACCGCGGAACGGCGAGATCATCGACGCCTCCGAGTAGTGGCGTCGAACACGACATGCGGCATTGGCCCGCAGCCAGAACGCGAGGGCCCGCACCTCGTAACAAGGGGGGCTGGGCATCGTTCCTGACTCCTAAATCCCAACTCCTAACTCCTCGTTGAGTTTGGCCAGGGGGTGACCGGCAATCCCGTTTCGCGTTCGATGGCGAGAAGGCGGTTCCATTTTGCAAGGCGTTCGGAGCGGGTAATGGAGCCGACCTTGAGGGCTTCGCCTTGCCAGCCGACCGCGAGGTCGCTAAGCCAGTTGTCTTCGGTTTCGCCGGATCGGGCAGAGACGACGATAGCCCAGCCCGCCGAACGGGCGAGGCGCGCGGCTTCCGCCGCTTCGGAGAGGGTGCCGATCTGATTGACCTTGAGCAGCAGCGCGTTCGCCGAACCGGTCTCGATCGCACGTTGGATGCGGGCCGGATTGGTGGTCAACAGATCGTCGCCGAGCACGATCGCGCGGTTGGAGATACGGGCGAACAGGGACGGCCAGTTGGCCCAGTCGTCTTCCGCGAGTCCGTCCTCGACACTGACGATCGGATACTGTTCGACCCAGCCGCCGATCCGCTCGACCAGATCCGCGGGGAACAGCAGATCGCTGCCAATCCGATACCCTTCGCCACTGACGAAATGGCTCGCCGCGACATCCAGGCAGAGCGACAGATCTGTTCCCGGACGGAAGCCGCTGTCCGTGATGGCATCGACCGCCAGCTCGAACAGCGCTTCGATCGATTGCACCGAGGGGGCCAGACCGCCCTCGTCGGCGCTCAGTGCCCGCTCGCCATACCGCTCCTGGATCAAATCCGCGGCCGTCTGGTAGACCGCCCAGGTCCAGGCGAGTGCCTCATCGACGGTGGACGCTCCATTGGCGACCAGCAGGATGTCCTGGATCTCGACCTGCCCGCCCGCATGCTTGCCACCGGAGAAAAGGTTGATCGTCGGCCGCGGTAACGCGCGCAGCTCCATGCCCGGTTCGAGCAGGCCGGCAAAATGCCGGTAGAGCGGGAGATCTCGTTCCACCGCCACCGCGCGCGCAAACGCGAGCGAGACACCGAGCATGGCATTGGCGCCCAAATTCGATTTGTTGGAGGTACCGTCGAGGGCAGTCAACGTCGCATCGAGCTCACGTTGCGCATCGAACTCGACGCCGGCGATGGCGGCGGCGATCGGTCCGACCACATTGCGGACCGCCGCCCGGCAGCCGAGTCCCCGATACCGCCTGGGATCGCCGTCACGCAGTTCGAGCGCTTCCGCCGACCCAGTCGAGGCCCCGGACGGTACCGAGACGCTGGCGGTCGCCCCGCTCTCCAGGGTGCAGCCGACCTCGATGGTCGGGCGACCGCGGCTGTCGAGGATTTCCTGCGCGGTCAATGAACGAATGGCAGACATGCGTGACTACTCCAACCCGGAAATATGCTGAATGAATGCGCTGGCCAGCTCGGGAATGCTTCCCGGTGGATCGGCCATGAGCGTAACGATCGCGTCCGCCTGTCGGGAGCGCTCGGTCTCGTCCAAATACTCGAGTGGCGACCGCCCCCGCACGCGGGCGAGCATGACGCCCAGCGTCTTGCGCACGGCCCGGGCGTCCAGATCGTCCGCCCATGGTTCGTCCGCAACCATCGACCGATATCGAGTCCAGTAGGCATTGTTGGCGATGACGAACTGCTCCCGCCGCTCTGGCAGATGATGAGCCTTCGACAGGAAATGCGTCATCGAGAAGCCGAGATCGAAGGTGGGGTCGCCGAAATGAATGACCTCGTGATCGAGGAGAATGAGCCGGTCATCGTGAACCAGGATGTTCTTGGGGCTGTAGTCGCCGTGCACCAACGTCTCGATATGGGCGCGGGTCTCGTCGATCAGATCGAGCAGGAAGCGGCGCGCTTCCGGGACCTCGCTGGCCGTGAATCCGAAATAGGGTTCGAGCCGCAGGCTTTCAAAGAATCCCCGGTCGCCGAACACCGGTTCCAGCTCCCCCCGCCGGCGCGCGCCTTCCCGGTGAATCGTTCCGAGCAGGGTTGCGAACTGTTCGACATGATCGGGCTCGACCTCGCCGCGCAGGAGCTGCTGTTTCCAGTTCTCATGCGGTTGCGGTACCGCCGCCATGGCAATCAGATGATGATCGAAATCCTCGAAGACGAGCGGAGTGGTTGTTCCGGGGGGCGCGATCCGCTCCAGCCAGCGAAGCCCGAGCGCTTCACGATGCACCCGTTCGACCGGCGAGAACCAATCGACCTGCACCCGCAGCTTCGGAAGCGCCTGCTTGAGCACCCAGTCGTCGCCATTCGCGCGCTCGACGAGCACGGTCTTGTTGGAGACGCCGCCGTGTAGCACCGTGGTCGACGCGGATTCGGCCGTATCGATCCAGCCGGTCTCGACCAGATAGGCGATCAATTGCGCGGAGTTTTCGATATCCAGCCCAGTGTCCATGCGGGCATTATGGACTGGCTTGGTGGACCGTGCAGCAGTTCCCCAGATTTCAATCTGGGACCCACAGGACGAAGCCGCTGCGAGGCTCGGCGTGGAGAGACCAGTTATTCAAAGCCAAACGGCGGACCGGAACCGGTCCGCCGTTGGCGCTGCGATTGTGCTCTTCGAGCTCGGTCAGGCGGCGGCCGGCGACGCGACCGGGGTTGCCAGTCCCTCGGTGCTGCCCGGGCAGGCCTGCTCGAGGGTGGTGATGACGGTTCCAAGGAGCTCATCAACCTGTTCGAGCTGGTCCATGAACGGCAACTCGGCAGCAATGCCGGTGGTGCGAATGAAGACGATCGCACCTTGAATCGTCTGGATTGCCACGATGGCATATTCGTTCAGCTTCTCGGCGGCTTCCGGCGCGGTTACCCCGGTCAGTTGCTCGATCGCCCAGGTGAGCGCGGAAATGAACTGGGTGTACGCCTCATCCGTCCAATCGGCAACCTGCGCAGATGGCAGACCGTAGCTGGCCGCCGCAATCGTTGCACCGAGCGTGACGAGAATGCGAGCGTATTCGGTCACTCCTTCGCAATCTTCCGGGCTAATTGGGTCCATCTCCACGAGCGCTGGGTCGATGGTCGGCGTGGCATCCTGCGCCACCGCGCCATTGATCAGACCGTGCATGCTGGCAACCATGAGTGCCAACACCATGAAAATGCCTAGGCTTCGCTTCATTCCTCATCTCCCTGCAATGGCTGAACGAGCTCGAGTCCCGCCAACGGACTCATTCTGCAGAGTACCAGAGCATTCGGCCCATGCCCACACCTTGTTCGGCATCCTGATACGGAACTCGTTTGAACACGCTTGGGAAACGGGGTCTTTGTCGTAGCTGAGGGCGTGTCTGCTAATGGTTACAACTTAAGCGCATCTGTTCTGGCCCTGCCGCCTGGCGAGGCGCGCGCGCGGTGCCGTTTGACCAATCCCAGATCCCCTTGTGCGGGATCACTCAGCCAGGCGATCAGCCCGCGGGTCTCGCCCTGCTGGCACGCTCGGGCATAGTGATACAGACTGCGGAAGGTCAACTCGACCGAGATCCGCTCCGCCGACACCGCCAGCGCCTGTCCCAACTCGCCGCACAGATCCACCAGCATGGCGTACAGCAGGACCGTGGTCCACACCTGTAGGGCAATTGCATTGGCGGTGCTGCCCCACAGATAACTCAAATGCAAGAGTCGCTTGCACTGCAAGAACGCATCTTCAATGCGCCAGCGCTGGGTGAACAGAGCGATCACCTGCTCGGCCGAGATCCGCTCCGGATCAGGCTCGGTGGTGACCCACCAGTGCCACTGTTTCTGATCGAGCCGACCGATGCGTCGCACCGGATGTTGGCACGGACTGGAACGAAAGCGACCGAGGCGCACCAGCTGGTCGAGGTGGGTCGCGCTGCTGCTCAGCGTCTCCACGACCTCGTATGTCCAGTTCGCGGTCCAGCGTCCCACCACCGCACTGCCGGCCTCCGTGAGCGCATCGAAGCTGGCAAAGGTGGAAAACCCCCGATCCAGCACCACAATCGTGCCGGATGGGGTGCACGCCGGTTTTGGCAGGCTTTTGCGGTCGTTGACGGTGGCACTCGGGTCCACCCAGACCTGCACCGGCAGATGGCTGCCCAGATCCAGCACCGTCACCAGGGTGCCGCCCAGCACAGTCCCGTCCGTGGCGCGCACGGCCTTCGATTTCTTGAAGACCGCTTCGAGCCGGCTACTGTCCAGGATCCAGACCCGCTGGTACGCCGGTGCCAGTGCTGCCAGCAGCTCGGCATGAAAGGCCGGACGCTGCGCGGCCCGCGCACGCAGGCTGGGGATCAATTCGGCAAACAGCTGGGCAAACAAGGCCGCCGGCAACGTATTCAACCGTTGAGAGATGGCTTGCTGGGAGACCGTGGTCGGCTCGACGAAACAACGGTTCGCGGGTCAGCATCTGCTTGAGCACCGTCACCGAAGGGGATCTGTCGCCAGACCAGTGACAGCAAATCCCGACCATGACCGGCAAGCTCAGCACCCGCTCACGCAGCTTCGCTCCTCGGGCCCGGCTCCAGATGCCGAGCGCCACCGGATAGATCAGCAGCGTCAGGTGCGCATCGAACTCCTCGGCGGATGGGGTGGGGGTGGCGCGGGAGCGAGCATGGTCACGCGCATGCACGGTGGGAAAGCGACGAGCGGGGTTCTTGCAGGGCATACGGGACCTCCAGACGTAGTGTCGGACGATACCCTGAATGATCGCATTCGTACGCGGGGATCTGAGCTTAAGTTGTAACCATTAGCGTATCCGCCCTCTCGAATCGAAATCCACGAGAGGGCAGACGCGCCCTCAGCTACGTCCGCTCCGGACAGAGCCGCCACGGGCACGGGGCGGAAATCTCTATCCGCCCCCTTCTATGACTGGTTGGTGAGACGAGCCTACTGGGTAGGTTCCTGGCCCAACGACCAGAAGGCGACTGTGCCGGCGTCAACCGCGGCGTCATCGAACATACGCAGATAGGGCAGCTCCTCAGTCGGAACCGACCAGCAGAGATTGCCGGTAACCGATTCACCCGATGCGACGATGATGTCTTCGTCCCACTCGTTCGGGGTCACGCCGCACGCATCGCCAAAGGCGGTGTACTCGGCACCGCCCGCCCCGCGAACACGCAGATAGTAGTTGCCGTCGAAGCTTTCAGCGCCGGGGCCGCTATAGGTGGCGGTTATCGTGGCAATGAAGAACTGACGGCCTTCTTCCGGAGGCGTATTGAACGAGTTCTCGGCAAGCACCAGCTCGGTACCGTCCGGGGTGACCGCATCGACCTGGATGGTCCAATTATTCTCCGTCGCCTGGGCGGTACCGATCGGATACGGGTTCGCATAGGAACCGAGCTCGGCGGTCGGATCGAGCGCCGGAGAAACAGGGGTACCGGATGTGCCGAGACCGATCTCCGGCGTACCATCATTGTCATTGTCGATAATCGCGACCTGGCAATGCTCCTCGATCGGCACCGCAACCGCATTCAGCTCATCCGTGGCCGCGTTGACCTGCTCGATGAACGGCGCTGCCGCCATGAGGTCGCCTGTCTGCACCGCGGTCATCATCTCTTTGATCGACTGCAAGGACTCGAGCGCCTTCTCCTCCAGCGGCACGAGGATGTCCGGCGTCTGCAAGGCGTTCACCTCGGCGATCGCGGTATCGAGTGCGGTCAGCACCATCGTGAAGTCCGCCTCGGTCCAGTCTTCGACCTGCGAGGAGTCGACACGGTCGATTGCTGCCTGATAGTTCTGCCCGACCTGATGATAGGCCTCCAGATACTCGGCGACGCCAGCGCAATCCGCCGGAGCCTGAGCAACCGTGGTGTTCCCGGCATAGGGGGCAACCAATCCGAACGCCAGAACGAACCCCAGCAAAGCAACGATACGAGTTTTCACGCTATGACCTCCTCCAACTTACGAAAATCATTACCCATCATATCTATAAACGAGCAGGCAGCAGGCAGCAGGCAGCAGGCAGCAGGCAGAAAGATGTTACCTCCTGCTCGGTTGCGAGGTCATCCGTCGTTCTACGGATTTTGCGAAGCAGGGCGACTTCGGGTGCGGATAGGATGGCGCAGAGAACATGCCATCTGAGAGAAGGGTTCTGCGAACGCAATGACAACCACGTTACTGATTGCCATGGCTATTGCCTTGATGGGGGGCATCGTCTCGGGGTTGGCGGGGTTCGGATTCGGGTTGGTGACCGTTCCGCTGCTGCTGATGCTCTTTCCCCCCGCCACGGTCACCACAGTCGGCAGCTCACTCACGATCGCCAGCGGCTGGATCGTTCTGCTGAGCACCTGGCGAACGGTTCAGGTGCGAACGCTGGGCGCGCTCATCCCCGGGGCAACGATTGGCGTTTTCCTGGGCACGATCGTGCTCCGTACGGTCGAACCGGCAATCATCAAGCTCATTGCGGGCATCGTCGTCATCCTCTTTGCGCTCTCGGTGTTGCGCGGCTGGAGGATCAACGCCGTGCATCATCCGCTGGCTGCGCCGATCGCCGGGTTAGCCAGTGGGACGTTGAGCACCTCCACCGGTATGTCTGGACCGCCAGTCGTGCTGCTCTTCACGACCCGTCAGTACGATATGCAGCAGTTTCGAGGAAGCATCACGGCCTACTTTTATTACGTCAATGCGGTCGGCCTGGCGCTGCTCATTGCCAGCGGAATCGTTGGGCGCGAACAGCTCGAGATCGCAATCCGGCTCCTTCCCGCGGCCATCATCGGCGGATTCATCGGCCGGCGGATCCTCCACTATGTGTCACAAGCGCAATTCCGCAAGATCACCCTGATCATGCTGCTGGCAACAGGCACAACGGGCATTGTTGCCGCGCTGCAGGCATTGCTCGGTTAGGCCGGTGGAGGTCGATCAGATCCTGCTGCTTACGCTGCTCATCGCGTTTGGCGGAGGCATCGTAGCGGCAGTGGCAGGGTTTGGGTTTTCGCTGGTGGCGGCTCCGCCGCTCCTGCTGATGTATGCGCCGGCCGAGGTCACTGCCCTGTTGCTCATCGTGGCGTTCGTCACCCGATGGATGCTGCTCCTCGACACGTGGCGGACGACTCATACCCGCACCGTGGCCGCGATGCTGCCAGCTGCCTACGTGGGGATCGGAGCCGGCATCGTGATCGTGCGGACGGTCGATCCGGACTACATCAAGCTCCTGGCAAGTCTGGTGGTCGTCGTGGCGGCCGTGTTGCTGATGCGCGGCTGGCATCCCCGCCGTGCCCACGCACCCACCGCTGCTCCCGTCACCGGTCTCCTGAGCGGCATGCTCAGCCCGACGACCGGGATGGACGGCACCCCGGTGGTATTCCTGCTGAGTAGCCGGGACTACCCAATCGCGGATTTCCGTTCGACCATTACGGTCTACTACTACCTCATCCTGCCCGTCACGATTCTGGCGCTCATGCAACAGGGATTGCTGGGGCGGGACGACGTCGTTCGGTCGCTTCTG
>JAMLHN010000023.1 GCA_023957115.1 Thermomicrobiales bacterium
ACGGGATTCTGGCGCCTGGATTCCGCTGGGCGATTCCACGATTGCCCGGATTGGGCGAGGTTCGCTGGCCCGAGTTCATGGCGGCGCTCTATGCGGTCGGCTACGACTACGTGATCTCGATCGAACATGAGGATCGCACGTTCGAAGGCACCGATGATCTCGTCAAGCGTGGGTTCTATCTGACCCGTGACGTGCTCAGTCCATATATCAAATAGCCCAGGGAAGGGAAGCGGGTGGATCGGGTCAAGGTCGGTATCGTCGGTTCGCGGTTCATTGCCGATATTCATGCGGAATCGTTTGCGCGCGTGCCGAATTGCGACGTTGTCGCGGCGGCCTCGCCGAACCTGCACCACGTGGTCGATTTCGCGAAGCGGCACGATATTCCCCGCGCGCTGACGAACTTCCGCGAGCTCCTGAAAATCGACGAGATCGATGTCATCTCGATTGCATTGCCGAACGATCTGCATGCCGAGGTGGCGATTGCCGCGGCCGAAGCTGGTAAGCACGTCATTTGCGAGAAACCGCTCGCCACCACGCTCGAGGACGCCGACGCTATGATCGCCGCGTGCGCGGAGGCGGGCGTGCAGCTCATGTATGCTGAGGAACTCTGCTTCGCGCCGAAATACGTGCGGGCCAAAGAGCTTGTGAACAGCGGTGCGCTGGGCGAGATCTTTCTGGTCAAGCAAAGCGAGGAGCATTCCGGACCGCACAGCCCCTGGTTCTGGGATGTCAGCCGCTCCGGTGGCGGCGTGCTGATGGATATGGGGTGCCACGGCATCGCGTTCGCCCGCTGGATGCTGAACGATGCGGCTATCACGCATGTGACCGCCAACCTCGGCACCTTCGTCCATGGCGACAAGACGCAGGGCGAGGATCATGCGGTCACCGTGCTCAACTTCGACGGCGGCCAAATGGCCGTGATCGAGAACTCATGGGCCAAGGGAGGCGGCATGGACGATCGTGCCGAGATCTATGGCACGAGAGGACACACCCGTGCGGATCTCATTCGTGGGAACTCGCTGGTGACCTACTCCGATGTCGGATACGGCTACGCCGTCGAAAAGTCCGGCGGAACGACTGGCTGGACCTACACGGTCTACGAGGAAATCTGGAACTACGGCTTCCCGCAGGAGATGCAGTATTTCATCGATTGCGTGCAGAAGGACGAGCCGAGTTTTATCGCCGGCATAGATGGCCGGATCGCGCTCGAAGCAATCTACGCGGCCTATCGTTCCGCGGGGATTGGCGCGACTGTACGGTTGCCCTTCAAGATTCCCAAGAATGCAACGAAGCCCATCGATCTGTGGATCGGAACGAGCGCGACCTGATGCCCAGCTCGAATTCTTGTTATGTCGGGGTCGACCTTGGCGGTACGACCATCAAATTTGCACTGATCGACAACGACGGCGAGGTCTTGCAACGGAGTCGTAGTCAGACCGACGGCGAGGATGGCCATGATGCCGTGCTCGAGCGGATGATCGCCGGAGCGCGGGAGATCGTCGGTCTGGCCGAACCCGATCAGGTCATTCGGGCCATCGGGGTAGCGGCGCCGGGTGTGCTCGACATGGACGGCGGCTACACGATCTTTCTGCCGAATCTTCCCGGAGACTGGCCGATGGTGCCGGTCGGGCCGCGCATGACCGAAGCATTGGGTCTCCCGGTCTACCTGATCAACGACGTGCGCGCATTCACGGTCGCCGAACTCGAAATCGGCGCCGCGAAAGGGGTGCAAACCGCGCTTTGCTATGCAATCGGCACCGGAATCGGTGGCGGGATCGTGGCGCACGGCCGGGTCAATATGGGGCTTGGTGGAGCCGGGGGCGAGTTGGGGCACATGGTCGTCAATACGAACGGACCCCACTGCGGATGTGGTAACCGGGGCTGTGCCGAAGCGTACGCCGCGGGACCGGCCATCATCGGTGAGGCGAACCGGTTGATCGTGATGGGGGAGACGACGACCCTGCGCGAGATGATCGGCGACGATCTCAACAAGATGACCCCTGAGCTGGTCGAACGGGCCGCGGCCGACGGCGATCCCATCGCCCGGCAGGTGCTCGACTACGCTGGGTTTCACATGGGAATCGCGGTCGCGAATGCCATCTCGGCGCTCGCTCCCAATGTGGTGGTGCTCGGCGGTGGTGTCCTGAAACCGTATGGTTACTACTGGAGCCAGATCGAACGATCGGCCCGGGAACATTGCCACGTCACCGAGATCGACAAGATCGAGTTTCTACCCGCCAAACTCAGTTTCGAAGCCGGAGTGGTTGGCGCGGCGCTTTGGGCCAAGACCGCCTATGAGGCGCGAGAAGAGGGCTAGATCGATGCTGCCGAGAGCCCGGAAGCCAATGTCCAGTGAAGATGAAACGTGGGGTTGCGGGCTATGAGCGCGGAGTCGGCGTCCGGCCGGTATCTGGTCGAAGCTGCGAAGATCGTCGAGCGGATCGCAACGACACAGTTGGAGGCGATCGACGCGGCCGCAGCGATCTGCACCCAGGCGATCGGGACCGGAGGACTGGTGCATGCCTTTGGCACCGGACATTCGCGCATCCCGGTCGAGGAGCTCTTTCCACGGCATGGGAGCTTCCCCGGTTTTCACCCGATCGTCGAGCTCTCCCTTACCAATCACACGCAGATCGTCGGCGCGAATGGGCAGCGGCAAGCGATGTGGCTGGAAAAGATCGAAGGCTTTGGCGAAGTCATTCTGCGTAACTTCGCGTTTGGTCCAGACGATGCGATGCTGATCTTCTCCAACAGTGGGGTCAATGCGGTGGTGATCGATGTGGCGCTCGGCGCTCGGGAACGCGGTCTGCCGGTGATTGCCGTCGTCTCGTTCGATCACTCGGGGAAGAGTCCCTCCCGGCATTCGTCCGGCAAGAAGCTCATCGAGCTTGCCGATATCGCCATCGACAACTGCACCCCCGCTGGGGATGCGATGGTTTCGATCGATGGTCTGGACGACCCGGTCGGACCTGGCTCGACCATCGGATTCGCGGCGGTTGCGAACGCCATCAAATCGCAAACGGCCGAGGCCCTGGTTGCACTGGGAACGCCGCCGCTTGTGCTCTCATCCTCGGTTGTCATTGGAGACGCCTCGGCGCAACGGTTCGACGATTGCTACGATGAGCAATCCCGCCGGGTATCTCGCCTCTACGACTGGCCGCGTTCCTGAAACCGCTTGGGGAGATGTGGCAGCAGCCATTCCGTGATCTGGTGATTGAAGATCAGCAAGATCCAAACGACCTGTCCGAAACCGGGGAACATCAGCGAAATCGGAATCGAGAGAAGAAGTATTCCGCAGGTGACCAGATGCCTGGTCTTCGCGCGTGCGAAATCGTAGTTCCTGCCACCGCGTGTCATAAGGTGGCGATTGCGATCCATGTGGTCGATCATCACGATGAACAGGACCGAAATCATCGCCAGAATGACGGCATAGAGAATTACGGGAAATGCCAGATTCCCGTATTCTCCGAGCGTCCCGGTTGGGAATGGGAGAAAGGCAACGAGCAACAGGAGCGCGATGTTCAGTCTGACGAGTCGTGCATCGAAGTCCTGAATGCGGGCAAAGTTTCGCCGGTGTGAGGCCCACAGAAAGGCGATCACCAAGAAGCCAACGATATAGGACAGTACCTGCGGCCAAAGATCCACAATGTCATGGTGCAAGCGGGTGCGGGCAGCCTCATCGGACATTTGCGGCACCTCGACCGTAACGACCAGCAGGGTCATGGCGAAGGCAAAGACGCCATCGCTCAAGCTGATCAACCGGTCGAGCTCTCCGGCCCGCTCTTTGCCTTCTTCTCCGGTAATTTCCGAACCGTCCGGCGGCAGGCTTTCGTCCCGGTCGACCATCACGCATTTCCGCAAGCTACGTTGTCGCGTACGGCGTGGAGTTTACGCGACTGCCGCCCCGGGCGGTGTGTGTGGGCGAGCGGATTCATGACGGATTGCTCCCTCCTTCCATCGCGAGATGCCTGCAGTATGGTGGAATAACGTCAGCTCGAACGCTCGATGGAGGCGCACATGCAAGGAGATCAGATGATGACCAATGGACTGCGCCCTGGTGTGCACTGCATCGCCGCCACCCCGTTCTTGCCGGACGAATCGCTCGATCTGGCAAGTGTCGGTGCCTTGATGGACTATCTCATCGCCGGTGGCTGTGATGGAGCCCTGGTTTTGGGCGTGCTCGGTGAGGCCGACCGGTTGAGCGATGACGAGCGTGACCAGGTGCTGGCAACCGCGCTCGAACGTGGGGGAGGCAAGCTACAGATATCGGTTGGTGTCACACACCACTCGACCAGGGTGACCAAGGCGCGCGCGGATGCTGCCCAGGCGGCCGGCGCCGCGGCGGTCATGGTCTCCCCGCCATCGGGAAGCTCCGCTGGCCCTGCGCTGAAGGAGCATTTCAAGCAGATCGCGGCCGATCTGACCATTCCCCTGATCGTGCAGGACCATCCGACCTCGAGCGGGGTCAAGATGCCGGTCGAGTTCATTGCATCCCTGTACGAGTTCTTGCCGCCCGGCTCGGTCTGCAAACTGGAAGATCCGCCGACCGCGGTCAAGATGAACAAGCTGCGGGACGCCGAACCGGGATATCAGATCTTCGGCGGCCTCGGCGGTGTTTCGCTCTTGCACGAGCTCGATGCCGGTTCGGCCGGCGCGATGACCGGCTTTGCCGTGGTCGAGGGGCTGGTGGAGATCGTCAGTCTGCATCGGAATGGCGACCGGAGCGGAGCACGAGCGGCCTACGAGCGGACGCTGCCATTGCTGGTCTTCGAAGCGCAACCGGGAGCCGGGGTTGCATTACGCAAGGAAATTCTCCGGCGGAGAGGCGCCATTGCCCATGCAACTGTCCGGCAGCCGGCCCCGACACCCGACGCCTTCGCATTGAACCTGCTCGACGATCTGCTGCGGTCGTACGCGACCGACTCGGTTGTCTGAGTAACAGGGAGCAGCGGCGGTTTTCCGATGAACGATTCGCCGAAGGAGAGATAGGTCGTGGTCAAACTCTGGGGGTCGGAATTTTCCCGGCCCGAGCTTTTGAAGCGAGCCGGCCGGCTCGACCAAATCGCCGGAGTGCGTTTGGTGACGCTGGGTGATGGCAATGAGCGTGGCGTGCGGGTGTTGGAGTTCCGCACCGGATCCGGCTTCGTCTTCGAAGTCCTGGTCGATCGGGCGTTCGATATCGGCCGGGCCGAATTTCAGGGCATCCCGCTCGGCTGGGAATCACCGGTGGGGTACGGCGGTCCCTGGTACGGCGAATATCAGGACCTTGGGTTTCTCCGCAACTGGGGCGGTGGATTGCTGACCTCGTGCGGACTCGATCATGCCTTGTTCATGGCCGAAGATACCGCCGAGCAGTATCACTATCCACCGAAAAAAATCGAGTCGTTCGGGCTTCATGGGCGTGTCTCGAACCGCCCGGCGCGGTTGACCGGTTACGGAACCCGCTGGGAGGGGGACGATGCGGTCCTTTGGGCCGAAGGCGAGATCTCGCAGGCTTCGGTATTTGGGGAGAATCTGCTTCTTCGCCGCCGCATCGAGGCTCGTGCCGGCGATTCGAGTCTGACCTTGCACGACGAGGTCATCAATGCCGGCTGGGATCCAACCCCGCATATGCTCCTCTATCACATCAACATCGGGTTCCCCGTGGTCGATGAGGGTTCGGAGCTCCTGGTGCCGACCCGGGCTGCCATTCCGCGCGGCGATTTCGATCCGGGCAACTACCGCACATTTACTGCACCGCAACCTGCCTTTGTCGAGGAGGTTGTCGAGCACGACATCATCGCCGAATCCGATGGACGGGCGCCGGTCGGTATCGTCAATCGCGCGCGTGGGATCGGCGCGTACGAGATTTTCGACATCGATCAACTTCCTGCCCACTTCGTCTGGCGAATGATGGGAGAGGGAACCTATGTGGTCGGGATCGAGCCATGCACCAACCGTCCGGCGGGGCGACTCGATGCTCGGGAACGCGGCGAGCTCATCATATTGCAGCCGGGTGAATCGCGGACATACGACCTGGAATTGGGCGCACTTACGACCGAATCGGAAATCGATGGATTCGCGGAGCGCGTCAAGCGTTTGGGAGGAAACTAGGTGGATCTGGGACTCAAGGACAAACGTTTCCTGATTGGTGGTGGTAGCCGTGGATTGGGCAATGCGATTGCGCAGGTGCTCGTGGACGAGGGCGCTCATGTGCTTCTGATGTCGCGGGATGGCGCTTCGCTCGAAAAGGCGGCGGCCGATATCGGACCAGCTGCCAGCTGGGTTGCCGTCGATATCGCCAGTCCGGGCGCGGTGGAAACGCTCCAGACGGCCGTCGATGACAAGCTCGGCGGACTCGACGGCATGCTCATCAATGCGGGGGGACCGCCTCCGGGTGAGGTGCTGGGCGTCACCGACGAGCAGTGGGCGCAGTCCTTCGAGCTGCTGATCGGGGGGCCGATTCGGATCCTGCGGGCGCTGACTCCGAAGATCGAGGGGGAGGGTTCGGTGCTCTTCATCACCTCGTCCTCGGTGCGGCAACCGATTCCCAACTTGGATACGTCCAATGTTCTCCGCCCAGGTGTCGCGGCAATGGCGAAGGTGCTGGCCCGGGAGCTGGGACCGAAGATCAGGGTCAATAGTCTGGCGCCGGGACGGTTCGATACCGACCGGGTGCGCACGCTGGATAAGGGACGCGCCGAGGCGCAGGGGATCACGGTCGAGCAACAGGTCGCCCAGATGAACAAGCAGATTCCGCTGGGGCGCTATGGGGAACCGATGGAGATGGGGCGCATTGGCGCCTTCCTCCTGTCGCCGGCGGCGTCCTATCTCAGTGGCATCTCGGTGCAGGCCGACGGAGCCATGGTGACCGCCATTCCATAGCGCGCATGCACCGTTGGTAGCTGAGGGCGTGTCTGCCCTCTCGTTGAAGCTCGAATCTTCGTTCGGATCGATTTGACGTAGTCGTCAGGAAAGGAACAGCGACGTGACCAAGCTCGAACTCGGAATGATCAGCTCGACCTGGGAAGGAACCCATGTCGGATTGGAAGAAGGGATTCGCAAAGCCAAGGAGATCGGTTTCGATACCTACGATATCTTCAACGATCCGCTGGAAACCGACGATGCCACCCGCAAGCTGATCAAAGACACCTGCGCCGAGGTCGGTCTGCCGATTCGTTCCTGTGTCTGCGTCTCCTTCGGCATCGTCGACTTCAACCCCAGCGTGGTGAAATTCACGCTCAACCGCGTCAAAGCATATATCGATCAGGCTGCGTATTTCGGAGCCCGGAACGTGCTGCTGGTCATCGGTGAGTACTTCTGGGACGGCGAGGTTTTCCCTCGTGAGGCGATCTGGGCCATGGCCAGAGAGCGTTGCCAGGAGCTGGCCGATTACGCGGCCGAGAAGGGTATCGAGATCGTGCTCGAGCTCGAGCCGTTCACCGAGGCGCTGGTCAACAATGTCGATAATCTGGTTCGCTTCGTCACGGAGGTCGACCGGTCGAACTTCAAGGCGAATGCCGATATCTCGCATCTCCATCTGGCCGATGCCTCGTTCGAGGACGTCGCCAAGATGAAGGGTCTGATTGGGCATATCCACCTTTCCGACTGCGATGGCAAGGTTCATGGCGACCTGCCCGCGGGGATGGGTGCCACGCCCATCAAGGAGTACTTGCAAGCGATCGCCGACACCGGCTACGAGGGCACCGTTTCCATCGAGCTCGAGTATTCGCCGGAACCGGAGAAGATCGTCGAATGGGCAACCACTGCGTACGAAGGCACGGCGGCCATCATGCGCGAGGTTGGTGTCCGCGACTAGCACCGTCCAGCAGAGACTGGACATCGAGCATCTTTTGGCGATACTACGTGGATTGCCACCAGTGACATTCGATCGAGCGTCGTCGTGCACCACTACGCGTTGAAGCGGCGTGGGGATGACGGAACGGTGGCAATCCACGCATCGCATGGCCGGTTTTGGGGACGTGCCCGACCGGAGCGAGCAACAATCGAACAGGAGGAGCGTGCAATGAAGCAAGTTCGCATGGCCAACGAGATGGCCGCCGCCTATCGGTTCAATCGTCGCAAACTGTTGAAGGGTTCCACTGCGCTGCGGTTGCCGCTGCCTCGGCAGGGTTGATTCCATCGGTGATGCGTCCGGGACACTTCGTCAAAGCGCAGGCAACCCTCAACGTTCTTGCCCCTCAGTGGCCGCAAGGACCGAAAGAGCAGGCGCTCGCCGCCGAGACCTTCACGCCGGAATCCGGCATCGCCGTCAATTTCGAGGCGGTGAACTACGCAACCCTCGAACAGCGTGTCAAGCTGCTGGTCGAAGGCCAGAGCGCCGACTACGACATCTACGATTACGACAGCCAGTGGCTGGGCGGTTTCGTAGCAGCAGGCGCCCTGGAGCGGCTCGATACCGATCAGTTCCTGGGGAATCCCGATACGACCATCCAGATGGATTCCTTCTTCCCGGAGATCACCAGCCGCCTCGTGCGCTATCCGAACAACGAGGCGGCTCCCTCCGAGGACGCGCCCGTCTATGGGGTGCCCTGGTCGCTGAACGCGGAAGCGCTCTGGTGGCGCAACGACCTGATGGACGCTGCTCCGGCCACGTGGGAAGAGTTGCGCGCGAAAGCACAGGAGCTCACCAATGACAGCATGTTCGGCTATGCGGTGCAGGGTGGCCGCGACGCCGACTGGATCATCTCCGAAACCAACCCCATCATGTGGGGGAACGGGGGAGAGCTCTGGGACCAGGCGACCTACACGGCCCAGGGCATCCTCAACAGCGACTCCAACAAGGATTCTCTCCAGTTCTTCGTCGATATGAATCTGGTCGACGGCTCGATCGATCCGGCCAGCGCCAACTGGACGATCAACGAGCGTCTCGGCGCGCTGCTGACCGGCAAAGCGGCAATGTGCCTCAACTGGGCTCCGCTCTTCGGCGGCGTCGCGGACGATCCAAACCAATCTCAAGTCGTCGGGCAGATCGGCTATGCGCCGTCTCCTGCCGGGTCGGTCACCACCGCCGCGATGATCGGGTGCCAGGGCACCGGCCTCAATACGCTTTCCGAGCAGAAGGATGCCGCGTGGCAGTACCTGGAGTGGTGGCAATCGGATGAAACGCAGACCGCAATGATCGAGGATATTCCGTCCGGCTTCGTTTCGGCGCGTACCGACCTGCAATCCCTTGCGACCAACCCGTGGCAGACCGTCTTCTTCGAGATGCTGCCGAGCCTGCGCGACATGTGGAACATCCCCGAATACGCCCAGCTGCTGCAGATCCTGCAGACCGAGCTGAATCTTGCGTACGTCGGTCAAAAACCACCGGCTGACGCGCTGGACGATGCCGCGCTTGCGCAACAGGTCGTGCTCGACGGCAGCCCGGACAATCCGGCCAACGCCTAAGCCGTCTTCGTGTCATCCCACACCGGACGACATCGTCCGGTGTGGGCGCCCGTTTCCTGAACGCACCATCGGGAGGCAGAACGAGCTATGAGCTCCAGCGCCGGCTCATTCCCGCCAGACAACCCCCAATCGTCACCGGAATCGCGTTACGCGGGGCAGCTCCGCGCTTTTCCATGGTTGCTCGTCGCGCCAACGGTCATTCTGCTGATCGCGCTGACCATCTTTCCACTCATCTACTCGCTCTATATGAGTCTGCACAACTTCACGCTCGGCGGGGCCAAGACCTGGATTGGACTCGACAACTACCGGGATCTCCTGAGTGACCGGAGTTTCTGGCGAAAGACCTGGTTCACGCTCCAGATCACCATCTTCGCGGTCGCCATCGAGCTGGTGCTTGGTCTGCTCTGCGCGCTGGTGCTCAATAAACGCCTGCGCGGCCTGGGCCTGTTGCGCATGATCGTCTACATCCCGATGATGCTTTCTCCGCTGGTGGTGGCGTACTTCTGGCGCATCATGCTGGACGGATCGTTTGGCGTCTTCACGTGGTTCGCTCAGGAGCTGGGCTTCGGGAAGCCGCAATGGACGGTCGATCTCACCCTGGCCAAGGCGTCGATTGTGGCCACCGATGTCTGGCAATGGACCCCGTTCGTCACGCTGCTCATGCTGGCCGGTCTGCAGGCGGTGCATGAAGCCGCCGAGCTGGACAAGGGCACCCGCTGGATGACCTTCCGCAGCATCACGTTGCCCTATTTGATGACACCTATTCTGATTGCCGTGCTCTTCCGCACCATCGATACGTTCAAGCTCTTCGAAGCGGTCTACATCATTACCCAGGGCGGTCCCGGCGACCTAACCGAGACGCTTTCGCTCATGGCCTACACCGTAGGTTTCGAGCAGTCGCGTATCGGCATGGGCGCGGCCATTTCCTGGTTTGTCGTGGTGGTCATCAATGTGCTGGCGACTTTGCTCATCATGCTGATGGCGCGGTCGCGTCGCGAGTCGGTCATGATGGCCGAGGTGGGAGACGACGAATGAGTGCTGCCATTCCCGCCAATCAGGTGAAGCACCGCGGCCGGCGTTTCGTCTGGTATTTACCGGCGATCCTGATCACCGCCGTCTTCGCTTTTCCGCTCTACTGGATCGGCTCGATGGCATTCAAGCCGGCGCGCATCGTGCAGAACTACCCTCCGTCGTTCCGTTTCTCTCCCACGCTGGACAATTTCCGGCAGGTCTTCGACTCGACCTATCCAGACGCTATGCGCAACAGCCTGATCATCGCCGTGGGCACTGCGGTTTTCTCGGTCTTCTGCGCGACCCTGACCGCATACGGGCTTTCGCGGCACAACTTCCGGCGCAAGGACAATCTGCTTTTCTGGATTCTGTCGCTTCGCATGCTCCCCGCGGTGGCAGTGATCGTGCCGTATTCCCGGATGGTGCGCTGGTTCGATCTGCAGGACACCTACGCGGCCATGATCCTGGTCTATTCGATCTTCAATATCTCCTTCTCGGTCTGGTTATTGAAAGGCTTCTTCGATGAAATTCCCAAGGAGATGGAGGAGGCCGCGCGCATCGATGGCTATGGTCCCTGGAAGGTTTTCACGGATGTCGCGGTGCCGCTGGTCATTCCGGGGATCGCTACGGCACTGGTCTTCAGCATCATCTTCTCTATCAACGAGTTTTTGCTGGCCTTCGTGCTCACCCAGCGCGAGGCGGTTACCGCGCCGGTCGCCCTGACCAATGTCTTCATCACCACGTTTGGCGTGAATTGGGGTGGTCTCAGCGCGGCCGCGATGGTCCTGGTCGCGCCGGTGATCGTCTTCGCCGTACTCGTGCGCAATCACTTGTTGCGCGGCATGAGCTTCGGGCAGTTGGACTAGCCGATGGCGACGCTCGTGCTCGACCAGCTCGATCTGACCTATCCCGACGGCACCCGGGCGGTGAAATCGGTCGACCTGACCGTCGAAGAGGGTGAGTTCTGCGTCTTTCTCGGTCCGTCGGGATGCGGCAAGACGTCGACGCTACGCATGATCGCCGGACTCGAACACCCAACGGGGGGCGAGATCCGTATCGACGGTCGTGTGATCAACAAGCTCTATCCCGGCGAGCGCGAGATCGCCATGGTCTTCCAGCACTATGCGCTCTATCCGAACAAGACCGTGCGCGATCATTTCGAAATGCCGCTCAAGGCGCTCAGGATGCCAAAGGAGGAGCGCAATCGCCGTATTGCGGAAACGGCGGAGCTCCTGCACATGACTGAGCTGCTCAACGCCAAACCCCGCCAGCTCTCCGGCGGTCAGGCACAGCGGACCGCCATCGGCCGCGCACTTATCCGGCGCCCCAAGCTTTTCCTGCTCGACGAGCCACTCACCAGTCTCGATGCCAAGCTGCGGCTGGAAACCCGAACTGCGCTCAAACGGTTGCAGGAGGACCTTCAGATCACGACGGTCTACGTTACCCACGATCAGGAAGAGGCGCTCAGCCTCGCGGACAAGATCATGGTCATGCACGACGGCGAGATTCAGCAGATCGCAACCTCCTACGAGCTGTATGCGAATCCCGTCAACCTCTTCGTCGCTGGATTCATCGGCACCCCGCCGATGAACACGGTTCCGGCCGATTTCGTCTCCGAGAGGCGCGATGGCATCGTGCGCGCCGAGGCATTCGACCTGCACCTGACCGAACAAGCCGCACATGCCGTTCAGGCGGCCGCCGGCGACGGCCGGTTGGTCGCCGGGGTTCGCCCGGAGGACCTGATCGTCACCGAACCGGGAGGAGAACGGGAACTGGGGGGCCGCGTCACCGTCATCGAGCAGCAAGGCGACGAGTGGATCGCAAGCATTGACGTTGCGCCGGGAACGATCTGGAAGGTCCGTACGCCCCGTCTCGATACCGACGAGCTGCAGACCGGCCAGCGGGTCGGGTTGCGCATTCGTCCCGGACGCCTGCGACTCTTCGATGCCATCAGTGGCGCCGCGGTCTACTAGGGGACAGTATGGCAACAGTGCAACTCGACCATATCCGAGTCGATTACGATGGAAAGACCGTCGTCCACGACGTCTCGTTTTCGGTCGATGACGGCGAGTTCGCCGTCCTGGTCGGCCCCTCCGGTTCTGGCAAATCCACGATTCTGCGGACCATTACCGGGTATGCACCGATCGACGCGGGCACGGTTCGGATCGACGGAAAGGACGTGACCTACGCCCCGGTCAGGGAACGGGACATCGCCATGGTCTTCCAGAATCTTGCGCTCTACCCACACCTAACCGTGCGGCAGAACTGGGAGTTCCCCCTCAAAGCCGCGAAGTTGCCGAAAGCCGAACAAGCGAAGCGTGTGGACGACGTCGCGCGCATGCTGGAGATGACGCCGTACCTGCATCGCTACCCGCATCAGCTTTCGGGCGGTCAGAAACAACGCGTGGCGATGGGCCGAGCGCTGGTGCGCAACCCACAGCTCTTCCTGCTCGACGAGCCGTTGGGCGCCCTCGACGCCAAACTGCGCGTGGAAGCCCGCTCGGCCTTCAAGACGCTGCAACGCGATCTCGGTATCACGACCATCTATGTCACCCACGATC
This sequence comes from Thermomicrobiales bacterium, assembly GCA_023957115.1. Classification (GTDB taxonomy): domain Bacteria; phylum Chloroflexota; class Chloroflexia; order Thermomicrobiales; family UBA6265; genus JAMLHN01. The sequence goes on from JAMLHN010000023.1 coordinate 12,963, forward strand.
AGATCGAGGCCCAGGCGCTTGGGACCAAGATCATCGTCCTGAACGACGGCATCGTGCAGCAGGTGGGTACGCCCGAAACGATCTACGACAATCCGTCCAATCAGTTCGTTGCCGGGCTTTTCGGCTCTCCACCGATGAACCTATTCGATGTTGACGTCAGCCGGGACCAAGGGGTTCTCATTGCGCATCGAGCGGAATTTTCGATCGCGTTGCCACCGCATCTGGACATCGAAGGATTGGGGAGCGGCGCGTCCACTGGAGCAGTGCTCGGTGTGCGGCCGGAATCCCTTCGGCTCCAAGCCCGCCCAGGCGAGGACTCCATCGCCGCGACGGTGTTCGTGGTGGAGCCGACCGGGCATCAGCTCATTGTCGACGTCAAGATTCAGGATCTCATCGTTCGCGTTCGTGCAGACCGCGGCGAAGAATGGATTGCAACGCTCACGCCCGACGAAATCGTCCACGTCACATTTGACCGTCGCCGTCTCTTCCTCTTCCATCGATCGAGTGGGGATCGTGTTGCGTAACGCCGTGTCATTCGCGGATACGGCTCGGCATTTTCGTCTGGAACGGTTCGGATCTTCGCGCGAATGCCCGCTTGGACGGGCTTCCCCAAGGTTGAAATCTTGGGCCAACACTCCTTTTTGTGCGTACGTACGCACCGGAACGACGCGATTCTCGGTAAACGTCCAGGCATCGTTGTCCGAACGTATCTGCACGCCGCTCCAGCCGGTGCCAACGAAAACGAGGCGGCTCGAGCACGGTCCGGCGGTCATGGCGCCGGGTTTCTTGCTTCTCGATTCGGCGCCGGTGGGGGATTTTCGAGAAAGTCGATCGTTGGCACGGCAAAGAACGTTCCGGTTACCGGGGTAGAGACGTCGAGAATGCGGTCGTAGCTCCCCGGCGGGCTGCCGACGAACATCCGCTGCAGCATCTGCTCGATGATCGACGGGTCGGCGGCGTATCCGATGTAGTAGGTGCCGTACTCGCGTGTGCCGACATGACCGAACGGCATATTGTCACGTACGATGTCGTGCTCGACGCCTTCGGCATCGACGATGGTATTCAGCGTGACATGCGATGGTCCGGCGTCGTCCAGCTCGACATCGTCGAGTTTGGTCCGACCGATGATTTTTTCCTGCTCCTCGACGGGAATCGCATTCCAACGATCGAGGTCATGAAGATATTTCTGAACGATCACGTAGCTTCCGCCACAGAAGAATGGATCGTCGTTTCCGACGATGACCGCGTTGACGGCATCGGAGCCCGTTGGATTTTCGGTGCCATCGACGAATCCGAGCAGATCGCGCGCGTCGAAATAGCGAAATCCATGCACTTCGTCGACCACATCGACCGCGCCTTCGAGGCGGCCCGCGATCAATGCAGCCAGGGCGAAGCAGAGATCGGCGCGCAGCGCTCGAATATGAAAGAGTAGATCTCCGGGCGTGGCTGGCGCGTTGTGCTTCGCGCCGGTGATTGGTTGGAAGGGATGAAGGTGAGGAGGGCGCGGACCGCTGTAGAGTCGGTCCCACGCGTCTGAGCCGATCCCGACAACCGACACGAGGAAGTCATCAGCCGCCCGGAACCCGACGGAGCGTTGCAAACCGCCCAGATCGGCCAGGAGATCGCGAACCGTCGATTCACCGCCGGGTCGGATGGTCATCACCAGGAACATTGCGGATGGTGTCAGCGGCGTGAGGATTGGTTGCGAATGCACGTCATTGCACGACGACGGATTCGATGGTGACACGGGCAGCTCCCAGCGTAGAAATCCCCAAAGGTCGTGCCAGAGGATAACAATTCGACTGTGGCGGCGAATAGCAACCACCGGTGGAGGTGCAGTTGCGCTGCGATCGGCGCGCGAGGCTGGAGAATGCCCGACCGTTCACTGGCAGCTTCCAACGGTGAATGCTGACCGGGGAGTCAAGAACAGGCGGCGCCATGCCGCCTGTTCATTACGTGAGCCATCCGTATTGAAATGGATCGATCCCCTTGGCGGGGTCTACCGAACTGCGAGCAGGATTCGGTTGTCGTACCGTTGCCAAATGGTGCCGACCTCGCTGAACCCTGCCGCTTGGAGCCCGGCCACGTGCAGATCGAACGCCGGCGGTTGCTCGACGTGTTTTCTGGTGTCGTGGACGGCAAATCTCCGGGTTCGCTCGTTGAGCACGGGGGACAGTCCCGGTTCGGCGCGCAGCGCATTCCACCATGTGTCCCAGTCCTCCTGGCCGTTGAGCTCGAAGGCGCTTTGCATATCGAGTGCGCGGCGGGTTTCCCCCAGCTTGCGGAGTACTGGGAGCTGGGCGGCGAACGACATATTGTCACCGTTCAGAAAGACACCGCCTGGACGAATCAGGCTGCCCAGCTCGCTGTAGACGCGGACGAGCTCCGGCGCGGTCAACCAATGGAGTGCTGTGGTGCTCAGCACCGCGTCGACCCGATCTGTCCCCAAACCGGCGACCCATTCAGGGGAACTGAGGTTGGCTTCGACCCAGGAGAGACGTCCGCCCCCGTCCCCGAGTACGGACCGGCCCATGAGGAGGAGCAGCGGGTCATAGTCGACCGCGATACAGCGGGCTTGTGGAAAGCGTTGCAGAATGCGCTGGCTGATCGAGCCCGGGCCGCAAGCGAGATCGATGGCCGTGAAGTTGGGCGGCAAGAGCTGTTCGAGGACGTCGAACATCATGGTGAAGCGGTCTTCGCGATCGGGGAGATAGCCCGTCTGTTGCGCGTCCCAGCGATCGAGCCAGTGCTTCCAGTCGATGTGTTCCAGTGTTGTGTTGCTCATCGATCGGGTCTCCTCTACGGATATGAAAATTCTGCGGCGCCGTGCCGGTAGACAGTTGCAGTTTTGATACAATGTATCACTACCTGAATCCCGATGTTGGTGACACTGGCGCGGCCGGTCTGGTTGCGCCGCCGCGGGCGTCTCGCTCGACGTTTGGGTTGGATTGAGCTCGCAGCTCACCGGCTCGCGCCATCGACTGAGGTGATCGTCGAAGCGTCCTCCTGCCTGGCATTCCTGAAATCGTGTCAAGATTCGTCAATCGGAGCACGGGTCCGGCTGGTGCGGTCGCGCCTGCCGGATTGCCTTGTGCAATTTCGTTGGACGCCGTTCGAGCGTGAGCGGTCGAGTATCGAGAAGGTGGGGATGACAGCGTGGCGGACCACTTCAAGAATCTGATCAATGGCAAATGGGTCGATGCGAAGAGCGGCAAGACGTTCGAGCGGAGGAACCCAGCCAACGGCGAGCTGGTGGCGGAGTACACCAAGAGCGATGCGAGCGACGTCGATGCGGCTGTTGCGGCGGCCAGCGAAGCGTTCAAATCCTGGCGGCTCTATCCGGCTCCCAAGCGCGGCGAGCTGCTCTACACGGCGGCGCAGATTCTGAACGAACGCAAGGAGCAATTCGCGCGTGAGATGACGGAGGAGATGGGGAAGGTCATCTCCGAGGCGCGTGGCGACGTTCAGGAAGCGATCGATATGACCTTCTACATGGCCGGCGAGGGACGCCGTCTGTACGGTCAAACGACGCCGTCGGAGCTGCCGAACAAGTTCAATATGTCGGTGCGGAAGCCGTTGGGTGTGGCGGGCATCATCACGCCGTGGAACTTCCCGATGGCCATTCCGTCGTGGAAGATGACACCGGCGCTGATTGCGGGGAATACGATCGTCTTCAAACCGGCGTCGTTCACCCCACGCATGGCGGTCCGTTGGGTCGAGATCTTGCAGGAAGCCGGTCTTCCTGACGGTGTGGTCAATCTGGTGATCGGCGGCGGCGAGGACGTCGGCAATGCGATCGTCGATCATCCGGATGTGCCGCTCATTTCATTCACCGGTTCGACCGATACCGGGGTCAGGCTGGCAGCTCGCGCGGCTGCGTTGAACAAGCGGGTTGCCCTGGAAATGGGTGGCAAGAACGCCGTCATCGTGTTGGACGACGCCGACCTGGAGCTGGCGGTCGACGGAATTCTCTGGAGCGCATTTGGCACTTCCGGGCAGCGGTGCACGGCTGCCAGCCGGGTCATCGTCCAGCGTGGCGCGCAACGCGAGCTGGTCGAGCGTCTGGTGGCGCGGGCCGGTGGAATGCGGTTGGGCGATGGTCTGGATGAGACGGTGCAGATTGGGCCGGTTGTCAGCAAGGGGCAATTGGAGACGATTCACACCTACGTGCAGGTGGGCCAGCAGGAAGGCGCGCGCCTGGCGGCTGGTGGCGGAATTGCCACTGCGGGCGATCTCGGCAAGGGCTTCTTCCATGAGCCGACGATTTTCGATAATGTCGGTCGTTCCATGCGGATTGCCAACGAGGAGATCTTTGGTCCGGTGACATCGATCGTACCGGTCGATTCACTCGATGAGGCCATCGATGTCGCCAATAGCGTTGCGTACGGGTTGTCCGCGTCGATCTTCACGCAGGACATCAACAATGCCTACCGGGCGATGCAGGATATCTTCACCGGGATCCTCTACGTGAATGCCGGCACGACCGGCGCAGAGATTCATCTCCCGTTCGGTGGAACGAAGGCGACTGGCAACGGACACCGCGAAGCCGGGACCGCGACGCTGGACTTCTACACCGAGTGGCAGAGCATCTATGTCGACTTCAGCGGCCGCCTCCAACGCGCGCAGATCGACAATCAATAGTTGGGAGTTGGGAGTTGGGAGTTGGGAGTTGGGAGTTGGGAGTTGGGAGTTGGGAACGAGAGCTTGCCTGGGGATTGAACTCCCCAGCAAATGAGTCTGGACAACGAACGCTGGATGCGCAGGACAAGCGATGCCGTTCTGTTGCGTAGGTACGCACCAAGGGAGGACTCGATTCCCCAACGTTGAAACGCTGGGCTAAGACTCCTTCCATGCGTACGTACGCGACAGAACGGCTTGGTTCTCTGTGAAAGTCCAGAGCTCGTCGTCCGAACTTGCCTGCGTCACCCTAGGCCAGTGTTTCAACGTTGGAAATGTAACTCGATGACTGCCTCCGACCGCGCTGGATTCGCCGGGAATCCGTCGGTTCATGCCCTGACATCAGCTCCCCGGATCGTCGCAGGACCCAGGGCTCAGGACGCAGGACATTTTCAGATATGTCCCAACTCCTCAGATGCTGTAATTGGGGACGGCAACGCGGTTCTTCGAGCGGAGGACGAGGTCTTCGAAGGTGATCGAGCGGAGGAATTGGACCGAGATGTCATTGAGCTCGTGCCAGACCTCGTGCACCGGGTCCATCCCCATGGGGGTGTTGTGCGGGTGGCTCTTTGCGATCTCGGCGCCGTCGAGCACCTCGAAGGCGTCGTAGAGCGTGATCTCGGCTGGGTCGCGCGCCAACTCGTGGCCGCCGGAGGGCCCGCGGACGCTGCGAATCAGCCCGCCGCGGTTGAGCGAGCTCAAGACCTGGTGGAGATACGCTTCGGGCATCTTCTGCCGGTTGGCGATCTCCCGGCTTTGGACCGTGCCTTGCCCGTAGTGCAGCGCGAGATCGTAGAGCGCCCGAACCCCGTAATCAGTGCGACTGGAGACGCGCATTCAGTCCCTCATTCATGCGGCCCGTTTGATAGCCCTCAAGGTCGATCGTGACATAACGATACCCGGCAGCGCGGACACCGCGGGCAATCTCCTCGCGATCGGCGATCGCATCGGCAATGTGCTCGGTTGGCATCTCGATCCGAGCGATCTCCTCGTGATGTCGAACGCGGAATCCGCGATAGCCGAGTCGTCGAATATGGCTCTCAGCCTTCGCGACCTGGGAGAGTTTTTCGACCGTAATCGGATCGCCGTAGGCGAACCGGGAGGAAAGGCACGCGGCGGCTGGTTTGTTCCAGGTTGGAAGGGCAAGCCACTGGGAGAGATCGCGGATTTCCTGTTTGTGCAGCCCCGCCTCCTGGAGCGGACTGCGAACGCCAAGCTTGTTTGCCGCGCGAATGCCGGGCCGAAAGTCGCCGAGATCGTCGGCGTTCGTGCCATCGACAACCGTGGCATATCCGTGTTGCTTCGCATAGGCCTGAAGCTGGGTATAGAGCTCGGTCTTGCAGAAGAAGCAGCGCTGGTGTGAATTGTTGGCGTAGCGTGGGTCGGTCAACTCCATCGTGCGGACCATGACATGGACCGCACCGATCTCCGCCGCGACCGCGCGCGCTTCTTCCATTTCCTCCGGGGCGTACGTTTCGGAGAGACCGGTTGCCGCAATTGCGCGTTCGCCCAGGGCGAGCACCGATGCTTTGAGCAGGAGCGCGCTATCGACGCCACCGGAAAATGCCACAACACAAGAATCGAACGATCGAATGAGATCGACCAATGTGTCCCATTTCGATTCGAGGTTCGAGGGGAGTTGTGAAGCCTGGGTCACACCGATTCCCAATCTGCTCGTTGCTGCAATCGACATATGGCAAAAACTGGAGCCGATGTCATCGACCGTGCATTATTTATGCAACATCAGGCAATAATCTTCGCCGATGTTAAGATACCCGATCGGTTGCCAGTCTGAGCATTGGTGCGTTTGCCGTTGGCAACCGGCTATTTTCCGCCCAACGGCAGGGTTGCGTGGAGTTGGAGACAGGGGGGAAAATGACGGAGCGACCAGTCAACAAGCTGAACGAATTATACAAGGAGTTCCTCGCCGGTCGAATCGATCGTCGGGCGCTCATGCTCCGCGCCAGCCAGATTGGCCTTTCGTCGGCCGGACTGGCCATGTTCATGCGGGGTGTTCCGGCAACTGCCCAGGACGCAACTCCCGAAGCTTCACCGGCCGCGGTCTCGCCGGTCGGCGGATTCAAGTCCCTTACGCGCGAAGAGTATCGCGCCATGCTGGCAGAGGATTATCCGTTCACGGCCGAAGAGCAGGCCGCCGGGGGCACGCTGATTCTTGGCAGTACGTCCTCGTCCAACCTGACGACCGTCAACGCGTTCTTCGCGAACAACTTCCCGACGCAAGATATCTGCTATCTCATGTACGAGTCCCTCTGGGGGATCTATCCGAATCCGGCGCGCAACTCCGAGCTTTCTCAGAATGGACAGTTGTTCGTTCCGGGCTTGGCCGATTGGTTCGAGATCGACGAGGCGGGCACGCAATACACCTTCCATATCAATGAGAATGCGACCTTCCATGACGGCACTCCGGTGACCGGCGCCGATGCCTCGCGCGTCTTCGCCGCGCAGGCCAACACGACCACCGGGAGCTCGTACACCAGTCAGTTCCTGGCGACGGTCGCGGCATGGGAAGCGGTCGACGAGAAGACCTTCCGTTTCTGGACGATCCAACCGTTCCCGCAGATCGTGACCTTCCCGAATATTGCGGCTCCGATCTTGCCGCTGAGCGTTTGGGACGGTATTCCATTCGATCAGTGGCAGACCGATCCGGGTAGCAGGGGAACCGACCCGTCGCGTGTCATTGGCTCGGGACCGTTCAAGTTCGTCGAGATCAATGAGGGTGAGGGAACCACCACACTCGAGCGGAACGGCGACTATTGGGACACGGTACCGGCGGTGGAGCGGATCATCTTCCAGGTTTGGCCGGATGACACCGCGGTGACCGAAGCGCTGCGTTCTGGCGATCTCGACATGTTGATGGATCCGGTTCAGCCGGCTGATGTCGAGAGTTTGCAGGAGCAGGAAGATCTCGAAGTCGAGATCTACGAGTCGTATCAGTTCGGATTCTTTGGGTACAACCTCGATCCGGAGAAGACGCCACTTTTCCAGGACGTCGAAGTTCGCCAGGCGCTGATCCATGCGCTCGATCGCCAGGCGCTGGTCGACAGCGTGCTCTTCGGCTATGGCGAGGTCGCCAACGGCACGCAGCCGACGCTTTCCGAGGCGTACGCGCCCGACCAGATCACAACGGTCTACGACTACGATGTCGATCGAGCCAAGGAGCTGCTCGAGAGTGCCGGCTGGGTCGAAGGGTCCGATGGCATTCGAGAGAAGGACGGTGTGAAGCTTTCCTTCGAGATCATGTACGGCGCCGCGGCGACGAACGATCAGGTTGCCTCGGCCGCGCAGGATTTCTGGAGGGAGGTCGGAGTCGATGCCACGCCATTGTCGGTCGACTTCGATACGGTGCTGATTCCGGCAATCACCGAGACATTCGATTTCCAGATGGTGATGCTGTCACTCGACTGGACGTCGCCGTCCGGCGATCAATCCGCGATGTTCGGCGCCAATTCCTATGGCGCCGGATTCAACTTCATGAAGTACTCGAACCCGGCCTACGATGAGGCGAACAACAACGCAAACGCGACAACTGATCTCCAGGAGCGGTTCGACTACCTGGTCGAGGCATCCAACATCGTCAATGACGATGCTCCCCTGATCATCAACTGGTTCCGGAGCGACCGAACCGGATACAACACCCGAATGGTGAACTTCACGCCGGTGTCGGGCGCCCTGCTCTGGTCGATTCCGTGGGTGACTATCGCCGAGTAGCGCGGCTGCTGCGCCGGGAGGAGAAGCAATTCTCCTCCCGGCATTTTCTCATGCATCGAGGTTCCTGAGTGCGAAGCTCACGGGCACGAGGGGACCGCTCAGGCGGCAGTACACGTTCCAGATTGGGTTCGATTCGAGGTAAGGCCCATGTTCCGGTTCATCGTCCGGCGTCTGTTGCAGATGATTCCGATTCTGTTCGGCATCACGGTCATCACGTTCATCATCATCAATGCCGCCGGTAGCCCGCTGCAGCAGATGGAATTCAACCCTCGCGTCAAACCAGAGGACATCGCGCGCATTCGGCACAATCTCGGACTCGACGAACCGCTCTGGAAACGCTATTTCATCTGGGTCGGCAATGTGCTTCAGGGAGACCTGGGACTTTCGCTGATCAACTTCCGGCCGGTGACCGAGCGTATTCGCGAGGTCATGTTCAATACGTTGTTGCTGTCCTCGATTTCGATCACGCTCTCGTTGCTGATTGCGGTGCCACTTGGCATCTATTCCGCCACGCATCGCAACGGCCGCATCGATCGAATTTCGAGTCTCTTTGCGGTTGCCGGTTACGCAATCCCAACCGTCTGGCTGGGTTTGCTGCTGATCCTGCTCTTTTCGGTGCAGTTCTCGAAATGGGGATTGCCGTCGTTGCCGGTAGGCGGGGTGCGCGATCTGCGCGATGATGGCGGCCTGGGCGATCGGATCGAGCATCTTATCCTGCCGATCACGGCGCTGGTGCTGCCGCAGGTCGCAACCTGGCTCTTCTATATACGCTCGAACATGCTGGAAGTGCTGCAGCAGGACTACATTCGGGCGGCGCGCGCCAAAGGGCTCAGGAACAAGACCGTGTTGTACGGCCACGGATTGCGCAATGTGCTCATTCCGCTGGTAACGCTCTTTGGCCTGCTCATCCCTGACATTTTCGCCGGCGCGCTGGTGGTCGAGAATGTGTTCGCGTATCCGGGTATGGGGCGGCTGGCCATCACCGCGATTGGGGACAAGGATCACACGCTTGTCATGGGCATCACGTTGATGTTCGCGGTCCTCGTTATCGTCGGCAACCTGATTGCGGACGTGCTGTACGCGGTCGTCGATCCGCGCATTCGGCTCGACTAGATGCATGCGCGAGGTATGCAGCGATGATTCCTGAGGATAAGGCTCTCTCGGCGACGACCGATCCGTTTGTGGGCGACAAAGCCGAACAAGACTCGGTGCTCATCGACTATGAGGGATTGGGACGATCGCGTCCGATCGAGAGCAATTGGCACCGCGCATGGCGCCGGTTCAAAGCCAATCGGGTGGCGCTCATCGCCTTGCTCGTCACGATCGCCATCGTTCTGTTCGCGATCCTTGCCCCGGTTGTGTCGTACATAACGGGATATACCTATTACGAGAATCATCTTGGAGAAAAGCTGGCGGCGCCAGGACAGGATGGGTATATCCTGGGTTCTGACGGCAACGGCCGGGACGTGTTGACTCGTTTAGCCTATGGGGGTCGGGTGAGTTTGCTGGTTGCGGGTCTTGCCGTGATCTCGTTGCTTTTGCTGGGTGGGCTGATCGGCTCGGTTGCCGGCTATTTTGGCGGCTGGGTCGACACGCTGCTCATGCGGGCTGCCGATGTACTGCTCTCGATTCCAACGCTGGTTTTGCTGATTCTGGTTTCGTCCTTTTATCGTCCGGACCCATGGGAGCTGGCGGTGCTCATCGCATTGGTGAGCTGGGCCGGCATTTCGCGCCTGGTGCGGGGTGAGGTCATTTCCCTCAAGCATCGCGAGTTCGTGGACGCAAGCCGCGTGATCGGTGCTTCGAATTCGCGCATCATCCTGCGGCATCTCTTGCCGAATGTCGTGCCGATCCTGATCGTCTGGGCCTCGCTTGCGGTTCCGAGTCTGATTCTGACCGAAGCGACCTTGAGCTATCTGGGACTCGGGGTGCAGGCGCCGCAACCGTCGTGGGGCAATATGCTGCAGGAGGCGAAGCAATTCGTTCGTCAATCGTGGAGCTTCGTCTTCATTCCCGGGTTGATGATCTTCATCACGTCGCTCTGTACATATCTGGTCGGTCTTGGGTTGCGTGACGCGCTCGATCCCCGGTTGAACAATTAACGGTTGCTCCGAGTGATGCCTGCGCACCTCAACGATCGTGACTCCCAAGAACCCGCTGCGGCGGGGAGGTTCGTCGCGTCGCTCAGAACGCGAGGATCGGCGAGCTCGGGGTCCCGCACCCAGCTTCCAGAGCAGATCACTGGACCCTGGTCGCTGGTCACTGGACAGGTTGTCCGATGATTGGCTTTATCGTCCGCCGTCTCCTGCAGATGGTCCCATTGTTGTTGGGGGTGACGTTTCTGACGTTCGCTATCGTCAATTTTGTGCCGGGTAGCCCGGTCAGCACGATGCAACTGAATCCGAAAGCCCGCCCAGAGGATATCGAACGGATCACGCAGAATCTCGGACTCGATAAACCCTGGTACGAACGCTATCTCAATTGGCTGGGCGATCTGCTGCGGGGCGATATGGGGTTATCGCTGACCAACTACACGCCGGTGACCGATCGGATACTCGGCGTGCTGCCGAACACGTTGTTGTTGACGTGCACGTCGCTGGCACTGGCACTGCTGATTGCCGTTCCGCTCGGGGTGATCTCGGCGGTCAAGCACAATTCCTGGTTCGACCAGATCGCCACGGTGATCGTAACGGCATTGGCGGCCATCCCGAGTTTCTGGATGGGGTTGCTGCTGATTATTCTCTTTGCGGTGAAGTTCAAAGACTGGGGGCTCCCGTACCTGCCGGCAAGTGGTATGCAGGACATGCGCTCCGCCGGGGGAATCGCCGACCGGATCGAGCACTTGATCTTGCCCGCTTCGGCGCTCGCTATCGTGCAGATTGCCGGGTGGACCAGGTTCATTCGTGCCTCGATGCTCGAAACGATCGGGCAGGACTACATTCGAACGGCGCAGGCGAAAGGACTCCCGGCACGCGCTGTGATGTACGGTCATGCGTTTCGCAATGCACTGCTTCCGCTGGTAACCCTGGTGGGGTTGGCGCTTCCCGAAGTGTTTGGCGGCGCATACTTGATCGAACAGATCTTTGCGTGGAACGGGTTGGGTCGACTGACGTTGAATGCGACGCAATCCAACGACTACACGCTCATCATGGGGGCGACGCTCTTTTTCGCCTTTTTGACGATGTTCGGCAACCTGCTGGCCGACATTCTGTACTCTATCGCCGATCCGCGTATCTCGGCGGGAAGAGCTCGTCGTTGAGCGAGGGGGCTGCCGCACGCCAGACGACCGAGCGCTTGCGGATGGAGCGCGATTGGTCGATGGCGAATCGCGCGTCCGGCGGAAATGCGCGGCGCGCGTGGCGGAGGTTCAAACGCAATCGTGTGGCGGTTATTGCGCTCGCGGTGCTGATCGCAATTGTCATCTTTTCCCTGAGCGCCGGACTGATCTCGACCTTTATCACGGGATTCGATTACGAAGAAAACCATCTCGATCTCGCACGATCGAAACCGGGCGAGCACGGATACATTCTGGGCAGTGACGCCAACGGTCGCGATGTGCTGACTCGGCTCGCATACGGTGGCCGCGTCTCCTTGCTCTTTGCGACGATGGCGGCCATCGCGACGCTGTTGATCGGTTCAGTGGTTGGGATGATCGCCGGGTTTGCATCCGGCTGGACCGACGCCACATTGATGCGCTTCGCCGATGTCTTGCTTTCGATCCCGTCGATCTCGATCCTGGTGCTTGTGTCGTCGATCTACCGGCCTGGTTATTTCCTGCTCGCGCTCATCTTCTCCCTGCTGCTGTGGCCGGGAATCTCGCGCATCGTGCGGGGAGAGACGATCAGTATTCGAAGCCAGCCATACATCGAGGCTGCCCAGGTGAATGGCGCAACCAATGCCAGACTCATTGGGCGGCATATCCTGCCGAACGTCCTGCCGATCATGCTCATCTGGGCGTCTCAGGTCATCCCGGCGTTCATCATCACCGAGGCGGCATTGAGCTTTCTCGGATTGGGCGTGCAACCGCCGAGGCCATCGTGGGGCAATATGCTGCTCGAGGCGCAGAATTACTACATGACCAACTGGACCAATGTGTTTTTGCCGGGAATGATGATTTTTCTGACCGCGCTGTCGATCAATCTCATTGGTAACGGTTTGCGAGACGCGCTCGACCCGCGAATGGAGCGATAACCGGGGGCAGTGTGCGCCGCTCGGTTTAGAATTCGCACACACGATGTCACGCCGTCACGAGTCTCGAGGGTATCGATTGACCATCTGTCCAAACTGTGCATGGCGAAACCCGGCGGGGAGCCGTTTCTGTGAGAACTGCGGCGCTGACCTGGAGGCGTTGAATCGGAGCGAGCCCAAGCCCGCATCGGGGTGGCCGGAGCAGCGCCCGCAACCGGCTCCACTCCCCGCAAACACCTGGGACGAGGACCCACGCGCCCCGGATTGGCAGATGGCGCCATTGCCGCCCGAGGAACCGCCGGTGCAGAAGCGGCGCATCTGGATCTGGCTGCTCGTCGTCGCCCTTTTGGGCTGTTTGGCGATCTGCGTGCTTTCCTTTGGCTGGCTCGAGTACACCGATTCGGGCCGTGATTTTCAGACACGTGTCGCGGAAGAGGAGCTGAATCGATCCGGGGATTAGCGTGATCCGGGGCCCAGGGAGATCCCAACTCCTAAATCAAAGACCTAAAGGGCTGCCAATGCGGCACGATCGTGCCATGCTGTGGCCATGCCCCGTGCCTATTCGGTCGACCTCCGTGAACGGGTGATGGCAGCCGTGGCGGACGGTTGCTCCATTGCTGCGGCCCACCGGTTTTCCGTCAGGGTCGATGCGATCTATGACTGGCGGCGCCGACAGCAGACCACCGGGTCGCTGGCGCCGACGACCCACCACTGCGGACGCCCTCGTCGCGTGAGCCCGGAGATGGATCGGGCACTGCAGGCGCAGATCGACGCGGCTCCGGATGCTACCCTGACCGAATTGCAGGCGTGGCTGGCCACGGAGCATGGGCTCGTCGTCGGTCGTGGCACGGTCATTCGGGCCGTGGCGCGACTGGATCGTCCCCGAAAAAAAGAGTCTGATCGCCACCGAGCGCGATCCTGAGCAGCGGGCAGCGTGGCACCAGGACCAGCGCGGTTGGTGGGCCGACGATCTGGTCTTTCTGGACGAAACCAGTACCCAGATCACCCTGACTCCGCTCATGGCCGAGCCCCACGTGGGCACCGGCTGGTCGCGGCGGTTCCCCGCAACCACGGACGCAACGTCACCTGTCGGCCGTTGCGTACAACCGGAGTGGGACCATCCCTGGTCTTCGAAGGTGCGCTCAATGGACCGTCTTTGCCCAGCAGTGCACAGCGAAATGATCTGTGACCGGTCAGACCGGATCCTTATCAACCGAATGCATAAGGCTCCCGAGGCGCGGCGGCCATTGAGGTCGCTGGGCACAGCTGCAGCCTCCTGCCAGCCTATTCGCCGGACTTCAATCCTGATCGAACTGGTCTTCAGCCGGCTCAAGACCCACCTGCGCACCATCGCCGCACGCACGGTCGATGCCTTGATGACGGCACTCGGACGGGCTCAATGCCGTCACCGCCACCGATGCCCGCAACTGCGTGCGCCATGCTGGGTATTCTAACCAGGGCGACCTTTTCGGTCTGCGCTTTCTCTAAATCCCAGCTCCCAACTCCTCAAAAAGGGCCGGTCGAGTTCGACCGGCCCTTTCTTCATGCTGTGGCGAGCGTTAGTCGCGACGGGGTCCGCGATCGCGGTTGCCGTCGCGGCGGGGGCCACGGTCTCCACCTTCGCGGCGGGGCGGCCGCGGGCGCTCTTCCGGCATTTCACCGGTCAGGGCGGCCCGGCGCGACAGGCTGACTTTTCCGTTCGGGGCGACGTCGATCACCATCACATTGATTTCGTCACCGACCTGGAACATGTCCTCGACCTTCGCGACGCGCACCGAGGGATCCTCCGAGAGCTCGGAGATGTGGACCAGTCCGTCACGTCCGGGGACCAGCTCGACGAAGGCGCCATACGGCATGATGCTGACGATCTTGCCGTTGTAGATCTCGCCCTTTTCGATGCGGATTTCCTGGGTCAGACCGCGGATCCGCTCGATGGCGCGCTCGGCGCCGACCGGGTCGGTCGATGCGATGGAAACCGTGCCATCGTCCTCGATGTCGATCTTGGTGCCGGTCTCTTCCTGAATGGCGCGAATCATCTTGCCGCCTGGGCCAATGATCGCTCCGATCTTTTCTGGATTGACCTTCAGCCGGGTGACGCGCGGCGCGAACTGCGAAAGCTCCTGGCGCGGTCCGGCGATGGTTTCCGCCATTTTTCCGAGGATGAACATGCGGCCGGCGTTGGCCTGGGCAAGCGCCTGACGCATGACCTCGAACGAGAGCCCGCGGATCTTAATATCCATCTGGATGGCGGTAACGCCCTCGCTGGTTCCGGCGACCTTGAAGTCCATATCGCCAAGCGCGTCCTCCATGCCCTGAATATCGGAGAGGACCGTGTAGGCGTCTGTGTCCGGCTCGGTGACCAGGCCCATGGCGATTCCCGCCACCGGCGCCGTGATCGGCACGCCGGCGTCCATGAGCGACATCGTGCTGCCGCAGACGCTGGCCATCGAAGACGATCCGTTGGAGCTCAGGACCTCGGAGACGAGGCGAATCGTATAGGGGAATTCGGCTTCGGACGGAAGCACGGCCTTGAGCGCGCGCTCGGCCAGCGCACCGTGGCCGATGTCGCGCCGGCTGGCGCCGCGCAACCGGCGAACCTCGCCAACGCTGAACGGGGGGAAGTTGTAGTGATGGATGTAGCGTTTGCTCACCTCGGGAGAAATCGAATCGAGCCGTTGCTCTTCGGCGGCCGAGCCGAGTGTCGCAATTGTCAGCACCTGGGTTTGACCGCGCGTGAAGACGGCAGAACCATGGGTGCGAGGTAGAACGCCGACCTCGGTCCAGATCGGGCGAATCTCACCCGGCGCGCGTCCATCCGGACGGATGCCGTCCGAGATGATGGCGTCGCGGACGGTGCGCTTGAGGAGCTTGTCGAAGGCCGCGCCGACGTCCTTGGTGGAGTAGACGCTCGCGTCGTCGCCGTCGACCGCGGCGGTGAACTGCTCGATCGCGCCCTTGCGGACCTCGTCGGTCCCTTCCATGCGCATGACCTTGTCTGGGTTGTTGACGGCTGCGCGGAGCGCCTCGCCAACCACGGACTCGACCCGGGCGTAGAGCTCCTCGTTTTCCTGCGGAACGGCGACTTCCCATTTTTCCTGACCGGCCGCATCCTGGAGGTCGAATTGCAGGGCAACGATCTCTTTGATTTCCTGATGCGCCGCCTCGATGGCGCGAATCAGGGTGTCCTCGGGGATCTCGTTGGCTTCGCCTTCGACCATCATGATGGCGTCGGAGGTGCCGGCCACGACCATATCGAGATCGCTGTCGTCGAGATCCTGCAGGCTGGGGTTGATGACGATCTCACCATCGAACATCCCGACGCGGACGGCGCCGACCGGTCCGTCGAAGGGGATGGGCGAGATCATGAGCGCGGCCGATGCGCCAATGATCGAGAGCAGCGCGGGGTCGTTTTCCTGATCGGCGGAAAGAACGGAGCTGATGATCTGGACCTCGGCCCGGTAGCCTTTCGGGAAGAGCGGACGAATCGGCCGGTCGGTCAGACGCGCCGAGAGGATTGCGTTCTCGGTCGGGCGTCCTTCGCGCTTGATGAATCCACCGGGAATCTTGCCGGCGGCGTACATCTTTTCCTCGTAGTCGACCGAGAGAGGGAAGAAGTCCTGTTCTTCCCTGGCGGTGCGCTCACCACCGGCGGTGACGAGGACCACGGAATCGCCGTAGCGAACCATGACGGCGCCTTGCGCCTGCTCGGCATAGCGGCCGGTTTCGATACTCAGCGTACGACCGGCGATCTCGACGCTGACGGTGTGACCAGTTGGATTTTCGACCATGTGTGAATTGTCCTCCGCCGGAGCGACTGTGGCTCCGGGCTCTGCGGAACGAAGGCGTGCCAATGCGGCGCGCCCGGTCCGGCTGGGAGGATCTGGAGCGTGACGGCGTGTTTGCACCGGCAGGCTCCAAGTCCTCGAACAGCGCGGACTTCAACGAAGTATGCGAGAGTGCATGCCTCCTTTCCCGATTACACGAAAAAACGGCTCGGGATGCACGATCCCGAGCCGTCGCGTGCTGAACCATATGGCAGATTGGCGAGCCTCTCTTGCGACATCGGTCGACTGACTCGCCGTATCACCAGGAGCTACTTGCGCAGACCGTGACGCGCGATCGTGGCGCGGTAGCGCTCGATGTCGTTGCGGCTCAGGTAGGCGAGCAAGCGACGTCGCCGGCCGACCATTTGCAGCAGACCGCGCCGCGAGTGATGATCGTGCTTGTTCCGGCGAAGATGGTCGGTGAGCTGGTTGATCCGCTCGGTCAGCAGGGCGATCTGCACCTCGGGCGATCCAGTGTCCCCCTCGTGCGTCTTTACCTGCGAAATGATCTCTTCTTTTTCAGCGGTCGACAGCGCCATTCAGGCGAATCCTCCAGGTAGGTATCCGTGCGCACAGCAGCGACACGTGCAGTCCGAGAACCACAGCCGGTGAGTATAGCATGGCGGCCCAGGTTTTCTTGGTACGGAAAGAACGAGTAGGCGGGGCCGGAGTCCGGAGGCCGGAGAAGAACGATTCGAACCGCCTGCCGTAGATTCCTCCGGGCTCCGGGCTCCGGGCTCCGGGCTCCGGGCTCCGGGCTCCGGGCTCCGGGCTCCGGGCTCCGGGCTCCGGGCTCCGGGCTCCGGGCGACTATCCTTTGCACAAGAACGTGCGAAAAGGGAGGAACGATGCTCGGAATCATTGGGGGAAGTGGTCTCTACGATCTGCCAGGGATGGAGCTGGTCGACCGGGTTTTGCCGGATACGCCGTTTGGCTTTCCCAGCGATGAGATCGTTGTCGGCCGAGTCGAGGGGAAGGAGATTGCCTTCCTCAGCCGGCATGGCCGCGGCACCGATTGACGCCCACCGAGCTGCCCGTATCAGGCCAATATCTATGCGCTCAAGAAGATCGGGTCACCCGTGTGGTGACCATTAGCGCGGTGGGGAGCCTGCGGGAGGATCTTCCCCCACGGACCGCAGTGCTTCCGGATCAAATCATCGACCGAACCGTGCAGCGGCCGCGCAGCTTCTTCGGAGAAGGCTCGGTTGCGCATGTCGGAATCGCCGACCCATTCTGCGCACAGCTTTCCGGTCAGATTGCCGATGCTTCCGTGCAGGCCGAGCGTCCGGTTGCGCGCGGTGGAACGTATATCTGTATCGAGGGACCGCAGTTTTCGACGAAGGCCGAGTCGCGGCTCTTTCGTTCCTGGGGGTGCGCCGTGATTGGCATGACCGCCATGCCAGAGGCTCGTCTGGCCCGAGAAGCGGAGCTCTGCTATGCAACGATTGCGATGGTGACCGACTTCGATGTCTGGCACGGCTCGGCGGGTGAAGTGACGGTCGATATGGTGCAGGCAAATCATGCGGCGAATCTGGAAACGGCGCAGGCGATTTTGCGCCGGTTGACGAGCATGGACCTTGGCCAGCGTACCTGTGGATGTGGAAACGCGTTGCAGGGTGCAATCGTTACCGATCCAGCGGTGATTCCACCGCCAACGCGCCGGAAGATCGGCATCATTGCCGATCGCTATCTCCCGCCAGCGGAGCATCGTTGAATCGAACCGATTTCACAATTCACCGGGGGCCCAGCCTCGTCCTGATCGTGGCGGCCGCGACCGTGACCGCGCTCGGTCTCTCCGCGGTCTATCTTGCGGAGGAAGGCGTCCCCTTTCGCTCGTCGATCGAGTTTCGAGCGATGGTGATCTTCACAGCCACCGTGCTTGGCATTTCTGCCTCGTTTCGGCTTGGTCGATTCATGGGCGATCAGTTCCTCTACCCGGTGATCGCGTTGCTGGCCGGGTTTGGGTTGATCAATGCGATTCGATTGCAGGCCGATCTGCAGGAGGTGCGCGGGTTTCAGATTGCGATCGGTGAGCGCCAGCTTGCCTATCTGGTGGTCGGGTTCTTGCTCATGTGGGCGGTCGCGGTGTTCTTTCCCGATCCGACGTTCCTGGCGAATTGGCGATACAGCGTTCTCTTTGCCGGCATCCTGCTCCTGGGCGTCACGGCGGTTATCGGAACCGCGGTCAATGGCGCCCGTCTCTGGATTACGATCGGCGGTGTCCAGATCCAGTCGGCCGAGGTCGTCAAAGTCGCATTGGTTGTCTTCCTGGCCGCGTATCTCTCCGAAAACGAGCAGCTGATCGGATCGAGCTGGAAGGTGGGGTGGCTCGATCTCCCGCCGATTCCTTACCTGGCGCCGATGGGCGTCATGTGGGGCCTTTGTCTCGTTGCGCTGGTCATGCTCAACGATCTCGGCACAGCATTGCTCTTCTTTCTCCTCTTCCTGGTGATGCTCTATGTCGCCAGCGGGCGCTCGTCGTATGTGCTGCTGGGTCTGGTGGCGTTCGTGGCGGGGGCGGTCCTGGCGTATTACCTCTTCGACCGGGTGCAGCTGCGGATCCAGAACTGGATCGACCCTTGGCAGCATCCCTATTCGGGGGGATATCAACAGATTCAGTCCGACTATGCGATTTCGAGCGGTGGTTTGTTCGGCGCCGGACCGGGCAATGGGCAACCGTGGCAAATTCCCGAAGTGCAAACCGACTATGTTGTTGCGGTTATCGGGGAAGAGTGGGGGTTGATTGGTATCGTGACGTTGTTGGGCCTGTATGCAGTTCTGACGGCGCGTGGAATGCTGATTTCCATGCGGGCGTCCGATGCGTTTCTCCGGTTGCTGGCGGTCGGCTTGACGGCGTCGCTGGCCATTCAGGCGCTCGTGATCCTGGGCGGGGTTTTTCGGCTGCTCCCGTTGACCGGGGTTACGACTCCGTTCGTTTCCTACGGAGGAAGCTCCCTGCTGGTGTCGTTCGGTGTCGCCGGATTGCTGCTCCGTATCTCGGATATCTCCGAGCGACGGACACGAGGGATTCCCGGTGTCTGAGTGGTTGACCGATACCCGGCTGATCATGCTCTTCTGGGCAGTGATTGGGGCGACTGCCTTGATCTATGGGTACCGGCGACGCAACCGGCCTCCCAGCATCGACCGCCAGATTTCGATCGTTTCGGCGGCTATCGGGGCTGTGTTGCTGATGCTCGGCGTGCAGGCGGCCCGGTACGCGGTCTTCCAGCAGAAGGCGATCGCGGGACGAGCGGGAGTCGATCCAGACACGGCCGAGGTCGTCGCCAATCCGAGACAGGCCACCGGCGATCTGACCCGCCCGCGGGGAGCCATTCTGGCAGCCGACGGAACGCGTATCGTCTGGTCAGAAGAGCGTGAAGGGCATTACACGCGGTTCTATGGCGATGCCGCATTGACGCCAGTCGCCGGATTCTATTCGCCGCTGCTTTACGGCAAGGACGGGTTGGAAGCAACGTGGGATGCCGCATTGACCGGCGAGGGGGGCCGTTCGCTAATCGACCGGATTGCCGGGCAGGTCGGTATTGCGGAGACCGGTCCGCTCGATCTCGAATTGACCGTTCAGTCATCGCTGCAGCGGAGCGCGGCGACGCTGCTGGATGGCCGTATTGGCGCAGCCATCGTCATCGAGCCGTCGACCGGAGCAGTCCTGGCCATTGCCAGCAACCCCACGGTCGACCCGATTCCATTGGCTGCCGTGGAGCAGTCGCAGGTGGCGGCCGCGCGCAGCGCCTGGGAGCGGCTGCTCGACGATCCGGCAAACCCCCTGGTGCGGCGGGCAACGGAAGGGCTCTATCCGCCCGGGTCGACGTTCAAAGTAGTCACCGCGGCCGCCGGGATCGAGCCGGGAATCGTTGCGCCGGATACGGTCTTCGACGACACCGGAGCGATCGATGTCGATGGACACGTCATCATCGAGGCGAACCGTCCTGACGAGTCTGTGACCGTATTCACCCTGACCGAGGGATTTGCGTATTCGTTGAATGTCGTCTTTGCCCAGGTTGGGCTGCAGGTCGGCAGATTGGAGCTGGAGAAGCGGGCGACGGCATTCGGAATCGGAGAACCGGTGCCGTTCGATGAACCGGTGAGTGCCGGGCAGATCGCCTCCAGCGACGATTTTCTCGACGCACCGGCCGCATTGGCCGACACCGCGTTTGGTCAAGGGGAGCTGCTGGTTACCCCCCTGCACATGGCCGTCGTTGCCGCGGCAATCGCGAACGATGGAGTGGCGATGCAGCCACAGCTGGTTCGTCAGCTGGTAGCCCAGAATGGAACCGTGATCGATACGATCGAGCCACGACGATGGCGCACTGGGGTCGATCAGCAGACCGCGCAAATCGTGCAGGGATTGATGGTCGACGCCGTGGAGTGGGGATATGCTGCGGCCGCCGGATTGCCCGGCTATCGGGTCGGCGGGAAGACCGGGACGGCCGAAAGTGGTCAAGACGCGCCCCATGGCTGGTTCGTCGGATTCGCTGGAGAGGATGCGCCGCGGGTCGCGGTCGCCGTCGTGCTCGAGCACGGAGGCGAAGGGGGTGGCTATCCGGCCCAGATCGGCGCGCAGCTGATGGCTGAGGCCCTGTCGATCGATCAGAGTTGATGAGCAAAATTGAGCGTACGTACGCTGCTTGCCAGCCGCATCGCGTATCGAGAATTGTGCGCAATCGTAGTATAATTATGTATGCGAAACGCCAATGCCGACCTAGCAGACCATCTGCGGAAACGACAGTTCGAGCGGATGGTTCGGCGGGCGGTGGCTTCGCTACCTTCGCCGAGCATGGCGTTGATGGAAAACGTCGAGATCGTCATCGAAGACGAGCCCACGGACGAACAACGCGATGGCGCCGAGGAAGGGCCCTTTGGGCTCTATGAGGGCGTTCCATTGACCGAGCGGACGTCTTCCTACGGGTTGATCTTGCCGGACAAGATCACGGTGTTCCGCGGGCCGCTCGAGCGAGCGACCGAAACCCCGAGTGAGTTGTTCGCCGAAGTGCGTACGACCGTGATTCACGAAGTCGCGCACCATTTCGGCATGGACGAATGGCAAATCGCCGACCTCGGATACGAGTAGTCAGGATCTGGTCGGGCCCATGGTGACACCGGCACGCGACGTTTCGAAGAATCGCAAGCCTTCCTCGATCACTGAAGTGATCGCGGCGGCGGCCGATGTTGTCATTGCCCGGCCGTTGGTGATCCTGGTGCCGATCGTGCTCGATCTCTGGTATCTCCTGGGATGGAAGATCACCGCCGGTGGAACCTTCGATCGTCTCAGAAACAGCCTGGTCGATCTCGATACGACCGAGGGCGAGCAGTTGGCAGATTTCATGTCGAGTGCCGCCGGGGCCGATCTCGCAGGCTTGATTGCGTTCGTGATTCCCTCGTTTCTCGCCGGGAACGCAACCGAAGACCTGTACCGGCCGATCACGCACTCAGTTGTCGATCTCGACAATTGGGGAGCGGTCATGTTCGCGATCGTCATATTGATCGGTGTGACGATGGTGACTTTCGGAGTCTTTGGGCTCTGGTTGGCGGATACCACGCTCAAGCGTGAGCGGAGCTGGGGCGATCGTTTTCGGCTTGGTCCTGTCATCGGGGGGCGGTTCGTTCTCCTGATCCTGTTGATCGTGGCGATGGTCCTCCTACTGTGCATTCCGCTCTTCTTCGCCATGCTCGTTGCCGCCATTCTCGGTATCGGGTTGGAGGGGTTGGTCCTGACGGTCAGCCTGCTGGTCGGTTTGGGACTCTATCTGCTCTTCTACTTTGCCCCAGATTCGCTTCTTGTCGATCTGGCGGGTCCGGTGCAGGCGCTCCGTGCCAGTTCCGAAGTAGTGCGCAAGAATCTGGCCGCAACTGTGGGGTTCGCCTTGGTCTCGCTCATCATTTCGATCGGTCTTGCCGATATTGGGGACCGTCTGTCATCCAGCGCACCAGGACTGGGCATTGCCGTTGTCGCAAATGCGTTCGTCGGTTGTGCCCTATGGATTGCATCTCTTCTCTTTTTCAGCGAGCGCTCGAAGCTGCTCGCGCCCGAACGGGCGGGGTCCGGGTCGACCCGCTCGAAATCGTAAGGAGCTCATTCTTTGGCTACTACAGCAACCAAAACTCCGAAATATGACGCCAGCTCTATTCAGATTCTCGAGGGTCTGGAAGCGGTTCGTAAGCGTCCTGGCATGTACATTGGCAGCACCGATCAGCGCGGGTTGCACCACCTTGTCCGCGAGATCGTCGACAACTCGGTCGACGAGGCACTGGCCGGCTACTGCGACAAAATCGTCGTGACATTGCATGTCGATGGCTCTGTGACGGTGGTCGATAACGGGCGCGGTATTCCGGTGGACAAACATTCGAAGGGCAACAAGTCCGCGCTCGAGGTCATCATGACCGTCTTGCACGCCGGCGGAAAGTTCGGTGGGGGTGGCTACAAGGTATCCGGCGGATTGCACGGCGTGGGCGCTTCGGTGGTCAATGCCCTCTCTGAATGGTGCCGGGTGGAGGTCCGCCGGGATGGTAAGACCTACCGGCAGATCTACGAACGTGGTGTGCCGTTGAGCAAGGTCGAGATGATCGGCCCGTCCGAACCGGGCGCTCATGGCACCACGACCACCTTCCTGGCCGATACGACCATCTTCACCGCCGGGCTCGACTACAACTACGAGGGGCTGGCGGGGTGGTTCCGCGAGATTGCCTACCTGACGCGTGGGCTCAAGCTCACGCTGGTCGATGAACGGACCGATCGTGAGACGTCGTTCTACTTCGAAGGTGGAATTGTTTCGTTCGTCCGCCATCTGAACCGCAATCGCACCGTGTTGCATGACAAGCCCTTCTACGCACAGAAGGAGACGTCGGCCGGCATGGTCGAGGTTGCGTTGCAGTACAACGACAGCTACGGCGAGTCGACGCACACCTTTGCCAATAACATCAATACCGCGGATGGCGGAACGCATCTGTCCGGATTCAAATCTGCCCTTACGCGTACGATCAACGACTACGCGAAGCGCAACGGCTTCCTGAAGGGCGATGAGTCGCTGTCGGGAGACGATGTGCGTGAGGGATTGACCGCGATCGTCTCGGTCAAATTGCAGGATCCGCAATTCGAAGGCCAGACCAAGGGCAAGCTCGGGAATGCCGAGATTGCCGGAGCGGTCCAGAGTGTGGTCAACGAAGCGCTGGGCGCATTTCTCGAAGAGAACCCGCAGATTGCGCGGCGGGTGATCGAGAAATGTTTGACCGCTTCGCGCGCGCGTGAGGCTGCCCGCAAGGCCCGGGAGCTCGTGCAGCGCAAAGGCGGCCTGGACAGCTTCAGCCTTCCCGGCAAGCTGGCCGACTGCTCAGAGCGCGATCCTGAGAATGCGGAGCTCTATATCGTCGAGGGTGACTCGGCCGGTGGCTCGGCCAAGCAAGGGCGCGATCGACGCTTCCAGGCCATTCTACCGCTGCGTGGAAAGATCCTGAACGTCGAGAAGGCGCGACTGGACAAGATTCTCCAGAATAATGAGATTCGCACGATGATCACCGCGCTGGGGACCTCGGTCGGCGAGCAATTCGATGCCAGCAAGCTTCGCTATCATCGGATCATCATCATGACCGATGCCGATGTCGACGGCTCGCACATTCGCACCTTGCTGCTGACGTTCTTCTACCGGCACCTGGAGCAGCTCATTCACGACGGACGTCTGTACATCGCGCAGCCGCCGCTGTACCGCATCAAGTCTGGCAAGCAAGAGGCCTGGGTGTATACGGAAGCCGAACGCGAGCAGAGGATGTCGGAGTTTGGCGAGAAAGCCGAGGTGCAACGCTACAAGGGTCTTGGGGAAATGAACCCGGATCAACTCTGGGAAACGACCATGGACCCGGCGCAGCGCACGCTCGTCAAGGTGACGGTCGACGATGCCGTCGCGGCGGACGAGACCTTCGATATGCTGATGGGCTCGGCTGTGCCTCCACGCAAGAAGTTCATTCAGACGCATGCCCGTGAGGTGGTGAACCTGGACGTGTAGGAATCCGAATCCAGGTCTTGCGTCCTGAACGCGTCAGAATCCTGGCGTGACGTGCAGGAAGGCAAAAAACGCCCGTGACCAGTCGACTGGTCACGGGCGTTTGCGT
The DNA here is from genome assembly GCA_023957115.1 of Thermomicrobiales bacterium. GTDB lineage: Bacteria > Chloroflexota > Chloroflexia > Thermomicrobiales > UBA6265 > JAMLHN01. The sequence continues at coordinate 37,502 of JAMLHN010000023.1, forward strand.
TGCCAGCGGCTGTTAGTCGCCCTGTACGGCGCGCTTGAGGCTGGCGCCGGCCTTGAAGGTCGGGCTCTTCTTGGCCGCGATCTTGATGGTCTCGCCGGTCTGTGGGTTGCGGCCTTCGCGACCCGGGCGCTCGACGACGCGGAAGGTGCCGAATCCGCTGATCGCCACTTCGTCACCCTTCGTGAGCGCACTCTCGATGGCCTCGAAAACCGCGTTCGTGACTTCGGACACTTTCGACTCGGCCATCCCGGTCGACTTGGCAACGTGAGCTACGAGTTCCTGCTTTCGCATTGTTTCTCCTTCGGAACGGTTCGATCGGTATACGGTCAGCTTTCTCGGATCTCCTCCTCGAAAACCAACTGGCGTCCAAGGGACGCGAAAAACCCGGCCAATCATCGAACAGACTGGCGAAAAGGTCAACTAAATACTAGGGTTTTGTCCAGTTCTGGAGTGAATTCGACGTTGTCGCGCGGCCTCGAAGAGGAGAATGGAGCCGGCGACGCCGGCATTGAGCGACTCGAGGCCAGACGCCAGGGGGATCGAAACCCGGTCGGTGATTGCGTCGTCGCTGGATTTGGAGAGCCCGTGTCCCTCTGCGCCGATGATGATTGCGCATGAATCGGTGAGGTCTATGTCGTCATAGCTCAGCTCGGCCCGCGCGTCCGTGCCGATAACCCTGGCTCCTAGCGGGATCGCTGTCTCCAGCGGTTCCGGCGGGGCAGCGGCTATGGGCACGATGAAATGCGCGCCAGCGGCTGACCGAACGACTTTCGGCGACCAGGGATCGACCGTTCCGGGCAGGGTCAACACCTGGGTCCCTCCGGCTCCTGCCGCGGATCGAATCAGGGTTCCCAGATTGCCGGGGTCCTGGATTCCGTCCGCGACCACGATCAATGGGACCGTCGACGGATCGACCGTCAAGTCGGGAAACCGAAACGCCGCGATGGCGCCTTGCGATGTCACCGTGTCGGAAATTGTGTCGAAGAGCTCATCCGAAAGAACACGGATGGGCGTATCCAGAGGTCGTGGCCAACTGGTGGGGGCGCCGGCCGTCGATTCGGCGATGACGATGCATTCAGCCTGTGTGCCTGCGGCAAGCGCGTCGGCAATGAACCGCGGACCTTCAACGAGAAACGCCCGCTCCTGATGGCGCCGATCGCGGCGTAGAAGCGAGCGTATCTGTTTGTAGATCGGGTTCTGCCGGCTGCGAATGATCGTTTCCGGCGGCACCGGTATCAGCCCGATCAGGCCTTCTGCCCGGCGTGCTGCTTGGCGACTTCGGCTACGGCCGAGAAGGCGGCGGCATCGTGAACCGCGAGGTCGGCCAGCATCTTGCGATCGATCGCGACATTGCCGACGCGCAAGCCTTCGATGAGGCGCGAATAGGTAATGCCATTCAGCCGGGATGCGGCGTTGATGCGCACGATCCACAGGCGGCGAAAATCGCGCTTGCGGTTCCGGCGGTCCCGGTACGCGTACATCAGCGAGCGCATCATCGATTCATGCGCACGCTTGTAGAGTCGATTGTTCGTTGCGCGGTGACCCTTCACCTGCGCGAGGACCTTCTTGTGCCGCTTATGTGCGGCAACGCCTCGCTTGACTCGTGCCATCTCTTACTCCGTACCCCTTATGGAACCCGCCGGCTAGCTGCCGTACGGGAGCATGCGCTTGATGCGCTTGACATTCGCGTCACTGACTTCGATCTTGCGATCAAACTGGCGTTTCACCCGAGCGGCCTTGCGCCGGCGAAAGTGAGACTTCATCCCCTTGGCGGACATGACCTTTCCAGTCGCCGTGAAGGTGAACCGCCGCTTGGCGCCCTTATGCGTTTTCAGCTTTTGCTTCGCCACGACTTGTGTTGCCTTCCTTTTCCAGTTTTTGCTTGAGGGGAGCGAGAATCATAGTCATCGTTCGTCCCTCGATTTTCGGCGCCTGCTCGATCGAGCCATGAGGGCGCAGCGATTCGCTGAGTTGTTCGAGCAGCCCCCTGCCGATCTCCGGGTGTGCCATCTCGCGTCCTCGGAAGAGCACCGAAACCTTGACCTTGTCACCAGAATCAAGGAATTTGGCTGCACGCCGGCCCTTGGTGTTGAGATCGTGATCGTCGATCTTGGGGCGAATGCGGATTTCCTTGAGCTCGACAGTGGTCTGGTTCTTGCGGGACTCGCGCTCTTTGCGGCTCTGCTCATAGCGAAACTTGCCATAGTCCATCAGACGACAGACGGGCGGAATCGCATTGGGAGCAACCTCAACGAGATCGAGCCCACGGTCCCGGGCCATCTCTAACGCTTGCATAGTTGGAATGACGCCAACTTGCTGGCCATTCTCGTCTACCAGACGAACCTCGCGGATCCGGATCCGCTCGTTGACCCGCGTTTGAACCGGTCGTGTAATTGTGGAGCCTCCTGAAACCTGAAATGTTCAGAAAATAGCGAACGCCCGGACAGCAATGCCGAGCGTGTCAGCCTCGTGACCGGTCAATAATATCACGCGTGGGAAGGGGATTCAATTTCAGATTGCGCTTCGTTGGGACAGAAAGATCGAGGCCGTGTCGTACGTTTCCAGAAACGCCCGGGCGCGCGATTCGTCCACCGCAAGTTGGTCGATCATGGCGTCGAGATTTGGAAATTGCTGGTCTTCGCGGAGCTTGGCAAGCATGGCCACCTCGATCGACTGACCATAGAGATCGCCTTCGAAATCGAGCAGGTGCGTTTCGACCTGGCGGACTCCGCTGTTGATCGTCGGACGGGTGCCCACGTAGGTCATGGCTGGCCGCGGGGTCGTTTCCCCTGCAAGAAGCGCGAGCGAGACGAAGATGCCGTCTCCAAGCTGAACCAACCCTTCCGGCGGAAAGAAGTTGGCCGTCGGGAATCCGATCTCGCGGCCGAGATGCGCCCCGTGAATCACTTCGCCGGATACGGAAAACGGGCGTCCAAGCGATTCGGCGGCAAATTCGACATCGCCCGATTCGACCGCTTTGCGGATGGATGAGCTGCTGATGATCTCGCCGCCGTCGACGACCCGCGGCATAGCGACCGTGCGGAATCCCAGCTCATTGCCGATCTCGGTGATCCGCTTGACATCGCCCACGCGATTTCGTCCGAGCGCGAAGCCCTCACCGACCCAGAGCTCGATGAGACCGGTACGCGTCTTCAGCTCTGCCAGGAAGTCTTCGGGCGTGCGTGCCGCGAGTGTGCGATCGAACTCGATGACGACGATCTCATCGCACTCCAGCGCTTCGAGCAAGGTGAGCTTGCGGCCAGCGGTACAGATGCGCCCGGCGAACTTGTCCGGCCGGAGAACGGAGGCCGGCACCGGCTCGAAAGTGACAATGGTGGACTGGGCGCCGAGCTCGCGGGCGCGGTCACGCGTGCTCGCGATGAGCTTGGCATGCCCACGATGAACACCATCGAATGTTCCGATGGTGACGATCCGGGTTGCCGGTTCCATTTCCTGAAACGAGACTTGCCCTGGCATCTAATGCTATTCCTCGACTCCTGGGTCTGCTGTGGGAATGACTTTCCGCGGGTGGAGCTGTTGTGTTCCGCCGTCGCTGGTGATCGATCCGATGCCCAGCCAATGTCCAGCAGAATCATAAACGCGAACGGCGTCTCGATCGCCACGGGCATCGACCGGCCAGCGTTTGCCGTGCGACCAATCGCGGACCCGGTCGTCACCAATGATGACGGCATCCAGCTCGAGCGCCGCCGCGTCGGGCGCGAGGGCAATGCGCGCCCATTCGTCCATTAGAGGCGCTTCGGCCAGCTCGGCCAGGGTCCAGGCGTCGCAAAGATCGAACGAGGCGACACGGGTCCGGACCAGATTCGAAAGATAGGCACAACTTCCGGCCCGTTCCCCCAGATCTCGCGCAAACGAGCGGACGTAGAACCCCTTGGAACAGTCGATGGTGACGGTCAACACCGGTGGGGACCGTCGGTCGAGCGATAGCTCGTGGACGAAGACGTCGCGCGTTGGCGGTTCGATCATGTCTCCACGCCGGGCCCGTTCGTGGAGCGGCGTCCCATCGATCTTGATTGCTGAAAAAACAGGTGGGACCTGCCTTCCGGGCCCAACGAACGACGCGAGGAGCTCTCGAAGCTCCGACTCGGTATGGTTGGGTGGGGGGCAGATCGAGGTAAGGCGCCCGTCGCCATCGAGGGCGTCGGTGGTCAGACCGAAGGTGATCTCCGCCTGGTATTGCTTGGATGCGTTGGAGAGAAATTCGAGCGCCCGCAGCGCGGAGCCGACGGCAACTGGTAGTACGCCAGTCGCCGCGGGATCCAGCGTACCGGCGTGCCCCACCGATCGTTGTCCAAGCAGTCTTCGGACACGCCCCACGACGTCGTGGCTGGTCCAGCCAGCCGGTTTGTCGATGATCAGAATGCCGTTGAACCGGTCACCTGACGCCATGAAACGATCAGGAGCTTGCTTGCTCGGTGGCGAGCTCTGACGCCGTGCGCAGGAAGGCGTCTCGCTCTGCGATGCCGCCGGTGATCTGGCAGCCGGCGGCTTTTGGATGCCCGCCTCCGCCGAAATGCGCGGCAATTGCGGCGACGTCCACATTGGGTGTAAGCGTTCGCATGCTCACCCGCCAGCCGCTCTCGTTCTCGTAGAGAATGGCGGAGAGGAACGAACCTTCGGTCCCAGTCAGAAAGTTGACCAGGTTTTCGGCTTCAGAGGCGTCGGCATTGCAGTCCGCGAGCAGCCTGCGGGTCACCTCGGTATAGAGGAGGGACCCCTGCCAGGAGACACCTTCCAACGCGCGACTCCAGAGACAGACCGTCGATGCCGATTTGATGCGAAAGAGGACATCGGAGATACGCGCCGGATCCGCTCCGACATCGACCAGATCGGCGGCGGTGCGAATGGTGCGCGCTGTCGTGTTGTCTGTTCTGAGTCCGAGCGTGTCGCCATAGATGCCCGCCAAAAGCAGCTGGGCAAGCGGAAGATCGAAGGTGATTCCCCAGACCTCGAGAATGTGCGTCGCGATTTCCGCGGCTGCGGCAGCTCGGGGTTCGACGATATTGACGATGCCGTACCGGTCGTTGGTCACATGATGATCGATATTGACGATTGGCGTATCGCCATCGATCCGTTCCGGGTCGTCAGTGTAGAACTTGCCGAGACGGCGCTGGTCGGAACAATCGACCATACAGAGCATGTCGTAGTCCGGCAGCTCGTCCTTGCCGTAGATCACGACCTCGTTGCTGTAGGGAAGAAAGCTGAGATAGCGCGGGAATCGCCCATCGCTGATCAGCACGAAGCCGTTCCCGCCCAGCTGGCGTAATGCTTTGAGCATGGCCAGCGCGGACGAAACGCCGTCTGCATCGACGTTTTGATGCGTTGGAAAGCAAACGTTCTTCGCAGATTTCAGAACCTCGAGGGCCTGCGCGGCGGCTGCTCGGTCGAGCTCCCAGGCCGGCGAGGTCATTCGATCACCTCGACAACAGGGTTGGCCGAACGCTCCTGTTCCAGTTGCTTGAGCGCCGAGGCGATCTCCTGCGCGTGCTCCATCGAGCGATCATCGGCGAACGAGATCTCGGGCACCTGACGCATGCGAAGTCGCGGCTTGAGCTGCCGCCGAATGTAGCCAGAGGCCGACCGAAGAGCTTCCAGGGTTTCTTCGCGTTCCTGTTCGGAACCCAGGACGCTGACCATGGCGGTGGCGTTGCGCAGATCCGGGCCGATGTCGACCCGAGTAATGGTGAAGAATCCGACGCGCGGATCCTTCACCTCGGTGCGAATGATGTCGGTGAGCTCTTCCCTGAGCATTTCACCGACTTGACGAGTTCGACGCGTCATGCTGCGAGCTCCGGCACGATCATCGAGACCGTGCGTTGCGGGCGGAACCGGCGCGCTCAGGAGCGCGCGACTTCCTGCCGGTGGAAGAATTCCATTTGGTCGCCGACCACGAGGTCGTTGAAGCTTTCGAGACCGAGGCCGCATTCATACCCAGCGGCCACCTCGCGGGCGTCCTCCTTGAAGCGCTTCAGGGACTTGATGGCACCTTCGTGGATCACCTTGCCATCGCGCAGAACGCGGGCGCGTGAGTTCCGTGTGACTTTGCCGTCCAGCACATAAAGGCCGGCAACCATATCGCCACCGGGAAGCTTGAAGGTGTCCCGAACTTCGGCATAGCCGTCGGTGACATCCTCGAAGACCGGCGCGAGCATACCCTGCATGGCCGCTTTCACGTCGTCCAGGAGGTTGTAGATGATGGTGTAGTAGCGAATGTCGATATCGGCGCCGTCGGCGGCTCGCTTGGCGGCAACATCCGGCCGGACATTGAAGCCGACGATGATGCTGCGGGTCGCGGAAGCGAGGCTGACGTCGGACTCCGAGATGGCGCCGGTGCCCGCGTACGGGATGCTGACGCGCACTTCGTCGCTGTCGTCATTGAGCTTGAGCAGCGCGGACTGGATGGCTTCCAGTGAGCCCTGCACGTCCGCCTTGATGACGATGCGAAGCTCGGCGGTGCTTCCAGCTCGAATCTGGTTGTAGAGATCGGTCAGCTTGACGCCGCGCTCGCTGACGATCGACTCGGCCCGGCGTTGCGCCTGCCGTTGCTCGACGATCTGCCGCGCGGTGCGCTCATCCTCGAAAACTTGAACCGGATCTCCGGCGTGCGGTGCATCGACCAACCCGAGAACCTCGACCGGGAAGCTCGGGTCGGCGCGCCGAACCCGCTTGCCGCGGTCGTCGAACATCGCCTTGACGCGGCCCCAAGTGGAACCGGCCACCACGATGTCGCGGACGTTGAGCGTACCGCTCTGGATGAGCAGCGTGGCAACCGGTCCGCGGTTGCGGTCGACCCTGGCTTCGATCACGACGCCACTGGCGAGCTTGTGCGGGTTCGCCTTGAGCTCGTTGATGTCGGCAACGAGCAGCAGGACTTCGAGTAGATCCTCGAGTCCGAGACCTTCGCGTGCGGAGACTTCGACGAACGGAACATCGCCACCCCAGTCTTCCGGAATGACGTTGAGCTCGGAGAGCTGTTGCTTGACGAGGTCCGGGTTGGCGGTCGGCAGATCGATCTTATTGATCGCAACGACCATTGGCACGTTGGCCGAGCGGATGTGGGCGACAGCTTCGCGTGTGGTGGGCATGACGCCGTCATCGGCCGCGACCACCAGAATCGCCACATCGGTTACCTGGGCTCCACGGGCACGCATAGCGGTAAAAGCTTCGTGACCCGGGGTATCGAGGAACGTGATCTTTCGCCCCTGTGTCTCGATCTGGTACGCGCCGATGTGCTGGGTGATGCCGCCAGCCTCCCCCTCGGCAACGTTGGTCGAACGGATGGCGTCGAGCAGCTTCGTCTTCCCGTGGTCGACGTGTCCCATGATGGTGACCACCGGCGGGCGGGCGATTGCGTCGGGATCGGTCTGGCCCTCGGCGCGGCGCGACTCGAAGTCGGCGTTTGCCGCCTGGATCGCCTCAGGTACGTCCTCGAGCGTCTCCCAATTGAGCGCGGTCGCGACGCGAGCAGCCGTGTTGTAGTCGATCTGCTGGTTGATATTGGCCATCACCTCGATCTTCATCAATTCCTTGATGATCTCGATTGGTGTGGTTTGCAGGAATTCGGCCAGCTCGGCGACCGACATAACTGGTGGAAGGGCCACTGGCTCGCGCACGATCGGCGCGCTGCGCCGAAGGGCAACTGTTCGAGAGCCGCCGCCTCGCTGGTTCTTTCCGCGGCGGCCACCGCCCCGGCGCCCACCCTGACGGGATTGGGTTCCTTCTTCGTAATTTACGACCATTCGGCGGTCTCTCCTTTCTTTGGCTCATGCTGGGGACGGTTTGCGAAGATCGATGCCGCGAATTCGCGGAGCGTTGCCTTCGTCTCCGGCGTGAGCTCGGTTTTGAGGGCGTGGTTGAGGATGTCAGACGTTGTCGCGCGCTCCCAACAGGCGGGGGTATCGCAAATGTAGGCGCCTCGACCTGGTTTTCGACTGGTCAGATCGACCTCTGCCTGACCGTCGCTCGTACGTACGATACGGAAAAGTGCGCGTTTGTTCGTCTTGTCGCGGCACGCCACGCACGTGCGCTGCGGAACATGCCGGGGCCGGGGGCCTTTGCCCCCGGATTTCCCGGTCGTGGTTGATTGCAGTGTCGGCATGGCGTTGCCTTTCTTGCCTGCCGTCGTGGTACCGATGTGCCTTACTCCTCGACGGAAACCGCGATCTCGTCCAGCGGCAGCTCTGAGCCGTCGGACATGTCGAACCGGGCTCGCAACTCTCGGTTGTAGTAGACCTCGAGCACGTTGTCACGGGCTTCCACGTCGACACTCATGTTGACCAGCGACGGATCGAGCGGTCCATATTCGCGATCCCGAACTGACACCATGCCGTCCGAACGGACGAGACGCGGCTGGCGACCGTGCCAGCCGAAGTCTTCCGGCGCCTCGATGATCTGCGACTGTACCTGGCGGAACATTTCCAGACCCTGATCGCGCATGGCTTCGGGGTCTTTGATGTCGATGCGCCAACCGGTCAGCTTGAAGGCGAGCCGAGCATTCTGCCCTTCCTTGCCGATGGCAAGCGACATCTGCTCGGTCGGAACGATCACCGTTGCGACCTTCTCCGCCTCATTCAGCGTGACACTGGACGGCTTGGCCGGGCTCAGCGAATTCGCGATGAAGGTTGCCGTATCGGCCGACCACTCGATCACGTCGATCTTTTCGCCGTAGAGCTCGTTGACGATATTCTGGATGCGGACACCCCGAACACCGACGCACGAGCCGACCGGATCGACCTTTTCCTGCCGAGCGGCGACCGCCACTTTGGAACGCAATCCCGGCTCACGGGCAACTTCCATGATCTCGACCGCGCCACTGTAGATCTCGGGCACCTCGATCTCGAAGAGCCGCTTGATCAGATTCGGATGCGATCGTGAAACGATCAGTTGCGGTCCCTTGGGGTCTTTGTTGACCTCCAGTAGATAGACCTTGATTCGCTGGCCGGGACGGTAGCGCTCGGTCGGAACTTGCTCGCGGGCGGGCATGACGGCCTCGGCCTTGTTGAGCTCGACGATGACCGCGCGCGAATCGGCGCGTTGAACGATGCCGTTCATCACTTCGCCCTGGCGATCCGCATATTCTTCGTAGACGGTGTCCCGCTCGTAATCGCGAATCTTCTGCAAGACCACCTGTTTTGCGGTTTGCGCGGCGATGCGGCCGAAGTTCTCCGGCGTCTTTTCGATCCGGATCTCGTCGCCGACCATGGCGGTGGTTTCGTATTCGCGCGCTTCCGGAAGCGAGATCTCCGCTTCCGGGTCCGTCACTTCGGCAACGACGCGGCGGGTACTCCAGACATGCATCTCACCGGTGGAAGCGTCGATTTCGACATCGACTTCCTCTTCGGTGCCAGTCATCTTCTTATAGACGGTCTTCAACGCATGTTCGACAGAGGTCAGCACCGCCTCGCGCGGAATACCACGCTCGGATGCGATCTGCGCAATAGCGGTATACAAATCACTCTTCATCCCGAGAACCTCCTTGCTCGGGTGGCCCAGCATTCGAATTTGGACCGGGGTAGCTCAGACGTGCGGATCGCGGCATTCGCCAGATTTCGGGCGATAAAAAACGTGGGTCGGAGGCCCACGTTCACCGCACTTGGATTCCGCTTTCCATATGATAGCAGAAGAAGGTGACCGGAGCGAATGAACCGGACCGGGTGGAATGCCCCCACGGTCTGGCCGGTTTGGCGTCCGTTCACATCGGCTCTTCATATTATCCGCCGGAGATGCCGGTGCTATACTGCGGCTCGTCTGAGAATCGAGGGAGTTCTCGGCGACCTGCGGAGGGGAAATGGAGCTGCGAAGCTGGCGTACCTGGATGCGTCCCGGCATGCTGATCAAACGCTGGATGATTCTGGCGATGGCCGGCATCATCGTGATAAGTCTGGGACTCGCCATGGGTCTTACCTGGGCCTATCGCAATTACTATTGGCAGCTCGAATCGACCTCCAGCGCCGTCCGGCTGATCACCCTCCAGTTCATTCCGCATCCCTATCGCGAGTTCGTGTTGATCGTCCCCGGCGTAGCAATGCTCAGCTACGGTCTCTGGCGTCTCGGGCATGCCGTGATCGGCCCGATTCTGGCATTGACCTCGATTCATCAGCCGATTTCGCAAATCGTCGCCAACCACAGATTTGGACCGAATATGCCCGATATCAATGTCGTCACGATCGGTGGGGGCACCGGTCTCTCCCACTTGCTCCGGGGGCTCAAGCAGCACGATCTCGATATCACCGCAATTGTTACGGTGGCCGACGACGGAGGAAGCACCGGGCGGATTCGCCGTGAATACGATATTCCGGCGCCGGGCGACATTCGGAACTGCATCATCGCGCTGGCGGACGATGAGTCGCTGGTGAGCCAGCTTTTCCAGTATCGGTTCGATCGGGACGGGTCCGACCTCAAGGGGCATTCGCTCGGCAATCTTTTCATCACCGCTTTGTCGCAGGTCACCGGTAGCTTCGAACAGGCGGTCCTGGAGTTTGGCAAGGTCGTCAACATTCGTGGACGGGTGATGCCTTCTACGCTGGCGAATATCGATCTCTGCGCGGAGCTGATCGATGGGACCCGACTTCACGGGGAGTCGAAGATTCCGAACGACCAGGCTCCGATCAAGAAGGTCTATCTGGAGCCGGACAACCCTGCCGCGTATCCCCCGGCGCTGGACGCAATCATCAATGCCGATCTGATCATTCTCGGTCCGGGCAGTCTCTATACGAGCGTCATCCCGAATCTGCTCGTGAGCGGAATTGTGGATGCGATCCGCTGGTCGCGCGGCACCACCGTTTACGCCTGCAACGTTGCGACCCAGATTGGCGAGACCGACCATTTCACCGCGACCGATCACATCCGCGCCGTCGTGGAATATCTTGGTCGTGGCAATTTGGACTATGCGGTCGTCAACTCGAACCGAGCGTCGGCCGAGGCAATCAAGCCTGAGCTTGGTGTGCAGGCGGTCCTCGATGACGGACAGATTGCCATCTATGACGGCGTCAAGATCGTCGGGGCCGACGTCATCAGCGATGTGAACTCGTTGCGGCACGATCCCGCCAAACTCTCGCAGGTACTGGTGAGTCTGACGCGGCCGACGGGCAGCGTCACCCCGCTGCCCGTCGACCGGATCGAGGCGCGAACCGGCGAACCACTCAAGATCTAGACTTCCGGGCGCGACGATTGTCGCCTGCGCGGCGGCGAAGCCGCGACCGGAAACCAGAGGGAGCTGAGCGTGGCATTACGTCTGGCAATCAACGGGCTGGGGCGCGTGAGCGCGCAGCTCGTTCGTGTCGTGAACCAGGGCGGATTTTCCGATCTTTTCGACATCGTGGCGATTCACGATGCCGCCGGCCCCGAGGCCATCGCCCGTGCGCTGCGGCACGACTCGGTCTACGGGCCGTTTCCGGATGAGATCGCGCTCGATGGAGAGACCCTGACGCTTGGTGAGCGGTCGATCGCGCTTTCCTCCAACGCCGAAGGGAGAAATGCGGTCTGGGGTAAAGAGGATATTCCCCTGGTCATCGTCGATGGATCGGCCAACTCGGATGCCTCGGCACTCGACCAGCATCTGAAGAAAGGTGCCAAGCGGGTGATCCTGCCGGCGGCGTCGCCGCTTGCCGATTTCAATCTGGGGATCGGGATCAACGAAACGTCCTACGACCCGGATGCGCACCAGATCGTTGCATCGGCCGCGGGTGCGCCGAGCGCCATTGCAATCCTGTACCGATTGCTGGATGACGTTGCGAAGATCCGTTGCGGAACGGCAACGGTGCTCTCGCCGGCTGGAGGCGACCGTTCGCTGGTCGATACTCCGGCGTCGCGCGGTGGGGCGAATGCATTTTGGCCGGTTTCCGCGGACCGTGACGGGATCTTCGAGCAACTGGCCGGCAAGCTTTCGAGCCGGCTGAGCGTGGTCGAGACGGTGACGCCTGCCGCCGCTGTTGGATCTGTGAGCTTCGGCAATTGGCTCGAGCAGAAGACGACGATCGATGCGCTCAAGGAGCTCGTCAACAGCGCCGCCGAGAGCGATGAGCTTATCGGATTGATTGGTACGGTCGATGGGGTAACCTCATCTCTGGACATGGTGCGGGACGCCCGCTCGGTCGTCGTGGACTGGTCCGACGCACAATTGCTCTACGACACGTTCCTGACCGTTCGGGGTTGGTACGACGCGGAATGGGGCGCAGCCTGCCGGTTGGCAGACACGCTGGCATTGATCTGCGAGCAGGGTGTGCCGGGGACGGCGTAGGACGGACCCTGAGCCCGGAGGCCTGAGCATACGACGGCGCTCTGCCGGACGGGTGGCGAAACGCTCCAGTGAGACATTCAAACAAAAGGAGATCGTCCTATGTCATTACGCACACTGGATGGAGTCGACGTATCCGGGAAGCGCGTTGTCGTTCGCGTCGATTTCAATGTCCCGATTCAGGACGGCGTCATTCAGGACGACACGCGCATTCGAGCCGCGTTGCCAACGCTGCGACGATTGCTCGGAAGGGGAGCATCCCTGGTTCTGGTATCTCATCTTGGCCGTCCCAAGGGCAAGGTCGACCCCAAGTACTCGCTGGCTCCAATAGCGGTGCGACTGGGCGAGCTTTTGGACGCGCCGATCGAACTGGCGAACGACGTCGTCGGTAACGATGCGCGTGCAAAGGCCGCCGCGCTGGCGGCTGGGGAAGTGCTCCTCCTGGAAAACGTCCGGTTCGAACCGGGAGAAGAGAAGAACGATCCCGAACTGGCAGTGCAATTGGCGTCGCTGGGCGATCTCTATGTGAACGATGCGTTCGGAGCGGCGCATCGTGCGCATGCGTCGACCGCAGCCATCGCGAGTCATCTGCCGGCGTATGCCGGCGATCTCATGGTCGCGGAAGTGTCGGCGCTCGGCGCATTGACCTCGAATCCGGACCGACCGTTCGTGGACATTCTTGGCGGGGCCAAGGTTTCTGACAAGATCGGGGTCATCGAAATTAGGTTGTCGAGGGTCGATGTGGTCATGCTCGGTGGTGGCATGGCGAACACGTTCCTGCTGGCTCAGGGCAAAGCAGTCGGCGATTCGCTCGTCGAGGCGGACTTCGTCGAAACCGCGAACCGGGTCATGCAGCAGGCGAACGAGCGGTCGGTCGAGCTGCTGCTGCCGATCGATGTCATTGCCGCCCAGGGTATGGACGGCCAGGCTGCCACGGTCGACGCGGACGGGATCCCAGACGATTGGGCCGCATTCGATATTGGGCCGAAATCAGCTGCGTCGTTTGCGAAGGTGATTGCCGGCGCGAAGACGATCTTTTGGAACGGTCCAATGGGCGTCTTCGAGCGACCCGCGTTTGCAAATGGAACGCTGGCCATTGCCAGGGCAGTTGCGGCATCTGGAGCGTTTTCTGTGATTGGCGGGGGCGATTCGGTTTCGGCCATCGAGCAATCCGGTCTGGCCGACAAGATCTCTCATATCTCCACCGGCGGGGGCGCCTCGCTCGAATTCATCGAAGGCCGGGAATTGCCGGGAATTTCTGTATTGGAGGCGAAGAGCTGATGGCCGATCGGACCCCATTGATTGCCGGCAACTGGAAGATGAATCTGGAGGAATGGCAGGCGGTCGAGCTGGCCGGATCGATTGCGGATGGGTTCAAGGGGACGGGAGTCGATGTCGTTCTCTGCCCGCCGTTCCCCTGGTTGGTGCCGGTTGCCGCGGTGCTGCAAGGAACCCCGGTGGCGCTTGGAGCGCAGGACTGCAGCACCGAGACCGCGGGCGCCTATACCGGACAGGTGTCGCCGGCGATGCTCAATGCCCTTTGCTCGTATGTGATCGTCGGCCATTCGGAACGACGGCGGGATTGCTGCGAGTCGAACGAGCTGGTCGGGCAAAAGGCGAACGCCGCGCTCGCTGCCGGTTTGACACCGATTGCGTGTGTTGGGGAAGCACTCGATATACGCGATGCGGGCCAGGCGATTTCCTGGGTCGAGGAGCAGGTTGATGCAATCGCAAGTGCAGTGGGAGCGGAGGGGGTTGCCAGGATCGTCATCGCCTACGAGCCGATTTGGGCGATTGGCACCGGACGATCTGCAACGCCCGACGATGCCGAGGACGTCGTTGCCGCGATTCGGGCGCGCGTATCGGCCACCAACGCAACGGCTGGCGCGCAGCTCCGTATCCTCTATGGGGGAAGCGCCAATGCCGAGAACGCGGCTGCCTATCTGGCAACCGCGAATATCGATGGATTGTTGGTTGGCGGCGCCAGCTTGAAGGCGGACTCGTTTCTGGAGATCGTATCTGCGGCGATCTAGCCTTGCGAGATCCGCCCTCCAGTGGTAGCGTTCTCGGGTTGCATATGTCGTGATGAGATTCGAACGATAGGCTGAGACCGAAATGGAAACTGCGCTTTACTTCGTCATGATCATCCTTTCCATTCTGCTGCTGGGACTCGTTCTCCTGCAAGGGAAATCGAACTCGTTTGGCGGCAGCCTGACGGGTGGAAGCGATTCGATCTATCGTACGCGCCGTGGTTTCGATCGAACGGTGTTCAATGCGACCATCATCGTTGGCGTCATCTGGGCCGTCTTTGCGGCGATTTCCAGCGTCGTTCAGTAAACGCTGAATCCAGCGAATCGGGCGGTTTCGACCGCCCGTTTTTTGTGCCCGGCTGAGCTCGGGTATGATGGGCGTAACGCCAAATGCGTGCGCGCCATTGGTTCGGGAGGCGAGGGTGTCAATTCTGCGCGGAGCGCGGATTCTGCTCGGGATCACCGGTGGCGTGGCTGCCCACAAGTCGGTCGATCTCGCGAGCAAACTGGTGCAGCAGGGCGCGACCGTCGATGTCGTTCTCACGGACGCCGCTCGCAACTTTCTTGGTCCCGCGGGACTTCAGGCGATCACGCGCCGGCCGGTCTACGGGTCCGTTTTCGAGCCATGGACGGCGGATTTTGCCGGCCATATCACGCTCGGGGAAGAGAGCGATCTGCTCATCGTTGCGCCCGCCACGGTAAACGTGGTGGCGGAGCTTGCCCTCGGGTTGGCGCCGGATATGCTGACGACCGCCGCCTTGGCTTCGACCGCCCCCCTTCTGATTGCTCCGGCGATGGAAGACACGATGTTTCGCCATCCGGCGATGCAGCAGAATCTCGAAACGCTGCGAGCGCGGGGAGCGATGGTGGTCGGACCCGAATCGGGCCGGCTTGCCTCCGGTGAGCAGGGCATCGGACGGATGTCCGAGCCAGCGACGATCGTTGGCGCCGCGCGGAAGATTCTCGGCCGGAACGGCATTCTGCAGGGCCGCCGGATCGTGGTCACCGCCGGTGGCACACGCGAAGCGCTCGACCCTGTGCGCTATCTTGGAAACCGCTCCACCGGTTTGATGGGGTATGCCATCGCGCAGTCGGCCATCGATGCAGGAGCAGCAGTCACCCTGGTATCCGGTCCGACAAGCCTGGACACTCCATACGGCGCCGAGCGTATCGACGTGCAGACCGCTGTCGAGATGAAGGAGGCGGTGACGGAAGCTGTCAACGGGGCCGATGTCATCATCATGTCTGCGGCCGTTGCGGATTACCGGCCGAACGCTGTCCGCAGCGAGAAGATCAAGAAATCGGAGCTGGGTGCGACGCTCTCACTCGATCTGGTGACGAATCCGGACATCATTGCCAGTATCGGGCACGATGGGTTGATCAAGATTGGCTTCGCGGCGGAAACGTCGAACCTTGTCGAGCATGCCCAGAGGAAGCTTCGCGAGAAGGGCCTGCATCTCGTCGTCGCCAACAATGCCGAACAGGCTATCGGGAGTCGCGACAACCAGGTTACGCTCGTCTGGCCGAACGGGGATGTGGACCAGCTTCCGTTGATGCCCAAGAGTGACGTCGCCGAGCTGGTCATCGAGCGCGTTGGAACGTTGCTGGCAGGCTGATGGTACGCCGGATCACTCGCTCGCAACCCGTGGGATCGCAGCTCGCCGTCGATCTGGCACTGACCGGGTACGCGATCGTGGCCGGACTGTTCATCATCCGGGCACTCTTGCTGAGTGTTGGGATCTCCGGCAGTCTTTGGGTTGGCAGCTTCATCTACGGACTTACCGATCCGGTCGCATCGATCCTGAAACTCGTACCCGGCGGGGATTTTCGTATCATCAATCGTCTGACCCTGGCGGATTTGACAATGGTTGCCGCCGTGGTTGCGTTTCCACTGTTTCTTTTGGCCCGTGGGCCACGTGACTAGTCGCTCGATGACGAAGAGGGGAGTGTTTGGGGAGATGAACAAGCAAATGAAGAATGCAATGCGCGGTGTGCTGGTGCTTGTGCTGACCGCCGCGGTGACCTGGTTGGCGAACTATTTGGTCGACCGGATCTTCGGCCCGGACGAAATCGAGGCCTAAACCCTGTCTACCGGCGCCGAGCTCGACAATTCAGGGCGCGTCTGCTTCACCGAACCGCAGCGGATTGTGGTCGTTGCCAATCCCAAGAGCCGCGTCAACCCGGACCGGCTCGAATCACTCGTTCGCGCGTATATGCCCAGGGATTCGTACCTGACAGTCCGCCACACGCGTCCCGATCATCCCATTCGCGGGTTGATCGAGGACGAGCTGGATACGGCGACGGTGGCGATCGCCTGCGGAGGGGACGGAACGGTCTCCCAGGTCGCCAGTGCAATCCTGGAGTCGAACATCCCGCTGGGCATCGTACCAGCCGGCTCGACCAATATGGTCGCCAAGGTCAGCAATGTTCCGGGGAATGCCGAACGAGCGGTGCGTCTGATCTTCGGGAGTCATCGCCGCGAGCGGATCGACGTCGGGCGGTCGGACGACGACCGGTTGCTCCTGCATCTTGGGGGCGCCGGCATCGATGCCCGCATTTTCATCGGGGCGGATCCAAAGCTGAAGCGCCGGTTCCGCTGGTTGGCCTATGTGCCGCCGGCGTTGACGAGCGCACTGGAGCGCCCGGCAATGTTCACGGTGACCTGCGACGATGACGTCGTCCAGGTTCGATCCAGTCTGGTACTGATCGCGAATTCTGCCCAATTGCTGAGCTCGAAAATTCATTTGGTCGACAATGTCAGCCGGGGCGACGGCATGTTCGATGTCTTGATCTATACCGCGGACAATCCCATTCGGCTCGCCGCGGCTGGGGTGACCTCGCTGACGGGGCATTTGGAACGCATGGGTCACGTGATCCGGATGCAGGGCTCTCATATACGGATCGAATCGGACCCTCCATCGCCCACCGAGCTCGATGGCGAGGTGGTCGGAGAGACCCCGATGGAGATCAAGGTATTGCCGCGTGCGATCGAGCTGATTCGGGGATAAATCTGGAGCGGACCGGGCTGATACGAGTCCAGGGTCCGGTGTCCGCAGAGCATCTCAGGCCGAATCCGCACGTTCCGGATTCTGCACCAAATGGTGTCGGCGAGCGCATCAGGCTTGCCGCACGGTGCTCTGGTGGGAAACGGCACCCTGGTCAGGGATGCCGTTTTGCTCGTTCTGGATTCTTTGCTCGTTTGGGCTAAAGGGTGTAGACGACCTCGCCTTGCTCCGTGCCCATGACGAACTGGGTGCCCTGATTGTTCGTAAAGAGGGTATTCGCGCCGGAGGTCGTATAGACCGAGAAGGTGTGACCGACGATCCAGTCGGTGGACTCTCCCTGAACCAGGTTCCCTTGGAAATACTGAACGCCATCGGCCGCTATCTGGACATAGATATCCGCTTGGGCGGTGATTCTGATGGCCACTGCCCCGTTTGGAAGCTCGGATGGCACCGATCTCGCAATACCCGATTCACCGGTGCTTGAATCAGCCGGCGTCTCGACCGAGATCGCCTGTATTTGGGGACTATTGCTGATAGCCCCCGCGGCCGCGTCTTCGGTTGCGGGGGGCGGGACCGTTTCGGTCGGTGGATCGACCGGAATCTCGGTCGGCACCGCGGTTGCGGTGGGCGTCGGCAAGTCGGGAGTTGGACTGGGGACGAAGATCTGATCCTCACTCACGCGCGTGACGGTGGGCTGGAGATCGAGCATCGTGGAGTCACTGACCGTCGGCGCTTTGAAATATGCGCTATAGAGCCACGCGAAGATAATTGCGCCGGCGATGAGCGTGAAGGCAATGACGGCAAAGTTCGGAGCCCAATGACTGGGCATTTCGACCGGCTCGATCATTTCGATGCGTGGGGGATCGTCGGGCCGGGTGCCACGCGCTTCGTCGAACAATTCGACCAGCCGCGTTTGATCCAGGCCAAGATACGCCGCATAGGTGCGGACGATGCCACGCTGATAGGGAAGAGCCGGAAGGTTTTCGAACGTCTCGTCTTCGAGCGCGGCCAGGTAGTGACGATTGATGCGGATTTCCTGCTCAGCCTGTCGAAGAGTTATTCCCTTCTGAGCACGGGCTTGACGCAGCGTATCGCCGAAGACTGACATGGTCGGGCTGAATCCCTGATGATGCGACGGTTCACAATTTGCGGGTGCGTGTCCGCGCCGCGCTTAGTCTAACAAACGGCAGGCCGCCTAACTACTCGATTTTCTCCGATTCTCGTCATCATTTTGCGATCCGAAGAGCCATTGATCGACTCTGGGAGTTTGCTGGGCGTGACGGGAGATATCTCCGTCTCGACGCCAGACATCGTCCTTGGGTGTCCACCAGCTTCCCAGCGAGTTGCGGCATGCCAGATCGTCAGCATCGACCATGCGCCGGTGGTTGAACGCCCATTTGTTGCTGCACCAGCCCCGCTCGCCATTCTCGGACGGCCGAAAATCTCGGCATGTCTGGCAGATCCGCTCCATGCGAAGACCGATTGGAGCCGACCGCTCGACCGGGATATGAGGGGGATCGATCTCGTAGTCCGCGGGGTCGGGCGCCGAGGCGAAGAGGGCCTGGTCTCCGAACTCGTCACTGACGGGCTGATAGATATCCGACCGGCGATGGTGACCGGGCTCTGGCGCCTCAGAGCGGTTGCGCGCACCGCGATCGTAGCGGGTTGCCGAATACGGCTGCGCTGGCGGAGGCGGTGGTTGATAGGCAGGAAGCGGCGGCGGGAGCTGGAAATCCTCATCGTCCAGTATGTCGCCTATGTCGCCCGCGCGATTCGGACGTTGCGCCCGGGACGACCGTTCTTCAGAGCGATACCCATCGTCCCGGCGCTCTGCATGAGCGATTGGCCCCTGAATGTTGTCAGCGGTGTTCGGCCAATCGAGCTGCGGATTCGGCTGGTCGTTCCGAGGGCGCGAGTTGCTTCGCTCGGTTGCTATCCGGTCGTTGCCCGGATGGGAATGCTCCCCTCGATACGCGCTCCGGTAGTCGCGCGGCGGAGTAGGAACTGTCTCCCACAAGGGAGCGTCGAACGCTTCCGTCTGGTCGTTTGCCGGTTGAGTCGATCGTGCATCCTGTTGGCGACTGATCTGCGGTCGCTGGATCCGCTCCTCCGTGCGGGACCGGACGTGGATCTCATCCCGGGTGCGAAACGATGGGTATTCAGGTTCGACCCATTCCATGGCGTCATATGCGCTCTCGCCAGGCCGGTCCGTCGATGGTTCGACATGGTGATGATCGCGAGTTGGTTCCGCCTGACGTTCGGGTTCGGCGTATCGCAGGCGATCCAGCTCGCGGGAATCGAATGCCTCGTCCAGCTGCGCGATGTCATATTCCTCCATAGGTGGCCCAGAAGCCATGCTTGCGGGCTCAGGCTCGTGCGGGCGAGGCGCCGGCCTCGCATGCTCGGTGCCGGTGGACGGCCGATCCCCGGCGCCGTCCGGCGCCTGTGGGTAATCGCTTCGATGCGCGCGCTCGTGCGATTGGACCGATTGCTCTGGCACGTATGCCCGTTGGGCCGGTTCATCCCATGCTGCATCCGCCTCGACATATCCGTCGTCGTAGTGCTCGGTGTGCTGGCGGCGCTCGCGGCGCTGGCGAAGGAAGCGGTTGAGGATCGATTCCCGGTGATGGACGGAGAGATCGGCGTCCTCGTCCTCGAAGCTCTCATAGGGCTCTTCCGCATCGACCTCGAGCCGCTCATCTTCTTCGAACAAGTCATCGACGACGTATGGATCGGACGGAACTGCGTCGACCAGGCGTGTTTCGAGCACGGTATCGACGTGGTCGAGCTCGACCACGTCGACCGGCGACGATTGAAGCGATGGTACGGATTCGAACCGCTTCCGATCTTCCGGGAAGTCGGTCATGGATGGAAACGGCCGAGCGAGCTCGTCGATCGAAACCGGCTTCACCGGTTTTCGGCCGTCATATGGTTGCCGCTCTGGCTTAGACAGGAGCGGGCGGTTCTCATAGCGAGGGTCGATCGTGTCGGGACGCGGATCAGGTTCGCCGAGATCGCGATCCTCCAGCAACTGTGCCTCGCGGGCCGACGCAATCAGCGGCGCGGCGGGGGGGACCACCTGGCGGTCGGCCAGGCGACCCTCGTTGCGCCGTCGTTGCCGGAACTGGTCTCTTGCGCGAAGAATGGCCGCTTTCGGGTTCTGGACGAGCTCGGTTGCGGGTTGCGTGGTCAGCGGTCCGGTGGGCGTCGACCAGGTGAGTGATGGTTTCTGATTGACGAAGATATCCTCTTCGATTGCGGGCCGTTCTGGCGGGGGAGCGGCTGTCGGACGGTCGTTGGGAATCGACATGTTTTCCGTCTTGGCGGCAACAATGGAGGTGATGAGGTCATTCTGCTGAGCCGGCTCGATTTCGGCGCGTGCCTGGCTACCGATCGCATCGAGCGGCTGGGAACGTTGATCGGTCCCGTCGGTATTCGCGGCAACCCAGAGATCTGCATTCCAGCCGTTGCGGCACCCGAGCTCGTTCGCGCGCACCATCAAGCGGATATCGGAATTTTGCCGGCGTGATGGATGGTGGCACCAGCCGTTCTTCGAGAATCCGGCGGACTCGAAGTAGAGACAGCTTTCACAAACTCGTCTCTTCACCAGTGACTCGCTTTCGTCATGAGAATCGTTTGCTTGAATTGGCAGGCAACGAGGAGGCCTGGGCACACGATGCCCACGCTGGAGGAGATCGGAGCTGAAGAAGGAGGCACCCCTTTGCCAACCGCAGGGCCATTCTAGCAAGCCGTTCGGACATTGTCTATCGGGCACGGCCAGAGCGTACGGACATGAACGAATGAGCGTATTACGCTGGTTTTGGCTGTGACCGGCGAGCACAGTCGACGGGCTGGTCCAACCGCTGCGCATGGGCGGCAGGATGATGTAAACTGCTCTGCTGCCGCACACTGCGGTAAGTTTTGGTGCCCGCCGGTCTGGTGGGGCACGTCATCCATCCAAATCGAGGCAACTGCATCGTGCCAAAGGGTGCAACGATCGAACTGATTCCGGTCATCTCTCCGGATCCGCTTCCCGAAAATGGCAAGCTGTTCCATATCTGGACCATTGGCTGCCAGATGAACGAAGCCGACAGCGCCCGTGTGGCGGCCATGCTGCACGAGGCAGGCTATCGCGCAACTGATTCGGAAGAGCAAGCCGATATCGTCGTGCTCAACTCGTGTGTCGTGCGGCAGGCGGCCGAAGACAAGGTTGCCGGCAAGCTCAATTCGTTGATTCGAGAGAAGCGTGCCCGGCCCGACATGAGCCTGGTGCTAACCGGGTGCATGGTGACGAACCAGCAGGAGAAGCTCAAAGAGCGTTTCCCGCACGTGGACCTCTTTTTCGACCCGTCGGACTTCGATTCACTCAAGCATTTCGTGCCCGAGCTGGCCGAGATGGAAGACGACCTGGAAACGCTGCCGCATTACTATCTCGAAGACGTGGCCGATACCGCCGTGTCCGCCTTTGTCCCGATCATCTACGGCTGCACTTTTCTCTGCTCGTACTGCATCGTTCCCTACCGCCGCGGCAAGGAAACGAGCCGGCCGTTCGACGAGATCGTGTCCGAAGTACGCGGCCTGGTCGAGCGTGGCGTTCGCGATGTTACCCTCTTGGGTCAGACCGTCAACGCCTACGGGCATGATCTGCCGGGCAAGCCAGATCTGGCCGATTTGCTGCGCGCCGTCGGCGCTATCGAGGGGCTCGATCGGCTGCGGTTTCTGACCTCGCATCCGAAATATATGTCGGATCGTATTCTCGAGGCGATGGCCGAAGTGCCGTCGATTTGCGAGCATCTGAATCTGCCGGTTCAGGCGGGTGACAATGAGGTGTTGCGCCGGATGCGCCGGACATACACCACCGATCTCTGGCTCGACCGGCTGGCCAGGGCCCGTGAGCTGATGCCCGGCATCACCGTGGCGACCGACATCATCGTCGGATTCCCGGGCGAGACGGACGAGCAGTTCCAGCACACGCTCGACGTGCTCGAAGAAGCCGATTGCGACAAAGTCCACGTGGCCATGTATTCTCCGCGACCCGGTACGTTGTCAGCACGCTGGGAAGACGACGTGCCCGCGGACGTCAAGCATGCTCGCCACCAGGCGGTCGAGGATCTGCAGGTGCACCTGTGTACGGCCCGGAATGCGGCGCGCGTCGGGCAGACCATGGAAGTTCTGATCGATTCGAAGAACAAGGGCCGGTGGGGTGGCCGCAGCCGAGGCAATACCTTGGTGCATGTTGCCGATGACCGCGATTTGCTCGGATCGATCGTCGACGTTCGTATTACCGAATCGAGCCCGTGGTATCTCATCGGAGAGGTCGCCGGCTCACCCCGATAGTTCAATCAAGTCGAGTTGAAGGAAGGTGTTGGCTTCGATGCCAGAAACAAAGCAGAAGAACCGGCGGCAGATCATCGAGGACGCGCGGCGCGCGGCCCTCGAGGGAGATTGGGATGCCGCCATCGAGATCAATAAGGAATTGATCGCACGCGATCCGAAGGATAGTGCCGCATACAACCGGCTCGGCCGCGCATGGCTCGAGAAGCGAGATTACGCGGCCGCCTATGAGGCCTATTCTGATGCGCTCAAAAGCGATCCGGCCAACCTCATCTCTCGACGCAATCTGCAGCGGTTGGAGCATCTGCGATCGAGCGACGCGGAGAGTCGAGAGGCTCCGGCCACAGAGTTTCCGCGCACCCTGGTGTTCATCGAAGAGGTCGGCAAGACCTGGGTGGATGAGCTGGTCAACCCCTCACCGATGGGTGAGCTGGCCGATATCTATGCTGGCCAGAAGCTGGAGCTGGCGATCGACGGCAACCGTCTTGTCGTGAACGATGCGGCCGGCCGGCGGATTGGCGAAATCGAGGCCAAGACTGCCGAGCGCGTCATGCAGCTGATGGGCGGCGGAAATATCTACGAGGTCTACGCGCTCGGACCATCGTCGGCGTCGATCCGCGTCATCCTGCGCGAAGTGCATCACGACCCTTCATTGGCGGACCAAATCTCGTTTCCGCGGCAGATTGCCGCGACGCGCAAGTATCTGCGCGAGCGTGACGATCTTCGGCGTCGCGATGAGGCCGATTTCTATCTGGACGACGAAGAGACCGAAGAAGAGGACACGACGTCCGAGGGCTCGGAGTCCGACGACGATGGAGGCGACGAGAACGAGAATCTCGATACGCTAGGCGACGTGGACCCGGGCGAGGACGACTCCAACGCAATCTAGCGCAGTCCGGTACGAACAGATTCCACAACAACGGCGCGAGGATTTTCCTCGCGCCGTTGTTCATTTCCTGGAGGATGACCGGATTCGGAGTGGCTAATCGAGGACGAAAAGCAGCGCAAACATCAGGATAAAAAGAGCCGCGGCCGTGAAGACGAGCCGACGAATGTCCGAGCGGATATACGCGTACTCGACCTGACGCGGCAACACATACTGGATCTGTTGCACTGCTCGAGGCCTGGTCCGGCGGCTGGCCTGAACCGGGCTCGTGTCGGCCAAATCGACCAGCTCGGGTTGATCGATCGCCACGGCCATGTCGATCGGCGCTGGAGCTTGCGATTCGGCCAGACGCACTTCCCGCGCCTTGCGCTGGGAGCGATTGACCTTGCGGGCCTGCTTCTTGCTCTTGTGTCGATCGCTCACAGTGCGAACCTTTCGGTCCGGGCTATTTCACCCGATAGGTAGCGTCATAGATATTCGAGGCGCTTTCGGTCTCAGAAGTGTGCGCTCGTGCTGGCTCGGGCTCGGTCTGCTGCCCCGCGAAGAATTTCTGCAAGAACGCGACCGTGGCCGTGGCCGCGAGAAGGATAACCCCGATATCGTCGATCTGCCCGGCTCCGATCAGGAAGTCGGGAATCAGGTCGACTGGCATGACCACATAGGCCGCAGCAATGGCGGGAATGGCAGCTTTTGCCCAGAAGGGAATGCTCGGATCGCGGAAGAGCGGCCAAAGGGCCGTCATACTCTTCAACCGTGTCGTTCGTGTAGCCATTGAAGGTTCGTACCTCGCTTTTCCTGGTTCGGCAGGGATGCGCGCATCGCATGACGACCTGCTTCAGCGTAATTCTAGTCGAAATCGACCAATCATGCGTCGATCCGTGTCAATAGTGATGAGTTGAGGCATCGCTTTGCGCGCATCACATCGTCCGGTCGGTTGATACTGAAAAGCGAATCGAGATTGGGATCGACCGCTCGGAGATCGGTCTCTGACACGATTTCCAGGTGGACGTGCCGGAGCATGGCGGTGACGGCGCGTTGCCCCTGGGAGAGCGCCGCGTCCACCTGGGCAAGCGCGCTCGTTCGATAGATTGCGTGCAAGGGATGGAACCGGCCATCGGTCGTCTGGGGAACGATGACATCCGCGTCCGTTTGTATTGCGGTCATCCGGCGCAAGAGCGGAATCGACAGGCATGGCATATCGCAGGCGACGACCAGCGTTCGGGGGTGGGCGCTCGCTCGAAGCGCACTGCCAATGGCGGCCAGGGGACCGCTATCGGGAGTCTCGTCTGGTACGACCGGTACGTCGGGAACGAGGCGTGCATAGCGCGAATGACCAACGATGAAGACATCGCGTGAGAGCAACCTGACGGTATCGACGACGATCTGAATCAGTGGCGGCCCGCCAGTTTCGAGCCGAAGCATTGCTTTGTCCGAGCCGAAGCGGCTGGACCGGCCCCCCGCCAACACGGCGATCGATGGATTCTGGGCAATGCGCATCACGCTCGGACAACCTGTACGTTCAGTCTTTTTACAATCGCTTAACCTTCTGGCGATTTCTTGCTAGAATAGCGTCCAACGACACCTGAGCGTGGCGACGCGTGAAAGGAGTTGGCCGTGACAAGGCTGTCACCCCAAGACCGGGTACCCACAATCGAGGCCCCGCATGAGGCACCATCGCAGTCATTGCGTGGTGCTTTTTTGTTTTGCTCTTTGTGAGAACCGTCTACGACGGGAAGCGAGTACGGGAGGAACGATATGAACTCAGCGATGATTGGAAAAATCGAAAAAGCGCATCGATATGCTCAGGAGCCGGGTCGCGTTCAGTTCCAGAATCTGACGGCAACGTTTCAAGGCGGGCATGACGACTACCAGGTCACTTTCGATGGCGAGCACTGGAGCTGCAGTTGCCACACATTCGAGTCGCATTCGGTTGGCACATGCAGTCACATCATGGCACTGCAGGAGATCCTGGCGCCGATGTTGACGACCGATGCGCGCTATGCCAGCGAGCTCCAGCCGGTCTGAGCCCCGCTGACGAATCGCTCGAATCGCGTGACGGGCAGGACGAAGACGACCGCGCCACCGACCGCGACGCTCGCAACATCTCCCCCCGTGAGCTCGAATGCATCCGCAGCTTCGAGCTCACCGGGCGCGGTCTCCACACGAGACCGGGCGCTCTCCCGAATCAGCCCCAGGCATTCCTGGGCACGGTCGTCTTCGACCCCCATGAAGACCGTCGAGTTCCCTGCCCGGAGAAATCCGCCCGTACTCTGGATGCGCGTGACGCGGAACCCCGCGGAGGTGACAGACCGCAGGAGCCGGTCGGTATCATATGCCTGCACGATTGCGACGATGAGCTTCACGGACGGCCGACCTCGTAATTGGGGACTGTGGTCCTGGGTTGCGTGCGGCCGAACACGTGATTTCCGATCCGGAACAACCCGGACGCCAGCTTGCGTCCCTGACCTGAAGTGAACGAATGCCGAGCCGATCGGCTTGCCGCCGAATCGTGTGCACCCAGACTGTATGAACGAAACAATTGGGCCGTATCGTCAAACCCAGCACGGGTGTCATTATTGCGCAAGCTGCGTTTCGAAGAGCGGAACATCGATTCGGAGCGATAGGTCTGCTCGGTTCATCGACGTCGTGCGCAGGGGCGCTCGATGGTCTCGTGTGCCAGGCAGTTGCTCGCGGCGGCGTTACTGGATGCCGGATCTCCGAATCGCACGGTGGGCCGATGATTGAGGTATTTGAATCGCTCGTGCTCTCCGAGGAAGAGCGCGGGTTTCTCGATGGCGAGGCCGATGATGCGACCGCCCTGGCGATGCGCATTCTGGCTCGAATGGCGCCCCTGTATGGGGCAGACCGCTTCATCGAGGTGACGCGTGCGCATATCGACGGAATCGTCTACGAAGGAAACGCCGGATTGGACTTTGCCGAACGGCTCGCCGAGCTGGGTGGTCAAGTTCGGGTGCCAACGTCCCTCAATGTCATGTCGATGGATCGGTCGAACTGGCGTCAGCTCCGTCAGGACCCATCGTATGCCGCCAACGCGCGTCGTCTTGGCTCTGCGTATGTTCGTATGGGAGCCACGCCGAGCTTCACCTGCGCGCCCTATCAATCCGAGGTGGCGCCGGTCTTCGGCGAGCAGATCGCCTGGTCAGAATCGAACGCCGTTGCCTTTGCGAACTCGATCATCGGCGCGCGGACCAATCGATACGGTGACTATCTCGATATCTCATGCGCGCTGACGGGACGCGCGCCAGCGGCGGGACTCCATCTGACCGAGAACCGGCGGGGAACGCATTGGTTTCGGTTGACCGGTGTACCGGAGTCGCTCCAGCAACGTGACGAGTTCTACCCGGTTCTTGGATATCTGCTCGGCCAGACGGTTACGACTGGCGTTCCCGTTGTGGAGGGACTCGATGCCGCCCCCTCGAGCGACCAACTCAAGGCGCTGGCCGCCGCGGCTGCATCGTCCGGCGCGATTGGGTTGTTCCATATCGTTGGGATCACGCCCGAAGCGCCGGATTTGGAAGCAGCGTTTCAGGGAGAAACGCAGGCGCGGCCCGAGCTCGTCACCGTCGAACGCTTACGGACGGTACGCAAGATGCTGACCACGAGCACAAGCGGCGAGGTCGACGTGGTGGCCTTTGGGAGCCCCCACGCATCGCTCGCGGAATGCCGCGAGCTGGCCCGATTGATGGAGGGCCGCGCGGCTCGGGAGGGCGTGCAGGTCTATGTCACGACCAGCCGGGGCGTCAAGGAGATCCTTGCACGCACCGGGACGCTGGAGACGATCGAATCGTTTGGGACCCAAGTGGTCGCCGATACCTGTATCGTCGTGGCCCCACTGGTGCGAGCCGGTGCGCGGGTACTGATGACGAATTCCGGGAAATACGCGCACTATGGTCCGGGTATCATCGGCGTCGAGTCCATCTTTGGCTCGACCGAGGAATGCGTGGAGGCTGCTGTTACCGGACGCGCGGAGGTCGACGATTCGGTATGGCAGTGATGCGGATCGCCGGGCGGCCATTGGTGGACGGAGCCGCGCGGGGACACGCGCTGGTGACGGATAGTCCACTCAGCTTTTGGGGCGGAGTCGATCCGCATGAGGGCCGGATTATCGACCGGCGGCATCCACTCCATGGGGCCCGTCTGGCCGGCCGAGTTCTCGTCTTGCCTTGCGGGCGCGGATCGTGCTCGGCGAGCGGCGTCCTGCTCGAATCGATCGCAAACGGAACCGCCCCGGCCGGGATCGTTGTCTCGGACGTCGATCCGATCCTTGGACTCGGGGCAATCCTCGGAGATGAGCTCCTGGGGCGAATCGTTCCGGTGATCCTTGTGTCGGAAGCGGACCGGGCATCGATTGCGACGGAATCGATCGTCACGATCCGGCCGGGCGGAATCCTCGAGGTCGAGCACGGCCCCGACGGGAGAGCGCCAGAGCCATGCCAGCCGTAAACGGACGCTGGGGCTTCTCCTCTAGA
>JAMLHN010000024.1 GCA_023957115.1 Thermomicrobiales bacterium
TCGATCATCGCGCGCACGCAGGTACGCGCTTACCAACGTGTCGTATTCGGCGGTATGCTGAAACGCCTTGGCCGCCAGTTTGCGTCGTAGCGCGTCGTCGACCGCACGATCTCGCAGCGCGCCGAGCACAATTTCCTGATCCGCGGGATCGACCACCACGATTACATGCGCGTGATTCTTCGATGCGGCGCGCAACATGGCTGGGCCGCCGATATCGATCTGCTCGATTGCCTCGGCATCGGTGATGCCAGATTGAAGCACCGTTGCCTCGAATGGATAGAGGTTCGAAACGAGCATGCCGATGGGCTGGATCCGATGCTGGGCGAGCTGCGCGACATGGTCGGGATCGTCGAGCCGGGCGAGCAGTCCACCGTGAATCGCGGGATGCAGGGTTTTGACCCGGCCGTCGAGAATCTCAGGAAAGCCGGTTACATCGGCAACCGCGGTCACCGGGATGCCGGCATCCGCGAGGGTTCGGAGCGTGCCTCCGGTCGAGAGGATTTCCCAGCCGAGCTCGACGAGCTGTCGCGCAAAGTCGACGATACCAGTCTTGTCATAGACACTGATGAGCGCACGCACGGCCGATTGTGATCCTTTCAACTTAGGCTTCGCAGTACCGATGGTAGTCTAGCGCCGGGGCTTCCCGATGGGACGCGCACGGACACGTTGAGCGCAAGAGCATAGAGCGATTTCCGAATGACCACAATTCTCGAAACGGATTTTCCCGACCGCCGCCTCGATGCCTATCTCGAGGCGCTTGCGAGCTCGTCCGTGGCGCCCGGCGGCGGCAGTGCGGCCGGCCTGACCGGCGCTCTGGGCTGTTCGCTCGGCCAGATGGTCTGCAATTTGACTCTGGATAAGGGCGACGAGGCTGAGATCCGTGCGCTGCACGATACGCTCGGGCAGATGAAGGCGAACCTCCTCGACCTTGCGCAGCAAGACGAGCAGGTCTTTTCCCGCTATCGAAAAGCAACGGCGCTCCCGCGATCGACCGAGGACGAAAAGGCCACGCGACGATCGGCAATCGAGGACGCGCTGGTGGTGGCAGCAGACGTACCGCTGCGGATGGTCGGAATCGGTCTCGAAGCGATCGAAATTCTGCGACGGGTCGGAGCAACCGGATCGAAATATGCGCTGGGCGATGTTTCGACCGGGGCGTATTTGGTGCAAGCGATGACGAATGGCTGTCTCGTCAACGTGGACGCGAATATCGAGCTCATGAAGGCACCGAAGAATATCGACCATTTCAGCGCAGCGTCCGCATCGGCACGAGACGATCTCACCCAGGCGATGTCAGACCTCGATACCACGTTGGCGAGCCGGTCGCAGTAGAGCGCTTGCTGGATGCAGCTGAATCATCAGGACGCAGAGATCATTCACGACGCCCGGGTAGCGATCAAATCGCTGGGAGATGGAAGTTTTCGGCCAGAATGACAGGAGTGGGTTGCCAGTGAAGCTGGTTCTTCGTCTGACGCTTGTGACGATCATTGTCATTGGGGGGGTTGCTTGGCGCGCCGACGAACTGACAACATCGCCAAGACTCATCAATGCCTCCCTGGCAACGGACAACTCAGACTCGCCAGCTCCTCCCAGGATCCCCGAAGACTTTACCTGGGAAGGGAACTACGTAGTCCCAGATCTCGGTATCGAAGTTCCATTCATCTGGACCGGAAACGGGGGCAACTTTCAGATGACCGCGGGTGGCGCCGGCGACCCGATCCATTTCACCAACCTCATCTTCGCTGGGGAGCTCTATACCCTCACGTATACATGGTCAGGCGTGCCAAAAATGCCGTGCTCCCATGTCGGGGCGTTCACACTCGACGACCTGAACGAAGGATTTGCCGAGGCGTCGTTCGTCGGGAAAGAGACCCTTCATCGAGATTCCGATTACGAAGTGAATCATTTCCGATCCGTAGGCGTTCTGGAGCTGTCCCAAGATCTTCTCGGCGCGGCAGCCGACGGCATCCCGATCCGAGTACCGCTCATGGCAGGCGATATCTATGTCGACGCTGGGAATTCCGAACAGATCCGTCAGCTACTGCATTTCGGTCTGCAAAACCTCTACGATCCCAATCTCGACGAGTGGATTTTCATCGAGCAGAGCAGCACTGCTTCTGGAGATGTCACGCTTCCCGACGAGTGCACCACGGAGTGATGCGGGGATCGCGAGTGTGGTAGCCGCTCACGCGACATTCTGGCGGGGACGGTATTGCAGCGCTTCCGCCAAATGATGGGGGGTAACCGCGTCGCTACCGTCGAGGTCCGCGATCGTTCGTGAGAGCTTCAGGATTCGATGGTATGAGCGCGGCGAAAGGCTCAGCTGCGTTACCGCGTTCTTCAGCATTGTTTCTCCAACGGTATCGAGCTGGACGAATCGTTCGAGATCCTTCGGGTTCATATCGGCATTGGTGATCGCATCCGATTCCGCGAGCCGGGTTGCCTGACGCTGCCGCGCGCCCGCCACACGACGCTGGATCGCGTCTGACGGTTCACCAGATCGTTTCGCCGCCAGCTTGTCGTACTCCACCCGTGGGACTTCGACATGGATGTCGATGCGATCCATTAGCGGGCCACTGATTTTCTTCTGGTACCGCTGGATCTGGGACGCACCGCAGGAACATTGCCGG
Organism: Thermomicrobiales bacterium; assembly: GCA_023957115.1. Taxonomy (GTDB): domain Bacteria; phylum Chloroflexota; class Chloroflexia; order Thermomicrobiales; family UBA6265; genus JAMLHN01. The sequence goes on from JAMLHN010000024.1 coordinate 2,631, forward strand.
ACCGGGTCCCCGAAATAGCCGCAGGGACATGGGTTCATGGCAGCCACCAGAATGAAATTGGCGGGGAACGTTACGGTTCCTGAAGCGCGAGCCACGCTGACCCGGCGGTCCTCCAGCGGTTGGCGGAGCATGTCCAACGTGTTGGTCATGAACTCCGGAATTTCATCGAGGAAGAGGACACCACGATGCGCCAGTGAGACCTCTCCGGGCCGCGGCCACGATCCCCCACCGATTAAGCCGGCGTTGCTGGTGCCATGATGCGGCGATCGAAACGGACGCTCCCGCAGCAACGGCGTCTCTGGCGGCAACAGACCCCGCACCGAGTAGATCTTGGTGACCTCCAATGCTTCATCGATCGTCATCGGCGGCAAAATCGAGGGCATGGCCCGGGCAAGCATCGTCTTCCCTGAGCCAGGAGGGCCGGACATGAGCACGTTATGTGCACCCGCAGCGGCAATCTCGAGCGCGCTTGACATGCTCCTGGCCGCGAATCTCGGAGAAATCGGTGTACATGGGCGGCGCCGATCGATCCTCGACGTCTCCGCCTCGAAACGGCTCGATGACGAGCTCACCGTTCAGATACTGAACGACATCGGTCAGCGTGCGGACGGCGATGATCTCGATCCCGTCGATCAGCGCTGCCTCTGGTGCATCGCCAGCGGGGACGATAGCCCGGCGCAACCCGCGTTGGGCCGCCAGTGAAATCATCGAGAGGATGCCGGGGGTGTGTCGCACCAATCCGTCGAGCGCAAGCTCGCCCACGATCAGGGTATCGGCGACATCGGAGTGAATCTGCCGCGAGGCAATCAGGATCCCCACGGCAATCGGCAGGTCGTAGGTAGGGCCCGCTTTCTTGAGATCGGCAGGGGCGAGATTGACAGTCACATGTCCGTGCGGGACGCGCCCCCCGCTGTTCCGAATCGCGGCTCGGACCCGTTCGCGACTCTCCTGCACGGCCGCATCCGGCAAACCAACAATGACAATGCCGGGAAGGCCACTCCCAACGAAGACTTCGACTTCGACCAGCACGCCATCCAACCCAACGACGGCACAGCTGTTCACTTTTGCGAGCACGATTGCACTCCCATCGTTCGCGATATGTCAGTTCTTCGTTTCTCGATGTTCGCTCACCCCTGTTGGACGATCTGCATAAATGCATCGGCATCGACATGGAGCGAAAGCTGGTGAACGGAGGGAAGCGACGAACGCTCATACGTCAGCTTACGCGAGATTGCGCTCATCTCGACGATTGCCTCCATCGACCGAGACCCGTGCAGATACCGAGGTACGTCGAGAAACGCAGCAAGGAGCGACGCATCGATCCGCAGCTCATCTCCGGCGAAGAGCTGGGGCGCCGACCGCTGCAGGACGGACCGGAGCAGAATCGCCCGGCGCAATGGGAAGGTGCGGTCGTCCGGTCCATCCGGATTTGGACCAAGCACATCGACATAGCCACGCAACCGGCTGAGAAAATCGGTCGCCTTCGCCCCAGGCAGTTCCAGGGCGCGCGCCTTGAACGAATCCATGGTCGCGTGGGTTCCTCCGGCAAAAATGAAGATCGCCGGACCGATTGGGCGGGTGATGCCGTTTTGGGTGAATGCTCCGTCCTGCATCGGTGCGAGGAAGCTGACCAGCCACCCAAGCTCACGTCCGTCCAACGCCGCGTCGAACTCATCCCAGAAGACGAGCGGCAAATACTCCCGCAAGCGGAGATCGCGCACTTGCTGCAAGGCGTCTGGTAGTTCGTCGACACTCGCAAATTGGGAGAGATTGAATTCGAGCGATCCGAGGCGATCATCCCGTGGCGCAATGACCGATGCCATTTGTTTGATGGCAAAGGACTTTCCCGAACCCGGCGGGCCGAAAACAGACAGATTCAAGGGGCGCGGACGTCCAGGACTCGCCAGATACTCGGTAATGATGTTGCGCAGGCTGCGCATACTCTCGATCTCTATGCGGTCGACCGAAGACCAATACCCCATGGTCTCGAGCGGAATCTCTCGTCCAACGCGATTGACGCCATGGCTGGCAATCTGGGCGGCAGCTTCTCGAAAGTTCCCGGTCGACGCGCTGTCGAAAATGCGCCAGCCAGGGTCGACCTGCACGGACACGCATTCGATTCCGCTGTCGCCCGACGGACCGGATGCGATCGATTGCGCGATTTTCGCAATTGGAAAGGAAAGCGCGATCCCGGATTCGCTCGGCTGTGCCTCGTAGCCTTCGGTATGCAGGATCCGCGCCGTTTCGATGCCGTTGATGACGGCCGCGCTGATATCTCCGTCCGCTCCGGCATGTCCGAGCTCCCAGGCAAGCCAAAGCACGACCATCGTGCCGGAGCCGAATTGATGTCCCGGGCGAGACGACTCCCAGTCGCCTTCCTGCGATCGAGGATCGTAGATCAGCGAGGCCCCTTCTCGATCGACGATCACGGCGCCCGAGGCCGACAACCCCACCACAACGCGCCGAATCCGGTCGAGCTCGGGTCGCTGCCGGATCGCGGCAACGACATCCTGTGCGGTCCGCTCCCAGGAGAGCGGCTGCCCGATCGGGGCGCCTTCCTTGCGCAGGTCGCCAGCGATACAGAAAAGGGTGAGTCGGTCCGCCGCGTGCTCGCAGAGATAGTCGAACAACTCGCCTTTACCCAGCGAGCCCGTCTGGCGCAGAACGATCTGTGCATCGGAATCGAGGATTGCAGCCGGCCATAACCCCGGAGACGAACGGAACAGGTGGGTTCCATCCTCGAGCACGATGACCGAAGGGGTGACGTCGAACGACGCCGGTTGCAACTCAGCCGGAAATGCCCTGGACGGATGGATTCCCACAAACCGATCCATGCGCCAGGCCAGCTCGCGGGCGCCGGCAACGACCGGATGTGGTTTCCAGCTCGAAAATGTCCGTGTTACGGCGGAGGTCATCGGATCGGTCCGAATCACATCGGGAACCGCCGGGCCGGTCACGGGCATCGACGGGGTTTCCAGTCGCGCAGCGGCGCGCAGAATCTGGGTATCGAGCGCAGCGCCACCGACGACACAGGAAAGGCCGGGCCCCTCCTGCAACGCCCAGAGATAGCGTGCCTCGAACTTCTCGGACCGTCCAGACGGTGGCTCGCTGATTTGCCAGTCAACCGTCGAATCGCCCGCAATGAGAATGCCTCCCACTGCCTTGGTCGAGCTGCTCACGATGTTCGTCCCACCCCATCGTTCCATGTCTGATGTACCACGTCGAAGCATAGCCCACCGTACGTCGCGCCCGTCATCGCCGCATGGAGAGGTGAACGATGGTCTCGACATGATGGGTCTGCGGAAAGAGATCGAAGAGCCAGACACGCTCGACGCCAAGGCGGCCGCTGGTCAGAATTTTCAGATCTCGGGCAAGGGTCGCCGGATCGCACGATACATAGGTCAACTTCGGGAGATTCCGTTCGAGGAGCATCTGCGCAAGCTGTTTTCCCAGTCCGGCGCGTGGAGGGTCGACCACGACCAGGGAGGGCGTTGCCGTCCGGCGTTTTCGGTCCGCAAGCCAGCGGGTGACATCGGCTGCCACGAACCTCGCATTGCCAACGTCGTTCCGCTGGGCGCTCCTTCGCGCGTTCTCAATGGCGCGCGGATCGACATCGACACCAACGACCTCACTCGCATGGCGCGCCAGGGGCAACGAAAAGAGCCCTGCCCCACCGAAAAGATCCCAAACGACGCCGCGCTCGTCACCCGCGGATGCGACGACCACGTCGATCATTTGCGGGAGGAGATCGAATGACGACTGGAAGAAGGCTCCCGGATCGATCAGATAATCGAAGTCTCCAATCCGTGCCCAGAATGGCTCCCCTGGGAGGGTCGGCATTTCGGGATACGCATGCGCCCGGCCCTCGCCCGCTAGGAGCTGAATCGAAGGCGGCAGTTTCCGATCCATCGCCCGCAGCCGCTCGATAGCCTGGTTGATCTCATCCCGGGCAACGAGGCAGCGATCGATTGGCACGACTCGAATCGATCGCGGCGCAAAGAAGCCGACGTCTTCACGTTCCTCGCCGGTATGGAGCTCGACGCGCGCCCGGGAACCGAGCGGGCGGGGCGCTGCGAAGACTGCGGTCGATTCCGGTAGCTCGATGCCACCCAGCCGCCGAAAAGCGTCCGCAACGATCGCCCGCTTCGCCTCCAGTTGAGCCGGATAGCTCAGATGCTGAAAATCGCAGCCGCCGCATTCGCCGTACCAACGGCAGGCGGGGGCGACTCGGTCCGGACCGGGGCGCCCCAGCGAAACGATCCGGCCACGTGGCACGCCACCGCGGGACGGTTCGATCTCGATCGTGGCACGGTCGCCGGGAACCGCGCCATCCACGAAAACAATGCCCTTCGAGCCGCGTGCCAGTCCGGCCCCGCCCGGAACGATGCGCTCGATCGTTGCCTCGAACCGATCCCCCACGACATATCGCGGTCGTTGATGCTTCATATCGCCTTGATCTCTTCCGAAAATGGACAAGACAAACTACAGGAACCTTCGATCTGGTCGATAATTTCGCCCGGACGTTGAACGACAAGGAGATGGAATTACTCAATGACCGGTAGTTTGATGAATGGTGAAGGACGCCTCAAGCTGGCTGTCCAACGAAATGGGCGGCTGACCGAGGAAACGCTTCGCCTGCTACAAAGTATCGGACTCGAGTTCGAAACGTATGGGCAACGTCTCCTGTCCCATGCGCGCAATTTTCCGGTTTCGATCCTCTTCGGCCGAGATGATGATATTCCCGGCTATGTCGGATTCGGAACGGTCGATCTCGGCATCGTCGGGCGCAACCTGATCTACGAGGAGAACGTCGAGGTCATGGAGCTGGCAGAGCTTGGCTACGGGTTCTGCTCCCTGGTCGTTGCGGTCCTGCGCGACTCGCCGTATCAGACGCTCGACGATCTCAAAGACAAGAAGATGGCGTCGTCGTATCCGAACTCCGCGCGGCGCTTCTTCGGCGACCGGGGTGAATCGCCAGAGGTCATTACGTTGAGCGGGTCTGTCGAGGTAGCGCCCGCCCTGGGGCTGGCGGACGGCATCGTGGAGCTCACAGCCACCGGCTCGACGCTCGTGCTCAACGATCTGCGCCAGATCCATACGATTCTGGAAAGCCAGGCCGTTCTGGTGGCGAATCCAACCTCCTATGCCGACCCCGAGAAGCGGGCGAACATCGATCGGTTGCTGATGCGCATCAGTGCTGTGCGGGCCGCGCGCCGATACAAGTACGTCATGATGAACGCGCCGGAGGAAAAGCTGGAGGATATCAAGCGGGTCATTCCAGGCTTGAAAGCACCGACCATCGTACCGCTGGCTATCGAAGGCTGGGTGGCGGTCCACACCGCCATCGAAGAAGACACATTCTGGGAAATCATCGAACGATTACGAGCAGCCGGCGCCTCGGAGATCCTCGTGACGTCGCTGGATAAGCTGATGCTCTAAGGTCCAATGTCCGGAGTCCAGGGTCCAGCGCGTAGATTTCTGACGCATTCTCTGGACGCTGAGTTCTTGACGGTGGACCATCGGCTACGTTCTTCTTCGAGAGTGGGCTTCTCATTCGCTATAACCTGAGTTTCAGGGCTCGACATATCGGGTACTCTTCCCGGAGATGCCGCATGCATCTCCGTTCGTTTTCCTATCGAGACAGGTCGCGATGTCAAGCCAGGCCGTACTCCGGCAATTCGATCCATCTTCCGTCGTGCGTGAGCCGGTCCGGGCGAAGAGCTCCTACGTTCCGTCGCCCCGGGACGAACGGCTCGCCAGTCATATGGTGCGACTCGATATGAACGAGTCGCCATATGGACCGTCACCGAAGGCGCGAGCAGCCATCGCCGCGTTCGTGACCACCCATCGCTACCCGGATTTCGATCAATGGGCGCTGCGTGACGCAATAGCCGCCTACACGGGAACGACGCCAGAGCAGATCTTTCTGGGGGCCGGCGCCGATGACGTGTTGAACCTCCTTGCCCAAGCGACGCTCGAGCCAGGGGACGAGATCATCATCTCGGAACCGACCTTCGGCGTTTACCGAATGCAAGCCAATCTTCGGGGGGCGAAGACGATCGATGTCCCACTGGACTCCGATTTTCAGCTCGATGTCGATGGCATCCTGGCCGCGATCACCGATCGAACCAAGTACATCATCATCTGCACGCCGAACAATCCGACCGGCAATCAGCTCAGCCGTGACGACATCGATCGAATTGTCACGTCGGCGCCCTGCCTGGTCGTGATCGACGAGGCGTACTCCGAGTTCGCCGGCACGAGCTATGCGGACTATCCCGACCGGTATCAAAACACGATCGTCTTCCGCACGATGAGCAAATTCGCAGGGATGGCGGGAATGCGGGTTGGTTACGCCATCGTTCCGAAGTCGATGGCGCCGCATATGGAAAACATCGTGCAGCCCTGTCACAACGTCTCAACGGTGTCCGCGGAGGCCGCCATTGCCTCGCTTGACGATCTCGACTATCTGCACGAGGTCATCCAGAAAATCATCGCCTCGCGTGATGAGCTGGCAGCGAACCTACGAGAGATTCCGGGAGTCGAACCCTATCCATCTGCAACGAATTTCCTGCTCGTCAAGCTGCCGGTGGAGGATGCCGGTCCCGTGGTCGCCGAACTGGCAAATCGCGGAATCCTGGTGCGGCATTTCGGGAATCCCGCGTTGGGTCTCGGTCAGTGTCTGCGGGTGACCGTGGGACTGCCGGACGAAAACGAGCGATTCCTCAATCAGCTCGCGGACATTCTGGAAAAGGCATGAGCGCTTCTGCAAACCGAATCAGGCAAGCCTCGATCGAGCGAGAAACCGGCGAAACCTCGATTCGCCTGACACTCGATCTCGATGGGACCGGATCGAGCACAATGAAAACCGGCGTGCTCTTTCTCGACCATATGCTCGATGCACTTTGCCGGCACAGCGGATTCGATCTCACCGGGAGCTGCACGGGCGACGCGGCCATGGACCCCCACCATACGGTCGAAGATGTCGGTATTGCCTTCGGGCAGGCGCTGCGCACTGCGATTGGAGACCGGGCCGGAATCGCGCGGTATGGCTCTGCCTATGCCCCACTCGACGAGGCGCTGGCGCGTTTTGTCGTCGATTTTTCGGGCCGTCCCTATCTGGAGTTCGTGGCCACCATGCCGGAACCGGTCATTGGAGCGGATTTCGCATCCAGTCTGGTAGAAGAGTTCTGGCGTGCGGCTGCGGTCAACGGTGGACTGACGGTCCATATCGATCTGATCCGCGCGCGCAACGCCCATCATGCCGCCGAAGCGATCTTCAAAGCCGCAGCGGTGGCACTCCGGCAGGCGAGCCGGATCACTCGTGACGCGACCTTTGTTCCTTCTACCAAGGGAATGCTGGCATGATCGCCATCATCGATTACGGCGCAGGCAATCTGCGCTCCATCCGGCGCGCGCTCGAAATCAACGGCGCGGAGACCGTCATCACGAGCGACGCGGACGTCATCCGCAAAGCTGATGCGGTGGTGCTCCCCGGGGTTGGGCATGCGGGTCACGCCATCGGCGAGATCGACCGGCGCGGTCTGACGCCTGCGATCCGCGAGACGGTCGAGGCGGGAAAACCGTTTCTTGGCATCTGCGTCGGTATGCAGGTCCTTTTCGAGCACCAGGAAGAAGGCGATACGCAGGGGTTCGGATTCCTCCGGGGAGATGTCCGCTCGATCGAGGGGGCGGCAAAGCTGCCACATATCGGGTGGAATCGCGTCGAGGCAACGGAAACGGACAACACGTTGGATGAAGGGTATTTCTACTTCGTTCATTCGTTCGTCGCCAATCCCACCGATCCCGAAGACATCGCAGCAACCTCGACCTACGGCGAGTGCTTTCCAGTCGTCGTCAAGAGCGCTAACGTCTGGGGAACGCAGTTTCACCCGGAGAAAAGCGGACCGGCGGGTATCGAATTCCTCGCGAGCTGGGTGAACGAGGTCGACCGGGCGACCAAAGAGCGATGGGCCGCAGGCGAATGATCATCTATCCAGCAATCGACCTGCGCGACGGCAAGGCGGTCCGACTGGTCGAAGGGGACTTCGCTCGGGAAACCGTCTTCGACGCGAATCCCGTCGACGCCGCAATGCGCTGGCGAGACGCCGGGGCCGAATGGCTGCACATCGTCGATCTCGACGGCGCCAGAACGGGTTCGACGGCGAATGCCGCCGCCGTCGCCGCCATTCGATCCGCCGTGGACATTCCGATCGAGCTCGGTGGCGGGATTCGATCGCAGGACGCTGCGGAACGCTATCTGCGTATGGGCATCGATCGCGTGATCCTGGGCACAGCCGCGGTCGAGAACACCGATCTCGTCGCTGCGTTGGTTGCAGGCTGGAACGACCGGATCGCGGTTGGTCTGGATGCTCGCGATGGCAAGCTGGCAACCGCCGGCTGGCTGGAACAAAGTGACAAGACCGCACTCGATGCCGCGCGTGAGCTACGGACGATCGGCGTCGCGACCTTCATCGTGACCGATATCAAACGCGATGGAAAGCTCCAGGGACCGAATCTCGAACAGCTTGCCGACTATCAGCGGGAGCTGCGTTCCGGGGTCATCGCGTCAGGCGGCGTCTCGTCGATCGGCGATATTCGGGCGGTGGCCGATCTTGGCGTCGATGGAGCGATCATCGGCCGGGCGCTCTACGATGGCCGGATCGATCTGGCAGAAGCAATCGACATCGCGCATGGGCAGGTAATAGCAGAATGACGGCTATTGGAACGAAACAGGCAACGCTCACGCGGCGGGTCATCCCCTGTCTCGATGTGACCGACGGTCGTGTCGTCAAAGGGATCGAGTTCGTCAATCTCCGAGACGCCGGAGACCCGGTCGAGCTGGCGGCGTTTTACGATCGCGAAGGAGCCGACGAGCTCGTCTTTCTCGATATCACGGCCACCTCCGACAGCCGCAACACGATGGTGGACGTCATCGAGCGAACGGCGGACCAGATCTTTATCCCGTTGACCGTGGGCGGCGGCGTACGCTCGACCGCCGATATCAAACAGCTGCTGCGAGCCGGCGCGGACAAGGTCTCGATCAATAGCGCCGCGATCGCGAATCCCTCGCTGATTTCCGAGGGCGCCGAGATCTTCGGCTCGCAATGCATCGTGGTCGCGATCGATACGAAGCGCGATCCTGAAACGGGCCGGTGGATCGTCTATTCGCATGGCGGTCGAAAATCCGTCGGTGTCGACGCAATCGAATGGGCGGCGAAGGTCGCCCAGCTGGGCGCGGGCGAGCTGCTGGTGACGAGCATGGACCGCGACGGTACCCGTGACGGATACGATCTCGAGCTCCTGGAGGCAATCGCCGGGGCCGTTTCGATTCCACTGATCGCATCCGGCGGCGCAGGCACGCTCCAACATCTCGCCGAGGGGCTGGCTCCAGGCCGGGCCGATGCGGTTCTGGCGGCATCGATCTTTCACTTCGGCGATTTTCGCGTGCAGGACGCCAAGGAGCACCTGGCCAAACAAGGAATTCCGGTCCGGCCGTGACCTTCCCGATCGACTTCGACGCCAATCCGCTGGTTCCAGTTGTCATCCAGGACGACATCACCCGTGACGTGCTGATGGTGGCGTTCATGAACCGGGACGCCTACGAGCGCACGATGGAAACCGGCTTCGTCCACTTCTGGAGCCGGAGCCGGAACACGCTCTGGAAGAAGGGGGAGACCTCCGGTCATACCCAGGAAGTCGTCAGCATCTCGATCAACTGCGAGGACAACAGCCTGTTGATCCAGGTGCTACAAAAGGGTGCGGTTTGTCACACCGGCCACCGAACGTGCTACTACCGGCAGATCCTGCCCGATGGAGCATTGGTCGAGACCAGCGATGCCGTTTTCGATCCTGCGGTCGTCTACGGTACGGAGACAGGCAGGCTGGAGGAACGCTGGTACGGCGCGTATCGGTATCTGCGTGACAACGATCTGACCGCGATGTCGGGGACGTCGCGTATGGTACGGGGGTCGGGGCCTCCGCCGCTCAATCGCGTTGCGGACGAGCTCGAGGAGCTGGCCGGCGTGCTGGCGGGCGAGCACGTCCATGAGGGACTCGAAGCCGATCTCCTGCTCGAAGGGTCCCAGGTCCTCTACTGGATTGCGGTCTGCGGCGTCATGCTCGACCTCGACCACGAACACGATCTGGAGATCAGCGCCGGTCTGACCGCGGAGGCGGAAATCCGCGATCTCGGATCGATCATCGATGACTTGCGCAGTCATGCCGAACTGCTCGCCCAGGCGGAGAGCGACGCACCCGAATTCGATCTCAAGGAAGCGGTCTGGCTGGTTGGAGCGGCAATGGGGGTCGCCGAGATCGAGCCGATTCGGCTGATTGAGCGCGATTTGGCGGAGCTCCGCAGAAAACCGTACCTGGCCGACTACTTCGCGTCCGCCGGCGCTTGATCCGCCACTCCATCCCGCGATCCGATCGCAATTGCAATCAACGAACCGATCAGCACGCCGAGCGCCGCCGTGATGAGAAGCTGCAACCAATGTCCGTCTCGGTCGCGCGTGGGAATCGAGGGAGGGTCGATGACCCGAACGGTCGCACGTGCGCCATCGTCCGGCATCAGGTAGTCGTTGACTGCATCCGGAAGCACAGATTCCGCGGCTGCCGCAATCGCCTCGACCTGAGCGCGATCCTCGCTGGTTACGTAAACGGTCAGAACTCGACTGTAACGCGAACCGTCGAGCGTCGATTGCACTTGATCGACAGTGAGGCTTGTCGCGTCCATGGCGCTGTGAATCGCGCTGGCAAAGGCATGCGACCGAATGAACGGAGGTAGATCATCGAGCACCATGAGCTCGGGCCGTTCGGAGTTCCCGGGAGTCTCGGTATCTCCGGGAATGAGCACCGTGGCACGAATCGTCGATTGGTAGGCCTCGTTCTGCTGCAACAGATATGTTGTGAGCACCGCGATCACGGGCAGGAGCAGAACAATCCACCACCGGCGCCGGATTACCGACATGACCTGTCCCATACTCACCGAATGTTCGGCGAGCGGATCGGCCCGCATGTGTTGTCTCATCGTCTCGGCCGTCCCTGGAACAATGCCACCGCAGTTCTCAACAGAATCTTGAGATCGAGCCATGCCGACCAATGCTCGGCGTAGAACAAATCGAGACGCACCATCTCATCGAACGTGAGATCAGTATGTCCGTTCGAAAACCAGAGTCCGGTCATTCCTGGATCGATCAGCAACCGCGGTCGTTGCCAATCCTGATAGGAGTTCGTCTGATTCGGAGTCTGCGCCCGCGGACCGACGAGGCTCATCTCCCCTCGAAGCACATTGACCAACTGTGGCGCCCCGTCCAGATGACTCCGCTGTATCCAACTCGGTGGCGCCGCGGGATCTGCCATCGAGGCGCCGATACGATATTGGGTGAACGGCACCCCGCACCGTCCGACCATGGCTCGACGCTGCAGGACGTTGCCGCCGGATGTCCGCCGGACGGCGATTGCCGCGATAGTCATGGGAATTGCCAGCACGATCAGCAAGAGGATCGATCCGAGGAGATCGATGGTCCGTTTTGCGACCGCATTCGCGCCGCGAATGGAAGCCGCGCGCACACTGAGCAACGGTACGCCGGAAATTTCCTCGAGCTGAACGCGGTCGAGCGACAATTGGAGCAGATCCGGTACGACGCGAAATGGAACCCCGGCGGCCCGGCACCAGTTCGCGATCTCCAGCGAGCGTGCCTGATCGTCCGAGGGAAGCGCGAGGATGACTTCATCGACGGTTGTGCGGTTGAGGATCGAGGGAATATCGTCCAGCGATCCGAGCCGTTGCGCGCGGACGACTCCGCGCTTGCTCCCGGCCGCCAGGCTCGTCCGTCCATGTCCAGGGTCGACATACCCGGCAACACGCAGGCCCATACCCGGGGTCGCCATGAGCATTTGCATGAGGCGCCGTCCGGAATGCCCATTGCCGGCGATCAGTACCCAGCGTACGCCGATGTCACGCGCCCAAAGCGACTCGCGCGCTCTGCGCCGAATCACCCGCACCAGGAACAACAGCCCAAGCGCAATCGACCAGGCGTAGACGAAGAGCAACCGCGACGGCGAGAACTGGGAGAGGTAGGCCGTCAGGATCCAGCCGCCCATTGCGATGGTGAGCGTTCCGGCCACCAACCCCATCTCATCGAGAAGCGACGTCCAGGTTGAGATCCGGTAGACACCCCGAACCAGCGCAAGGACAAGGAAGAAAACGGTAAACAGCGCGATCCGCCCGGTGAATTCGCCGAACGCGCGCTGGTTGAAGGAGAAGACCTCACCGCCGATCTCATAACGATAGCGCGCAAGGTAAGCCAGCCAGAAGGCAACCCAAATCGCCCCCAGATCGATCAGCATCGAAATGAGCTGCCGAAGGGCCGCCGGGGCCCGCGTTGCCTGGACGGGCCGAGTGGCACGCAAGCTCCGCGCATGTACGCTGGCAGGAAGATCTGTCATGCGAACTCGTCGCGACCAATGGAAGAGGACGGAAACGAACGTCGCATCTGGTCAAGGATAGCACCAGAGCCGGTTCCGAACGCGCATCCGGCAGCGGCCAGTGCTACCATCGCGCCATGGACGAATCGGGACTTTCGCGGGAAAACGAGCGCCATTCCTATCTTGCGGCGCCATGGCGAATGCGCTACCTGCGCGCCGGAGCGCCTGCCGAGGGATGCGTCTTTTGCAGCAAGATCGACGGGACGAATGACGTCGAGGATCTCGTTCTGTGGCGCGGGCGGTCCGTCTTCATCATGATGAACCTCTTCCCCTACTCGACCGGGCACATCATGATCGCGCCCAATGCCCATGTCGCCTCTCCCGAGGAGATCGATTTGGAAACGATGGCGGAGATTGCCGAGCTGATTCCTCCATCGATGCGAGCGTTACGCCGGATGCTCTCGTGCCAGGGGTTCAATACCGGCATCAATACGGGATCCGCAGCCGGCGCTGGTATTGCCGATCACATGCATCTGCACATCGTGCCACGCTGGGGTGGCGACGCCAATTTCATGCCGGTCGTCGGTCAGGTGACCGTGATGCCGGAAGTCCTCTCGGTCACCTATGCGAAGCTGAGGGCAGAGCTCGGCCGCGAGCTCGGAACGCATCGTAGATTCCGGGCGCTGGTCGTCTCTCCCGACCGAAAATGGATCTACCGTCCCGATGGATCGCTGCCTGAGGTCGAACCGCTGGGAGACGAGCCAGTGGCCGCGCAGATCGAACGAGCATTGACCAGCCAGGGAATCGAGGGAGTTTTGTCTGGATGGGCCGGGCAGGAGACGCTCGTCTGGACTGCCGACGTTCCGGCGAACCCCGGGATCGACGGCTGGATACCAACCAGGGAGCTCGCCTGCTCGATCGATCCCGATCTGCTCGAAGCTCTTCAGGGATGGAGCCCGGAAGTAGGCAGCGGGTGAAGGACCACGACGCATCGCTACGCGCTTGAAGTCCCGTTGGGACTCGGAGCCTGCAACCCGCCACTGAAATGACCGGGAACCCCGATGGGACTGGAGAGAATTGGCGGGCAGGATGGCCCATCAAAGATCTCTCTGCGATGTTGCAGCCTTCGCTGGGAGTATTTTCAGATGTGATGGCTATACTTCGGGGCTGAGAGACGGCCTGTCGTCTCCAACCAGCCTCATCGAACGGGTACGCCTGCCAGTGTCTGGCACCGAAATTCGGCGCTTCTCCGATGACCAGTCGCTTATCGGCGGCCGGTGGATCGTCGCCCTTCTTCAATCGATTTCCTCGTCGCTGGCCAGCGGGCTCATCTTGCCGGTGGTCGTCCTGGCGGCGTACGTCGCCTTGCTCACGAACGATCTCTATCGTGTCGCGCTGATTCCGGTGCTCGTCTTCGGATTGTGGAATCTCGGCGCGCTGGTCGCAGCGTCGATTTGCCGGGAACGAAGCCGACTGATGCCCTGGGCCTTCGCGGCTGGAGCGGTGCGTGCCGTCGCTGTTGCCGCCATGGCCCAGATCGCGTACCAGGCAGGTGCAGGCGACGATGGCAGCATCACGCGGTTCCTCATAGCCGCGGGGGTCTTTGGCGTTGCCTCGGGGTTCACATCGGTCCCCCTCGAAGGCTTACTACAGAAATCCTTCGAAAGCTCGAGCCGAGCGCAGCTCTTCACGGGCCGCGCTTTTTGGGGGGTTCTTGCGGCGCTTGTCTCTGGCGTCGTCATCCGGAGCGTTTTTCAACCCGATGGGCCGGAGGTACAGCGTGCGTTCGCGTATCTCTTCATCGCGGCCGCGGGGTGTTTTGCATCGGCCACGTTCTTTACGTTGCTGATCAAGGAACCAGCGCGCAGGCTCTCGACCGCCCGCCATGGTCGCGGTGTGGGCCTCCTCAGTAGCCTCGGCGACCGGGCGATGCAACGGTATCTGCTCTTTCGCATCGCGCTGGCAGCGGCCGCCATGCTCGACGTCTTCATCATCGTCTATGCCGCGCGCGAGCTGACGTTCGATCGTACGTTCATCGGTATCTACGTGATCGCGTTCTGCGCCGCACTTGCGCTCGCGCTGCCACTCTGTCGCAGTCTGGCGAATCGGCGAGGCGGCCGCGCGGTGCTGCAGGCGGCGGTCTGGCTCAAGCTCATCGCGCCGGTCGTGCTCCTGACGATCCCATATCTGCGAGACTCGGCGGACGTGGCCGAGCGCGTGTCGGGCGACCGGTTCTTTCTCTGGATGATCGTGGTTTGTTTTGTCGCGCTCGGCGCGAGTCTGGCATTGCAGAGCGCCGGCAATTTCCAGTATCTGAGCGAAATCGCCCCAGCCACCAATCGAGACGGGTATTTCTCGACCACGAATCTGGTGCTCATGGTTACCGCGCTCTTCCCACTTCTGGGCGCCTGGATCGTCGATTCGTGGGGATTCGATCGGCTCTTTGGCGTCACTGGCGCGATCGCGCTGCTGGCGGTGCTACTGAGCGGAATCCTGGTCGATAAGCGAACGGTCGCCAGCCGCCCGGCGACCGCCACCAGATTGACCCGACTCTCGGTCCGCTAGCTGAGCTGCGGAAGCACCCTGGTTGCCAGCAGTTCCACCCCGTCGAGGTCGGTCAGGTCGTACATCTGAGCCATCAAGCGTTGCGCCCCCGCGTCCCCCAACGCCTGGATCCCTTCGGCCACGTCGTTGGGCGTGCCAATCATGGCGCCGCGTGATTTCAGTTCGGCCACGTCGACGTCTTCCGTTTTTCGTTTGACGTCTGCATCGGTGGCGCCGACCGTAACGCGGTGCATCACGGTACGCCGCATCGCTTCGGGCGTCCGCCCTTCGGCAGCCAGCAACCGATCGAGGTGACCACTCAGCTCGCGGAACCGATCCGGGGTGACGAAGACGGCATTCCACTCATCCGCGTAACGCGCCGCCAGTGGCATGGTTCGCTTCTCACCATTCCCGCCAATCACGATCGGCGGCCCTCCCGCGCGGCTCGGCCTTGGCAGCATGAGCGCATCGTCCAGCCTGAAATATGCGCCCTCGAAGCTGACCGGCTCGTCGCTTTCGAACAACAGCTTGACGACCTGAACGCCCTCTTCGAACCGGACGAACCGGTCCTTCAGTTCGAGTAAATCGAACCCAAACGCCCGGTGCTCTCGTTCCTGCCAGCCTGCTCCCAACCCCATGTGGAAGCGGCCGCCGGAGAGGTCATCGACCGCGGCGCCACGCCAGGCAGATTCGATGGGATTGCGAAACGACACCGGCGAGACCATCGGGCCAAACTCGATTCGCTCGGTGGTCGCAGCCAGGTAGGCGAACGAGATCCATGGATCGAGCGCGTCCTTGTACGGACCGTCCGGATTGCTGAAATGGTCCGAGCGATAGAGTCCGGCAAGACCAAGACTCTCCGCGGCTTCGGCGAGCGCCTTCCAGCGCGGCCAGGTGAGTCCATCCTGTCCTTCGACCATCAACGCGACATCGATCATCAGTTCCCGCCTCCTCGTTCACATACAATCATCGTCGAGTGGGCCGATCATCTCGGCCCCTTTGAGCGTGGCAAAGTTGAGCAGTGTCAGATGCACCGCGGCATCGAAGCTCGGGCCGGTTTCCTCACCATCGTGTTTCTTGCGAGCGATGAAGCTGTCCGTTTCGAGCATCGCGGCGCCGTGGATCAGTGCCCAAAGAGCGCAAGAAAGCGTCATGACCGGCAACGGTTGCAGCTCACCCAGCTCGATCGACGCGGCGATCAAGCCAGCGAACCGCTCGAAGATCGCCTGCATCGGCTGATAATCGACCTCGGTCAAGGCAAGGGCGGGATCGACGGTGCCGAAGAGCAGGCGGAAGTAATCGGGCTCGTCGCGCGCAAACTGGCGATATCCATGCAGGATCTCACGAAGCGTTTCGATGCCCGGCGGACGCGATGCCACCTGCTCATCGACGAGACTCAACATCAGCTCCGCCCCCTGGACGAAGAGGCCGCGCAGAATGGCATCCTTACTGTCGAAATACTCGTAGAGGGCGGGCGCGGTCACGCCGACCGCCTTTGCAATCGCACGCAAGGAGAGGGCATCCATCCCCTGCGTGCGGATGATATGCTGCGCCGCGGCCAGGATCTCCGTCCGCATAAGCTCTCGGCTAGCGCGCCGGCGGCGCTCTGCGAGTGATGGGAGAGGGCTATCCTGGGTCGTCGTTGACGCCATCGTAAACTCCGAACCATGTTAACGAAGACAAAACGTCGTTAGGAAGACCATGGTACCCGAAATCGAGCGGCGGATGTCCGAGCAGGTCGAATTGCGCAATCGGGTCATACAGAGTATCGCAAAGAACCCGGCGATCGGGGTTGTCGGGATGTGCAGCTGGGATACGGTGCTGACGGTCGACACCATGCCGGATCCCGGCGGCTTTGCCTTCGTGTCGTCGGTGGACGAGCTTCCCGGCGGGACTTCAGCGAATGCCGCCGTCACCGCAGCGCGTCTCGGCGCCCGCGTCGAGCTCGTGAGCGCCGTTGGCGACGATCCCATCGGTCGCCGTCTGGTCTCGGCGCTCTCCGAACGCGGCGTCGATACCGCCCGCGTGCGCTTCACAACGGATGAACCCACGGATCAAACGACCGTCATCACGTCGATGGCTCCACCCAACCGCACGCTTTTCTGGCGGCAGGGCGCTGTCCCGCGTATGGGCGATCCGATCGATATCGATCGCCTGTTCACTCGCAATCTGGTGTTGCTCGACAGCGTCGATCCAGCATTGCGGCGTTTTCTGATCGATCTGCCGGTCCATACCTATCCCGATGTCAAGATCCTGGTTCCGATGACGTACGTCGTCGACTTTTCCGGCCGGGACGAGATCGATTCCGTAGTTCGCTGCGACGCACTGGTCGGCTCCGAGAATGAGCTCCAGGCCCTGACCGGCAAGGATTCGCTGGAAACGGCAATTACGGCGACCCAGGAACTGATTCGCGTTCACAATCTCCGCTGGGTTGCGGTCACGCGGGGCGCGCAGGGCGCGCTTGCCTTCGATGCACATCATGTCTATCGCGTTCCGGCGCTCCCGGTCGAGGTCGTGGACACGACCGGCGCGGGCGATGCATTCGCCGGCGCCTTCGGGGTTGGTCTTGCCTGCCGCCTTCCACTTCCGGACGCGCTCGCGCTTGCAAATTGCGTGGCTGGGTTGTCGGTCCGGTCGGTTGGCGCGCAAACAAGCTTGCCGGCGTCCGCCGAGGCCGGCGACTGGCTTATACGGGCAGCGCTTCCAACGCGCGATTGATCTCATCGAGAACGAATTCGTCCGTATCCCGTGCTCGTGCCTGTTCCAGCGCGCGACGCGCTTCTCGACCGGGGAATCGGCTCAGGGCCCAGGCAGCATGCCCGCGAACCAAAGCCTCGTCGTGCGACGTCAATGCGCCAGCCAGGGGTTCGACCGCGCGCTCATCGTCGCAGTTTCCCAGTGCGATTGCCGCGTTCCGCGCCAAACCACGACGTTTCGTGCGGGGAACCGGAGTTCCACGGTAGGTCGCTCGAAATTCCTCTTCGGTCATGCTGACCAGCCAATCGAGCTCCGGCGCGACGTTGCGCAACGATGCCGGTTCGAACGCTGCGTCGAATGTCTCCTGCGCCGCTCCGGTATAGGGGCAGGCTTCCTGACACTCATCGCAGCCGTAGACCCAATTCCTCATGAGCGGTCGCAATTCGCGGGGGATGCTCCCACTCTGCTCGATGGTCTGAAACGAGATGCATTTGGTGGAATCGAGCTGATATGGAGCAACGATTGCCTGTGTCGGACAGCGATCCAGACACGACCGGCAGCGCCCGCAATTCTTGTCGAGCGGAACATCCGGCTCCAGATCGAGGTCCAGCAGGAGCTCCCCCAGCAAAACCCAGGAGCTATGGCCAGGAACGATGATGCAGGTGTGCTTGCCATACCAGCCGAGACCGGAACGACCAGCTACCGCGCGATCGACGATGCGGGCGGTATCGACGAGCAACCGCGCTTCGACCGGGCGTCCCGCTCGTTCCTGGATGCGCTCCCGGAGCCGGGTCATCCGCTGTTTGAGCACCTTGTGGTAGTCACGCCCCCAGGCGTAGCGGGCGATTTTCCCACGAACGGCTCCATCATTCGGTATATCCGGAGGCGTCCGGTAATACGGCAATCCGACCGATACGATCGAACGAACGGTCGAATGGAGCTGGTCAGGCGAGGCAGAGACGGTGGCTCGTTCGGGGATGTACCAGTCGAACCCCTCCAGATGCCCGTCCTCGATCCGATCGTGCAGGTGGGTTTCCAGCCCGGCGAAGGGCTCTGGACCGGTGATGGCGGCGACTTCGATACCACAATCGCGCGCCAATTCGCGCACCCAGGCCGAATCGACCCCACGTGCGGACGGGGCTTCCCGCAGCCAGATCGGCGCCACGCGGAGCGGTTTGTTGGTCGATGACGTTGCCATAGAGGTCGATCCTACTCCGGATCGCGAGAAACCAGAAATACAAAAAGGGGCGACCGCAGCCGCCCCCGAGCTTGCTTCAGATGTACCGCGACGTGCCTAGCGAACCGATTTCTGGACCGTTCGCATACAACGGGTGCACACGTTGAGGCGCACCAGCTCGTTGTTGATCAGCAGCCGCTTACGCTGCACATTGGGACGAAAGTCACGGTTGGTCCGCCGCTTCGAATGGCTGACATTGTGCCCGAAACTCTTCGTCTTGCCGCAAATGTCACACACACCAGCCATTACCGGCTCCACTTCTGCGTTTTGAACGATTCGGCCGGTCACCGGCCGCGGCAGACATAAAATTGGACGCCGATAGCGCCCGCAACGCCTCAGTATACCGTGTCGGGATGGGGTTTATCCAGTCGGAGAGTTGGGCAAAAGGCAATGGGCAATGGGCAAAAGTTGTTTGGGAGTTAGGAGCCGGGCGGGACCGGCATCGGGGCGACATGCGGCGTGGGAAGGATCGTGGATGGGGAACATCGTACACTTGTTCGACCGGGCGGGTTGTTCGTTCGCCATCAATCGCCAAGCAAATGTCCGTCTCTCGACCCCAAAAGCAGATTCTGGGAACCGCCGCCGAAGCAATCGAGCGCGCCATTCAGTTGTTGCGGGAAGAGTGGCGAGACGGGTTTGCGGGACGACGAATCGACCGCGCACGGATGTTGATTCGACAGGCAGAGGATCTTTCCAGCGATTCGGCAGTTTCGATCGCGTTGGCGCGGGTCAACCTGCGACTGGCCGGATATCAGGCGGCAGATGCGCAGAAGCGTCGTGTCGAGCTGACCGAGATTGGACAGGAGCTCACCCAACTTCGGGATCGCCTTCCCCAACTGCCGGCCGGCGCGACACGCCCGCAGGCACCCGCCCCATCTGCTCGTCCATCGCGACGTTCGACCGCGGCCCCGAGATCGCGACAGCTTCCGCTCGATACCCCGGTCACCGCACTTCCTAACGTCGGGGAAAAGAACGCAAAGAAACTCGCCAAACTCGGGCTGGCAACCATTGGAGACGTTCTTCGGTTCCTGCCGCGCCGGCATATCGACTATTCCAAGACCATGACCATCCGGGAGGCCGTCGGTTTCGATGCGACCGGCGAGGTCACGGTCAAAGGTATCGTCAAGGACGAGGCGATCTTCGACGGACCGCCGGCCCGCTACACCATCCGGCTGTCCGATTCGACCGGATCGATCAAGGTCACCTGGTTCAACAAATATCTGGCCCATCAGATCCACGCCGGGGACGAGATCACGATCAGCGGCAAACTGGATCATGGGTATGGCATGCCCACCGCAACGAGCCCGGAATGGGAAAAAACCGGCACACCGAATCTCTCGACCGGGCGGCTGACCCCGGTCTACAACCTGACGCAGGGGGTTTCACAGAAGCAGTTGCGCGTCCTCACCAAAGCAGCGCTCGACCTGACCGAGTCGACCGTGGTCGACTACCTGCCGGAATCGATGCGGCGCAGACTCGATCTGATGCCGCTCGGACAGGCGTATCGCGAATCGCACTACCCATCGGACTATCGGAGTCTCACCCGCGCGCACCAGCGACTCTCGTTCGATGAGCTGTTGCTGCTGCAGCTCGGTCTGGTCAAACAACGAGAACAACGAAAACGCGGCAAGGCGCCGGCGTTCGATCTTGCGCAGGCGGATCTTTTCGCATTTTTCGATCAGCTTCCGTTTCAGTTGACGATGTCACAGCAACGCGCACTCGATGAAGTCCTGGTCGACCTGGAACAGCCCAGACCGATGACCCGCCTTCTGCAGGGGGATGTCGGGAGCGGCAAGACAGTGGTCGCGGCGGCCGCCGCCCTGGTCGCCATCCGGAACGGGTATCAGGTCGCAGTGGTCGCACCAACCGAGATTCTTGCGGAGCAACATCTGCAAAACTTCCAGAAGCTCTACGCCGGGCTGCCGGAATCGGAGCAGCCCGAAGTCCGCTTGCTGACCGGAGGCACCCGAAAGAAAGCCCGCACCGCCATCCTCGAAGATCTGACCAGCGGCAAGATCGACATCCTGGTCGGGACCCATGCCCTCTTCGAGGATTGGGTCACCTTCGACGCGCTCGGACTGGTGGTGATCGACGAACAACACCGGTTCGGCGTTCGCCAGCGCAGCCTGCTGCCGGCCCGAACCGGCGAGATTCAACCGCATGTGCTTTCGATGACGGCCACACCGATCCCCCGTACGCTCAATATGGTGCTCAACGGCGACCTCGATGTCTCGGTTATCGACGAGCTGCCGCCGGGACGCATCCCGATCGAGACCAAGCGCTTCAGCGCCATCGACCGGCAAAAGTCGTGGGAGCTGGTTCGTCGCGAGGTCAACGAAGGTCGGCAGGCGTTCGTGATCTGCCCGCTGGTGGAGGAGTCGGAAGCGCTCGACGCTAAAGCGGCGGTCACCGAAGCCGAGTTCCTGCAACGCGAGGTGTTTCCGGAGTTCAAGGTTCAGGTGCTGCACGGGCGCATGTCTGCCCGGGAAAAAGACCGGATCATGGAGGAGTTCCGGCAGAACGAGGCGGACGTTCTGGTCTCCACATCGGTCATCGAGGTCGGCATCGATATTCCGAATGCGTCCATCATGCTGATCGAAGGCGCGGACCGGTTCGGTCTGGCGCAACTGCATCAGTTTCGCGGGCGTATCGGACGCGGATCCTATCAATCCTATTGTCTCCTGCTGGCCGACGATGCGACCCCTGAAGCTGAGCAGCGCCTGCAGATCATGGTCGACTCGAACGATGGATTCGTGCTGGCGCAAAAGGATTTGGAGCTGCGCGGTCCGGGCGACTTCCTGGGGACACGCCAGAGCGGTTTGCCGGAGATGGCCTCGACCATCCGCTGGTTCGATACCCGTACCCTGGACAATGCCCGGCGAGAGGCGGAGACGATTCTCGCCGAAGATCCAACCATGAGCTCGGACCAGTGGCGACCGCTTCGCGAGCATGCGGCTCGGTTCTGGCATGATTTGGCGCCGGATTTGATGCTGGCTTAGCGTGAACTGCGGAATAATTGCCCCGAGCAACGTGGATGTTGGGCTACGGCCGTTATCGGCCGGTGTGATTGTGTTCGCGACGATCTGCGAGGCCGCACCTGGAGAGCACAGTCGATGCGCGTGACGACGGGTTCTGCCAAGGGCCGCAATCTGAAAGGACCACCGACGACCGGTACGCGGCCGATGTCCGACAAGATCCGGCAGGCGGTTTTTTCCGCCCTCGGGTCGCTCGGCGTCGAGCCGGATCGGGTGCTCGATCTCTACGCCGGGACCGGCGCGATCGGGATAGAGGCGCTTTCTCGTGGGGCAACCTTTGCCGACTTCGTGGAGATGACCGCCCCCGCGGCGGCAGTCATCCGTGAAAACCTGGAACGAACCCAGCTCTCGGATCAGGCGCGGGTGCATCGCCAATCGGTACAGAGCTATCTCCATCGCAAGACCGAACCCTACGATCTGGTCATCCTCGACCCGCCATATGCGGCTCCCGACATCGAGGATGTGCTTCGGCAACTAGCGGAAAGTGCGCTGGTACAATCCGGAACGGTTGTCGTGCTGGGCCATTGGCCCCGCCTTCAGCTTCCAGATCGTATCGGACGGCTGGAGTTGCTCAAACGCCGCTGCCACGGCGATAGCTGTTTTTCACTCTTCGAAGCGGCCGACCCGGATACCGTGTCTGGCAAGGACCAACCGCTCGGTTAGGGATTGATCCGGGATAGATCGATGACTGGAAAACGCGCTGTCTATCCGGGAAGTTTCGACCCGATCACCATCGGTCACCTCGACGTGGCAAAACGCGCCGCCGCTCTGTTCGAAGAGCTCACCATCGGCATCTACCTCGGCAGCGACAAGCCAGGCGCCCTCTTCACGCATGACGATCGCGTCACGATGGCGCGAGATGCGGTCGCGCATCTTGCGAATGTGCGGGTCGAGAGCTTCTCTGGATTGACCGTCGATTTCGCACGGGACCAGAACGCGTCTGTTATCGTGAGAGGTTTACGAGCAGTCTCCGATTTCGAATACGAATTCAAGCTCGCGCATATGAACCATCATCTTGCCCCCGAGATCGAAGTGGTCTGTCTGATGACGTCGTCTCGCAACTCATTTGTCAGCTCGAGCATGATTCGGGAGGTCGCGTCGCTCGGAGGCGATATCACGGGGCTGGTGCCACCCAATGTCGAAGCAATTCTTCGAGAACGATTCGATGCCCGCGTCGCGGAAAGAGCGGTCTCATCGTGAGTTATGACGAGTACGACCAGCCGATGAATCCCGCCGAGATCGATCATCGTCCAACCGGGGGGTCGGTCGAGATTCTGTACCTTCTGGATCAGCTCGAAGAGATGGTGGGGATCAGCAAACGGGTCCCCTTCAGTCACCGGGTGATGGTGGAGGAAGACGACTTCGTCGAACTCATCGAGCAATTGCGCCTGGCAATCCCCTCCGAGGTCAAACAGGCGCAACGCGTGGTGCGCGACCGCGAGCGCATCATTGCAGAAGCGCAGCAGGAAGCCGGACATATCATCGACGCGGCGCGGAACCGCGCGGAATATCTCGTGTCCTCGGAAGGCATTCTCAACGAGGCCAAACAGCGCAGCGAAGAAATCCTGCGGGCCACCGAGGAACGACGCAAACGCGATATGGGCGAGATCGATGTCTACGCCATGCAGCAGTTCAATCGTATCGAGCAGGCGCTCCGGGAAGGACTCGAGGTCATCGACACTGCGGTCCAGGAGGCGGTTGCCGAGCTGCAGCGAGCGCGGGATTCGATCGGAACGTAGGACAGGGCCGGCGTCCTGAGTCGTGAGAAAGTGCCCAGAGACGTGGATCTGAGAGCTGACTGCCGATAGCTGACTGCCCGCCAATGCGGTATACTCCTGCGGTTACGCCGGGCTCGACCCGGCGTATTTGCCGTGTTGGCGTGTGAACGGGTTCCCATGCTAGCGGCCGAATGAGAATGAAGATGGACCTTTACAACGAAACCGCCGTCAATGTCGCTACGCTCTTGCAAGAACCAGTCGGCTCCAGCCGTAGCTACGGGCTACATCTCGATCGACTCGAGCTCGATTCCGATCTGGTTGCCCGCGACGTCAACGGAGAGCTGCGGCTGACGCGGCTGTCGGACGAGATTCTGGCAAATGTCACCGCGACCGCCACGGTTGGGTTGACCTGTCTTCGTTGCCTCGAACAGTACGAGCAGCCGACGAAGACGCGCTTTCAGGAAGAGTTCCGGATTGCGTACGATGTCCGTTCTGGCGCGGCCATCCGGAGCTCGGATGACGACGAGCGGTTTGCGATCACCGATGCGCATGAGCTCAATATTCTGGAGCCACTGCGCCAGGAGCTGATCGTGTCGTTGCCGATGCGGCCCGATTGCGGGGATGCCTGTCCGGGTCCGGCGGTGGTGTCCACCGGCGGTAACGACGAGATCGATGACAGATTTGCGGCGCTCGGCGCCCTGTTGAATAGTACGAACGAGGATTGAAGACCGGCGGCTGGCGCCGCGGGACAAGGAGAACTGAGAGATGGGCGCGCTTCCCAAGCAACGAATCAGCCGGCACCGCCAGGGTAACCGCCGGCGACACATTTTCCTCACCGCTCCTGAGCTGGTGACCTGCCCGAACTGCCGCGAGCAGCGCCGGGCGCATCATGTCTGCCCGAATTGCGGGTTCTACCGCGGGCGGCAGGTCATCGTCATCGAGGAGCGCAGCCGCGCCAGCTAAGGCGCGTCCTGAGTCCTGCGTCCTGATCGTGAACGTTTTCTCGGGATGCTTGGGCTTGGACGGGGTTTCGATTGCGGGCTGGACGTGCCGGTACCCGGGGTTTCGGGGGGGTGTGGATGTTTGCACGCACGCGTCGAACGGCGCAACAATGTGACGACCGGGAGGTTCCGATACGGACAGGCAATGGCATCCCGGCGCTGATTTGACACGGGCAGCAGGGAATCAATGCGTTACGCGGCCATAACTGGGTGGGGAATGTCGGTGCCCGAACGGGTGCTGACGAATGCCGACCTGGAAAAGATGGTCGACACGAGCGATGAGTGGATCTTGTCGCGGACCGGCATCCGCGAACGCCGAATGGTCGGTCCGGATGACAGCACGACCTCGCTCTCCGTGGCAGCGGCGACCCAGGCGTTGGAGCGCAGCGGCATCACCGCTTCCGATCTCGATCTGATCGTCGTTGCCACCTGTACCCCAGATCAATTTCTCGTCTCCGAAGCCTGTCTCGTGCAGGCGGAACTGGGCGGCACAGCCGCTGCCTTCGACCTCGGCGCGGCCTGCGCCGGGTTCGTCTATGCCCTTTCCACCGCAACCCAGTTCATCCAGGCCGGCCTCTACGACCGGGTGCTGGTGATCGGGGCAGATACCCTGACCCGCTTCGTCGACTATTCCGACCGCAGCACGTGCATTCTCTTTGGAGACGGCGCCGGGGCCGTGGTGCTGGAGGCGACGAACGAGCCACGCGGTACGCTTTCGACGGTGCTCGGCGCGCATGGCGAGGGATATAAGCATCTCTACATCCCTGGTTGGGGCGCGTTCGTCCCCGAATCGGCCGGCATCTTTCCGGAGTACCGTCCATTCCTGCAGATGAATGGACGTGAGGTCTTCCGATTTGCGGTCACCGCCATGGGCGATGCCGCGGTGGAAGCCGTCGAACGCGCCGGGCTCGAGTTTGGGGATATCGACATGCTGATTCCCCATCAAGCAAACCTCCGGATCATCGATGCCGCCGCGCGGCGGCTCGATCTGTCGATGGACAAGGTTTGGGTCAATCTCGACAAGTACGGCAATACGTCAGCCGCATCGATCCCGATCGCGTTGTTCGAAGCGGAACAAGCCGGCAAGATCAAAGACGGCGACAACCTCGTCTTCGTGGCCTTTGGCGGTGGACTGGCCTGGGCGGCCAGCGTGATTCGGTGGGGCGGCGTTCCCAAGCATTCCGATCAACCGCATGTGAGCGAGACGCCGGTCGATGAGGCCGTGGCGACCGCGATTGGAGCAGAGAGGAGCTCATGAGCGAGCAGAAACGGGTAGCAATCGTCACGGGCGCAACCCGCGGAATCGGACTGGCCGTCGCCACGCGACTCGCCCACGACGGTTACGACCTCGTGGCCAACTATCACGGTGATGACGAGGTAGCCGAGGCGGCCCGCGCCGAGCTGGAAGCGACCGGGCGACGCGTCGTGCTCGCCAAAGGCGATATCGCCAATGCCGATGACGCCGGCACGTTGATCGAAACGGCGATCGCCGAGCTCGGGCAGCTCGATGTGCTTATCAACAACGCTGGTATCACCCGCGACACACTGATGATGCGGATGAGCGAAGACGATTGGGATGCAGTTCTGACGACCAATCTCAAAGGCGCGTTTCTCTGCTCGAAAGCAGCCATCCGGCCAATGATCCGGCAGCGATCCGGCCGTATCGTCAATATGACGTCGGTCATCGGGCTGGTCGGAAACGCGGGGCAAGCCAATTACGCGTCAGCAAAGGCTGGATTGATCGGCCTCACCAAGTCGATGGCAAAAGAGGTGGGGTCGCGCGGCATCACCGTCAACGCGGTGGCGCCCGGATTCATCGAGACCCGCCTGACCGATGTCCTGAACCAGGAGCTGCGTGATACGCTGCTGAAGCAAATCCCGGCCGGACGGTTGGGTCAGCCAGAAGACGTGGCTGGAGCAGTCGCGTTTCTCGTTTCGCCGGACGCGTCGTACATCACCGGACATGTTCTGACCGTCGATGGCGGTCTGTTCATGGCTTAGGCGCAGCATGCGCCCTACCGACCACGGCTGAGCATGGCTGGCGTCCGAAAAGTTCTCATTGCGAATCGCGGCGAGATCGCCGTCCGTATCTTGCGCGCCTGCCGGGAGCTTGGCATCGGCGCGGTGGTCGCGTACAGCGAAGCAGATCGCGATTCGCTCGCGGTGCGACTGGCCGACGAGGCCGTCTGTATCGGCCCCGCACAATCGGCCCGCTCCTACACCAACATTCCGGCACTGATGAGCGCGGCGCTCGTGACCGGATGCGACGCGTTGCATCCGGGCTACGGCTTTCTCGCCGAGAACGCCTATCTGGCCGAGATCTGCCAGCAGCTCGGGATCACCTTTGTCGGCCCCCCACCCGATGTCATCGCGAAAATGGGAGACAAAGCGGTCGCCCGCCAGATCATGAAACAATCGGGGGTTCCCACGGTTCCCGGCTCCGAGGGCGTGGTGCGCGATCTCGCGTCGGCCAAGGAGGCGATCCGGCGTATCGGCTATCCCGCATTGATCAAAGCGGTGGCCGGAGGCGGCGGACGCGGCATGCGCGTGGTCACAAGTGAGGGCGAGCTCACCCGGCTCTTTTCGATCGCTCAGCAGGAAGCGGAGACGAACTTCGGGTCGGGCGATGTCTACATCGAACGCTATGTCGACAAGCCCCGCCATGTCGAAGTCCAGATCCTTGCCGACCGGCACGGCCACATCTATGCCATTGGCGAACGTGACTGCTCGTTGCAACGTCGTCATCAGAAGCTGGTCGAGGAAGCGCCCGCTCCGAATCTGAACAAGAAGGTGCGCGACAACCTGCTCCGCGCCGCCATCAAGGGAGCGAAAGCGGTCGGGTACCAGAATGCCGGGACGCTCGAATTCCTCGTGGATGCGAGCGGCAACTTCTATTTCATGGAGATGAACACCCGAATCCAGGTGGAACATCCCGTCACCGAGCGGGTCTATGGCCTGGATCTGGTCGCCTGGCAGCTCCAGATCGCTGCGGGCGCCGAGCTCAAGCTGGACAACAAAGACCTCGTACCGCACGGCCATTCGATCGAAGTCCGGATTACCGCCGAAGATCCGGCGGCCGACTTTCAGCCGGGGGCGGGTACTGTGGACACGGTGGTGCTCCCCGGAGGACCGGGGATACGCGTGGATACGCACCTCTATCCGGGGTATCGCGTGCCGCCTGACTACGATTCGCTGCTGGCCAAGATCATCTCGTGGGGCGAAACCCGCGATCAGGCGGTCAACCGCATGGATCGCGCGCTTGCCGAGACGTTCATCTCAGGTATTCCGAACACCACATCGTTCCTGCGGCTGCTCGTCACCGACGGGGGATTCCGCCGGGGTGACGTGCATACCGGGTATGTCGCGGAATTCATGCACCGGAATGCCGCGATCATCTCGCGGCTCGGCGATGGGCTGCCCGCATCCGCAGGGTGGAATCCATGAGCGAGCGTGACGATTCGCCCGAAGAGAAACGATCATCCGACAAACCGAGCCGGCGCCGAAAACCCAATCTCCGCCGGCAGGCGCGCACACTCGCGTTGCAGGTTCTCTACGAAGCCGATCAAACCGCCCATGACTGGCGGGAGGTGCTGGAGCGCTCGGTGGAAAGCGAGACGCCCAATCCCGAAACAGCCGCCTATGCGCGACTGCTGACCGAGGGAATTGCGGAGCATCGCAAGGCAATCGACCGCGAAATCGAGCTGGCCGCACCCGCGTTTCCGATTGGGCAGATCTCCCCAGTGGACCGCAATGCGCTTCGCATCGCGATCTTCGAGCTTCGCTATTCGTCCGATGTGCCGGTCAAGGTTGCGATCAATGAAGCAGTCGAGCTTGCCAAGCGATTCGGCGGCGAGAGCTCGGGGCGGTTCGTCAATGGCGTGCTGGGCACCGTGGTCGATCGACTGCCGGGAAACGATTCCTGAGCACTCGAGCCGCGGTCATCCGATCTGGAGCACTTCTGTTCAGTCTCGATTGGCTCGTGTATCATCGGCCCGACGTTACGGTTTCGACCACAGGAGAGGGCAACCAGCTTCTGGTTTGGTCGCGGCCGTTCTGTTCTTATCGAGGAAATGTCAGCCCGCGTGCGGCGAGGCATGAAACACAGACGCGCATGAGGAGGAATTCGAGTGGCAACAACGTTCGAACGAGTTCAGGGAATCGTCGCCGAGCGCCTTGGTGTCGAGGAAGACACCATCACCATGGAGTCGGAATTCATCGGCGATTTGAACGCGGATTCACTCGACCTGGTCGAAGTCATCATGGCGCTCGAGCAGGAGTTCGGCACCGAAATCAAGGACGAGGATGCGGAGTCGATCCGAACGGTCGGCGATGCCGTCACGTTTATCGACGAGCGCAGCTAACGTTCTTCCCGGCCGCGCTCACCGGCTCTTTCCCGCAACGAGCGCCAACTGTCCCGTGACGGTCGAATGCGGCAGCGCGTATCCTATGCGTGTTGCCGCATCGTCGCGGCGCACACTCGCCGGCACTCTTTTCGATTTCGAACCAAGCGTTCTGCCGGTCCGCCATACGTTGGAGTAACGACTCGTGGCTCGTGCCATCAAAATGCCGAAAGTCCGCGTCCCCCTCCCGAGCTTTCCCGGGAAGGACGACGAAGACTATGAGGACGTATTCGAAGAGATGACGCTCGCGGAGCATCTTGATGAGCTCCGTTCGCGTCTGGTCAAAACATGCGTCGGCATCGGGATCGCCTTCATCGGCGGACTCTTCCTGACGCGTCCCTTGCTCGATCTCGTTCGTGACAACGCGAATGTCGAGCGGTTCCAGTCGATCGATTCGACCGACCCAATCACCTCGTTTTTCAAGACCGCGCTCTACATTGCCATCGCGGTCGCGTTACCGTTGATCTTCTATCAGATTTTCGCGTTCGTCTCGCCGGGTCTGACCCGTAAGGAGAAACGCTACGTTTACGGCTCGCTGCCCTTCGTCGTTCTTTTCTTCCTGGCGGGCGCCGCGTTTGCGTTCTTCCTCGCGATTCCACGAGCGTTCGAGTTCCTTTCGAACTTCAATAGCGACATCTTCGAGTTCGCGCCGACCTACAGCAGCGTCGCCTCGTTCTATATCCAGGTTTCGCTGGGTATGGGTATCGCCTTCGAGCTGCCGATCATCATGTTCCTTCTGGCCCGGTTGGGCATCGTCAGTCCGAAGCGCATGGCGGCATCGCGCCGATACGCGGTGGTGATCGTAATGATCGCAGCTGCCATCATTACGCCCACTCCGGACCCGTTCAACATGCTCTTCGTCGCGGCGCCGATTTACTTGCTCTTCGAAGTCGGTCTCATCTTCGCCAGGGTCGCCAGCCGGCGCCGGAAGACGAAGGATGAGGAGCCAGAGTTACCGGCTCTGGAGGCTTGATTCATCGGCCGGTGACACCAGCACGGTGTACTCGTTCCGATAGGTGACCATACCGGGGCCCGCTCCCTTTATCTTGCGCACATCATGACGTCTGGCAATGTCGACCTCGACCTTGCCAGACGTTCTGCTTTTGCTATACCACCCTGCCAGTGCGGCAGCGCGTTCGAGCGCTTCTTCGCTGGGTTCGCGGCCGTTGCCTCGCACGATGACATGCGAACCGGGAACCCCGCGCGCGTGCAGCCACCAGTCGTCCGGTCCGGCGATGTCAAAGGTCACGCGATCGTTTTGCGGACCCGTGCGCCCGATATAGATCTGATTCCCGTCCCGATCGGTCACCGGTCGAATGCGGTCCGGAGCCTGCTTCCGCTTCTTCTGGGGGGCGCCTCGCTCGGGACCGGCATACGCCTCCCATTCCGAAAGGACCGATTCCACCTCCTGGAAGGACGAAGCCAGCAGGGCCATCGTTTCGATCTGATCGAGATAATCCAGCTCGGCCTTCGCCTCATCGAGCTGCGATTCGACCGCTCCGGTTCCCCGCTGCATCCGGCGATAGGTTTCGAAGTATTCGGCCGCCACGTCCTTTGCGGGCCGACGTGGGTCGAGCGGGATGGTCATACCATCGGCTTCGAGCACCGTTTGCCGCTGCTCGATCTCCCAGAGATGCGCGTAGATCGTCTCGCCCCATCGACGATACCGTTCCGCCTCCTGCACCGATGCCTGCTGCTTCTCGATCGAGCGAATACGTCCGTTGACCGCATCTCGCCGCTCACGAATCCGAGCAAGCAGTCGATTCCGGCGCCCGTCGTGCCGCCCCGCAACGGCGAGCTCGGTATGCTGCCAGGCCGACACAGCATCGGACATCGAAGTGGCCGGCGAGGCAATGCCCCGAGCAGCAAGCGATTCGCAGGGAACGGCACTGTATCCGATCAGAACGCCGTCTTGGTCCCGATAGAGCATTGGTGACCATTTGCCCGTCTCCAGCGGCTCTACGAGCGTCTGAATCGCTCTGACGGCAGCTCCCGCATCGACATCACCATTTCGGAGCGCATCGTATCCGGCCAGGCGATGCACGACCTCGTCCGCCATCACTGGGCTGAATCCACGTACTCGATCGATCAGCAGCTTGCGAAACGATCCGCCGGCCGGTTGCTCGCCAAGCATCTGCTCGACCTGCGTCCGGTCGATCGAACGCGGGTCGAATCCGCCCCGCTCCGGAGGAAGCGCGAATGTGGCCGACGGCCAGACCGGCCGTACGCGGCTCATCTTGGGAGTGACCCGCTTGAGGCTGTCCATGACCGTCTCCCGCTCGTCGACGAGGATCACATTGCTTCGTCTGCCCATGAGCTCGATGTAGAGATAGACAAAGACGATCTCCGGTTCGATTCCGGGCACATCGCCGTCGAGCTCGTCGTCCTCGGCCTCCGGTTCGTCGCCGGCGCGATTGTGGGGCCAAAACCGCTTGGCTATACTCAGCCGGACGATTCGCTCCAGTGGCGGTTGGTCGATGGAAACGAGTGTGGCGCCGCGCACGTATTTCCTGAGCAGCAATGCGAACGGTGTGACGAGCCCCGGATCGATTGCGAAGGGATCAGGAGAGCGGAAAAGCGCGGGCTCGGGTTCGCCAATCGTGGCAACGACATGTTGCCGGCGGCGATCTCGATAGATCTCGAACGCCACGGTCTGCGGGTCACGGAGCCCGATCCGCTGGATCCGTCCTTCTGGTAAGGATCCAGCCAGCTCATCGACAATCGCTGCGGTAGTGAGAACGTCGTACATACTTCCTCATCGTTGCCAGCCGATCTGGCAACGATTTTATCTGGCAGAGAGCGTCGCGCGTGCAGGTGGTGGTGGAGAACATGGTAAACGAAGGGGATCTTCTGCTCGCAGATTTGCGGAACCGCCGCAAGCCGAAGCTCTTCGTCATCACGGGCCCTTCGGGCGCCGGCAAAGACACCATCGTCAAAGAGTTGCGCGAGACCTTTCCGGAAGTCCACGTCGCTGTGACCGCGACAACCCGCCAGCGTCGTCCCGGCGAAGCGGAAGGGGTCGACTATTTCTTTCTCGACCCCGATACCTTTCTCGAACGACTCGCCAATGACGAGTTCATGGAATCGGCGCAGGTCTACGGCAAGCCCTACGGTGTCCCTCGCAACCAGATCCGGCACGCGATCGAACGGGGACAGGATGTCTTGCTCAAGGTCGATGTCCAGGGAGCGGCGACCATCAAGGAACGCTGGCCGGAAGCGATCGTGATCTTCGTGTCCCCCGGCTCGATGTCCCAACTGCTGCTCCAGCTCAGGCACCGAAAGACCGACAATCCGGAAGACCTCATGCGCCGTTTTGGCGAAGCTGAATCCGAGCTGCCGATGGCGCTCGATTTCGACTACTTCGTGTTCAACGATACCGATCGCCACCACCACGCAACATCCGAGATCGAATCGATCATTCGCGCTGAGCGCCTGCGTACCCGGCAGCAGTCGCCGGTCGTCTGACGAGTCCTGTGTCAGAAGAGGCTGCGATATCGCGATAGAGCGGTCAACGCACTGCCGGGCTTGACCGGAGAAGGAAGGGGCCGGGGTGAGGCGATCCTGGCGACTGGGGTCGGATTTCCGGCTCAAGGACCTTCCGGGCCGGCCAGGTCGTCAGGTTCTCCGGCGGATATCAATGTCCGGCGCGCCATACGGAGATTGGCAGCATCGATCATCTCGGTGCCGATGGCAATCGCCCCCACGCCCATCTCCGTAGCTTCCCGATAGGCTCGGAGGACCTGCCGGGCGTGCTCGATCTCCTCGTCGCTGGGGGTGAAGACGTCGTTCACGACGACGATCTGGTCGGGATGGATGCACCATTTGCCATCGAATCCAAGTGCGCGGGCATTCATGGCCGAGGTACGCAAGCCGTCGAGATCGCGGAATGCCGCGAACGGACCGTCGATGGCGTCGATCCCGGCAGCATGGGCTGCAATCGAGATTCGGCTCATGGGATAGTGCCATCGGCTTCCCGGATAGGCGTCGTCCCATCGATCAGCCAACCCAATGCCAGCAAGCGGGTAGCCTGCCGAAGCAGCGAAGTCTCCGGGGCCGAACGTGATTGCGGCAACGCGTGAGTCCGCCGCCGCAATCGCCTCGCAATGCACAACCGCCGACGCAGTCTCGATCTGGATATCGAGCTCGGTCGGCGTCGTCCGGCCGAATTCGAGCTCGATTTGCCGGACGAGCACGACGATGGCCCGCACATCCGCCACGTCGGCTGCCTTGGGTACGACGATTCGATCGACACCGCATTCGGTTCCCTGAAGCACTTCGACGATGTCGCGGTACATCCATTGGGTGTCGAGTCCATTGCAGCGGAATGTTCTTGGTTTCCCCTGCCAATCGCCATGCAACAACGATTCGATCACCACCTGGCGGGCAGCGTTTTTTTGCGCCGGCGCGGTCGCATCCTCCAGATCGAGCATGACAACATCGGCTGCCGACGCCAGCGCTTTTTCGATCATCCGGGTATTGCCACCCGGTACGGACAGGACCGAACGGGTTCGCATCAGTCGCTCGCACGCCAGATTGGCAAGGAGATACTCGACGGGTGCTCGCTATCGTGGTAGATGGCCTGGGTCGAGACGACCGCGCTGGCGAGCCCTTCGGACCCGGGGCTGCCGCCGGTGTTCAGATTGCGATCCCATTGGGGGAAATCGTTGCTGGTGATCTGGATCCGGATGCGCTCGCCTGGCGCCAGTTTCGCTCCAATGGGGCCAAGCGTGATCTCATAGCGATAGATCTCGTTCGGTTCGACCAGCGAGGGATTCGACAACGAGTCGCGATAGCGGGCGCGCACGATTCCTTCCTGGAGATTGGTCGATGCGCCACTCGCGTCGACAACGCAAAGTCGGACCGCGAAGTCGGTGTCGACCGCCGTCGTCGCTGCGTACAGGGCCGCGGATACGTCTCCAATCAGCCATGTGGGCGAGCTCAACGGCGCTGATGTGTAGACCAGGACGCCGTTATTCACCTCCCGGCTGAATTGATCGGCAGGTCCCATTGGCGCGACGTTCTCGAAACAGCAGGAATGGCCACCGACTCCCGGATGTGGGGCGGCCGGATCGTACGTGTAGACATCCGGAATCTCATTCTCGGGATGCGACTGGTCGAGTGTGCCATCGCCGAAGAGGGAATTCGCGCGGCCGCCCGAATGCAGATAGAACTCTGTCGGCGTCGAATCGATCGGTGGCCAATCGTCGAAATTGCGCCATTTCCCTTCGCGCAGGATGTAGAGCCGCACCGCAGGATCAGCGCCGGCGACTGGATCGGCCTTGAGCTGCCGATCGAACCACTCGACCTGCCATTCGTCGAAGGCATACGGAGTCGCAAGCTCACCGCCGGCATCGCCCAAGACCTGCCAAGGAATGTGATACCAGGGACCGATCAGCAAACGCTGGTTGGCGCGGGCATGCTCGGTACCCGCCCGGGCGCGCAACCCGGCGAAGTTCCGAACCGAACCGGTCAGAAAGACGTCGTACCACCCGGCAACATGGAGCACCGGGACCTCGATCCGGCTGTAATCTTCATCGATGCTCCATTGCTTCCAGTAGTCGTCATAGGTCGGATGCGCGACCCAGTCATTGAAGAAGTGCGTGTCCTGATTGTTGAGGGCAGGAATATCGTCGAGTGGCAAAGACCAGTCGAGCGCCAGCGAAGCGGCAAAGCTCGCGCCAAATGCCGCGGCAGCCGCATCGTCTCCCCGCTTCTGGGCAACATTGATACCGAGACTCAACGCCCAGGAGAGCGCGAATCCCAATGCAAACGCCCCCTGATTGTAGGTCCAGCCTTCGTAATACTGGGACGCGGTAACCGACGGAATCAACGTGCCAAGCGAAGGAGGCCGCTCGATGGCGGCCAGAAGCTGGGTCGCTCCGCCATACGAGGCTCCGAACATCCCGACCTTGCCGGTCGAGCCTTCGAGCCGGCCACACCATTCGACGGTGTCATAGCCATCCTGGGCCTCGTATTTGAACGGATAGAACTCGCCGTCGGATCGATAGCGCCCGCGGGTATCCTGACAAACGACGATGTATCCTTGGCGCGCGTACCAGCTCGGGTGGGCATAGATCACGTTTTCCGCTTGCGTCTTGTCATATGGAATGCGGATCAGAAGCACCGGGTAGGTACCCGGCTCCTCCGGCCGGTAGACGTCGGCACGCAATATCGTTCCGTCGCGCATCTCCACGGGGACATCGAGCTCAACCTTGACTCCGGGAACCGTGATCGCCACCTGAGCGTTCTCCTGAAGTAGACCCATCCGCGCACCGCTGCGCAGGTCGAATGTTCGGCAGCATACGTCCACCCACCGAGCGGGTCAATTGGCCAACGCCGAACGTGAGGAATGGCATAAGTACAATTGCCGCGTATGCTTCGTGGTCAGGATAAGACGACGATCATGATGAATCTGAGATTCGGCTAACCGCTTACATTCAGGCACCGAATGAATCCAGCGCTTCCAGAGCAACCATCACCGCCGCCGACTCGCCCAGCTCGTCTGGGATTCTTGAGCAACCGGCGACGCAAGGCGGCAGCGGCGCTCCTGGTGATTCTGTCGCTGCTCGCCATCGTGCTCGCGGTGCAGAGTTGGCGCGTGTTGAGCGCGATCGTTCAGGTGGAGCAATCTGCCGTTGTTCCACTTCCCCCAAGTGATTTGGCGCTGGGAACTCCAGCCACAGCGGGTCCTCCCCATTCGATGGGAACTCCGATGACAGCTGCCTCCCCCATCACTCCAACTGGGGGGACCAGCGGAGATGTGGCCGGAGCGACGACGTCGCCGGTAGCCACCAAGGGATCGACGGAGACGCCCAAGCCACCGGACAAACCATCCGAGCTGGACGTCGCCCGGCAATTGGTCGATGCCGGTATCGGCGGCGGCGATCCCGGAGACTCCGATATCTGGGAGGGAAAGACTTCCCTTACGATTCTCGTGCTCGGCGTCGACCGGCGGGCAGATGGCGGTGACCAGAATGCGGACGTCATCATCATCGCCCGTCTCGACTTGGTGAATCACCGTCTTGCCGGTGTCAGCTTGCCCCGGGACCTGCTTGTCGACATCCCCGGAGTTGGGGAGGACAAAATCAACGGATCGTACAACCACGGCGTGCTCGCCAGTCCGGACGATCCGGTGGCCGGTGTGGCAAAAGTGCGGGACACGGTCGAAGCGCTCTTTGGCATCCCGATCGATGGATATGTGCTGGTCGACTTTTCAGGATTCAGCGATGTGGTCGATGCCATGGGCGGTATCGTGGTCGATGTGCCGTACGAGCTGACGGACAATGAGTATCCAACCGAGGACTACGGCATCCAGACGATCCATTTCGAGGCAGGGGTGCAGGAGATGGACGGCGAGCAGGCGCTGATCTATGTGCGAACTCGGCATGCCGATAGTGATGATGCCCGCCGCGTGCGACAGCTCGATGTGATTCGAGCGATTTTCAGTAAGGGTAAGTCGATCGAATCGATCGCCAATGCCGACGAGATCATTCTTTCGGCCGGCAAGGCAATCCAGACCAGCTTCGATCTGGAAGAGCAGCTAACCCTGGCGAGAATTGCCTACCAGATGAGCGACCGTGACATCCAGCTCGTCACGCTCGGAGAGCCGATCCTGGAATCGGGCTGGAGCGACGATGGCCTCTGGATCTACACCGGCGACCCCGAGGCGATCAAGGCCTTTGTCCTGGATGCGATCGACACCAATCAGATGGCGACGCCGGCGGCGAGTTAGGAGCTGGGACGTGCTTGAAACGGTCCTGAGCCCCGGGTCCTGGGTCCTGCGACGGTCCAGGGAAGATGGCAGCGGTCACGGGTGACATTGTTGTCGTCGCCCGGCTTAGAGCAGGTTGCGGATACGTCTGGACAACGGATTCTCGACGTTCGGATAAAACGACTCCGTGCTGTCGCGTACGTACGCGCTGGAGGGGTATTAGCCCAGCGTTTCAACGTTGGGAACGTAGCCATGTGATGTCACTACGTCCCCCCCAAGGGGGATCCAACGTGGTTACCAGTTGAGCTTCGGGAATCACAGAGCGCCGCCATCGATGGCGACCCGGAGCTGGGACGCATCAGATGAGCGGCTCAGGGGTGGATTCTCTCGTCCTCGAACGCGATCGTTGTCTGAAGGCCCGAGTATCCGATAGTGGTTCGGGGAAAGACGTCCCGCGCCTTGTCAACGAAGGCGTCAGGGTCGTCCATTGCCGGGCTGAAGTGCGTCAGCCAGAGCGCGCCGGCGTCACTCTCACGCGCAATCGTGGCGGCTTCCCGGAAGGTCATATGCGTCTTTTGAATCGCCTTTTCCCGATCCGCGTCATCTCCGTAAGTTCCTTCGCAGACCAGAAGATCGACCCGTTGCAAGAGCGCGGGCATCTCGGGTACCGGGCGTGTATCGGTCACGAATCCGAGCGAGACGCCGCGGCGCTCGGGTCCCTGAAATTCCGTTCCATCGAAGCGTCGTCCATCCCATTCCACCGATTCGCCCCGCTGGAGACGCGACCAGAGCTGCACCGGCAGCCCGGCCGCTCGGGCGCGTTCGGCATCGAACCGTGGCTCCCGGCTCCGGTCGACCCGATAGAAGAAGCAGTGATCGCGATGGTCGGCTTGTCCCACGCTCAGGTCGATTTCGGCCGGTAACCGCAACCGCTCATCAGCTTCGATTTCATGGACCAGTACTTCGAAGGGCAACCCTGGGACGACGACGGTCAATGCCTGGGCAACCACCATCGTTCCCGGGGGACCATAGATCGTCAGCGGCTCCGTGCGCCCCGCATTGCCAACCGAAAAGAGCACACCGGTCAACCCCATGACATGATCGGCATGCAAATGGCTCAGCACGATCGACGACAGGCGTTTGAATCCCCACCCGAGGTGACGCATGGGAACCTGCGTGCCTTCTCCACAATCGAACAGCGTCATCTCCGATTGACAGCGAATCAGCAGGCTGGAGAGCCAGCGATTCGGCAAGGGCATCATTCCGCCGGTTCCGAGCAACAGACAGTCGATCATTCGCCGGCGCTCCGAATCACGTAGGATTGGCAGATCGAACTCCGAACCAACCCGGAAAGGATGCGCGCTCGATGCCCGAGTTGTTCTCTGCCGAAGAAGTCGCCCGCTTTCGGAGCGAAACGCCCGGGTGCGCGCATGTGGTGCATTTCAATCATTCCGGGTCCTCGTTGATGCCGCAGGCCGTGATCGACGCGGTGGTCGATCATACGGTGCTGGAGGGTGAGATCGGTGGGTACGAGGCCGAAGCCGCGGCCGAAGAACGCTATCTTCGCGTCTACGACTCGGTCGCAAACCTGCTGAACGCTTCTCCCGGTGAGGTTGCGCTCGTCGAGAATGCTACCCGCGCCTGGGACATGGCGTTCTACGCCATCCCGTTCAATCCGGGCGATCGTATCCTGACGTCGGTGTCCGAGTACGCGAGCAATGTTATCGCCTTCCTGCAGATCGCCAAACGCGGCGTAACAGTCGAGGTTGTCCCGAATGACGAACATGGACAGATCTCCATCGAAGCGTTGGGCGCCATGCTCGACTCGACGGTCAGGCTTGTCTCCTTGACCCATATGCCAACCAATGGCGGATTGCTCCAGCCAGCCGCGACGGTTGGCGCACTGGCTCGAGAGAACGGCTCGTATTTTCTGCTCGACGCATGCCAATCGGCAGGGCAGACGCCACTCGACGTGGAGGAGCTGAAGTGCGATTTCCTTTCCGCCACCAGCCGAAAGTTCCTGCGCGGTCCGCGGGGAGTCGGGTTTCTGTATGTGCGCGACGAGGTCATCGAACAGCTCGAACCACCGATGCTCGATCTCCACGCGGCGGAATGGACCGCGGCAGATGGCTACCGCATTCGCTCGGACGCCCGCCGGTTCGAGAACTGGGAAAAGAACTACGCCAATCATCTTGGGATGGGCGTGGCCATCGACTACGCCATCGAGGCGGGCATCGACCGCGTTTGGGTCCAGATCGAACGCAATGCGGCGCGGCTGCGGGAACGGCTCTCCAGCATCCCGGGCGTCTCCGTGCGCGACCTCGGTGAGGTGAAAGGTGGGATCGTGACGTTTGAGGTCGCGGGAGTTGCTCCAGGTGAGATCAGCAAACGCCTGCGCGACGGCTGGAAGATCAACACCTCGGGCGCCGGGGTATCGAGCACGCGATTCGATATGGAGGCGCGTGGCATCGAGAACATGGTCCGCTCATCGACGCATTACTTCACGACCGACGAGGAGATCGACGTGATGGCAAATGCGGTCGAACAGATCGCGCGTTCATGAGCCTGCCCGTCAAACGCAAGGCGTTCGCCTATATCGTGCGCGATCGCAGACTCGTCGTACTCATCCATCCGGGACACCCGGAGGCGGGCATCCAGGTACCGGCAGGCACCATGCGCGACGGTGAATCTCCCGAAGAAGCAGTGATTCGCGAGGCAACAGAAGAGACCGGGTTGTCCGGCCTCGAGCCGGTCCGACTCCTTGGGGTTGCACGACGAGATATGTCCGACTTCGGCCGCGATGAGATCCATGAGCGGCACTTTTTCCAACTGAGCTGCGACGGGCCGGTACCTGAATCCTGGCGGAGCTATGAGCATGACCCGGCAGACGGCGGACCGCCGATTGCGTTTGATTTCCGCTGGGCGCCGCTCGACAACCTGCCGCCGCTCGTCGCCGGCCACGATCGATTCGTGCCTGTACTGCTGCGTTTACTCGAAGCGGATGAGCGCAGCTAAAAGCGTCCCAATACCCGTTCGATTTTGAGCTTCCAGACGACCAGCATCGCCTCGAAAACGATACGCCGCGAAAGCTTCGACTTCCCTGCCACCCGATCGACGAAGCGAATGGGTACCTCGATGACGCGGAATCCGTTGAGCATGGTCTTGTAGGTCGTTTCGATCTGGAAGACGTAGCCGTCGGACTCGATCTCATCGATATCGAGGGCTTCCAATGCCGGTCGTCGATAGACCTTGAATCCGCCGGTCAGGTCCTGGATGGGGACGCCGAGCACGACCCTGGCGTACCGTCCCCCAATGCGGCTGATCATCCGGCGATGCATCGGCCAGCCCTGCGTATCACCACCATCGACATACCGCGAGCCGAGTACCAGGTCGGCATGTTTTGTGGCGTCCACGAGTCTGGCAAGATCGGCCGGATCGTGTGAGAGATCGGCATCCATGGTGGCGATCAGGTCGGCTCTGGAACGTAAGGCAAGCCTGAATCCCGCCACATAGGCGCGACCGATACCTTCCTTCTTCGGCCGTACCAGCAGCTCGATTCGTCCTGGATTGACGGTCCTGAGCCCCTCGACGATATTGGCTGTTCCGTCGGGCGAAGAATCGTCGACCACAAGCATGCGGTACTGTGGTCCAAGCGCCAGGACGCGCTCGATCACAATCGGGATCGAATCAGCTTCGTTGTACGTCGGAACGATAACCGTGACGGCTGGCGTAGCTGCCGCGGACGACATCTCGTCCGCGTTCATCGTCGTTCACCGATCACGCCCTCAGGCATCGGCGAGTTCTTCACCGGCCTCGCTCTTGCGGCGCGAGAGATGAAATGCGACCTGGGCAAGCAACGCATCGATATCGAACGGTTTCGCCAGCGCGGCATCCGCATCGGCCAGCTCTTCCGACTGGCTTCGGAGTGTTCGCCCGGCCGACATGGCCACGATCGGAACATCGGCGGTTTCCGGATCACTCTTCAAACGCCGAATTGCGGTCGTGCCATCGACCGCTGGCAGCATGATGTCCATGAGAATGAGGTCGGGATTCCAGTCGCGCGCAAGCATCAATCCTTGCGCTCCGTCGCGGGCAATGGCGACGGTATACCCCTCACCTGCCAGCACGGCTTCGATCAGATCGGCAACAGATGGCTCGTCTTCGACCACCAGAATACGTTGCGGCAACGCTTACCCCTGCCTTCGGCCCGACCGTGCGTCAGTCGAGCGTGACTTCGTCGATATCCGCCCCCAGCGCCTGAAGCTTCGGCACCAGGCGCTCGTACCCGCGGTCGATATGATAGATATCACGAACCTCGGTCTCACCGGACGCGATCAGGCCGGCAAGCACCATGCCTGCGCCGGCTCGGATATCCAGGCAGCGCACGGTGGCGCCGGTCAACGGCGTCGGGCCATAGATTACCGCCTCGGTCCCGTAGCGATCGGGGGCGAGTTTTTCGACTTCGATCCTGGCGCCA
Organism: Thermomicrobiales bacterium; assembly: GCA_023957115.1. Taxonomy (GTDB): domain Bacteria; phylum Chloroflexota; class Chloroflexia; order Thermomicrobiales; family UBA6265; genus JAMLHN01. The sequence continues at coordinate 43,883 of JAMLHN010000024.1, forward strand.
AGCGCCACGAGCTCATCGGTATAGCGAAGACGATCCTCGAACACCCGCTCCTTGAGCTTGGAAACGCCGTTGGCCTGGGTCATCAACACGGCAAACGCCGCCTGCAGATCCGTCGGGAACCCTGGGTACGGCATCGTCTGGATTTCGACCGCATGGAACTCCTGATCGCCACGCACCAGCATCGACCCGGGTCGAGCCCAGATCTCAGCGCCGGCTTCTTCCAATTTGGCGCGAACGGGCAGCATGTCCGGCTCGTTGATGTTGTTCAGCTGTACCTCGCCGCCAGTAACTGCGGCCGCAATGGCATAGGTACCGGCTTCGAGACGGTCCGGGAGGATCGTTTCAGAAACGCCGTGGAGTCGATCGACGCCTTCGACCGTAATATTGGGCGAGCCAAGACCGGTGATTCGCGCTCCCATCCGGTTGAGCATGTTCCCCAACGCAACGATCTCCGGCTCACAGGAGGCATTGACAATCGTCGTGCGTCCGCTGGCCAACGTCGCAGCCATGAGAAGGTTCTCGGTGCCGGTGTGACTAGGATAGTCCATGTAGATCGCGGCGCCACGAAGCCCCTGACCACCCGTTTCACCTGAGATGAATTGCTCGTCAGCATCGATTTTTACGCCCATCTGCCGAAAACCGCGCACGTCGACATCGACCGGGCGAACGCCCAGTTGACACCCACCAGGCGTCGACGCGCTCATCTGGCCGCAACGCGCCAGGAGTGGCCCGGCCACCAGAAAGGAGGCCCGCATCTTTGCCATCAGGTCCTGGGGCGTATCGGTCGTCGCAATCTTCGACGCGTGGACGGTGACCCGGTGGCGGTCGGGTTCGTAGCTGACCTCGGCGCCCAATGACGAAAGCAGTGTGGTCATGGTGCGCATGTCGGAGAGCGTGGGAACGTTGTTCAGAACGCATGGTTCCGAGGTCAGCAAGGTGGCGGCCAACAACGGGAGCGCAGCATTCTTGGCGCCGCCGATGGTGACTTCGCCGCGCAGGGGCATACCGCCGCGAATGCGAAGCGCCCGCCGCTTCTCGAGCGGTTCGGGCGCCACCGTGGACATGGTTGTTCGTAACAGTGTGGGGCTCATCGAGCAGCTTTCCGGTGGGTGCAGATCAATCGCACGCCGAAACGGCGATCATACGCTCGTTCCGGTTTCTCGCTGCAACTATACCCGCAATGTTCCCTAGGAAAGATCCGACGGCCGGCGACTGGAGCGACGCCGATCGCTGATCTTGAGCCGCACCTGGGCTCGGCTGAGTCGCGCCTGGGCGGCGGCCAGGTCCGTGCGGTCTCCCCCCTTCGAGATGGCCTCTTCTGCGCGGCGGCGAGCTTCCTCGGCTCGCTGAAGATCGATCTCCTCGATCTTCTCCGCGACGTCCGCCAGGACGATCACCTTATCCGGCATCACTTCCATGAACCCGCCGAAGACGACCATCGACTGCTCGGTGTTTCCCTTCTTCACGCGCAGCTCACCGGCCGAAAGGGTTGTCACCAGCGGGGCATGAGTTGGAAGAATGCCCATCATCCCTTCGGAACCGGGCGCGCTGACCAGATCGACATCGGTCTCGGAGAAGACGATGCGCTCATTGGTCACGATCTCGACAGATAGGGTTGCCACCGGGCATTCTCCTGGGAATGGAGCGCCGCATTGGACGCCCCATTCTGTTCGTTGCTTGTCTTCACTGCCTTAGGCGGTTGCGGCAGCCTCACGCACCATCTCGATGCCGCCAGCGTACATGAACGCCTGCAGAGGGACATCGTCCAGCTTGCCTTCCAGGATATCCTTGAAGCCGCGGACGGTATCCTCACGCGAGACGTACTGGCCATCGCGGCCGGTGAACTGCGCGGCCGTGAAGAACGGCTGCGAGAAGAAGCGCTCGATCCGCTGCGCGCGGGCAACGAGCTGCTTGTCCTCTTCCGAGAGTTCCTCGATACCGAGAATGGCGATGATGTCCTGCAGGTCGCGATAGCGCTGCAGCACGCGCTGCACCTCACGGGCGACCTGGTAGTGCTCGTCACCAACGATGCGCGGATCGAGAATTCGCGACGTCGAGGCGAGCGGGTCCACCGCAGGGAAGATGCCGCGCTCGGCAATCGACCGCTCGAGCGAAACCGTCGCGTCGAGGTGCGCGAAGGTCGTGGCCGGAGCCGGGTCGGTGTAGTCGTCCGCCGGAACATAGACGGCCTGCACGGAGGTGATGGAACCACGCTTGGTGGAGGTAATACGCTCCTGGAGCTGGCCCATCTCCGACGCAAGGGTCGGCTGGTAGCCCACGGCGCTCGGCATACGACCGAGCAACGCCGACACTTCCGAGCCCGCCTGGACGAAGCGGAAGATGTTGTCGATGAAGAGGAGAACGTCCATTCCCTCGTCACGGAAGTACTCAGCCATGGTCAACCCGGTCAGACCGACGCGCAGGCGGGCGCCCGGCGGCTCGTTCATCTGACCGAAGACCATGACGGTCTGCCCCATAACGCCCGAGGCGGTCATTTCACCGAAGAGCGCAGTCCCCTCACGGGTTCGCTCACCCACGCCGGTGAAGACCGACACACCGGAGTGCTCGGCGGCGATGTTGCGGATCAGCTCGGTGATAACCACCGTCTTGCCCACCCCGGCGCCCCCGAAGATGCCGGTCTTACCACCCTTTGTAAAGGGGGCAATGAGGTCGATGACCTTGATGCCGGTCTCGAACACTTCGATCTGGGTCGACTGATCTTCGAATGCGGGGGCCGGACGGTGGATCGGATACTCGACCTTGGCTTCCACCGGACCGGCCTGGTCGATCGGATCGCCGACGACGTTCAGGATGCGGCCCAGGGTCTCCGGTCCGACCGGAACGGTGATCGCGGCGCCCGTATTCTTGACTTCCATGCCGCGGCGCAGCCCGTCAGTGGAACTCATGGCGACGGCGCGCACCCAGTCGTTGCCGAGGTGCTGCTGAACCTCGAGCGTCAACGGCTCGCCCCCCTCGGGAACAACCTCGAGGGCATAGTAGATCTCCGGCAGCTCGTCCGGAGGAAACTGAACGTCGACGACCGGGCCCAGAACCTGGACCACCGATCCATTTGCGTGCGTCGTCTTTTTGGCCATTTCGCGTTCTCCTTCGATCTGTATGCGGCGATCGTTGTCTGTTTCTGGCTGCGGCGGATCGTCAGCCGCGTTCGCGCAGGGCGTTTGCCCCGGCGGAAATCTCGGAAACCTCGGCGGTGATCTGCGTCTGGCGCGCCTTGTTGAAGGTCAGCGTCAGCTCGCTCACCAGATCCTTGGCGTTTTCCGAGGCATTACGCATGGCAACCATGCGCGCGGAGTACTCCGATGCGAAGTTCTCGAGAATGGCCTGATAGATCTGGGTGTCGACCAAACGCGGCAGAAGGTTGTTCAGCACTTCCTTGGCGTTTGGCTCGAAGATGTAATCGTTGTAGGTGCCGGTCGCCTCTGGCGGATCGATTGGCAGCAATTTGTGCACCGTTGGCGCCTGCGTCAGCGTATTGACGAACTTCGGATAGATCATATAGACGGCATCGACCCGTCCCGACGTGTAGTCATCGATGATGACGTCGGTAATAGGGAGGATTTCAGCGGCGTCGACCGAATCCTTGAGGTTCGAAAACTCCGCCACGACCTCCTGCCGGGTGCGGATCATGAAGTCCCGCCCCTTGCGGCCGACCGTGACGACCTGTACCGGGGCTTCGGCTTCTTCAAGGACGAACCGTCCCGCACGTCGCAGAATATTCGAATTCAGCGGACCGGTGAGCCCCTTGTCGGGCGTCACCAGCAGCACTTCGATCTTCTTGATCTCACGATGCGCGAGCAGCGGGAACGCCGCCTGGCTATCCGGATCGAGCTGCAGCGCCGCCAAGTCGCCGATCATCGCCTCGAGTCGCTCGGCATACGGGCGACTGGCCAGCACACGCTGCTGCGAGCGGCGCATCTTCGAGGCGGCGACCATCTCCATGGCGCGCGTGATCTGGGAAATATTGCGGACCGAACGAATTCGCCGCCGAATTTCTCGTGTACTGGCCAACGTATCCTCCTCGCCGGTGGCCGCCCGTTACAGCAGCCCGGCTCCGGCGCGGTTCGCGCTCGTTAAACGGCAGCCTCGACCTTCGCGCCGCTGGTGGCCCACTTCGAGCCACCCTTGAAGGTGTCGACGGCCTTGGACAACGCGGCGATCGTTTCGTCAGAAAGCTCCTGCTCGGTCTTGATGGTGTTCAGCAAATCACTGTGGGCGGTACGGAGATAGTCGAGCAATCCGACCTCCCACTCCTGAACGTCGTCCACCGGAACCGAATCGAGCGGTCCGTTGGTTGCAGCCCAGAGGACCGCAACCTGCTCTTCGACCGGAAGCGGCTGATATTGCCCCTGTTTGAGGGTCTCGGTCAGGCGCGCACCGCGATCGAGCTGGGCGCGGGTGTTCGCATCCAGGTCAGAGCCGAACTGGGCGAACGCAGCCAGCGAGCGGAATGCGGCGAGGTCGAGGCGCAGGCGGCCAGCAACCTGGCGCATCGCCTTGATCTGGGCCGCGCCACCGACGCGGGAGACCGAAAGACCGGCGTTCACCGCCGGGCGAACGCCACCGTAGAAGAGCTCGCCTTCCAGGTAGATCTGTCCGTCGGTAATCGAAATAACGTTCGTCGGGATATAGGCCGACACGTCGGCAGCCTGCGTTTCGATGATCGGCAGCGCGGTCAGCGAACCGCCACCCAAATCGTCCTTCAACCGAGCGGCACGCTCGAGAAGGCGAGAATGCAGGTAGAAGACGTCGCCCGGATAAGCCTCGCGGCCCGGCGGGCGGCGGAGCAGAAGCGAGACCTGGCGATATGCCCAGGCATGCTTGGAAAGGTCGTCGTAGACGATCAGCGCATTCTGACCGTTTTCCATGAACTCTTCGCCCATGGCGCAACCGGAGAACGGTGCGATGTACTGCAGTGCCGCCGGGTCGGAAGCGCCCGCGACGACAACGATCGTATTGTCCATCGCGCCGAACTCTTCGAGGGTACGAACCACCTGGGCAATCTGCGCCTGCTTCTGGCCGATGGCCACATAGATGCACCGTACGCCCGAATCACGCTGGTTGATGATTGCATCGAGCGCCACCGCGGTCTTGCCAATCTGGCGGTCGCCGATGATGAGCTCGCGTTGCCCGCGGCCGATCGGAATCATGGCGTCGATGGCCTTGATCCCAGTCTGGAGTGCGGTATCCACGTCCTGGCGGAGCACGACGCCCGGTGCGATGCGCTCGATCGGGCGGGTCTTGTCCGTCTTGATGGGGCCCTTGCCGTCAATCGGCTGTCCAAGCGCGTTGACGACGCGGCCCAGCAGGGCGTCGCCCACCGGCACCGACGCGATCAACCCGGTTGCCCGGACCTCGTCGCCTTCCTCGATGTCGGTGTACTCGCCCATGATGATGATACCGACCGAATCCTCTTCGAGGTTGAGGACCAGACCGATAGTTCCATTCTTGGTGAACTCGACCAGCTCGCTGTACATCACCTGGGTCAGACCGTAGGCGCGCGCGATGCCGTCACCGACCTCGACCACGGTGCCGACGTTGGAGACCGTAACCTGGTCCTGCGCACCAGCGATCTGCTGCTTGAGAATGTCTACGATTTCCGTCGCGCGAATTGCCATCCTTGCGTCCTTTCACCAGGGCTTCCGCGAAGCGGGTCCAGCCGGTGCACGTGTCGTGTCGTTATGCGTTGGTTGTCGTCAGTCGCTCGTGCAACCGGCGAAGCTGACTGGAAACGCTGCCGTCGATCAGGTTGTCGCCGATCCGGGCGACCATGCCGCCAATGATGGCGGGGTCCACGCTGGACCGGACTTCGACATCCCGGCCGACGAGCTCTGAAAGCTGCTTCTTGATCATTGATTCGGCCGCGTCATCCAGCGAAACCGCGGTCGTGACATCGGCCATCACGATTCCCTTTTCCTTGAGCACCAGTGCCTGGTACTGCTCGTAGATTTCGGGAACCGTGGCAAGCCGGCGGCGTTCCTGTAGCAGTCGGGTCAACCGCTGCGCGTCCGGCTGGCTGGTCTCCATCGCTTTGTCGAGCAGGGCTTGCTTGTCCGCTTCCGATGTCTTCGGGCTTTCCAGGAAACTGCGTGTGACCGGATCGGACATGACCGCATTCAGGATGGAAAGATCGGACTCCCACGCGTCGAAACTCTGGGAATCACGTGCGATCTCGAACACTGCCTGAGCGTATCGTCTGGCTACTGTACTCGCCACGAAAAGTCTGCTCCGATCCTGTTAGGCGTTCTTGGCGCCCGACGCAGCCTCGCTAAGCGTTGCTTCGATGAGTTCTGCCTGCGCTGCTGGATCGAGCTCCTTGCGGACGATCTGCCCAGCCGCCAGAACGGCGAGATCGGCAACCTCGGCGCGAAGCTGCTGCCGCGCCTGCTCGGTTTCCGCGCGCAGCGATGCCTGAGCGCGCGCCATGTACTCATCGGATTGCTTGGCTGCTTCTTCACGGGCACGCGCAATCGAGGCGTCGCCCTGCTCCCGTGCCTGCGCAAGGATGACCTGGGCCTCCCGGCGCGCTTCGGCGAGCACTTCGTCATTCTTGGCTGCGGTGGCCTGAAGCTGATCCTGCATCTTCTGCGCAGCTTCGAGACCTTCCTGCACGCGCGCCTGCCGTTCGTCCAGGGTCTTCAGGATGGGCTTGGAACCGAATTTCCAAAGCAACACCACGAAAACAACGAACGCGGCGATCTGCGCGACGAGTTTCCACAAATCGATCCCGAGGGCATCCATAACTTAACCGGCTCCCGGCACGACGTTGCGCTCGAAACCGGGGAATCCCGGCTCCAGCATACGCGGCCCGCGTCTGTCCGATGTGTCGTTGGGCCCGGCGGCTATCGCCACCGGACCCCAAGCGAAACCGCTCTAGACGAACAGAATGATGATCGCGATAACGAACGCGTAGATCGCGACGGCCTCGGCGAGCGCCGCGCCGATGATCATCGTCGATCGGATCTCACCGGCCGCTTCCGGATTTCGGCCGAGCGCCGTCATGGCGCCATAGACCGCCAGTCCGATACCAATGGCCGGGCCGAGACCACCGAGACCGATGGCAATGCCACCACCGATGTATCGTACGGCCTCCGGGTCGGTAATACCTCCGAACACGTTGATCCTCCTCCGCCAGTCTGCAAACGTGTCAGCTGACGATCTGTTTGTGCCAGAGCCGACCCGTGCCGACTCTTCACGATCTCTCCGAGCCCGGCCTCCGCCAGCCCAGTCCCTGGGCGCGCGGTCCGGACGCAGTACGCGAAATTTAGTCCCCGACCGCCCGGGGGTACTCCGAAGCCGTGGGCGCCAGGCCCGTTGCTTCGGCGTGCTCCTCGTGCGAATCGTCCCCATGATCGTGCGCGGCGGCGATGGCGATGTAGACCAGCGTCAACATTGCAAAGACCAGCGCCTGAATCGTGCCGAACATGAGCTCGAGGAAGAGGAACACCACCGGAACAAGCACCGGTATCACCAAGAAACCGATCTTGGCGGTGATGGCGTACATCACGCCCAGCAGCGCCTCACCGGCAAAGACATTGCCAAAGAGTCGGGCTGAAAGCGAGATGATGCGCGAGAACTCGCCGATCACTTCGATCGGGAAGAGGAACGGCGGATTGGCCATGTGCTTGATGCGGCCACCGACGCCGTGGGATTTGATTCCATAGTATTGGATGGCGGTAAAGGATACGATGGCCATCGCAAGGGTCATGTTCAGATCGGCAGTCGGCGGACGAAGAATGGGGACCAGCACTTCGTGCGCGCCTTCTTCTTCGGTTGCCGCGGTGGAATAGAGCGCCTGACCGCCATCGGCCGTTCCGGCGGCGATCACGGCCGTGCTGGCATGCTCGTCACCCCCAACGGTGCGCTCGATACCGATGGTGCCGACGCCGGGGAGGAGCCCTGTGTAATTTGCAAAGAGAATAAAGATGAAAAGACCCGAGACGAGCGGGAAGACCTTCCGCCCGAACGCCTTGCCACCCGACCCTTCGGTGAGGCCCGACAGCAATTCCACCAACATCTCGACCGCGGCCTGGAAGCGTCCCGGAACCATCTTCACGTTCCGGCCAACCCACCAAAAGACGATCAGGATGATAGCCATGACAACGAACATCATGAACATCGAATTGGTTACCGAAAGGGGTCCGACCTTGAAGAGCTCTTCGGCCGCCAGCTCGATATGGACTTCCATGCTCGCCGTTACTCCCGATTTTCGCGACCGGACTGACTCCGGCCGGCTCGATCCTCGCCCACCTCGCCCGCGTGTTGCCGTGCGGGCATGATGCGCTCGATATTCCGCGTTACGACGCCGGGACGCGTCCCGGCGCGGCCAAGCTTAGACAGCTCATAGAGCTGATACCCGGCGGCGACTATTGCGACCCCGACCCCAACCAGCGTAAGCCAGGGTTCGGTGCCAAACTCCCTATCCAGGAGTACTCCGCCGATGATGAACACAACGACGGTCGCAACAATAGAGCAACCTAGGCCTGCTGCGACTCCGGTTGCTCTCACCTGTTTCGTATCGATCGGAGAAGGGTTCTGTCGCAAGGGCGACGTCAATCCTTTCTTGATTGCGAACTTTATCACAATCTCGCTGGTGGAACCATTGTTTTGCGACTGCTAGGATGGCTCGGGCCATCCGTGCCGGCGATTGTCGACTGGCGCGGTTTTTTCATGGTTCGGATCCAGGAGCCCGGGAGCCCACAACGATGTCTGAGACCGGCGCCATTCCTGCGGAGGTAGAGCTGACCGCCATCGAGGCTCCGCAGCGGCCGATGGATCGACGGCGGGTGCTTGGAATGGCCATTCCGATCATCGGCGAGAATCTGCTGCAGACGATGGTCGGCGCGGTCGACACCCTCCTGGTTGCCCGGCTCGGCAGCGTGGCCGTTGCCGGCGTCGGCACCGCGGTCGAGTTCGTCTATTTCATCATTTCGATCTTGATCGCCCTCGAAATCGGCGCCACCGTTCTCGTTTCGCAGGCATTTGGGGCGGGGCAATCCGCTCGCGTCCGTGAAATCGCACGACAGGCCCTCGTCTGGGGAATTCTCCTCGCGATCCCCGTATCGGTTGCCGGGTATCTCCTGGCGCCATCCGTGATTCAGCTTTTCGGGACCGAGCAGGCGGTCGCAGACTATGCGACCCGGTACCTACAGATCACTGCGGCAACCAGCATCTTCCTCCTGCTGACGTTCGTAGGCGGCGCCATCTTTCGCGGAGTTGGCGATAGCCGGACGCCACTCTATGCCTCGCTGGTTGCGAATATTGTCAATGTCTTCCTCTCCTATGGGTTGATCTTCGGGCACTTTGGGCTGCCGGAGATGGGCGTCGAAGGAAGCGCCTGGGGTGCGGCGATCGGGCGCAGCGTCTCGGCCGCCATTCTCCTCGGACTGCTTTTGTCGGGACGGCGGCAAATCGGATTGCGCACCACCGGATCCTGGCGTCCGAATCTTTCGATCGGCCGGCAGCTGCTCAAACTGGGTCTACCGGCGTCGGCCGAGCAGGTCATCTCGTCAGCCGGGTTCATGACCATGCTCTTCGTGGTCGCCAAGATTGGCACCGACGCACTGGCCGCACAGCAGATTGCGTTCACCGCGCTGAATATCGGGTATATGCCCGCGTTTGGATTCGGAATCGCGGTGACCGCCCTGGTCGGACAAAGCATTGGCGCGAACAAGATTGGCGAGGCTGGCATCGCCGCGCAGATTGGAGCGCGGACTTCGTTGATCGCGCTTGCCGTAGCGGGAATTGTGTTCTTTGTGCTCGCCGGACCGATCATGCGCGTGTTTACCGATGAGCCAGAGGTGGTCGCCCAGGGAATCAATGGATTACGCGCCCTGGCCATCAGCCTGCCCTTCTGGGGGCTCTGGTTCGTCTTTGGCGGAGCGCTTCGTGGGACGGGAGACACGGTGACCCCGCTCATCGTCGAAGGCATAGCGGTTTGGTCGGCCGTGCTGCTGGGTCTTGCCGCCGTTCATTTCTTCGATGTTGGGCTCGGCACGGTGTGGGGAATGTTCATCATCGTCTCCCCGTTGGCCGCTCTGGCCAACAACCGGCGATTCCGGCGTCGGCTCGCGCACGTGGTCTTTTCGCACCCCGCCCCCACCCCGGTCGGCTGACCGCGAACGCGTGCTCGGCTCATCCGCCAGACGTCATGTCGCTTGACGCTCCTTTTTAGCCGCCCGTATCATCGGCGATGGGGAATTGGGTGGGTTTGCAACAGAAGCGTACCGGGTGACAACCGGTATGCGTTTCCCCAACACTCCCACACCTCCCAACATTGAGCTGAACGAGATTCCCGTTGTGGGAACGAATTCAAGGAGCAGTCACCATGGGAGGCGCACTCGCCTTCATCATCGGGGCGCTGCTCGCCGGAGTCATCAGCGCAATTGTTACGTACCTCTACCTCGACCGAGGCGCGAAGTCGCGTGTCCGGATGTCGCAGGATGAGGCCCAGCGTATCGTTGCAGAAGCTGAAGAGCAGAAGCGAGCATCCGCCATCGAAGCAAAAGATCAGGCCATGCGCCTGCGCGCCGAGCTCGACCGCGAGCTCGGTCAACGCCGCAAGGAAGTCGATCGTATCGAGCGGCGTATCGAACAAAAAGAGGAAACCATCGATCGAAAAACCCAATCGATCGAGGCGCGGGAGCAGAATCTTCGCCGTCAGGAGCAGAACATCGAGCGTTCCCGCGAAAAGTGGGAAGTGGAACGAGGCCGCCAGCAGGAAGAGCTCGACCGGGAGCGCAATCGTCATATCGAAGAGCTCGAGCGTGTCGCCGGACTAACGGCCGACGAGGCCAAGATCGAGCTGGTGGCGGAGGTCGAGGCGGAAGCCCGCTCGCTGGCCGCCCGGCGTGTGCATGAGATCGAGCAGGAGATCCACGAGGAGGCCGACCGCCGATCGCGGAAGATCCTCGCCACCGCGATCCAGCGCATTGCGACCGATTATGTCGCGGAATCGACTGTCTCGGTCGTTCCGCTGCCAAGTGACGATATGAAGGGACGGATCATCGGGCGCGAGGGGCGCAATATTCGAGCCCTGGAGCAAGCAACCGGAGTCGACCTGATCGTGGACGATACCCCGGAAGTCATCATGATCTCCGCGTACGATCCACTCCGCCGCGAGCTGGCCCGCCGGGTGCTCACCCGCTTGCTGCAGGACGGCCGCATCCACCCCACGCGCATCGAAGAAGTCGTCAACAAGGCGCAGATCGAGCTCGATCAGACAATCCGCGAAGAAGGCGACGCGGTCGCCTACGAAGCAAACGTGGTCGGACTCCATCCAGACCTCATCAAGCTGCTCGGCCGCCTGAAGTATCGGACCAGCTATGGGCAAAACGTTCTGGCGCACTCGCTGGAGGTATCGGTGATTGCCGGGGCGCTTGCCAGCGAGCTTGGCGCGGACGTGAACGTCTGTAAGACCGCCGGCCTGCTGCACGACATCGGCAAGGCGGTCGACCACGAGGTGGAAGGTCCGCATGCGCTCATCGGCGCGGACATCGCCAAGCGCCTCGGGCGCTCGGCCAAGATCGTCCACGCAATTGCGGCGCACCACGGAGAAGAGGAGCCGCTCACCGTCGAGGCATTCATTGTTGCGACCGCAGACGCAATCTCGGGCGCCCGGCCCGGCGCCCGCCGGGAAATGGTGGAGACGTACACCAAACGCCTCGAAGCACTCGAGGGTGTGGCGAATTCATTCGACGGAGTGGAGAAGTCGTTCGCAATCCAGGCGGGGCGCGAGATCCGGATTCTTGTCTCCCCCAATCGTATCGACGACCTGGCCGCCACCCAGCTGGCCCATGACGTCGTCAAGAAAATCGAAGAAACACTCGAGTATCCGGGGCAGATCAAGGTCACGGTTATTCGGGAAACCAGATCGGTCGACTACGCCCGATAACACCTTCCGCAAGCACATATCGACGGGGACGGATTCATATCCGTCCCTTTTCTTTTTCGCAGCGGTACCGTACTTCCAGGATATTGTTTATCCACGAAGAGGCGAAGATCGCCATTTTGGACTATCCTTGGCGCGGAAGCTGGGATTTCGGGCCGTTGCAAACCGCTCGCCCAACACGGGTCACACGGCCCACGGGCGTTCGAGAATGTTGCAGCGGCTTTGCATTGTCCGGCTCGAGAATTTGTGTCAGAGCAGGAATGTCCTGTTCGTGGTCGCCCGGCCGAATAACCGCGGACTCGCCGTCGACGTAGTGGGCCGTTTGGAGAACGTTCGAAAATGGATCGGTTCTTTAGCAAACTCGACCTTCGTGACATCAAGATCAAGCCTGAAGGTAGTCGCTTCCTTCCGGACGATGACGAGGTCGAAGTTCTCGATGAGCCATCGGTCGCGTCCGTCACGTATGAGGAGGAGACGGTCGAGCTGGCCGAAGAAACTGACGCTGAACCGAACGACTCCGTGTTCGAGAACAATGGCCACATCGTCTCGACCACCTACGAGCGTATCGAGGTCACCGAGTGGAGTACGCCGGCGGGTATTGCCGACGCGCCAATCGACGCGGTTCCACTGGATGAAGGCGATACCGAGGTGCTCAAGGTATCGGCAAAGTCGCGGCCGAGCGCGGTGGCCGGCGCCATTGCCGGCGTCGTGCGCGAAAACGGCCGGGCTGAGGTGCAAGCCATCGGCGCAGGCGCCACCAATCAGGCGATCAAAGCCATTGCGATCGCACGGGAATATCTACTCGAAACCGATATCGACGCGATCTGCGTACCCGCCTTCATCGATGTCACCATCGACAACGAAGAGCGTACCGCGATCCGCCTGGTGATCGAACGTCGCTAAATCGTTCGGTTCGTGTGGCCTTCATGACTACCCTCGCTCCCTCGAGCGTCGACCTCCATTGCCACAGCACCGCCTCTGACGGACTTCTTTCCCCCGCCGGGCTGGTCGCCTATGCCGCCGAGCGGGGGGTTATGACGATCGGGCTTACCGACCACGACTCCACGAGCGGAGTAGCCGACGCTATCGAGACCGGTCGCCAGCACGGAATCAAAATCGTTCCCGGCGTCGAGCTGAGCGCTGAGATCGCATCGCTCCAGGCGCATATCCTGGGCTACTTCATCGATCCGGACTCCGCGTCCCTGCAAGGCGAGTTTGCCTGGATGAACGAATCCCGGCGTGAGCGCGTCGAGCGCATCTGCGCGAATCTGAATGCCGCCGGAATCACGATCGACGCGACCGAAGTCCTTGCCCTGGCCGGCAATGGCACCGTCGGACGCCCGCATGTCGCCCGGGTGCTGATTGCCAACGGCTATGCCAGCAGCATCTCGGATGCCTTCGATCGTTTTCTCACTCGTGGAAAACCAGGCTATGCCCTTTCGGAAAAGATCACCCCCGAAGGCGCAATCGGGGCGATCAACCGAGCCGGCGGCGTGGCAGTACTTGCTCACCCCTGGAGCACGAAGAATCCACGAGCCGCGGTGGAACGGCTGGCTCCAGCAGGACTGACCGGACTCGAATGCTATTACGGCGAGTACACGCCAGATGTGCGTTCCGATCTGGCCGCGCTGGCCGCCGAATTTGGGCTGATTGCGACGGGTGGAAGCGATTTCCATGGCAAAGGGGTGAAGTCGACCGATCTCGGTGGCGTCGTGGTTCCGCCTGAAGCGGTCGAAGCGCTCCGGGCAGCCGCCGATCAGATTCGGACGCAGGCGGCATCGTGACCGCGGCGGCAATCATCGTCGCTGCGGGTTCCGGGCAGCGGTTTGGAAATGCCGGCAAGTCGTTCTCACCGGTGGCCGGCGCCCCAATGGCCTGGTGGTCGATTCAGGCGGCGAATGCCGCGACGTCGGTCGACGAAATCGTCCTGGTCTGCGGATCGCATTCACACGATGCGGGCATCGCGCTGGCCGCCGAGCTTCGCACGGCCAAACTGGTTCGCGTGGTGCTCGGTGGTGAACGGCGGCAGGATTCGGCCCTGGCGGGTATCGGCGCGACAACCGAGGCGGCAACGATCGTTGCCATTCACGACGCGGCCCGACCGCTGGTGACCCCTGATCTCTTCGATGCCACCATCGCCACAGCACGTTCGTTCGGTGCGGCCATTGCTGCCATTCCGGTTTCGGACACGATCAAACGCGTGGCAGCGTCTCAGGTCGTTCAGACGGTGCCAAGGGACGATCTGGTCCGCGTACAGACACCGCAGGCATTTCAGAAGGAGCTCCTGATCGCGGCATTTGCGGCAGCAGAGGAGCATGGCAGGTCGGTAACGGATGAAGCGTCGCTCATCGAATCGCTGGGACATCCGGTTCACATCGTTCCCGGCTCGTCTGACAATCTGAAGGTCACCTATCCGGCCGATCTTGCGATGGTCAATGCGCTGCTCCGTGCGAGAATCCGATGATTCGTACTGGTATCGGCTATGACATTCACCCATTCGCGGAGAACCGGCGGCTCGTGCTCGGTGGTGTGGAGATTCCGTCAGACCGAGGACTGGCCGGGCATTCGGACGCCGACGTGCTGCTCCACGCGCTGGCAGATGCGCTCCTCGGAGCGGCCTCGCTAGGCGATATCGGGCATCGCTTTCCTCCCTCAGATCAGTCGATCGTGGACATCGACAGTCGCATCATCCTGCGCGCATCGGCGACACAAGTTCGCGAGGCGGGATACCTGATCTCGAATGTCGATGTAACGGTCATCGCCGAACAGCCGCGGATTGCGCCGCATATCGAAGCGATGCGCGCCGCGATTGCGGTCGATCTTGGCATTCCAGCCACGGCGATCGGGATCAAGGCCACGACGAACGAGCAATTGGGGGCGATCGGTCGCGGCGAAGGCATTGCCGCGCTCGCGATTGCGACCATCATCGACCGCGCATTCTGGGAACGGCAATGAAGGCGGTATTGCAACGCGTGACGCGCGCTTCGGTTGCCGTCGATGGCGCAATCGCCGGCCACATCGATGACGGGCTGCTGATTCTCGTCTGCGTGGTGCCGACCGACACCAAGGAGCTTGCGGGCCAGCTTGCGAGCAAGATTGCGAATCTGCGCATCCTGGAAGACGACGAGG
Organism: Thermomicrobiales bacterium; assembly: GCA_023957115.1. Classification (GTDB taxonomy): domain Bacteria; phylum Chloroflexota; class Chloroflexia; order Thermomicrobiales; family UBA6265; genus JAMLHN01. Next base: position 58,920 of record JAMLHN010000024.1, read on the forward strand.
GAAAGATGAACCGATCGTTGCTGGATTTGCCCGCGGACAGGCCACGCGCGTTGGTGGTCTCGCAGTTCACTCTGGCTGCCGATGCGCGAAAAGGACGACGTCCCAGCTTTGCCGGCGCGGCCCGTCCGGACCAGGCGGTTCCCCTGCTGGAGGTGTTCTGCGCGACGTTGAACGAATGCGGGATCGCAACCGAAACTGGTATCTTCGGTGCGCACATGGAGGTGTCTCTGGTGAACGATGGACCGGTGACCATCTGGCTCGATACCGACGAGCTCTACGGAGCCAGTACACGCAAGGGCGACGAATGAGCACGTCCAATCCCAATGATCCTCGCCTGCTCCTTCCCGAGTGGCTTCGAGACGACGATGTCCCACAATCGGGCAAAGGTGCGGTTGAGATTCCGCAGCCGCCGCGTGATGCAGTCGCGGTGGTCGAGTCGGTGCCCGATACGGCCGTTGCCGTCGAATCGGCCTCCGCCGTTCCGTCGATTCCGTACAGCGAGCGACTCTCCCTCGATACGCAGCTCGATCCGCAACGGTTGCTCTCGATCGAAGACCTGCCGGCCTGGTTGGGTGGCGTCGAGCGGCAAATCTTGCCCGGCGACATTGAGCCGCCGCTCGAGCCCGAACCCACACGACAAACGGACGCCATCCTCGAAGAACCGGAGCCCTATCTTGGCGCCGATGCTCCGCAAGACGGCGTAGCCGAGGTTACGGTCAACAATTGGATGATCGTGCTGGGAGCCATTGGGCTGATCGTGCTCGTGGCTGCGGCGTTCCGGCTGTACGTTTCCTGAGCCACCCTTTTTGGAGATGGCGATTGTTTTCTCGATCGCATGATGGCAATCACGCCGATTTCCGACGCAAAAGCGGGACGGCGTCTGCCGTCCCGCTTTTGCTTGCAATCGAAATGAAATGAGGGGCGGGGCTTAGACCTCGCGGAACTCGCCCTCGACGGTGGCGTCGTCCTCTGGCGCGCCAGGCTCATCACCGGCAGGCTCCTCGAACGGTTCGCCGCCGCCAGCGGCCTGCTGCGCTCCGTAGACCGCGGACCCAACCTTCTGCAGCGATTCGACCAGCGAGGCGGACGCCGGCTGGATGCGGTCGGTGTTCTCCGAATCCTTCTCCAGGATCTCCTTGAGCTCGGCAATCTTGCCATCGAGCTCGGCTTTGAGCTCGCTCGGAATCACCTCGCCATGCTCGCGCAGCACCTGCTCAGCCTGGTAGACGTTGCTCTCGGCATCATTGCGGACACTGATGGCCTCACGGCGTGCGCGGTCCTCATCAGCATGCGACTCGGCTTCGCGAACCATGCGGCTCACCTCATCATCCGAGAGGCCAGACGATCCGGCAATGGTGATCTTCTGCTCCTTGTTGGTGGCCTGATCGCGTGCGGTGACGTTCAAGATACCGTTGGCGTCGATATCGAAGGTAACCTCGATCTTCGGAAGTCCCCGCGGCGCCGGCAGAATACCATCGAGAATGAACTTGCCAAGGCTCTTGTTGTCGTTCGCCATCGGTCGCTCACCCTGGAGAACATTGATCTCGACCTGGGGCTGATTGTCGGCCGCGGTGGTGAAGACCTGGCTCTTCCGGGTCGGGATGGTGGTGTTCCGCTCGATCAGCGGAGTCGCCACACCGCCGAGCGTCTCGATGGAGAGAGTCAACGGAGTCACGTCGAGCAGCAGGATGTCCTTCACCTCGCCGCCGAGCACGCCACCCTGGATAGCGGCGCCGAGCGCCACGACCTCGTCCGGGTTGATTCCCTTGTGCGGTTCCTTGCCGAAGTAGTCCTTGACCTTCTGCTGAACCGCCGGCATGCGGGTCTGACCGCCGACCAGGATCGCCTCGTTGATCTGCCCCTTGCTGAGCTCGGCATCCTTGAGCGCGGCGTCCATGGGCGGAACCGTGCGATCGATAAGACCGCCAACCAGTTGCTCGAGCTTCGAGCGGGTCAGGATCTCCTGCAGGTGCTTCGGACCGCTGGCATCCGCCGTCACGAACGGTAGGTTGACCTCAGTCTGCTGTGTGCTGGAAAGCTCGATCTTTGCCTTTTCAGCAGCTTCCTTGAGCCGCTGGAGCGCCATGCGGTCGCCCCGCAGGTCGATGCCCTCCTTTTTCTTGAACTCGTCGGCCAGCCAATCGATGATCTTCTGGTCGAAGTCATCGCCTCCGAGGTGTGTATCGCCGTTCGTAGCCAGCACCTGGAAGACGCCTTCGGACAGATCGAGAATCGAGATGTCGTAGGTGCCACCACCGAGGTCGTAGACCGCGATCTTCTCGTCGGCTTTGCTCTCCAACCCATAGGCGAGGGCGGAGGCGGTCGGCTCGTTGATGATGCGCTCGACCTCGAGACCGGCAATTTTTCCGGCATCCTTGGTCGCCTGACGTTGCGAGTCGTCGAAATACGCTGGCACCGTGATGACCGCGCGGTCGACCTTCTCGCCCAGATATGCCTCTGCATCCGCTTTCAGCTTCTGCAGGATCATGGCAGACACTTCCGGAGGGCTGTACCAGCGGTCGCCCATCTTGACTTCGAGACCGCCGTTGGATGCCTCACGCACCTGATACGGTACGTGTTTGAGGTCTTCCTGGACCGATGGATCCTGATACTTGCGTCCGATGAAGCGCTTGATCGAGAAGATCGTATTCTCGGGGTTGGTCACAGCCTGACGGCGTGCAAACCGGCCGACCAGGCGCTCGCCGTTACTGGTTACCGCCACCACTGACGGCGTCAGGCGCTCCCCTTCTGCATTCGGAATGACGACCGGCTCACCGCCTTCGATGGTCGCGACGACAGAATTCGTCGTTCCCAGGTCGACTCCAATCATTCGTCCCATTGTGTTGATTCTCCCTTCGAAACCTATGGTTCTGTACTGCCTGTTGGGATAGGTCTAGTTTGCTTTCGGCATGTTTCCTACGCGCACCATCACCGGGCGCAAGAGCTGGTCACCAATGGTGTACCCATTCTGGTAAACCTCGACGACCACGTTATCGGTGTTGTCCGGATCCTGTGCGACGGCCTCGTGCACGGCCGGATCGAATGGCTGGCCCAGCGCCTCGATCTTGCGAACATCCTGGCGCTCGAGGAGCCCGGCAAGTTTTCGTTCGATCAGGCGGACCCCTTCGACCCAGACATGCTGGGATTCGTCTTGCGGCGCATTGGCCAGCGCGCGCTCGAAATCATCCATGATCGGCGCGATCTGCACCATCAGATCGCGGGCCGCGTTCTTTCGATCCTGGATCAGGCTCTGCTCAGTCCGCCGCCGGTAGTTGGCGAATTCCGCCGCCGTCCGCTGCAGCTGATCGAGATACCGATCCCGCTCAGCCGCCAGCTCGGCAATACCGAGACTCTGTTCCAGCAGCTCGTTTTCCAGCTCCAGGTTGTCGCCTGGCGCCGAATCCCCGCCGTCCACCCCGTCTTTGCCGGGATGTGTCGTAAACTCGCTCACCTCTTCATCCTTTATCCAGCAGCCGGATAGAGATCCGCCACCAGATCGCTAATCAATCGAGACATGTACCGGACCGTCGAAATCGTGCGCCAGTAGCTCATACGCGTCGGACCCAGCACACCGATCAACCCCTTGACGTTGTCATCGACCCCGTAGGTTGCCACGATGACCCCAAATCGCTGGAGCTGATCGGGAAGCTCGTCCCGACCGATGAACACCTGGACACGATCCCCAGACTCTACCTGGGGAAGGATCGCGTTGAGGAATGCGCCGCCCTGAACCAGCTGGAGCACCGCATGCACATCGTCGTCTTCGATACCTGGTTGGCCAACGATATTCTGCAGCCCCTTGCTCCTGATCGAGATCTGGTCAGGAGAGTCGATCTGCCGCAGTGTTTCGATGATCTGCTCGACAACCGCCGCCGCCAGCGGCGTGCTTCCCACGACTTGCGTTCGCACCTCCTGGGCCGAGCGGCCGGCGAGATCGGCAGACAATTGTCCAGCCAGAACCCGGAGATCCACCTGTTCGACTGCCGCGGGCAGATGCACCATCGATTGTCGCACCGTGCTTTCACGGGTGACCAAAATCAGAAGCGCAAGCTGCGGCTGCAGCGAGATGAGCTCCAGATGTCGAATTCGCGCGGTGTCCGCCCGGGGTGAGGTGACCACCGAAACATTTCCGGCAATTTCCGCGAGTACCGACGCGGCCAATTCGGGCCAATCGTCGAGCTTCGTTTCTGCTTGCCGGAATTGGTGACGAATCATGATCTGGTCGCCGGCCGGCAAATCGATATCATCCATCAAATGGCCGACAAAGTAGCGATAGCCCGCGTCTGTAGGCACCCGGCCACCGGAGGTATGCAAATGATCGACAAAGCCGGCAGCTTCGAGCTCGGCCATTTCATTGCGAATCGTGGCCGCTGAATACCCGATCGAATAGCGCTCAGCAAGAAACTTGGACCCGACAGGGCGACCGTTGGACACGTGCTCACGCACAATCAAACGGAGCACCTGTTGCTGGCGTTCCGTGATCTCTATCTGCGTGTGGGTTGTTTTCCGTCGATCCAGAGACATGCTCATCACCCGCGGTCATTTTAGCACTCTTGTCGCCTGAGTGCTAATGCGCCGAGCGAAACAAACCTAAACGCCTCGTATCAATGTTTGGCAGCAATCCTCCTATCGACGGCGGAGAAGCCGGGCAATCAATCCAGGTTCCTTCGGTGGCCTGGCTGCCTCATGCAATCGCTCGACCATCGATCGGTCAGACGCGTGTGAAATGACTCGCGAACCGGGTGGCCAGGTATTCGGGTCCCCGCCATCGACCACTTCGACCGCCTCGTAGAGTCCCAACCCGTGCGCATGGGTCGTCTGGACCGCCTCGATCATCAGTGCTACGAGCTCGGGCCCGTCAAGCTCGGCCTCGTTCAGCGACGTACCGAACGTTCGCTATAGCGCCGGAAAGGCCGATCGAGGTAGTCGCCCATCAAGCGGGCGGGGATGTGGGCTTCCGCCCATCATTCCATCTCCCCCCTCGATGCGAATCGGCATCTGGCGAGCGATCGCCGGATCGAGCCCGGCATCGATGAACATCCGCGAGGGCGGTCTGAGGAGCATGCCCGACCCGCGATCGACCCGCGCTTCCCAACTGGAAAGACTCAACGCCTGACGGGCAAATACGGGATACTGGGTTGTCAGCCAAGCCGCGAAGCCGAATGTCAGATCGTTGGGACGCGGTGACTGATTTCCATGTAGTCGCCGGTACCAAAGCTGGCCCGTTACCAAATCGGGCCGATCGTCATCTGCCGGCTGACCGCGGATGAGTTCGAGGAACGATGCGGTCCCTGTATCCGGCATCGGGTGAAGTGAGTACAACTCCATGCGTGCGCACACCTGTCGATCGTTCGAGGGCTTCGGATTGCGATTGCGTATCCGAGCCAGTACGGAGTACGGGCAATTGTGACCGACCTGCTGTCTCTTCGTCTCGAGGCGTGGGATCGAACGCGTCCAGGAGCGACACTCCCCCTCGAACTGAACCGTCATGGGGTCTCGGAACGGGACGCCTCCTGGAAAGCGACGACCGATCACGGAATCGTTGCCGTGACGGCCGCACGCCTGCCGTTTGCGTCCAACACGTTCGACCGGCTGGTTTTGGCCGATCTGCTGGAATATGCGCGTGACGAGCGTGCCGTCCTCGCTGAAGCTTCACGCGTGTTGGTGGAGAACGGCCAGCTCACGATCCTTGTTCCCTATCTCGGCCCGACGACCTGGCTGGATGGCGCAAACTGGCATCGGTATCTGCATGACCTGACTGGATCGGAGCGCGTCCTGCCCGAGCTTGCTGAGTCTGGCTGGCGTAGACGATATCGGAAAAACGATCTGGAGCGCCTGCTGCGCGAATGTGGGTTCTCGATGGCGTCGCTGCAACAACGCGGGACGGGATTGTCAGAGCTGGGCTGGTTCATTGGACGGCTGCTCGATGAGAAGCGCTCACCCCCCGCCACGAATACCGACCTCGATATCATCCGCCTCCGATATGCCGCCCGCTCACTCGACCGCCGCGTTCCGATGGGACCACTGGGTTCCTGGCTGATCGTTGATGCGATCAAGATAGGAGTTGGGAGCTAGGATTTAGGAGTTGGGGCGTGGCCGCAAAGCTTCTGCGTCGTGGGCACCTGGGTCCTGAGACGATCTGGACGGCCGTTGTCGGGGCGTGAACCGACGGATTCCGGGCGATCCACGGTCGGTGGTGACCCGTCATGGAGTCTTCGAACACGTCCCGGGAGCTGGGAGTTTAGGGGAATACGCCGAACACCTGCCCAGCCGAGTGTGTCATGTCTTCGCCGTTGAAACGCGGTCCAAGCCGCAACACACAAGGGAGCGCCTATCGCACAGTCCGAAACGGTTGTCAATGTAAACTGTTTCGGAATCTGCTCAAGATCCCAATTCCCAACTCCCCCAAAAGCAACAGGCCGCGAGCAAATGCTCGCGGCCTGTTTTTTTTGAGAAGGATCTTCTGTTAT
>JAMLHN010000025.1 GCA_023957115.1 Thermomicrobiales bacterium
CGCGCTGGGCTATGTCGGGCTCTGGCATTTCGATCGGTTGACGATCGCGCCCTTTGGCGCCGAGCTCGGGCAGCCGTTCGGACCATCCCACGGGCGATCGAACATCACCCCAATGCTGACCTATCTGACCCACCTCGAAGCGCGCGGAACCACCTCGCTGGCGGAATCGATCGAACGATACGTCCGCGCGCGCAAACGGCCGGGCATTCTCATCATCGTCTCCGATCTTCTTTCCGGCGAACCGGAGGAGATGCGGAGCGTGCTTCGGCTGATACGGAGTCGCGGTTGGCAGGCAACCATCGTGCAGATCGTTGATCCCGTTGAGCTCGACCCTGTTTCTGCCTTTCCGGCCGATCCGGCCGGTCATTCCCTGACGTTGGAGCTGATCGATCTGGAACAGGCGGGGCGATTGCAAATGACCCCGACCGCGGCAACGCTCGATGCCTACCGGCAGGCCGTGCAAAGCTGGCAGGATCGGATCGACGCAATCTGTGCGGAGGAGCAGATACCGCTCATATCCCTGCAAACGGATTGGGACTTCGAGTTGGTCGTGCTGGGTCTGCTGGCGCAACGCGGAGTTGTCGGATGAGCGGCCTCCAGTTTCTGGTGCCATTGGGACTCCTTGCGCTGATCGGTATTCCACTGGTCATTCTCTTGCATATGCGGCATACGACACCGGTGGAACGGACGGTGCCGACCCTGCGCTTCTGGCGGCAGGTCGCACCGGCCCCAACCGACGATGCGCGCTGGCGCAAACCGCCGCTCACCCTGTTGTTGATCCTGCAGCTCGTCGCGGTGGGTGCGCTCGGATTGGCGCTTGCGCGGCCGGCGGTGGCGGATGCCCTGGCCGGATTGACCCAGCGGACCGAACCGCGCCATCTGGTCTTGGTGCTCGATGGGTCGACCAGTATGAGCGCGATCGACGGAGCAGCCGGCGCCGATCGATTCGAAACTGCCAAAGCGATCGCTGGCGACCGGGTCGACGCGTTGCACGACGGCGATGTGGCAACCGTGCTGGTATTGGGGACCTCGGTGCAATCGTTCGAGGCGACGGACAGTGCCGGTTTGCGCGTGCTGCGCGAGCGATTGGAGGGGTTGGCCCTCCCCGGGGGACGCGCGGACCTGAATGCCGCGCTATCGCTGGTCGCGAACCTGCTCCTGCCCGAGCTCGACAGTCGTGTTGTCGTCATCACCGATGGTGCCGTCGCGGCGGATCCGTCGGTGGTCGGCGGGGTAGCGGCGCCGATCGAGCTCGTGCAGGTTGGCCGGGCGAGCGAGGCCAATCTGGCGGTGGTCGAGCTGACGGCGCAGGCGTCTGGAGCTGGCGCGGCGCTCTTTGCGCGGCTGGCGAATTTCAGTGATGAGCACGCGACGGTCACAGTGTCGGTCCTGGCCGATGGTGTCCCGGTCGATTCGCAGACGGTGCAGATCGATGCCAACGAGACGATCGACTTCACATCGGATCTGCTTCCGGCAGGTGTGTCCCGGCTCAGTGTCGAGCTTCGATCCGAGGACGTGCTGCCACAGGACAATCGGGCAGAGCTGATCCTGGCGCGGGAGAGCGATCTGGCCCAGCGCATCCTGCTCGTGTCGGACACGCCACTGGTGTTGCAACGGGTGCTGAGCGCGCTTCCCGGTGCGCAGGTTACGACGATCTCGACCGCCGATCATCTGATTGGGAACACGGGCGACGGTCCTTACGATCTGCTGGTCTTCGAGGCGTATACCCCGGAGAACGCGGGCGATGTGACGGCCCCGGCGGTTTTTGTGCGCCCACCGGTGGATGGTCTCTTCCCGGCGACTGGGGTGACCCCGATAGCCACAGTCCAGCATGTCCGCGCGGGCGACCCGTTGCTGAATGGGGTCGATTTGACCGGGATCAGCTTTGTCGAAGTTCCCACGCACACACTCGCCGAGGGTGACATCGCGATCGTCGATGGAGAGAACAGTCCGCTGATCTATGGCGGGACGGTTCCCGGCGGGTCGGAACCGATGGTCGTCCTGGCGTTCGATCTGCAGCAGAGCCTCCTTCCCCAGCGGATCGCGTTTCCCATCTTGATGACGAATGTAGTGCGCGCGCTGGCGCCGGCGGCGTTGCCCGCGTCGGCCATCCTGGGCGAGCCGGTCGTCATCGAACCACGAACAGGCGCCGAAACGATCCGTGTGACCGCCCCGAGTGGCACCGAAACCGAGCTCCCCGCTGGGGACGAAGCCGGCGGAACGGTCCAGCGAGCGATCTATCCCGCAACGGGCGAAGCGGGCGCCTACTCCGTGGAAGAGCTCGATCATGGTGGCGAGGTGACGGCGTCCGGCGTTTTCGTAGTCAACGCGGGGCATCCGGCGGAATCGAATCTGCGTGCGAATCCCGATCTTCCGGGCGCACTCGCGCTGGCGGAATCTGACGCCGGCAGGCAGTCGTCGGGCCAGCCCCTGGGCGATCTCTGGCCGTTACTGGCAGCGGTGGCGCTGGGGGCGCTTGTGCTCGAATGGGTTTGGGCGAACGGCGGCTCGTTCGGCCAATGGAGAGGAGCGCGGGCGTGAGCGTTCCCTTCGATATCACCTTTGCGCGTCCTGGCTGGCTCTGGCTGCTGGCGTTCGTGCCGGTCATCGTCCTGATCGGGTACCTGGCCGGCCGCAGGCGGGGCATGAACCCGGCAAGCATCTGGTTGCGTGGGGCCGCGGTGGCCTTGCTGGTGCTGACGCTTGCCGAACCGCTCTGGTCGTCGGGATCGGCCGCTCCAGCCACGGTCCTGGTGATCGACCGGTCGGCGAGTCTGTCCAATGCGACAACCAGCAGCCTGGTCGATTGGCTCAATACGGCGCTTGGGCAGGCGGGGTCGAGCGACCGGGCGGCCGTGGTGACCTTCGGCGGCAATGCCGTGGTCGATCAGATGGCATCGGATGCGGATGAGCTCCAGATCGACTTCGCGAGCTCCGGTCCGATCGATAGCAGCGTGACCGATATTGCCGGCGCGATCTCGATGGCGCGGATGCTGCCGGTCGGCGATTCACGCCGGATCGTGCTGATCTCCGATGGCGCCGAGAACACCGGAACCGCGATCGATCAAGCCGCGCAGGCGTCGGCGGATGGTGTGCCGATCGATGTCCTGGCGGTCGACGGAATCGGCAGTCACGATCTCCGTATTGATAGTGTCTCGGCGCCGGAGAAGGTCTGGCTTGGCGAGCCGATGACCGTCCAGGCAAACGTGGTTGCCTCCGAGGACGGAAGTGGGACGATCGCGCTGCTGGCCGGCGGTGAACCGGTCTCGACGCAGGAGGTCGACTTCCGAACCGGGTTGAACACGTACACGTTCACGGTCGACGCGTTGCCGGCTGGATTTCACCAATTGGACGTCACGGTCGACCCCGGAACGTCGGTTGATTCCTACACAGAAACAACAGCCAGCTCTTTGGCGCCGTGGTGCGAGACGCGCCGCACGACTCTTCGTCTCCCAGGAGGGTGCGGACAATTCCTATCTGATTCAGCAACTGGAATCCAGGGGGGTACAGATTACCCAGGCGGTTCCCGAGGAGATTCCTGAGCGGTTGTCCGAGCTGAGTGTGTATGACGCGATCGTGCTCGACAACATCCCGGCTCCCGAGCTGACCCTGGGCCAGGTCGCGGCATTGGATGCGAGCACGCGCACCCTGGGACGCGGTCTCGTCGTGATCGGCGGAACGAGCGCCTACGGTCCCGGTGGATATGCCGATACCCCACTGGAGGATCTGCTGCCAGTCGATGTCAAGGTGACCGAAGGCAAAGAGCGGCAACGGGTCGCTCTCCTGCTCATCATCGACAAATCGGGTTCGATGGCGCTCGACCCGGTCGATTCGGTGTCCAAGATCGATATGGCCAAGGAAGCCGTCCAGCTGGCGGCCGGGGCATTGCTGGATGGGGACGAGATCGCGATTCTCGCGTTCAACGACCGGCAGCAGTGGATCATGCGGTTGACCAAGATCAACGGTCAGGATGACCGGGACCGGATCAACGCCTCGGTCAACGAGCTGAAATCGGATGGCGGAACCGAGATCTATCCGGCCCTCGATGTCGGATTCGATGAGCTCATGAAATCGGATGCCGACGTCCGGCATGTCGTTCTGCTTTCGGATGGCAAGTCCTCCACGGGAACGCGACAGAGTTACGCGCGTCTCGTGCAAGAAATGCAGCAGGCGGGCACGACGCTTTCGACCATTGCTATCGGCGACGATGCCGATACCGAGCTCTTGCAGTATCTGGCCGAGGCCGGCAACGGCCAGTATCATCTGGCCGCAACCCCGCAGGATATTCCGCGGCTGACCTTGCAGGAGGCGCAAAGCGCCGGAAGCCAATCGGTGGTCCGGGGCGAATTCCAGCCGATCCAGACCTCGCCCAGCTCGATCATGCTTGGGTTCGAGCCCAGCGATCTGCCGTTCGTCGATGGATACAACTACACCGAGCTCAAATCGGGGGCGCAACAGGTGTTGTCCAGCAATCGGGACGACCCGATTCTGGCCAAATGGCAGTTCGGATTGGGCCGCGTTGTGGCCTGGACCGCAGACGATGGGGTCGATTTTGCCAACGGCTGGCCGGATTGGGAGGGCTATGCCGATTTCTGGGAGCAGATGATCCAATGGTCGCTGCCCGATCCCGAGCGAGGGCCGATCGAAGTAACGACGGAACGAAGCGGTTCCGACGCGCTCATAACCCTGACAACAAGTGGCGATGATTCGGTCGATATGTCATCGGTAACGGTGAGTATCGTCGGACCTGATGGTAGTCTGGCAACCGGATTGACCCCCTATCAGTCAGCGCCGGGTTCGTGGCAGATCAGGGTCGCGAATCCTCAGCCCGGGGCCTATCAGATCTCGATCGATTCGGATGGTGACGAGAACGCTCTGTCTTCGCTCTCGACCTTTTCGATCCCGGCCTCTCCCGAGCTGAAACCCGATCCGGATGCCGGCGATCTGATGCGGCAGATTGCCGAGCGAACCGGTGGGCGGGTGCTCTCGCTGGACGATCCGGGCGCGTTGTTCGACGCTTCCCGAGGCGATGATGATGGATTTCCGAACTACCGCGCGGTCTGGTGGTTGCCGCTTGGGTTGTCGCTGGCGCTGGTCCTGATCGAGCTGGCATATCGCTATCGCGCCATCGACCGCCTGCGACGCCCGATCTTCCGGTCGTCCTGAACGACGTCGGGGAACCAGGTAGCGCCGCCGTTCATGGCGACGCTACAGACCATTTGGCATTGGATTTGGATTACGCTGCGGGCCACGGCGGGCGACCATGACAAACGCAAGCGCCCGGACGGGGAAGCGTCCGGGCGCGATGCGTGCGTAGACGTGCCGGCGTCTATGCAGTTGGTGCGGCGGGCTCCGGAGTGGGAGGTGTTTCCGGCTGACGCCGGCGTATCCACCGGCGCTTGAGCCCGTCCGCCAGGCTATAGAAGACTGGAACGACCAGCAGGGTGAGCAGAGTCGACGAGACGAGACCACCGATGACGACCCGGCCGAGATCTGAAGCGATCAGCAGCCCCTCGGTCAACCCAAGCGACAGTGGGATGAGCGCCAGGATGGTGGCGACCGCGGTCATCAGGATCGGCCGCAGACGGGTGAGCCCACCTTCGACGAGTGCGGTACGCAGATCGTACCCTCGCTCCTCGCGCAGCATGATCACGAACTCGATCAGCACGATGGCGTTTGTCACCACGATACCGACCAGCATGAGGATGCCGATCATGGCGCTAAGGCTCAGGGTCGAGTTTGTGACGAAGAGCGCAACGATGGCGCCAATAGCGGCCATTGGCAGACTCGCCAGAATGACCATCGGATCGAGCCAGCTCCGGAAGAGCAACGCCATGATGCTATAGACGAGGACAATCGCTATCAGGATTGCCACGATGAGATCGGTGAAGCCTTCGTTGATGTCGGAGGCCGCGCCACCGAAGATCACCTCGAGGCCGGCTGGAACTTCGAGCTTGTCGACCGCGGTTTGCACATCGACAGAGACGCCGCCGACATCCTCGCTGGTGATGTCACCCGAGACGAGGGCGCCTTCACGACCATCGATACGCGTGATCGACGCCGGAACTTCCGCTTCCTCCAGGGTGGCGACCTGATCGAGCCGGACACCCGGAATGATCTCGAACGCGCTGAGCTCTTCGATCGAGGTCGTGTCCGGGCTGCTGACCAGGAGCCGGACCGGGAAGTCTGTGCCGTCCAGGTTGACCACCGTCAGCGTTTGGACCGACGAGAGACTCGCAAGCTCCGCGGAAATCTGCTGGGGCGAAACACCGGCCAGACTCGCCTGCTCCGGATCGACGATGACCTGCACGGTTGGCTGGGTGGCGGAGAGATTGCTGCCGACGTTGACGACATCTGGGACACCGGCGACTGTCTGAACCACCTGCTCGGTGAACGCGGCCAGCTCGGTGGCGCTTTCGTCGTTCGCGGCCGAGACCGTGATCGAGACGCCGGAGCTTCCGGTCATACCGGACGAGGTCGAAACGGTGATCCCAGAGCTGTCCGGGATGTTGCTGGCAATATCGGCCCGCAGTTGATCGGCGGCATCCTGCTTGTTGATCCCGGAGGCAAGATCGACCGTGATCGTGGCGCTGTTGGGCGATGTTCCCGAGATCACATTACCGATCGCATTCAGATCGGCGCTGGCTCCAGTGATGACCGTTTGGTACGTCTCGACCTGGTAGTTGCCCAGGAGCTCCTCGATCTCGAGCGCGCGGTCAGAAACGGCTTGCGCGGTTTCACCCGGCCGCGCATCGACTGAGATCGTGACGATGTTCTCTCCGGAATCGGGCAGGAAGGCCACCGGGAGCCGTGGAACGAGTGCAAGGCTGCCGACGAGGAGCAACGCGGCAATGCCGAGAGTCGCGAAGCGATGATCGAGCGCCCAGTTGAGCGTGCGATTGTAGATTCGTCCCGGCAGCCATGCGTGCGGGTCTCCTTCCTCATGGAGGCGGACCTTCCCGGCCAGCAGGAAGCGCGAGAGCGTGGGGACGAGGGTAACCGCAACCACCAACGATGCGAGCAGCGCGGCAACGACGGCAAGTGCGAATGGCAGGAAGAGCGCCCCGATGATTCCACCGGTAAGGCCAAGCGGCAGAAAGACCGCGCAGGTGACCGCGGTGGCGCCGAGGATCGCGATCGTGACCTCGCGCGCGCCGTCACGGATCGCTTCGAATGGCGTTTGCCCATCGGACATATGCCGGTAGACGTTTTCGAGCACCACGATGGTGTCGTCGATGACACGGCCGATGGCGATCGTGAGACCGGCGAGCGTCATGATGTTGAGCGAATAGTCCATGCGGTCGAGCACGGCGACGGCGACCAGCAAGGAGACCGGGATCGAAATCGCGGTGATGATGGTCGTGCGCCAGTTGCGCAGGAAGAGGAAGACCACCAGGATGGCCAGCACACCGCCGATCACCCCTTCTTCGACCACGGCGTTGATCGACTCGGTGATGATGTCGGCTTGATTGTCGAAGACGGACACGGTGACACCGGCCGGGAGCGTCTGACTGAGTTCTTCGAGCTCCTCTGCAACGGTTTCCCCGATTGCGACGGTATTGGCGGTCTTTTCTTTGGTGACCTGCACGGTAATGGATGGGTTGCCGTCCGTCCGGCTGATACCCGTTGCCACGCCCGTGATTTGTTCGACCGTGGCAATGTCCCGCAACGGCACCAGGGTTCCATCTGCCGCCGGGATGGCGAGGGCCTCGATGGCGTCGATGCTGGTGAGCACCGAAATGGTCTGTAGCGGGATGGTGGTGCCGCCGTTTTCGAGCTCGCCGGACGGCAGCATGACATTGTTCGCGCTCAGGGTTTGGGCAACGCTGGCATAGCTAATACCACGTGCGAGCAGCTCGGAGCGATCGAGCGTGATGAGAACCTGATCGATCGACCCGCCGACCACACTGACCGCGGCGACGCCATCGATTTCCTGCAACGCCGGAACAAGATCCCGTTCCGCGATATGTTGCAGCTCGGCCTGATCGAGATCTCCGCGGACATCGAACGAGACGACCGGCAGAATGGTTGGGTCGAACGCAATGAGCTGCGTTGCGGCGCTATCCGGGAGATCGATGGTCGCCAGTCCATCGCGGATCTGACGTAGGGCGTTGTCGATATCGGTACCGATATCGAAGATGTAAAGAATGACCCCGAGATTGTCGACCGAGGTCGACTGGGTTGTGCTCAACCCATCGAGCTCACTCGTAACGGCTTCGATGGGTGCGACAACGGAATTCGCGACCGACGCGGCCTGATCCCCGGGACTCTGCGCGACCACGACGACGATCGGCAAGTCGATGTCCGGAAGGAGCTCTTGTTTGATCGAAGTTGCCGACCAGAGGCCATACGCGACGACCAGCACGGTCGCCAGCAGGACCATCCAGGCGCGTCGAAACGATTGTTCGGTAAGCCAACTGACCAATCTTCTCAACGCATTTCACTCCTCTGGGCACGTCTGCGGAGGGCCGAATCGGCTCGCAATGAAAACACAGAAAACGGAACCGGAATTCCGGTTCCGGGCGGAGTATACTTCTCGCATTCGAGGTTGTCTACAGCGTTCACGAATGTCCCTCGTATCGTTCGTACAGATTGTTTGGCACCGGAGAACGATGGAACCTCAGGTCACTCCCCGGCGTATCGATGCAGTCGAGAATGCGGAGCGCGTACTCATCGCCGCGCTCGAGCTCTATGACGAGCGTGGATTGCAGGCGGAGGTGCGCGAGATTGCCGCACGCGCCGGCGTGGGGGTCGGTACGGTCTATCGCAACTTTCCCACCAAGGACGATCTGACCAACGCAGTTTTGCAGCAACTGGTCGATAGGTGGAGCGCGAGCCTCATCGAAGCCGAAACGACTGAAGACTCGATCGGAGCTTTGCGAGCGCTTCTCGCGCACGGTCTGGAGCTCATCCGCCGGCATCAATGGTTGATGGAGCTCTCGATGCAACCGCAGGCGGTTCAGCCATCGACGATCGAGAAGATGAGAGAGATGATGTCGTTGCAGCAGGAGGCGCTGGGACGGATCATTGCCCGGGCGATCGACCAGGGGGAGATCCGGGCTGGTATCGATGTGCCGCTGGTGGCGGCCCTCCTTTCCGCCGCTGCTCATCCAAATGTCTTCGAGCAGGCGGGCGCGGGCCGGTCGGTCAACGAGGTTGCGGATTCGCTGCTGGCGCTGCTCCGGGACGGTATCGGAGCGTAATGTTGCTCTGCTCCTGGTGTGCTCGTGACGGGCCTCATACTCCGGTGGTCTGGGCGTGGGGCGTCTACGTGATCCGAAGCAAGCTGTAGCGGCCGGTCCTGTGTGTGTCGGCGCTGGTTTCGGGTTACTCCTTGCCCTCCCGGTCATTGGTTGGTGGAGGTTCGGACTGCGGATCCTGGCGGATGGCCGCGGGATCGACGCTGATGACCACATCCTCACCGACCGGAGAAGCTGCCACGATCGGGGCTTCCGCCACTGGCTCCGGTTCGGGCGTGGATGATGATTGCGGTTGTGCCTCCACCTCGACAGGGACCTCGGCGACCGGCGTTACGGGCGATTCCACCTGGGTGGACTCGACAATCGGGATTTCTTCCTCGATTGCCTCTTCGAAACCGAATGCGCCGAAGAGCCACTGGGCCGCAACATCCATCCAATCGGGAATCTGGTCGTAGGCGCAATGGGCAGATTGCTCATACCAGATGAGCGTGGCGAGATCGCCGAGACTGGCGGCGACATGCATCGATTCCGACGATGGAATGAGCTGGTCCTGCCCTGCCCCCACCACCATGACGGGGCATTTGATGCGATGCAACAGGTCTGACACGCCAAAGTCCTGCAGCGCAAAGGGCAAGGAGGCGGCTTGTCCCGCAAGCGCGACCAGATGCCGTGCCGCCTGGGGCGGAACGTTGGACGCCCAGAAACGCGGCTCGAACGGCGGAGACACCGCAATGACCGCCCCGATCCGGCGATCGACTGCCGCTGCTCGTAGCGCAACCGAGCTGCCGATGCTTACCCCCAGCAGGGCGATGTGATTCTGGTCGAGATCGAGGTCATTGACCGCGAGTGCATAGATGCCATCCGTTATGTCATCACACTGACTGGAGAGTTTCAGATTGCCGGCCGCTTCGCCGGTACCGGGCCAGTCGAGGGTCATGACCGCGTACCCCGCATCGCAAAGTGGCGCGGTCCACAGCAGCAGCTCTTCTTTGGTCGTTGTTGCTCCATTGAGCAGACAGACCAGCGGCATTGGGCGTTCTGCGTCTTCGGGTTTGCAGAGGTATGCCTGAAGCTCGCGCGTACGCCAGCGAAGCTGCACCTTGCGCGTTTCGAACAGCAGCTTTGGAATCGCCTGCGAGAATGCCTGCACCGAGGATGCGCGCAAGGTGCGGATCGTGCGCGGATCGTCGTCGCTCAGCAAATTTGCAACGTGGTAGCACATGGCGGCATTGCGGCGCGCCGCCGCCGACCGCATCCAGTCGCCATGCTGGTCGTCACGCCGGGATTCGGCCAGAAACCGCTGTGCCGCCCTATTCCATGCTCCGACCCAGTCGTTGATCCGTTGCACCTCCCCGAGCGCGCGGTCGGTGGTGGCCTGCGGGATGAGCATGGCATCGAGCCGGTATCGGAAATCGTCCGACACGATCCGGTGCTGGGGACGGCCCCAACGCGGACCGCTGCCGCGAGCGCCAAAAAGGCGTTGCCAGGGTGAGACGCGTTCCGGCCGGGCAGGCGCCGCCCAGGAGCTGGCCTGTAGGTCGTCGTTGTCGGGGGATCGTTCGGTCATTCCTGTCCGGTCCATCGATGCTCACGCATTTGCGCCAGCAGGTTGGCCACGATCGGGAGATCGTCTTCGAACCGCGCGGCAATCGTGAGTTGTTCGATACGCGTCGTCGAGCGGCGCGTATGCGCCACCGTCTCATCGATGAGCGCCTGGATCATGTGCGTGCGGGCTTCGATGCTGTCGTCCGCGTTGATCCCCATCAAGGGCATGGCGAGCGTGTGATAGCGGTGCTCATCGGCAAGCCGCAATGCGGTCGAGATTGCACGGCGCATGGTGTGCCGGTCGATGCGCTGCCCCAGCTTCTCGGTGACGACGGCATGGATGATGGCTTCGATCCCCCGTTCGGAGAGCTTTCCGGACGATGTCACGATTGCGGTGCCTGGTTCGATTGGTGCGAATGACATGGCTTCCCGCTCCACGTCCAATCCGGCGCTCGACCGGACTGCGCTGATCGCGCCGGTGCCCATGACCCCCCGGCTGTTTGCTGGGTAGATCACTGCCTGAACCGGTTGATCGACGGTTTCCCCTATCGTCGTGACAATGCGCATACGGCCGAAACGGGCCTCGTGTGCATTGTGAGATTCAGGCATTCAGACCACCTAGGAAGACGCGTGCGGGCGCGATTGAAAAGAGTCTACCATCGCACGTACCGACGCCGGTGCATGCAAGACGCTCGTTCGTGCGATGGCGCCAGATGGAACGATGAGAGCGAATTGCAGGAGTGTCGATACTCATGAACGATGTGCTGGACGGCTTGCTGGATGGCCCGGTCATCGACCTGCGCTACGATCCACAGGCAGATGCGTTGCCTGAGCTTTTCCGCACGTTGTTCTAGCCTTCCTGGATCGCTCCCAGACTGGTCGATCGGAGGGCGGCTTCTTCTCCGATTTGGAGGAAATAGATCGTGTCGCTCACCCAGTAGCACCCACCAACGGGACGGGTTCCGTCGAGCGTGCCAAGCTCGGAACCATCGTATGAGATCACATGCAATGTGGTTCCGTCCGAAACGACGATCTCTTCTCCGGAGGTCGCGAAGGCATACCCGCCGAATCCCTCGCCGAATGGCGCGGTCGACGATGGCGTGCCTGGGTCTGTGGTCCAGGCGACGATCACCTGATTTTCCGCGGAGTATGCCAGCAAGCCGCCACCAGGACTGAGGATTGGCGCGCCGATGTATCCATAGGGATTATCGCCCAGCTCGGTCTCGGTTCCATCGAGCGAGATCTGGAGCCAGGACGTGTCGGTAGGCAGAAGAATGCTGCCGTTGGCATGGTTCCAGAGCGGACGCATACCGCCGAGCATCGTCGACTCGGAGGACCAGATCGATCCCATGTCTTCTCCGTCGATTGTTGTGCTGCGGATTTCCATTGCTCCCGGTCGATCCGGATAGGTGCGCAGGTAGTAGAAGGTCGAGCCGTCACCGCCGATCGGCACGTCACTGCTCGCCTCCTCCTCATCGGGCGCGATGTAGCGAATTTCGCCCGAGTCGCTGTTCCAGATACCGACACTTACCCCGGAATCGATGTGTGCGCAGAACATCAGCCCGCTTCCGGCCCAAACCGGAAGCTCGCCGGCGCCCAACGTTACGACAAGCTCGCCCTCGAGGTCGGCAACAGCGAGCTGGCCGTCCGGGGAGGTCACCACATAGAGGCTCATACCCGGCGAGAATTCGAGCCGTCCTGGTGGCGACGAAGTCCCCGAAGAGAGCGCGGTCACCGTATCGGCGAGATCGAGACCGAATGGCTCGGCCGATTCGGCGGCGGTGGGGATCGCCGGAGGTTGTGTCTCCCCTCCAACGCCACCATCGCTGGCCGCCCCTACTCCCTCGGTGATGGCCGTACCATCTGACGCGACGATCGGCGGGGAGCCATCGGATCCTGTTGCTTCGATCCCCGCATCGCCTTCCCCATCGCCCGAGTCATCCACGGGCTGATCATTGCTCGGGACGATCGGGGGAACGTCATTCCCGGCGGCAGTAACCGCTTCGCTGCTGGAATCCTCCCCACCTTCCTGTGCGTCGCTGGAGTCTCCAGCCATAGGCGCAATTGTTGGCTGCGTGAATGGCTCAGTCGGGGTTTCGGTGTTCGCTGGCGATTCCGGGCTCGGAGCGGGCGCATCCTCTTCATCCCGTGGCGTGTCGGCGGCGCCGGCCTGGCTGGTCGCTGCGGTGCCCGCGGCCTGGCTCGGCTCCTCGGTCCCCTCCGCTGGCTCGTCCGTTGAAATGGTTTCATCGACGGTCGACTCGTCGGGTGGCTGAGTTGGATCGACGGAGATGACGACTGGGGATTCGGTGGCGGCTGGTTCCTGAGTCGACGGTTCGGCCGCCGCGGTGGCAGGTTCCTCGGTGGTATCGGCTACGGCCTCGACCGGAGTTCCCTCATCGATTCCCGCTGCTGCGATGGCGATATCTCCGGATGGCTCGGTCGGTTCGGCCGGAACCGAGGCCGACGGGACGCCGGTTGCCGCGCGCGTGCTGCCGGCGGCCGGGGTCCGGGTCTTGTCGATCGGGTAGACGTAGCTGGAGTCGAGCGTACGAGTCGGTTCGACTTGGGCGAGATCGGTTTCGCCAGTCGGGACTTCCGTCGCGCTGGTCGAATCGGCCTGGGCAGATTGGGTCGGGGCGGAAATGTCGGTCTCGTCTGCCGGTTGTGTAGGAGGAACAACGACGCGGGCGGTTTCGGTTGGGCCAACAATGGTTTCATCGTTGTCGCCGGTCGCATCCGCGGTTGTCGTCGATTCCAGTTGTTGCGCTACTCCCCCGTTGGGGGCCTCGATTGGCGGGCCCTCGCCATTTTGATCGCCTGCCATGCGAACCAGTAGGAAGACGGACACCAGCGTCAGCATCGCCAGTGCGCCGACCGCAGTCCGCAGTCCGCCATTGCCGCCGGAAGCCGGGAAGAGTGACCCGACGGACCAGCGGGGGCCCTTTTTCGCGATCGATTCCCGGATTCGGCGATCGACGATCGCGCTGGGGGGCAGCACCGGCAACGCGGCCAGCTCCCGGCCGAGCACCTCCGACTGTACGGCAAATGCCCGGCACGATTCGCAGGATTGCAGGTGGACCAGCAACGCACGACTGTCGGCACGATCGAGCTGCTCGTCCATTCGTGCCGAGATCAGCATCTCGGCGTCCTCATGGGAGAGGCGGCGCACTCCATCGGTCATTGCGGGTTCTCCATGGCGAGCCGGACTTCCGGATCACCGGCCGATGGGCCGCCATAGGCGGCGGCGAATGCTTTGCGCGCGCGGAACAATCGCAACTTACACGCGGTTTCGGTAATGCCGAGCGCTTCGGCGGTTTCGATCAATGAGAGTCCCTGATAGTGCCGGAGAACCAACGCCGCGCTGTAATGCGGGGGGAGCTTCGCCAAGGTTTTTTCGACGTCGTGTTTGCGGGTGACGGTTCCTTCTACCTCTTCGTGAGTTGCCGGATCGTATCCCGGGGCGAAGGGGATCCATTTGATGATTCGTTTTCGCCGGCCATGGGAGATCGCGGTATTGGTTGCGATGCGATAGAGCCAGGATTTGAAGGCGAGATCGGGCCGCGTGGACGGCAACGCCTTATACGCTTTCTCGAAGGTATCCTGAGTCAGGTCCTCCGCAAGCGCACGATCGGAAACCATGCGATGAAGATAGTTGAGGATAGGAGCGTGGTACTGCTCGTAGAGCCGCTCGAACGCCACGGGATCACCCGATCGCGCACGCGCAACCAGATCTCCGTCGTCGACCACCCAGCCGCTCTCCACTGTCTGCGCGGTTGTGCCGCGCGTTGTCCACGTAATTGCCTGACTCATTGCGGCCGGTACGTCCTCCTCGGCGTTAAAAACGCTCGATAGTGGAGGCGCGTTTCGCGGGAGACCCAGGGGGTCGGCGCGAACGCTCGTCCAGCCCAATGAAGCTCAGCATACCAGCTTCGGCCCGGTTGGCTCGTGACCTGGAGTCACTCCGATGTTCCACGTGGAACCATACGTACGCAACTCAAGGCAAAACCAGCAGTCCACCCGGGTGGACTGCTGGTCAACGAAGGCGAGCGTTCAGCGCGCGACGACGTCCTCTGAAATCAACCGATGATGCGCTTCACGTGCTCGGCCAGGGCTTCCCCCAGTTTGAGATGCTCTTCGGCATCGAAATGGATCCCATCCACCGGGCTGGAGACGATCACGCTTCCAGCATCGAAGTAGTGCGCTCCATACGCCCGTGCGTAAAACGCATACTGCTCAGGGAACAACTTCGATTTTTCGACTGACCCTTCGAGGAGCAGGTCGAGTCCCCCTCCAGTCTCGATTGTGGCCGGCGGGGAGATCACCAGCACCTCGGGGCTTCCGCCGTTTGGTCCCGAGAGCGATTTGCGAGCGAGATCTGCCAGTTTCGATGCGCTTTGTGCAATATCGGCGGCCGAGCGATTGTGGCGGGCTTTCAGATCGTTGGTGCCGAGCATGATCAGGATCAGATCGAAGGGGCGGTGCGATTCGAGCAGCGCCGGGAGCTGCCGTCTCCCGTTGCGGTCTTCCTCGATGGTGTCATCGATATTGGTGGTGCGCCCGTTCAATCCCTCTTCGATGATCTTGTACCCGGGACCGAGCTGATTCTGCAGCACACCGGTCCACCGGATGTCAGGATCGAACCGGCCACCGCCGTCGGGCCGAGCGCCCCAGGTGTTCGAATCGCCAAAACAGACAACGACCTTTGTCACGAGTACCTCCATTTTTTGAGGCGTTCGGAGTTGGGATCTAGGAGTTAGAGTTCCGCGGCTCCCAGCTCCGAACGCCTCTCCTGATCCATCAATTGCCCATGACTGACAACAGTACGGCATGGGAAGCGCCGCCGGTATCGACTGCGGTGCAAAGCACCTGACCCATTTCGTTGATCGCGACCGCGGCGGTAAGTATGAGACCATCGATCGGCTGGATGACCTGGTTGAGCTCGAGCACGCTATCTGGCGCCCAGACAACGGCGGTCGTCGCGGGCGAGGCGGTGGCTGGCGCTGTCAGCCCCACGGTTCCGGAGATGAGCCCGAAGGAGTTGATATCGCTCGCATTGCTCCATGCCTGGTTTTCGAGCGTAGGGAGGGGTGTGAGCGTGCCTTCTGACCACGAGAAGGCGGCAATACCGTCGCCGGAGAGTGATGTCTGCTCGTCCGAGGTCGAGGAGTTGCCAGCGATCTGACCTCGTTCGCTGATTGCCACCGCCTCGCTGAAGGCTCCGCCGATCGTACCCAGCTCGACTGGATCTTCATCGAGACTGAGCAGAACGGCCAGAGCTGCCGACTCGTCTGGGGTTTCGATCCGGCCGACGATCTGGCCGAGGGAATTGATATCGCTTGCCGAGGAGGCGGCGTCCGTGGGAATCCCCTTCAGCTCGCTGACTTCCTGGTTATCCCAGACAACCGCCCGGCGTGCCGATTGACGTTCGTCGGTCGCCGCGGCGCCGACCGCGCGGCCGTCGGACGATAGTGCATGGACGCGGCCGTCGAGTTGGTTGCCGGGCATAAGCGCCTGGCCCTCCGGGGTCAGCAAAACGGGCAGATCGACAACCGGACCGCTGCCATCGCCGGCATCCTCGATCCAGCCGCCAACCGCGTTCGTATCGTTGATCGATGTTGCATGCACGATTGCATCCTCATCGCCCAGCCGGGTGAACGTGCCATTCTCGACGATGAAGATGGCGCTCTTGTCGGCTGCCGTGGCTTCGACAACCGCCACGCCGTTGTTATTGAGGGCGACCGGCACGATCGACGGAAAACCATCCGGGAAACCCAAATCGATTGCCGAGTAGGCTGCCTGGGCTTGGACCTGGACCCGAGGCAGGCTGGCCGAGAGAGAAAGTGCAATCGCGCCGGAGGCTCCTACGAATTGACGTCGATTCATGACGATGCTCCTGTGGATCGGGTGATGGCACATTTTGATCGGGAAGTGAGCTTCCGCGCGTCATCAAAGCAGAGATTCGGGTGAGGATCAACTGGCCCAGAGGCAGGCTCTGGGAATTGGGAAAGCCCAACTCCTAAATCCCAGCTCCTAACTCCTCAAATGGCATCCGCGTACTGCTCGCGGTACTCCTGGATATAGCGAAGTTTTTCGGGATGTGCAGCAAGATCGGCAGCGCGAGTCCGGTCATAATGATGACCGAGCACGCCGTTCACGATCGCTCCCGCGATCAGACCCAAGGCAGCAAAGTTCAGGAAATAGAGCAGGATGATGGCAGTTCCGGCTGCGCCGTAGATGTTCTGATAGGGGACGCGCGCGGTGATCAGACCAAAGAGCTGGATCATCAGCACCCAGGACATCGTGCCGAGGACGGCGCCAGGGATGGTCATATACGCCGTCAATTTTACAGCCGGACCAAGGTAATAGAGCAGGAAGAGCACGCCAAAGGTGATCGCAATGGACAGGACAAGCTGGGTGAGCTGTCCGGAATCGCTGAGCCATTGATCGTGCCCGAACCATTCGATCAACTGATCGATGACGAGCTCATTGAAGAACGACGCTGCGACGGTCAACACGACCATGCCGGTGAAGAGCAGCGTCATCCCAAGCGCCATCCCGCGTTTCTTCACCATATTTCGCGTATTGCGAATCCCGTAGGCGCGGTTTGTCGCTTCGATGAGCGCCCCCACACCCGCCATGCCTCCCCAGATGGCGAGCAGAATGGCAATGAGCGCCGTGAACGAGGCGAGCTGCGTGCTTGCGTCGGCGATTGCCTGGTCGACCCCCGCGAGCAGGATGGCATGGGATTCCGGTGGGGCCTGTTCCCGGATGAACCTTCGCAGCTCGCGGGTCACGGGGAAAGCGGTGTAGTGCTCGATCAATGCCGCCAGTGAGACCAGCACGAAGAGGGTCGGGAGTACGGCGAACAGCACGCTAAATGCGACCTGCTTCGACAGGCCCATCGCGTCGATGCGCATAAACGCATTGAGGAACTCCCGTGAAAACCTGACTGCTGCTCGCTGATCGTCCTTCAGTCGCTGCTGAAACGATTTCGCCTTGCCATTGGCGTTTGCTGAGGAAGATGTCACAGGGAGTGATTGACCTGCCAGCTGATGCGTGCGCTTCGGGTTCAGGGTATGAATGCTACTCGACTGAGTTCGAACTGGTACTATTTCGCCGCCCGGC
Organism: Thermomicrobiales bacterium; assembly: GCA_023957115.1. Lineage (GTDB taxonomy): Bacteria > Chloroflexota > Chloroflexia > Thermomicrobiales > UBA6265 > JAMLHN01. The sequence continues at coordinate 17,874 of JAMLHN010000025.1, forward strand.
GTACTGCCGGAGTCGAAGGGAACAATCTGTGGCTCATTTTCTCCAGATGAGTGACTTCCCGCTATTCACCAGCCGTCGCGCAAGGGGAATAGCGGGAGAAAATGCGCACGTGCCGCTTTTCTCTCCGCCAGGAGAGTTCGATCACCGTGCCATACGATCCTTCGAGTATTGCGGATTCCGCAGCTTCAGACCATAACGACCGGGCGTCGCGCTCGCGTCTGTATCGCTCGATCGCCGGTCCGTTTGTTTTCAATCCCGATTTTCTGAAATGCTGGTTCGGTCAGGGTGTTTCGCATGCCGGCACCCAGATCAGTCTGATCGCGATCCCGATCATCGCCGCGGCCACCCTCGATGCGCCGCCATTGGCATTGGGAATTCTTGCCGCTTGTGGGCAGCTGCCAGCATTGCTCTTCGGATTGTTCGCGGGGGCATGGCTCGACGGGCGCCGTCGCCGGCCGGTGATGGTCGTCTCGGATCTCGCGCGCGCCGTCGTCATGCTCAGTGTTCCGGCGGCGGCGTTTTTCGACCGATTGTCCGTACCGCTTCTGTGTGTGGTGCTCTTCACCCTCGGAACGCTGACGATCTTTTTCGATATCGCCAATCTGTCGTATCTCCCATCGTTGGTCGATCGGTCCGATCTGGTCGCGGCCAATAGCCGGTTGGAAGCAACAGCCAGTGGGGCTCAGGTTGTTGGCCCGGCGATAGGTGGCACGTTGGTCGGATTGATCACGGGACCGGGCGCGCTCCTGATCGATGTCGGAACGTTTCTCGTCTCGGCGGTGGCGTTGAAATCGATTCGGAAACCGGAGCCAGAACCGTCGATTTCCAAAACGCGTGAACCGGTTCGGGCCCGCGTGGGACAAGGGTTGCACTTCGTGCGGACAAGTCCAGTGCTTCGGGCGCTTGCCGGATGTTCTGCGGTCACGAACTTCTTCGGCTACGCATTCATCGCGGTCTATGTTGCCTTCATGATCCGGGAGCTGGGGCTGAGTGACATCCAGATCGGATTGGTCTTTGCCACTGGTGGGGTGGGGGCGCTGATCGGTTCGATGCTGGCCGGACGTTGTGCCGAGCGGTTCGGCACCGGGCGAACGTTGATCGTAGCCCAGCTCGGCTTCGGATTGACCGGCTTGCTGGTGCCGCTGGCGGTCGTCATACCGGCGTTTGCGCTACCGTTGGTGGTCGGCGCCGAATTTCTGCAATGGCTGACGCTTCTGATCTATGCCATCAACAGCGTGAGTCTGCGCCAGCGTTTGGCCAGCGACGAGATGCAGGGACGGCTTCATGCCACCTTTGCAGTGTTGACCCGTGGGTTTCAGCCATTAGGATCGTTGCTTGGCGGGGTGGTTGCCAGCGTGATCGGTCTCTCGCTCACACTCGTCGTCAGCGAGATCGGAATGATGCTCGGTGTCCTCTTTCTCATCCTCTCGCCGCTCCGGCACAATGACGGCAGCGCGGAGCTGACCACAACCCCGATTCTGGAGGTGCGGACATGACGGAACAGAGCTCGCAGGCAATGACGGAGCTCGCCGAGCTCGTTGCGACTCTGGTGCGGATCGATTCGGTCAATCCCGATCTCCAGCCGGGCGCCGGCGGAGAGGGGGCAATTGCCGAATTCGTTGCCAATTGGTTCCGCAGCAATGGCATCGAAACCGAGATCCAGGAAGCCGCTCCTGGGCGGCCAAATGTCATCGGCATCGTCCGCGGGAATGGAGGCGGTCGATCGCTGATGCTCAACGCGCATATGGACACGGTTGGCCATGGGGGAATGTCCGATCCGCTGGCGGGCGCCATCGGCGAAAACAAGGTAACGGGTCGCGGCGCGTGGGACATGAAAGGCAGCCTGGCCGCCATCATGCTCGCCGCACGCGATCTTGCCAGCAAGCCGCCTCGTGGCGACGTCCTGGTGACCGCGGTCGTGGATGAGGAATACGCCAGTATCGGCACCGCGGCCATTGTCGAGCGATACACCGCCGATGGCGCGATCGTGACAGAGCCGACGCAGCTCGAGCTCAGTGTGGCGCACAAGGGCTTTCTCTGGTTCGACATAACAACGCATGGTGTGGCGGCGCATGGTTCCCGTCCCGACCTGGGTATCGATGCGATTGCCAAGATGGGCTCGGTCCTGGTCGGACTCGAGCAATTGGAACGTCAGCTCCTGGAACGGGATGGGCATCCACTCCTCGGTACGGGATCGATTCATGCCTCGTTGATCGGGGGAGGGACCGAGCTTTCCAGTTACCCGGCGTCGTGCACGCTTTCGATCGAACGACGACTGATTCCGGGAGAGACGCCGGAATTTGCTGAAGACGAGCTCTGTGCGATTCTGAATGCCGCCGCGGTGGCCGATCCCGATTTCGAAGCGGTCCTGGAGCGTGGGTTGTATCGCGCTCCGTTCGAGCAGCCATGGGATAGCACGATCGTCGACGTAATGCGCACTGCGGCGCGTTCGGTGTTGGGGACCGAGCCAAAGATTGCCGGAGAAGCCGGGTGGATGGACTCGGCATTGCTCAGTGCGGCTGGGATCCCAACGGTGATCTTCGGACCCGATGGCGTTGGCGCGCACGCCGACGAAGAGTGGGTCGATCTGGTCTCGTTGCAGCAGTGCAGAGAGATCTATGTTGCAGCGGCACGCGCATTTTGCGAATAGGAGACCTTCGAATGCGATTCATTGCCGGCGGAATCATGCATGAGACGCATACCTTTTCGAGCGAGCCGACCCCGCTCGAGCGTTTTCGTATCTGGCGAGGCGACGAAGTTCTGACGTTCCGTGGGAAGAACCACTCGTTCGGCGGCGCGCTCGATGCGTGCGCCGCGCTGGGCATCGACTACGTCCCCACCTTCTTTGCCGATACGCTCTCCACTGCCGCTCCGGACCGCGCCACATTCGACGCGATGACCGGTGAGCTCTGCGACCGGATCGAGACCGCGCTGCCGGCCGATGGAATCGTTCTGAATCTGCATGGCGCGATGGTGGCCGAGGGGTTCCCCGATGCCGAAGCGGAGATCGTCCGCCGGGTCCGCACGATCGTGGGAGCGCAGATGCCGATTGCGGTGACGCTCGATTTTCACGCAAATATCGGCCGGGAGATGGTGGAGCAGGCGACGATCGTCACGACGTACGATACCTATCCCCATACCGATGCGGCCGAACGATCCGCGGAGGCCGTCGAGCTTCTGAGACGTACGGTTCTCGGCAAGATCGATCCGGTCTTGACGTTGGAGAAACCTCCGCTCCTACTGGTTCCGCAGGCGATGCCGACTGGTGAAGGGCCGTTTCAGCAGGTCTTTGCCCACGCTCATTCGCTGGAGGACTCCGGAGCGGCATTGAGCATTACGATCGCCGGTGGATTTTCCTACTCAGATGTCCCGATGGCCGGCGTGAGCGTCCTGGTCACCACCGATGGCGATCCTGTGCGAGGACAGGCGATTGCGACCGAGCTGGCAACCGAGCTCTGGGAGCTGAGAACGCAGATGACCTTTGCGAATCTGCCCGTCGATGAGGCCGTCCGGCAAGCGATCGCTTTCGAGGACGGTCCGGTGATGCTGGTCGATGTCGGGGACAACATCGGCGGTGGCACGACGGGAGACGGTACCTCTCTGCTCGATGAGCTCTTGCGCCAGCAAGCAACCGATGCGGTGATCGTAATTTCCGATCCGGACGCCGCAGCGCAGGCGGTTGCGGTAGGAGTCGGGGGCCGGTTCGACGGGTTGGTCGGTGGCAAGATCGACATACTGCATGGCGACCCGGTACGTGTTCAGGGAACGGTTGCCGTCGTCTCCGATGGGAGATGGGTGCACGAAGGCCCCGAGAATGCGGGGGTGCCGGTCGAAAGTGGACCAACCGCCGTAGTGCGCGCTGGAGGCGTTTCGATCGTCCTGACATCGACCAAAATCGCGCCCGGCGACCAACAGCAGTTGAAATCGGTTGGACTCGATCCGGCGAAGCAGAAGATCATCGTCGTGAAAGCCGCTGTTCGCTGGCGTGGCGGGTATGAGCCGATAGCGCGCCATGTCCTCTACGTCGACACGCCCGGTCTGGGCTCGACCGATCTCTCCCGCTTCGATTTTCGTAATCTCGGCCGCCCGCTCTACCCAATGGACCCCGGCGCCTCATTCGGCCACAGATAACCTCGCTCGAATCGACATGGTCGACTCCGGGCTCTGGCCTACGCGCGACGCCGGGAAAGCTGCCAGAGGAGAAGACCGAAGAAGAGCACCGCCCAGGCGATCAGAATGGCGAACGATTGCCACGGCGATGCGTAGATCTCGGTGTCTGCGAAGGCATTCGTGAGCAGTTTCATACCGGCGCCGGTCGGAATCAGTCCAGCGATCCGGTCGACCCAGCTCGGCAATCCGAGTCCGATCAACGACGCAGGAATCACCGCCGGGATCAACAGCAGACCGGACCAGGTATTCAACTGGGTCGCACTCTTGAACACGCTCCCGATGAGCAAGCCAAAGCCGAGCAGGCAGGCGGACAGCACCACCAGGGAAATTAGAAACAAACCACGATCGACCGGCTGGAGGCGGGTGATCCCCAGCAAGATCGCCGTCATGATGCCGACATATGTTACGCCCAGCAACGCCTTGGCCAGTACCACCTCTCCGTACGAGGAGATGAGCACCAGCGCGTCGATCGTCTTCTTCTCGGTCTCCTCCGCCAGGACGATAGGTACCGCCAGCAAGGCAACCATCGAAACCATGAGGACCAGCGAAAGCACGATCGACCAGGTGCGCATGCTCATCTTGTCGATGACGGTGAGATTGGCCGGATCGAGCGCGACCGAATCGACCGACACCTGCGCCGGGAGCTCCTGTCCGGCCATCTGGCGCAGCAGGGGATCGAGGGTGGCAAGCACGTATTGACCGCCGATCGAGCTGTTTTGTGGCAAGAGCACGCGCAAATCCGGAGATTCGCCGGCGGCGACGTCTGCGTCGAACTCCTCCGGAATCACCAGTCCGATATCCGCATCGTCATCGGCAATCTGCTGTTGAACCGCCTCTGGGCTGTTGACCAGGTCGATCGACAGATCGACCTGTCCGGAAACCATGCTCGCGATTTGCTCGACGAGCTGGCTGTTGCCCGGATTGCTGGCGACCAGAGTGGCAGACGGCATGTCCGAATCATTGAAGGCAAAACTGTAGAAAATGCCGATCAGCAGCGGCGTGAGCAAGGTGACCAGAATGCGGGCATCGCGGACGGCATCCCACAGGTCTTTCCGGTAGATCGCGAAGACACGACGGAGATTCATGAAAGGGGCCGTCCAGCGAGATTGACGAAGACGTCTTCCAAGGTACCTTCCTGCGAATGGATCGTGAGAATCTGCCCCGCGGCCATCAATGCTTCGATCTTGCCGGCATCCTCAGGCGACGAAAGATCGACTGTCATCGTGGACCGGTCGGCAAGCAAGAGCTGCGCAGAGTGCGTTCCGTACCGAAGCTTCAGCTCGGTTGGCGTATCGAGCGCGACGATCTTGCCGCTGGCCAGAAACGCGACCCGGTCGCAGAGCTCGTCGGCTTCCTCCATGTAGTGGGTACAGAGCACCACCGTGGTGCCGTGTTCCGCCATCTCGCGCACGATCTGACGGAGCTCGCGGGCCGACGCCGGATCGAGACCGCGGGTCGGTTCGTCCAGAAAGAGAATCTGTGGATCGTTGATCAGCGCCCGAGCGATCAGCAAGCGTTGCTTCATGCCAGATGAGTAGGTCTTGACCTTCCGCTTGCGGGCCTCATCATCGAGGGCCACGCGATCGAGCAATGCATCGACTTTGGCGCTCGGCGCATTGTAGAGCTCGGCGAAGAACTTCAAGTTGTCATAACCACTCATGCGCTCGTAGAGGTTCTGATCCTCGAAGACGAGATTGATCAGGGGTTTGACCTCATCGAGCTGGGAAACGGCATCGAATCCACCGATGCGAACGGCGCCACTGGTGGGGACGGTCCGGCCGGTCATCATTCGGATCGTGGTGGTCTTGCCGGCGCCGTTATGGCCCAGCAGGCCGAAGATCTCTCCGCGGCCGACTGAAAAAGAGATATCGTCGACCGCGCGGACGGCGCCGTAGTGCTTGCTCAAATCGCGAACGTCGATCGCCGGCGTGCCGGATTCCATCGTCACCCCGTTTTCTGTACCGGATGTTGCCTCCACGGTTTCGCTTCGGTTCTCTGCCCACTATCCTAACCGGAATTGGCGTCCGAACGACTCGATCGAGGGGAAGATGGATCGTCGTCCCACCATTGTCGAACCCGTGGTATCCCTGCGTGTGCCCGTCTCCCGTACTCCCATCGTCGGGCGCCGGGAGGAGATCGAGCAAGTGTCGCGGCTACTGGCGCGGGGCGAGCGTCTGATCACCCTGACCGGAACCGGTGGAGTAGGGAAGACGCGGCTGGCGCTCGCGGTGGCCGAGGAGCAGCGAAGCGCGTTCGATGGCCGCATCGGGTGGGTCTCGCTGAGCGAGCTTGCCGATCCCGATCTGCTGCTCGACACCATCCTCCGGGCGCTCGAGATCGACGCCCACGGGCGTGATCCAATCGATGCGCTCGGCGCCGTCCTTGGCAATCAGCCAGTCCTGCTCATCATCGACAATATGGAGCATCTGGCTGGCGCATCGATCCTCCTGTCGATCGTGCTCGACCGAATCCCAACGCTGTCACTGCTGGCGACCAGCCGGGTGCCACTCCGCCTGACCGCCGAACGGGATGTCCGAGTCGCTCCATTTTTGCCCGTAACAGGCGATTTGGGTTCCGAACAGTTGGCCATGCATCCGGCCATTCGGCTCTTCGTGGAGCGGGCGCGGGCAGTCGAGACGAGCTTCGATCCGGATCGATCCGCGTTGGAGGTCGTTGCACGCATCGTTGCCCAGCTCGACTATCTCCCGCTTGCGATCGAGCTGGCCGCTGCGCGAATCCGGCACTTCTCCCTTGCCGAAATCGCCGATCTGCTGGCCAGCCGGCTCGATCTCCTGACCGGGGGACCGCGCGACGCTCCCGACCGGCATCGCACGATTCGCGGCGCCATCGGTTGGAGCTACGAGCTTCTCCAACTGGATGAGCAACGATTGTTTCGGACGCTCGCGGTCTTTCCTGGACCGTTCACGCTCGATACCGCAGTGCAGCTTGCGGAGCTCGACGGCATGTCTCGTTTGGAGACGATCGACCTGATCAGCGCATTGGTCGATCAGAATCTGCTCCTCCGTCTGAATGAGCCGAACGCGGGGCGGTACGGAATGCTGGGCGCCATCCGGGAGTATGGTCAATCGCAGCTGACCGCAAGCGCCGATGAGGAACTGGTACGCAACCACTTCGCGGAGGTCGTCATTGCGCATGTGACGCCACCGCCGATCGCCACGAAAGACGATATCGAGTGGCTTGGCCGCGTCGAACGGTCGATGGACGATCTCCGTTCAGCATTTGCCTGGCTGGTCGCCAGTGGACAGGGTATTCGTTCGTTGCAGCTTGCCAGCGACCTCGGTGGCTGGTGGAATACGCGCGGCAATCCAGGCGAAGGGCGCCGGATGTACACAACGGCGCTGGCCATCGCGGCCGATGTTCCGGCGGAGCTTCGCTTCGAAGTGCTTCGGGACTATAGCTGGTTGCTGGCACTCACTGGCGAGACTGAGCAGGCGCTTGCGCTGCGTGCGGAGATCGTGCAGCTGGCGGAGTCCTTTGGAGATCCCCTCCGGACGATCAGGACCGAGCAATTGCTCGGCGCCCTGGCATTTGCCGAAGGAGACTTCGAGTCCGGGCGCGCGCATACCCAGCATGCCATCGAGCTTGCCGAAGATGCCCAGCTTGCCCAGCGGTTTGGCGGCCTGATCTTCAACATGGCGACACTGTCCGAAGTCGCGGGTGACTACGATCAGGCGCGGGGCTATCATCAGCGCGGCCTCGAGCTCATCGATCGCGATGCGAAGCGTGGGCTCTATTCCATGCACCAGATGGGGTTGGCGAGTCTTGCATTGCGCGAAGACGATTGGTTGGAAGCCGACCGTCTGGTGCGTGATGTGTGGGCAGATATTGCCGAGATCAGAGACTACCAGGTCATCGTCGGGTCGCTCCTGGTCAAGGCCGAGGTCTATCTCGAGTCGGGTGACCCAGTGCGCGCCGCGTGGCTGATTTCCGCGGCGGACCAGGTGATGACGGTCTACGGGCGTGTGCTCACCGGCGCTGAGACCGCCGATATCGCACAACTCCGGGAGCGGCTTGCGCAGGCACTTTCCGGAGAGCAGCTCGAGCGAGAAACGACCTTCGGTCGTGCGATGACGCTCGACGCGCTCAGCGCGGAGATGGAACGCGCGGTACCGCCTCCCGCCGGTGACGCGGCAGCCGCATCATCCCCCTTGACGCAACGCGAAACCGAGGTCGCCCGACTGTTGATCGACGGCAAGACCAACCCCGAGATCGCCCACGAGCTCTTCATTTCCGAGCGGACCGTCCAATCGCACGTTGGCAACATCATGGCCAAGCTCGGCGTCAACTCCCGGGCCGCCGTCGCCGCGCGCGTCGTCCGTGACGGACTTCTTTGAGGAGTTAGGAGTTGGGATTGAGGAGTTGGGGCGTGCTTGAAAAGGGGTCCGGAGTCCGGGGGCCGGAGAAGACCGATGCGGCCAACGCCGGGACCGGAGGGGCACAACGGTGCGGAAACATGGTTCGCAGGAGCTATGGTGTGGTCGAACGCCGATTGGGACGGCGATGCGTTCCGAACTCCTCAATCCCAACTCCTAACTCCCCGATCTCCCCTCCGCCAAATGGCGGACATCCCGTCTGCTCCAGCCGTAGACCGAAATCCGCCACCCGCGCGATGTTCGGGAGAACTCATCCAATCGCATCATGGATGCAGATCGAACGGTTCGATCGCAAGGAGAACGCACCATGATGCAGGCGCCTCAACTTCTTTACGCACTTGCCCGTCAGCGCGACTGGATCGCTCCGCAACACCCTGCGATCGAGCACGAACCGGAGAAACCGGCTTCGGTACGGCGCCCTGCCAGCGTGGCCGCTCCCCGGTCTTCCTGGTTCTGGCAATTGCTGTTCGGTCGCCGGAGTACGACGGTCTCATAACGATCGTCGTACTCCGCACACGTTGCCGTAGACTCCTCGTCAAAGATTGAGCAGGGATCGTTACAGGCTCGACGGGGGCAGGCATGTCCGCTGGTGCGGAATCGACCGACGGTGAACTGACAGCTGCGCAAATCGATCGAGGTTACTTCCTTCTCGCGCTGACGTCTTTCGTGTTCTACATCGGGTTTCAGATCGTCCAGGCAATTCAGCCCAACTTCTTCCGCGACGTTCTTGGCATGAACGGCGCGCAGAATGGCTACCTGATTGCCATTCGCGAGCTTCCCGGATTTCTGCTGATCTTCGTGGCCGCATTCCTCTTGCGGCTCGGCCTCTCCCGGGCAACATCGATCTCGTTGCTCATCATGGGGATCGGCTATTGCGTCTTCGCGTTCGCGGATTCGTTTGGCCAGCTGATCATTCCAACGCTGATCGCCAGCATCGGGTTCCATTCCTGGTTGCAGCTTCAACCGGCGCTGGGGCTTTCTCTGACCCGGCGCGGCAATGAAGGAACCATGCTTGGGCGGATCAACGGCATCGGGTTTCTCGGAAGCCTGCTTGGCCTGCTCGGGGTTTTCGCGCTTCTGACCTGGATCGAGCGGGCCAAGGGACCGCTGGAGGAATATCAGGAACCCTACCTGCGCGGCCTCTTTTTCGTGGTACTGATCAGCGGGGTGCTGGGCGCAATTCTGATCTACAAATTCCCGATGTCCGCCAACGACCGCGCCGCCGCTGCGGTCGCTCCGCGTATCGTCTGGCGCAAGGAGTACTATCTCTACTACGCGCTCTCATTCCTCGATGGCAGTCGCCAGCAGATCTACTTCGCCTTCGCGCCATTCGTGCTGGTCGAGGAGTTCGGAGTCGATGCGCGGACGATGACCGTGCTGCTGATCATCTCGGCCTTGATCAACTGGCGTGCCGGTCCGCCGATCGGGCGGCTGGTCGACCGGATCGGCGAGAAGCAGTTTCTGACCATTGCCTACATCGCGCATTTTTTCGTCTTCCTCGGGTTCGCTCTGACGCGGAATGTCTATCTTCTGTACGCGTTCTATCTCGGCTACCAATTCCTCTTTCTCTTCTCGGTTGGCACCACGACGTACCTGAAGAAGATTGCGAAACGCGAGGACATTGCCCCCAGTCTGGCGATGGGGGTTTCCCTCGCCCACCTGACGGCAGTCATCGTGCCGATCATCGGTTCCGCGCTTTGGAGCCGGTTGGGCTACCAGTTCCCGTTCCTTTTCGGCACGGTCTTCGTGGTCATCTCACTGATCCTGACGCAGCGCATCAATGCATCGACCCAGGGATTCAACGCCCCGGAGCATGCTCGATAGCCAGAGCGTGCCAAGTACATGCTGTAGTGCCGGCATGACACCCATTGCGCAATACCCGGACCCAGAGTCAGCATGAAGCCATCATCCGCACCGGCAACGTTGCAAACCCACTTGCCGGGTACGAAGCCATCACGGGTTGCCCGGCTGGATCGAGCTCGATGCCTGACGTTCGCTGGAGAAGCTCTTCCAGGACGAGACGCAGCTCGAGTCGTGCCAATGGCGCGCCTGGGCAAACGTGGATACCAGCGCCGTAGAGCAGATTCCTGGAGGGATCGCGGTCGAGTGCAAATGTGGTCGCGTTTTCGAACGCGCGCTCATCGCGGTTGGCCGCAACCCAGTTCAACGAGAGTCGCTCTCCCGCTTCGATCGTTCGTCCGCCGATTTCCACCCTGCGGGTCGCGATACGCCGATTGGTGACAAGCGGTCCATGCAGGCGAAGGGTTTCATCGATGGCAGGGGAGAGCAGCGATGGCTCTGCGCGCAGGTGCTCCTGCAAGTCGGGATGCTCGGCCAGGAAGTGCACTACGATCCCGATTGCCGCGCTCATCGTTCCAATCTCGCCAACCGTCCAGTTTCTCAGGATGCTGGTAATTTCTTCATCGTCGAGCGGACGCGAGAAGACAGTTTCACTCATCAATAAGCGCGTTACATCGTCCTCCGGCGAGGCATGTGATGCCCGGCGCTCGTGCAGCATCTCATCGACCAGCGCCCGAAATTCATGGGAGACCGCTGCGAGCGCGCTCTGGTCCCGGAAGCGTGCCGCGTCACGGCTCCGTAAGGTCCACTCCGCCAACCGCTGGTGGAGATGCTCCGGCCATCCGAGAAAGGCGCAATGCATGCGCACGGATACATCGAGCGCAAAGTCGGAGATCAGATCGATTTGCCCGCGTGCAGTAACGCGATCCACGTGCTCGACAACGATCGCGCGACCAACCGGTTCGAACGCCTGAACGCGCTCCTTCGAAAAGTACGGAACGATGACGCCCCGGTAGACCGTGTGCTCGGGTGGGTCCATCCCGTTCGGAACCGACAGGAAGCGGGAGACCTGGTTGCTGAATGTCTCATGGTCGGCCAGGATGCGCATCACGTCGTCGTGCCGAAAGACCGACCATTGCAGCGCGTCGCTGTAGGCCACGGGACAACGTTCGCGCATGTCGTCGTAGACATCGCGTGGATCCACACCACCGGCGGCGGCGAACGGATCCCAGTCGGATGAAGGCTGAATGCTCCGATGCATGGTCACCTCACGTATCGCTGAATTCGTTACCGCAATTGTACAAAGTGCGCGCCGCCTGGTCGGTGACAACCTGCTTCTATCACCGTGATGATGACGAGTAACGTCCAAATTGCGCAGCATGATCGGTCCCGACGAGACTTCACGTGGTCGCGCCGTCCCCAAAATCCCCACCGTTGAAACGCTGGGCTAGAGCGATGCCGGATCGTACCTATAGATCGCGACGCCGTTCTGGTCGTAGACCGGCGTGATCAGCCCCTCGGCGGCCGCCTGTTCGAATTTGGCGACCCCGGCGTCTCCATAGTAGATCCGTTCGAGCGGGCCGATGTAGATGTACTGGACGTGGTACTTGTCCAGCAACGGCCGGACACTCAGGAAGTCTCGGGCGGGATCGAAGATGGCATCGACATCGGCACGCCGTTTGGTGATGAGCTCACCCAGCCCCGGGCGTTGTTGCGACTGATGCCAGTCCCACCCGATGACCGTTGGCAGCCCAGTGTAGACGCTGACGCGGGATCCCCAGCGATAGAGGTTTGCCCAGGCTTCCAGCACCACCGGCGAGCCCTGGATGTTGTCCTGCATCCAGATAAGCGCCTCATAATCCTGGCTCAGGTCCATTTCGACCGGCACCATGCCATCCGGCGCATCGGCATAGGTCGCATGCGGCATGTAGGCCATACCGTCGAGCGTACGCGGGAGATCGTTGAACCGATCGTCGAGTCGCGCGCGTGTGGCGTAGACTGGATAGATCAGCGTCGCGGCCAGCAGCACGACAAAAACGATGGCCCACGGGATCTGGAGATATGCCGGAACCCAGCGACGGAATGCGGCCACGATCAGGACCAGCGCAATGGCGGCCACCAGCGCGTACAGCACCCAGATCTGCAGGTAGAACTTGAACACCGTGTTCATGCGGCCGATATCGCCGCGCAAGGTGTAGTTCTCGACTGCCGCGCTCAACGCAACCGCCACCGTCACCATGCCCAACAGGAAAAGCCGCAACGGATCGCGTTGTCGCTGATACGCCGCGGCAAGAATCAGCACCAGCAGAGCCGGGAAGAGCAGCATGATCTTCTCGGTCATGATCGACAGAATCAGGAAGACCCCCGAAACCCCGGCAACGATCCAGGCCGGATTGACGGTTGCGGTCCCACTGGCGGTTCCGGTACCCGAACTCGTCGCGACGATACCGGCGTCGCCCGCGCCGGCTCCGCGCAGATACCCCATTCCGGGGAGCTCGGCCGTTTCGAGCCAACCAAGATTGAATGGCCGGGTGGTTTGCAGCAAGTCGATGACCAGATAGCTGACGATCACGAACAGGAAGAAGCCGTGAATGATCAGGTATTCGCTGGTCGTACTCTTCTCGGTCCAGGGATCGAACCCGGCAATCTGGGAGAGATAGTTGTTGCAGTAGGGGAGGAAGAGCACCCTCCCGATGAGCACAATGACTGCGGCACTGACGACGGTGCCGCAGCGTGCTGAACGTCAGGTTCCAATCGAGATCTCGGCCGCGATTTGCGGCGACCACCGAACCGAGGGTATCCAGCAGCAAGAAGCTCCCCGTGGTGATGACGAGATAGGTCGGGTAGTCCCAGGTGTTGAGCGGGAAGAGCATTCCCGTAATGATGCCGGTCAGGAGGAGCAACCAGAAACGATCGAGCACCCGGCGCCAGTGAATGTTTTCGATCCAATGGCGCAGTCCGCCTGCAATCCCGAAGACGGGATATCCGGTTTCGACCGGACTCCGAGATTCTTCCGGCCACATGTGGGACGCCACGATTCCGAGCGCCAGCACCATGGCTAGCAGGGAGAACGGAATGGCCATCATGTGGGGATGGAGATCGGCGAAGAGGAACGAGAAGTAGGGAAACTCGTTGACTGTGCCGTCGATGATCCGGGTCGGGGTCCAGAAGGCGTCGAGCGGCGGCATGCGCCAGTCGGCCACCGAGCGCCAGACGCCCCGCACGATATCGCCGAAGCTGCCCAACCCCAGCATGCCCGTGTCTTCGACCGGATCGAAGCCCATCTGACCGGTCCCGATGAGGCGGGCCATATCGAGATTGCCGATGATGCCGACGAAGAGCGATCCGACCAGCCCGAGACTGATCGGATACCAGACTGAACGGAATCGGAGATAACGCGAAAGAAAGGTGAGCGCGGACGAGGCGAACGACCACGAGTTCAGGATCGCCAGCGCGAATACCGTGGCCACCGCAAGGTTGAACGAGACTGCCGGTATGACACCGGTCAGGTGGGCCAGCGCCGCAAAGAACACCCAGCCGAAGTAGTAGTAGTTGATATACCCACCGGCGAACCAGGGGTCATACGCCGGGAAATGGGTCGACTTGATGATCGCGTTGAAGTAGGCGAATTCCATCGGTTTTTCGCCGCCTCGGGCTGGATGCCAGAGATCCGGATTGAGCGAGCGGAAGTAGACGAAGATCAGGAACGCGGCCAGGAAGATCAGCTCGGCCGCCACGATCCAGCGCCAGCTGGCGCGCAAGTCGATCTGGATCTGCCGCCACCTGCCGGCGCTGGCAAGGACCGAGAGCATGGCGACGATGATGATGCCGACCAGGACTGCCGGACGACCCCAGTCCATGACATGGAGACTGGCCAGCAGCCAGGCAAAGATGGTGGCCGTGGAGAGTCCAACGGTCTTGGCGACCGCATACCCTCGATCGGGCAGCCGGTTCAGTGCCCGCCAGCAGAGCGGAATGGCGGCCAGCGCCATCAGCTGCAATGCCAGATACCAGGTAATCACCGGGTGCTGGTTCATGATGCTGCCGCGATCGAAGAGCTTGCTCCAGGTACCGCCGGCTTGCTGGATCAGCCGTTCGGCATCTGACATGAGGAGCATGTTCTTGCCCGCATCGGCCGATTTGACGCGCACGAAATCGCCCGAGAGGGCTGCGGCCAGCTGGGACTGGACGCGCTCCGCGTCGAAACTGTCGTTCTTCTGGAAGATCAGAACCTTGGGATGGTCATAGACGGTGAAGGCTTCTTCGGCGTTGTCGTCATTGATCTCGATTCCGAAGATCGTTGGGTAGTTGGTCGACGTATGAACGAGATCGAACCCAAGCTCGCCATCGAAGAGCATCCGGTAGTACTCGTTGGCCATCGGCCATCGTTCTGGAATGCGGGTGATCGAATCGTAGAGGCGATTGCTGGTGACGAAGATCCAGTCGTGGGTTTCCAGCAGCTCCATCAGCCGGGCGAGCTTTTCCGGATTGTCGTCGTCGTACATCGCGATTTCGCTGCCCGGATAGGCGCCGGATCCCGGCATGTTCGGGAGGTTCAGCGGAATCGGATCGTCCCAGTGCTCGTGGAGTGTTGGCGTACCTTCCGGAATGTTGGCGTAGATCCATTCCGAGGCGGCGATACGGGTCTGCGTATTGGTGTAGATCGAGGTGAACGCGAAGGCCCAAAGCGCCGTTGGCACGATCACTAACACGATAGGAATCAGGCCTGCCCAGCTGTATCTTGGCCACCGTTTCCCGACATATCCCCAGACCTCGTACAAAAGCCCGGCTGCCAGCAGCGCCATGAACGGATAGGCGGCCACGGTATAGCGCATCGCCTTGATGAAGCCGATGCCGTAATAGAACAGATGAAACGCGGGCCACGCGATGATGAAGAGTTGCCAGGTCGGTGGCCAGCGGCGGGCGGTCAGAACGCGAACGACGGCCAGACCGAGCGCCAGCAGCGAAACCACCCCGAGCACGGGTCCGACACCCCAAAGGACGAAGTTCTTGAGAATGAACACGATCGGGGTGCGGTTCGCCCATTGGGTCGATGGGTTTCCATCGAACTCACCGCTCTGGACGTGACGCCAGTAGCTGACATCGGCCGACCATTGCGGATTGATGGAGAGGCCGAGCAGTCCAGGCCCGTCGAACATGAACGGCTGGGTGATCCGGAGCGCCCAAAATGCCATCAATCCGGCCAGCAGACATCCCAGCAGGACCGGGAGGCCGGTGCGCCCCTTCCGATTCCAGAATGCATCCGGCCCATTGACGCGCAACTGTTCGATCAGGGGCAGCGCCAACACGGCGGCAATCGGCAACGCGCTCAGCTTGCTTGCCACGGCGAGGCCAACCATGATCCCGGCGAGCACGAATTCCCACCAGCGGCCGTTGTCGTTTGCGCGGAGCGCAAAGTAGAACGCTAGGACGCAGAGCGTCGACGCGATGAGGTCGAACATCGAGAAGTGCGAGAGCTGGATCGGCAGCACGGAAAGCGCATACAGCAGCGAGGCCAGCAGCCCCACCTTCTCATTGAACAGCCGGCGGCCAATCAGGAAGAGGAAAAAGACCGTGACCAGGTCGAAGACGGCTGACATCGTACGACCGGCCAAATGGAAATCGCCGTACACTGTATGGCCGGTGAGCTCTCCGTAGATTCGCTCGAGATAGAGGGGGAAGGTCCCGTAGATATAGGTGCCGTTGTAGAGGTAGGGATTTGCGGGGTTGGTGGCGGAATCGAAGAACTGGCCGATGCTCGATGGCTGCTGGATCGCGGTCGCGATCGTAGTGATGAACCGCTCGTCCGGATGCAGATATTGCCCGTTGTCCCAGTTTTGACCGGTGAAGCGCAACAACGCTGCCAGCACCATGATGCCCAACAGTGCCGCCGGAACCGCGAATGCGCGCGCCCGCACGAGAAGCGATGCGCGCTCCTCAGGGGCGATCATGGTAGTAGTGGGAGCGGTGGCAACCATTGGCAGAGCTCGAATTCGATTCAGTCGTGTGCTGATTCAGCGTTCGCGGCGCGCTTTCGTACCCGGAAGAACTGATAGGCGCCTTTTTCGGGAAGCTCTTCGTCGTAGTACCGCCGATACCAGGTTTCCAGGGGCTTGGTCTGCAATGGATGGAGCACCCATTCGCCTGCGATCCGCTTGGTTACCAGGTTCGGCACGCCGATATAGTGCGCCATGTCGAATGCGCGGTGAGCCGCCTCAGAAAAATAGTACGTATGGTGCACGACTTCGAGATCGTGGCGTGCGAACCGGCGCGTCCAGACCTGCGGAGTGTCGACATGCGCATGCGAGGAGATCTTGTTGAAGAAGTTCCCGTAGAGCTGGCCGAGCTTGTCGAGTCCCACTTTTTTCGGTAGCGTCGCTCCGAGCAGAAATTGCGGGTAATACTCACTCGGCGTGGTCATGGCGAACTCGCCACCTGGTTTGAGCACGCGGCTGATCTCCGAGACGGTCATCTCGACGTCCGGAATATGCTCCAGCACGCTGTTGCTGATAACGGTCTGGAACGACTCGTCCGCAAATGGCATTTCCGTGGCGCTTGCCAGCACCAGCTCCTGGTACACCTGCGGGCGCAGCGTGGCGCATTCGAGGAGGTCGCGTTCCCATGGATCGAGCCCGACATCGATCGGCTCGGTGAAGGTCATGGCGGCGAAATGACCGTCGCCGCATCCGACATCGAGCACCGGGTGCGCCAATGGGACTTCGGCCATGAACCGCGATTCGATCGAGCGCAACAACGCCCGATGCGGGGCCATGGTCTGCAGCTGTTCCTTGAGAAAATCAGGTGAAGAGGATGGCACGCTCGTTCCTCTGTAGATGGATCGATCGCGGTTCCGTTGCGATCTTCGGGCAGTTCGATGCAGCCGTGTCCTTAGGAAGCAAGGATTGCGTCTCGCTGCGAACCGGATCAGCCGCCTGTGTGTGAGCCAGCCGAGAGTATGCGGACTGCGTAACGATTGTGCAACACAACGGACGTTTCCTCGCCTAGCTCGATCCTTTTTCCGCGATGAGATGCCGATAGAGCGATTCGTAGTCCGCAATCGTCTGGTCGAGATCGAAGATTGCCTCGATTTCCTGCCGCGACCTGAAATACGCTTGTGGATCCGAAAGGACCTTCTCGATCTTCTCGGCCAGTGAGACGCTGTTGGCAATATGGGCGATCTCGCCCATGCCGGTCATGGTGACCGATTGGCGGACGCCGGGAAGGTTGGTAGCCACGACCGGCGTTCCGCAGAGCATGGCTTCGACCTGAACCAATCCGAACGATTCGGTCGAGTTGATGCTGGTCATCAGAAGGAGATCGATTGCTCCATAGAACGCGCCCAGCTCGCGCCCCTTGAGCGTCCCGGCAAAAACCCAGCGGTCCTGATACGGACGAAGCAGTTCCTCGATCCGGTCGCGGTACTCCGCCTCGCCAACCACGTTCTGGTACGGCCCAGCGAAGACGACCTGGATGTCCGGGAATCGCTCGATCAGGCTCGGGAGCGCCTGGATCCCATATTCGATCCCTTTTTCGGTCGCCAGTCGGGACGCGAACCCCAGCACCGGACCGTTGCCCAGCCCGAATCGCTCCTTGAAGGCGGCGATTTCCTCGGCAGTGGGCGGATCCTGGATCACCGGTGGCTTGATGACGGTGATCTTCTCCCGGAACTGCCGCAGCAATGGCGAATGGTCCGCGTAGTCCTGCGTATAGGCAACGATCCCATTGGACAGCGTTCCGGTCGTGTAGTTGGCCGCATAGACCCCGGCATCGAACGCCCGGTTGATCAATCCGGCCGGGAGCTGGAGATCGCAGTGGTAGGTGAACATCACCGGTTTGCCGGCTTTCTTTCCCGCTCCCGCGGCCAGCGATGCTTCCAACTGTGGCAAGTGCAGGTGGACGATGTCGTGGTTCTTTGCGAGCCGGTAGGCGGTATCGGCGAAGCGGGGCATGAGTGGAGCTTTCCCGACGGACACCGGCGCCGGAACACGCACGACCGTAGCGCCATCGATAACCTCTTCCACCGGAAGGGTTGGATCGTGCTGCGCCGCAAGCACCGTGACCTGGTGCCCCCGCTCGACCAGCTTGGCCGCCAGCCGCTCGACATAAATCGTCAAGCCACTGACATTCGGCCGATAGTATGTGAGCGACATCAAAACACGCATGCCTGTCATCCTGAGCGAAGCCGAAGGATCTCCTCGCCGCAGCGAGCGGAGCCGCCCCTACCGGAATCCCACAATTACTCGAACAAATCCCGATTGGACTTCACCCAGTCGGTCAATTTGGCGATGCCTTCCCAGACCCCGACGCCGGGTTCCCAACCAAGCTCGTCCGCAGCCTTGGTGGTGTCGGCAACGAAGATCGGTTGGTCGCCGGGACGAATCTCATCGAACTCGGGTTCGGGCACCTCGTGCCCGAGCGCTGCTTCGACGATTGGTTTGAACTCTCGCCAAATGGAAATCGAGTTTTCGATTCCGCCACCCATGTTGTAGATCTGACCGGCCGACCGGTCGGGCCGCATATAGGCGGCATCGAACGCGTTCAGCAGATCGTCGACATACAGGAGATCGCGGACCTGCTTGCCATCGCCATAGATGGTCATCGGCTTGCCGGTGACCAGCGCGATGATGAACCAGGCAACCCATCCCTGATCCTCGACGCCCATTTGCCGGGGACCGTAGATGCATGATTGCCGGAAGACTGTCGTCGGGATGTCGTAGATGCGGTAGTAATCGCGGAAATACTGATCGGCCGCGCCCTTGGAACAACCGTATGGAGAATGGAAATCGAGTGGCGCTTCTTCGCTCACGCCGAGGGGGAGCGATTCGAACGCATACCGATGCTCGAGCTCGACCGTTGGTACGTCTTCCAGCCCGCCGTAAACCTTGTTGGTCGACGAATAGATGACATGCGGGTTGTTGCCGCTCAACCGGGCGCCTTCGAGCACGTTGAAACTGCCCAGGACATTGATCTCGAAATCGGCGCGCGGATCGGTGACCGATGTCGTCACGGCCACCTGGGCAGCAAAATGCGCCACCGCCTCCACATCGGCAATTGCCTGGCGCACCAGCTCGGCATCGGTGATCGACCCCTGAATGAGCTGCACCTTGCCGCCGTGCCGCTCCTTGAGCCATTCGAGGTTCTTGATCGACCCCTTGCGCGAGAGATCGTCAAGGATCGTGACCTTGGCGCCGCGTGTGAGGGCGCGGTCGACGAAGTTGCAGCCGATGAATCCCGCGCCGCCAGTCACGAGCAAGGACTGGGGCAACGGATGTCGTTTGTCGGAAGCCTGATGCAAGGGAAATCGTGCCTGCAGAACGGGGCCTAACGTGCCCGCCGAATCAACCGAAGGAGTGTAGCAGAGCAGGGGTTTGAGGGGTTAGGAGTTGGGATCGAGGAGTTAGACGTGAAGGTGCTCGGCAGCGTTTCGGTTCCTAACTCCTAAATCCAAGCTCCTAACTCCTCGAAATGCGTTGGCGCTGCGTATGGAAAATACGGAGTTCTACCAATAGGATCGAAGTGAATTCGATCCTATCGTTGTTCTCGATGAAGTGAATAGCGCTTCGCAAACCCGAAGGGGCGCGGGTGTCGCGTCCATCGGATCCTGATGAAAGGAGGGAGACGGCACGCACAAAGTGGGTTGAATTCGCTCTTCGATACGTATTCACGTCAAACTAAGAGGAATCCTGAAATGAATCAGATCGATATCGTTCGAATCCGAAACCAGTATTCCCAGAATTCCGCTGTCGACACACGAAAATTCGATCGCCGCGCACTTCTGAAGGCAAGTGGCGCCCTGGGCCTGGCAGGAGCCGTTTTCGTGGGTGGGGGTTCTTTCTTTTCTGGGGCGCGTGCCCAGGATGAGGAGGGTGGCGGAATGCCGCCGCTGCCCGAAGGCGCCACCGTGGTCGGCCAGGGTTTGTGGAATCCCGGCAATCTCACCCTTGGGGCCGACGGCACCCTCTACATTGCCGAACAGGGGATCGCCGGCGGCGGCATGGACGGACCGTCGGTTGCCACCCCCGGACCGGACGGCTCGCCCATTCCAGCTGCGCCTCCGCTGGTTGCGCCCCAGATTTCGGCGGTTGCCCCGGATGGCGCCCAGGCAGTGCTGACCACGGCGGCGGGCGGAGTTGGCATCGGCATCCACGAGCAGACGCTCTATGTCTCCGCCGGCGGAGGCTCGGTGGGAAGCGGATTTGCCCCGCTCCCGGTGGAGAACACGGTCAGCGCGGTCGACATCATGTCGGGTGAGGCGCAGGTCGTGGCCGAGCTGGGACCGTACGAAGAAGCCAACAACCCGGACGGGACCGATATCAATCCGAACCTGTATGGGTTGGGCGTGGCCCCGGATGGTACGGTCTATGTTGCCGATGCAGGTGGCAACACTATCTACCAGATCGATCCGGCCAGCGGGGAGTTTTCCCTCTTTGCCGTCGTGCCGAACCTGACCGATCTCACCGGCTCGACCCCGACCCCGGAAGAAGAAGCCATGCAACCCGGACCACGGCAGCCGGTTCCAACCAGCGTGGCGATTGCCCCGGACGGCACGATTACGGTCGTGTTGCTCTCCGAAATGTGGAACGGTCCGTCGATCCTGGACTACCAGGCGGATGGGACGTACGCGGTGCGGGAGACCGAGCCGCTGTCGATGATCGTGAATGCGACGTATGGGCCGGATGGACTGCTCTACGTGAGTCAGTTGACCGCCGACTTCAGCGGCGAGATGCCGGCGCCGGGCGCGGTCTATCGCGTCGAGGCCGATGGCGTGGTGACTCCGGTGGTGGAGGGATTGTTCTTCCCGCACGGGATTGCGTTTGCCCCCGCATCGGGCAACCTCTTCGTCGTTACCAACTCGATCATCTCCGGGCCGGACGCGCCCCTGGGCATGGTCGTCCGCATCGACGACGTGGCGACCGTCGCATAAGAATCCAGCATCGAAAAAGGGCCGGGCGGGTACCCGCCCGGCCTCTAGTCACTTCACCAGCTCTGCAAACCATCGTAATGGTCGAAATCGCGAGCGTTTCTGTCCTCTCGCGGCAATCGGCACAGCTACCCTGCCAGTTGCAATGCTGTATGTAGCAGGACGTTCCCGCCGGCGGTGATGTCCTCCGAGGTAGAGTGCTCGATCTCGGCGTGGCTGACGCCGGCTTCGCTGCGGACGAAGATCATTCCCGAGGGGACGAGATCGGCCAGATGCTTGGCGTCATGACCGGCGCCTGACCAAAACTCCTCGTATGGAAGGTCGAGCCGCTGGCAGGCGATGCGGATCGCATCGACGACGGTTGGATCGAATGGGGTCGGAGTGCTCGTCCAGATCCGCTCGACGGTGATATCGACCCCGCGGGCGCGGCCGATCGACTCGCCGAGCCGGTTGAGGTCGGTCGAAAGTGCTTCGATCGTCTCTCCGTCCGGGTGACGGAAATCGACGCTGAAAACCGCCTTGCCGGGGATCGTGTTGATGGTGTCGGGTTCGACCCGAATGCGTCCGACGGTGGCCACCGCCACATCATCCCGGTCGAGGGCGAGCTTTTCGATCGAGGCGATCATGGTCGATGCGGCCATCAGGGCGTCCTTGCGCAACGGCATGGGTGACGGCCCGGCATGATCGGATTGCCCGGTCACCACGACCTCGGACCAGATGATCCCGACGATGCCGCCGACCACTCCGACCGGTTTCCCGGCCGCTTCCAACACCGGTCCCTGCTCGATATGAAGCTCCAGGTAGGCGCTGGCGGGAAGCGGGCGGTTGGACTCGTCACCCAGGTAGCCGATCCGTTCCAGCTCTTCCCTGAACACGTATCCGTGCCGGTCGCGAATGCCATAGACATAGTCGCGGGTGAACGCCCCGGCGATCGCACCTGAGCAGAGCGTGGCTGGCTCGAAGCGGACGCCTTCCTCATTCGTCCAGTTGACGATGCTGACTGGCAAGCGGGTTTGGACATTGTGGTCGTTGAGGGTGCGGATGACTTCGAGTCCACCCATGACTCCAAGCGCACCGTCGTATCTCCCGCCGCGTACGACGGTATCGATATGCGACCCGAGATAGACTGGCGGCGCGTCTTCGGTGCCGGGGCGGATACCCGACATATTGCCGAAATCGTCGATGCGCACCTCGAGCCCGGCCGCGGTCATCCAGCGGGCGAGCAGATCCCGTGCGGCTTTGTCCTCATCCGAAAGAGTCAGCCGGGTTACCCCGCCACCGGGAGTCGCGCCGATTCGCGCCAGCTCCTGGAGTGATGCGTTGAGCCGGTTCCCGTCGATCTGGATCATCTGTCACTCACTTTCGGATACCGAAACGTAGAGGGTTTACTCGAACAATGAATCCCGCTCAGTCCAATGTCCAGAGCCCAGTGTTCAGCGAAAACACCGGGAACAGTTGCTCTGGACATTGGCCCCGGGCCCCTCAGCCAACTTCCCACAAATTCGTCGGGGTGGGGGTGATGATCTCGGCTGGGCCGGATTTCGGGACGATGACTTCCTGTTCGATCGCTGCGCCGGCGACGTCGGGAATGGACAAACCGGGTTCCACACAGATGACCATGCCCGGTTGCAGGATGGTGGGCTCGTCGATCTTGAGATAGGGGAGCTCGACCGTTTCCAGCCCGATGCCATGCCCCATCATCCCGGCAAAATAGTCGCCGTACTGGCCGCGTTTCATCACGTCGACCGCAGCATCGGCAACGGTCGCGACGGTGACGCCCGCGCGGATCTGTGCGACGGCCGCCTCGGTTGCGTTCTGGGTTGTCTCCAGCAGACGACGGCTCTCGGCGTTCGGCTCACCGCAGACCGTCGTTCGGTTGACGTCGAATCCATATCCCTGGTACGCGCCGATCGCATCGAGCGCCACGATCTCACCCGGTTCGATCGTGCGATCCATCGCCTGGGGCCAGCGCGAACCGTAGGCTGACCACGGTCCCGAATGGACCCGGAAGTAGCGCACGAAATCGGCGCCGGCCCGCATGGCTGCCGCAATCGCTTCGGCACAGACCTCACGTTCCGTGACCCCGCCGCGGCGGATCATGGCATTGGCGGTCATCAAGGCGGCATCGGCGCAAAGCGCGGCCCGGCGCAGCAACGCCAGCTCGCTTGGGCTCTTGATCGCGCGCAGCTTCGCGACGATGTTCGGTTCCGGTTCGAGGGTGAGGCCTGGAAGCTCGGTCAGGAGCTGCCGGTCGATGGCGGCCGGCAGGATATCATCCCCAACGAGACCGAGATTGGCGTCCTCCAGGTAAGTCTCCTTGAGGAGCTCGATCAACCCGATCCCCAGATCCCCTGCCGCGCGGACGTCGTCGACCACGACCAGATCGGGCCGGTGTTTCCGGGCATCGGTCAGCAGGACCGGTTCGCCAAGCACCGGCAAGAGTAGAATGGCATGTCCCATTCCACGGTTCCCCTCGGAAAAGACCGTGGTGGGGAACGGTGGGAAGTGGTTCGTCAGGTAGGCGAGATCGCCGGGGCGATCATAGAACGATCGGCCGACAACGACCAGGCCGTCGTAACCTGCGGCTGCGGCAGCCTCACGGACAAGCTGTTGGCGGCCGCGAATTTCCTCCGCCGAGATCGGCGGGACATCCTCGAACATTTGCTGACTATCCATACGCTTCGGCAAATGCCGGAAACTCGGCACATCCCACGGTCGCGCCGGCCACCGCGTCAGACATTGCCTGGTTCGCCTGGGCAACGGCTCCGCCCTGGGTGGCACTGGCGGCCATGATGCCTTGTCCATGCGATCCGCGAATGAGCTCACCGATCGAGCGGTCGACGGCAATGAGCTGCTGGAACCAGCCCGCGGCATAGTCTGGAGCGGTTGCCTGTTCGAGCTGCTGCGCGATGGCTTCGTAGTAGTCAGCCAGGGCGAAGAACTGAAGCTGGTTCCAGCCGATCGACGGATCGACATCCCAGTCGCTGCCAAACTCGAGTAACGGCGTGAGCGCGGCCGGAACATCGACCAGTCCCTGCAACGTTGCCCGGTCGATCGCGATACCCAGATCGTCCAGACCGGCGCAGCTCGACCACGGCGCGTAGCCAGGCACCGGGTCGTCCAGCTCACCATCGACCATATCGTACTCAGTGGCAAACGCCTCGAAATCGGGACAGGCGGCGATCGCATCCAGACGCGCCTGCTCGGTGTCCTGATCGGAGAGAAGCGACATATTGTAGTAATCGACCAGAACGCTGAAGATCCCGTTTATTGCGCCGTCGGCGAACATCGCCTGGGAGAGATCGCCCGATTCGGCAATGGACATATGCCAATTTTCAGCGAAGGCGGGCGGCCTGATCGCATCCAGGTTCTTGAGGTGCCGGTCGATGACCCCAACGAGCTCATTGAGCTGCGCCGGAGTTGCGGCGGCGACCTGCTTCAAGTCTTCGATGTCCAACGTCGCGCTCGCGTCCTCGGTATACCGTTGTTGTTCCGCCAGCATTGCCTGAGCATAGGCGGGCAGGCCCTGACAAGGATCCGCCTGCGCGCGCGCGCGCTGAGCCGATGGCCCGCCAATCATCCCCGCCAGCACGATCAGGAGCGCGGCCGTGCCCGTCAGCAGTCGTCTTTTCACGTCGTATCGTCTCCACGTACGTCGAATCGCTTCATGCCTCGTATCGATTCTCTCAAATCGAGGCAGATGCGGTGCGAGTCGATCAGGACTCGTCGCCGCTCGCCCAGGTTGCGAAGTCCGCGCAGGCAGCGCTCGCTGCTGCCTCGGCCGCAGTGCTTCGGTCTGAGAGATCGCCCAAGAGCGTCGCGGCCTGGATCGACGCGAACATCATTCCCTGCGAGGCAATATTGGCGGAGAATTCGCTGAGGGCCTGGTAGATCTCGATCTGGAGGGCATGCCATTCCGCGGCAAACGGCGGCGGCGCGATCGTCGAAAGCTCGGTTGCGAAACTTCCATAGAAGCGGCTGATCGCTTCGGCTTCCTCCGGCGTCATCTCCTCGAAGATATTCGTGGTGTCGTCCTGGTCCTGGAACATCAGCAATATGACGAATGCATCGGTATTGGCCACCAAGGCATTGGCGTAGGCATCGTCGAAAGCCTCCTGTACGGTTCCCGGGCCAACGGGCCGCGGCGGCGGGGCGCCACGGCAGGGGCGTCCGAAGACGCCGATCCGCCGGGCCGTCCCCATGTTGACTCCGTCGCCTGGGTCGATTCCGGGGTCACTGCCGGCGCGGCGTGGACGATTGGGGTTGGGGCAGGGGCGCTGAGTATCGGTCCTTGACTCACGCCGCTATTCGTGCCGGTGAGGACCTGAACGGTGAGAATCGTGTTCGGCTCGACGGGTTTCGATTGCTCACCGGCCAGGTTGGGCGTGGCGGGTGCGTTCGAGATCGCGGCGACGATATCCATGCCACCGATGACCTGTCCAAAGACCGGATAGCTTCCCGGAATGACCATCGTCAGGTCGGATACCGCGATAAAGAATTGCGCGCCATTCTGGTCTGGACCGGAATTGGCCATCGCAACCGACCCCACGGGGTAGCTTCCCATCGTTGGATCGGACGGAATCGTATAGCCCGGACTGCCGGTACCGGTGCCGGTCGGGTCGCCCCCCTGGATCAGGGTATTGGCGATGATGCGGTGGAAATCGGTGCCCAGATAATATCCGGCCAGCACCAGGCAGATGAAGTTGTTGGTCGCAATCGGCGCGTTGACGGGATCGAGCTGGATCAGGATGTCGCCGGCGGTCGTCTGCAGCTTGGCCTGATACTGTTGGGCCGGGTCGATGATGGTCTGCGGGGCGCTCGACCACATCATCTCGCCACCGGCGATCCCCGTCAGCGCGCCCGCCGGCCAGCAACCGCTTCCATCGGGCGTTCCCTGCGCTGAGGCCGCTGGACCGGAATTTGCCGCCTGAGCCAGCATCGCGCAGAGGAGCACGAAGCTCGACAATCGTCTCAGGAAACCCGACATCGCACCTCATCTCCTTGGCGTGTGTTCTTCGTGGACGTGGCTCATTCTCTCATGTCGCGGAAACGATGGGCTTTGGAACGAGGTTCCAACACGCATAGCGAGCGATCCAGCCCAGCGACTTTTGCTTTTGAATGAAGTGGCTCGCTCCGGATCGCCACCGACGTCGTGCGGGGCCTCCGCGTCCTGATCACCCGGGCATGCATCGCTGCAGGAAGATGGCAATTGCCCGCAACCGCATGTGTGTCGCCCTGCTCTACTCGACCACCAGGGTGCCGACCATACCGGCTTCCTTGTGACCCGGAACGCTGCAGTAGAAGTCGTAGGTTCCCGGGGCGGTGCCGGCCGGGATCACGATATCAACGGTCTCGCCCGGCATGGCCACAACATGGATCTCGAGCGCGTCGATGACGAAGTCGTGCTCAGCCGCGCCAACGTTTTCGAACGTGATCGTGACCGGCTCATCAGCCGCCTGGATGGTGAGCGTGGTCGGATCGTAGGCGATGTCTTTGCCGATGAGCACAAGCGGAGGAGTGGCCTCCACGATCGGAGTTGGGGTAATCGGAGCGATCGGCGGCCCAATTTCGTCCTCGATGACCTGGATCTGGACTTCGTCGATGATAGTCGGATTGCGCGGCGCGGATACTTCACCGCGCTCATTCGGTTCGGCCGAGCCACGCGAAACCTCGACGACGGTCTCGAGACCAGATATGACGCGTCCAAACACGGGGTAATGCTCCGGGATTTGGCCCGTCAGATCGGTGGCAGCAATGAAGAACTGGGCACCGTTCTCATCCGGCGCCTTATTCGCCAGTGCAACTGCGCCTGCCGGGTAGGGACCGGTCGTCGGATCCGAGGGCACGACATAACCGGGGGTACCGAGTCCCGTTCCGGTCGGATCGCCGCCCTGGATGAAGAAATCCTCCGCAACTCGATGGAATGATGTGCTGTTGTAGTAACCCGACCGGGCGAGGCAGATGAAATTATTTGCGGCAATCGGAGCGTCTTGCACATCGAGCTCCACGACGATCTCTCCCGCAGAGGTGAGTAAGGTCGCCAGATAGGTCTTTTCTGGATCGATAGCGAGTGTGGGGGCGGTGTGCCAGTTCGGTACCCCATCGACCTCGTACTTCTGGCTCCCAATCCAACAATCGGACTCTTCTGCTCGCGCCTGGCCCTCCTGTGTCGATTGGATAGAGTCCTGGGAGTGCGCTCCTGACGAAACTGAGGCGGAGAGTGAAATGAGAAGCACCAGAACGAGAATGCGTCGCATGAAAAGCCTCGCTGCTTTCAATCGACAAGTGCCGACACCCGATGATTTGGACGCCTGCAGTCTCGCACAGTTTCAAGGACAAGGTGATGGGAACGCGTCGTGACTTGCTTCCACTACACCCTGAAATCATGCACCTCTGTCTGCTGCAGCCTCAAGACTCGTCGACAGGTTTTCACAAAAATCGCGTTTGAGACGTGAGGCGAGGGCATCGACGGCGACGACGCGTTCGATGAGGGCGCGATCTGCACCGGGAAGACGCGCCAAATGTGCTTGCGCGACGGTGACCCCCGCGGGATCACGCGATTCCAATTCGATTGCTCCGCTGGTGGGAGCCTCGCCGGCTGTCAATACCCGGAGGTACCAGCCAGTGCGTCCGTTTCTTACCATCATGGCGACGACCTTCGGATAGCCCAGCACGACGCCGAGCTTGTAGCAGGGATAGCGCGGCTGGCAAATCTGGAGCCGTACGTCGCCCCAGCTCCAGATATCGCCGATGCATGCCTCGTCTTCGCACAGACCGGTGAGGCTCAGGTTCTCCCCGAAGCTTCCGGCGCCATACGGTTCGCTGGGGCCGATTTCCTCTGTCCAGGGGAGCCAATGCTCGGACGGATAGGCATAGACTGCTTTCTCTACGCCACCATGTGCGACTAGGTCGCCCTGTCCGTCACCGTCGATGTTCGTTGGGGAGACGTACACCGTGCTGGTTGCGACCGGTTGCTTGCGGATCCCGCTTGCGATCATCTCCCCATGCCGTTGGCAGAGATAGGCAGGTAGCGCAACATTGACCGAGCGCAGACCGATCGTGGCGGCTTCGTTCATGAGGCGACGGCGGCAAGCTCGTTGACGCGCAGGACATGATCGACCAACGCTTCGAGCCCGATGAAGATCGGGACCTCATGGTTGGCGGGGGCGTGTCGTTCGTACCGGTCGATGAGCGCGGCGCGCATACCCGCGTTCAATGCGCCGACCACATCGGATTTCGGCTGATCGCCGATATGGAGCCCATTGGCCGGATCGATCCCGAGCGGTTGGAAGGCAGCCTGGAACGTTCGGATATGCGGCTTCTCGTATCCGATCAGCGCCGAGGTGACGATCAGATCCATCCCGTCGGCAAATTCGAGATGCGTACAGAGCTCGGTTACATCGCTGTCGGCGTTGGAGATGATGGCCGTTTTGACTCCGGCTTCGTGCAAGCGGGTCGTCGCGGCCATCACGTCGGGGAAGGCGCGATACCCGCCGAAGGGGCCTTCGACCACGGCCGGGGTTTCGTATTCGGCCATGTAGTTCTGACGCGCGTTGCGGACCAGCAGCTCATCGGTTGGGAGGCCGGCTGCATCCAGCCACACTTTCATGTATTCGAGTCGAATCCGCTCACGATCGGCTGCCGGACGGTCGCGAATGGGAATCGCTCCATTGACGATGGTGAAATAATCCTCGGCAATCACGTCCGCATCGCGCAGGACGTCGAGATCGGCGGCGACCCCGAGACGGTCGAGCGCTCGATGGAGCCGTTCCCAACGTTTGGGATGGAGCTCGATCAGGGTGTCGTACAAATCGAAGGTGACGAGCTCGATGGGGAGTTCGTTGGTGCGTTCCATGGGGCGGGGAAAGTCCTTCCAGGCGTTAGGCGAGCTCGTCGCGCAATTTGGGCATCACATCGGTGGCCAGCCGTTTGGCCGATTCCAGCCCCTCGCCTCCGAGGGGAAAGTCGAACAGGAACTGGCTCGATCCAGCGGCACGGTAGCTGCGGATCAGATCCTCGAATCCGTCCGGGTGCTCCAGCCGGTCAGCGCCGAAGCTCGACGAGACCGCGATCTCGGCCGGATCGCGGCCGATTTCGGCGCAGTGCTCGGCGATTTGCGCCAGTCCTTCGCGCAGTTGATCCGGATCGCGGCTCGTGTCCCAGATATCGGCATGCCGGGCAATGACTTTGAGCATGCGCGGGCGAGTTCCTCCGATCAGGACGGGCAAGTTGTCCTGCACTGGTTTGGGCGCGAAGGGGGCATCTTCCAATTGATAATGCGCGCCATCGAACGTGGTCCGTTGTTCGGAGAAGAGCAGCTCCATGATCTGGAGGGCTTCGTCCAGCATCTCGACCCGGTCGCCGGCGGATGGGAAGGGAATGCCATAGGCCCGATGCTCGCGTTCGTTCCACCCGGCGCCGATGCCCAGGATCGCCCGGCCGTTGCTGACATGATCGACCGTCACAATCTCCTTTGCCAACACGGATGGGTGGCGGTGCGTATTGCCGTAGACCAACACGCCGATCTTCGCCCGGCTCGTCTCCTGCGCCAGTGCGGCAAGGAGGGTCGAGGTCTCCAGGCAGGGTCCGTCCGGATCGGCATAGAGCGCCATGAAATGGTCGAACAGCCAGATCGAATCGAATCCCAGCTCTTCCGCCAGTTTCCATTGGGAAATCAGCTCTGGCCAGGTGTACTGATGCTGGGCAATGACGACACCGAACGTTAGCGGATGCCGGAATTCGGCCATGGGTGGGTCGATCCTCAAATGTTTATGGCGACACGCCGACCGGGCTTTCCCCGGTCTGTTTCTTCGATTCTAGTCGACGGAACGGAAACCCCGGTACTTCACCGCATCATGACGGGATCGGCGCCAACCCTATGCCTACGTGAACGCCACGATCAAACGGCGTGCTTTCACCAAACGCAAAACTCGCCTACGCTTTGTAAGCGAATCGACGTGGTACGGTGCGAGGAGGATCACACCCTTTGGACAAGCAGCAGATGCTCGAGGCGATGAACAAGGTGCGCCAGACGCGCATCTATCTCGACAAGCCGGTGTCGAAACAGGATCTCGACGCCTTGCTGGAGATCGCGCAATGGACCGGGAGCGCCCGCAACACGCAACCATGGCATTTCGTCGTGGTGCAGGATAAGGAGACGCTCGGCAAGCTGGCAGCGCTCCGCCCCAATATCGACTGGGTCGCGAACGTCCCCGTTGCCATTGCGCTGGTTTTCGATGGACACGACACCGTGCTGGAATCGTTCGACGAAGGTCGCATCTTCGAGCGTCTGGCCATCGCTGCCAAGGTGATGGGGCTCGGGGCAGGAACCGCCTGGTTTCTGGGAGACGACGAGGAAGCCGCCGCCAAACGGATGTTGAATGTGCCTGAAGGTCGCGTACTCCATTCCATGGTCGCGCTCGGCTATGTCGACAAATCAGCTAATCAGCTTCCCGGCCGCAACTACGTCGGCCGCAAGCCGCTGGCCGAGATCGCTGGGGCTACGAGAAGATGTAACGATCGGTATCGAGCCAGGGTCCTGGGGCCCGAGACAAACGAAAGCCAATCGTTCCGGAATCCAGGGCCGAAGACCGAGGGAGAATCCATGACCGCAGTACTCGAAGAACTTCGCAAGGTTCGGCAGTCGCGCAAATTCACCGGCGAGCCTGTGACCGACGAACAGCTTCAGCAACTGTTGGAAGTCGCACAGTGGACCGAGCTCGCAGAATACCCAGCCGTGGCATTTCGTCGTCATTCAGGACAAGGAACTGTCGCGAGGGTGAGCGCAGTCCGTGGGGAGTCGATCAAATGGGCCGCGAGCGCTCCAGTGGCGATCGCGCTGGTCATCTCCGCCAAGGGCGAGATCAGTGGCGCATTCGACGAGGGGCGTGTGACGGAGCGGCTCATGATCGCGGCGCGGTTGCTCGGTCTCGGCGCCGGAACGGCCTGGTATGGCGATGCCAATCAGCAGGCTCGGGCCAAAGCACTCCTTGGCATTCCAACCGAGCTGACGGCGCGGTCGATGGTCGTCATCGGCCATCCCAGTCCGGCGGCCGAAACATCGTCTAATGGCGGCCGCAAACCACTTGCGGACCTCGTCAGTTACGAGCGATATGACGGGGAGTTCGGGCGTGTGTGAAACGGTCCTGCGTCCTGAGTTCTGGGACGGTCTGGGGGCTGATTTCGGGGTGTGAACGGACGGATTCCGGGCCAATCATGCACGGGCGAAGGCACGTCGTCAAGTTTTCGAGCACATCCCAACTCCCTCCAAACCCTAAGGTTTCGCCCGTAGAATCAGATCTGAGTTCGATTTCGGATCAGTATGAAAGTTGAACGCATGCGCACGCTTCGTTTGGTCATTGCTCTCGGTTTTGCATTGGGCGTGCTGGGCGGATGGGGCGTTGCCTCACTGCAGACAAGCCCGGCGACGGCCCAGGAAGCAGCAACGGCCGAGGAGGAGCTCATTGCCGTCATCCAGGATGTCGGGCCGTCGGTGGTGACGGTTGTGAACCAGCAGATGTTCCAGGGATTCGATACGGTCCAGCCGGTCGGATCGGGAACCGGATTCATCATCGATGACCGTGGGCATATCGTCACGAATTGGCATGTGGTCAATGGCGGAGATGACTTTCTGGTCATTCTCTCCAATGGTGAGCGCCGCCCGGCGGTGCTCATCGGTGTCGACCCACTGAGCGATCTTGCCGTGGTGAAGATCGACGGAGACCCCTGCGGTGGCCATGTTCGGCGATTCGGATGCGGTCCAGGTCGGGCAAAACCGTGCTGGCGATCGGCTCACCCCGGGGACCTATACGAATACCGTGACCCAGGGCATTGTCAGCGCGCTCGGTCGTGACTTGCCTGGATCGAACTACAACAACCTGATCCAGCATGACGCTGCCATCAACCCTGGGAATTCCGGCGGGCCGCTCTTCGATATGCATGGGGTGGTGATCGGGGTCAATGCGCTCGGGGTGTCCGAGGAGAATGGCCAGGCGATTCAAGGACTGTTCTTCGCATTGCCGGGTAATCAGGTACAGAACATCATTATGCGTCTGATTGCCGATGGCCGGGTGATCTACCCATTCTTTGGGATCACCTACCAAACGATCAACTGGCAAAACGCGGCGCAGGCGAGTCTGCCGGTCGACAATGGGGTCTATATCACCGAGGTGACGGCCGGAGGGCCGGCGCAGCTGGCGGGACTACAGCCCGCGGATATCGTCATTGCGATCAATGGGGTGTCCATCGACCAGCAGAATGCCTTTGCGGAAGTCCTCTTCGCGCATGAGCCCGGAGAGACGATTTCGGTCGATGTGGTGCGGGGCGGCCAGCAGATGACCGTCGAGCTTACGCTGGTGGAGCGGCCGGCGAATACGTAGGATGGGTTCGGTGTCGTTGGTTTTGTGCGCCGCGGGTCGCCAATCGTACGTACGTGCCGGATTTCGGGTCCAGATGGTGCCCATGGTCGAACCTCCTCGCCGGTAGAATCGAAGTACGGTCAGATTGCGACCGTACGTGCGAGGATGAGGATGTTTTCACCGAACGAGATCGATCATATCGCCTGGTTCCTGGTGCTGTTGATGGGCGCCTGGCTGGTGGTGAACGCATTGGTCGATTTGTCCGCCGGCCGGAAGCCATCCTTGCGGAAGCGTTCCGAACGGTCCAACGATAAGCAGCTCGACGGCCAGGGCGACTAGCCTGTTCGACGCTCGATATTCTGAGAAGCCAGCAAAGCCGCCGGAATGTTCCGGCGGCTTTGCTTTGTTGTGTCCGTGGCCAGGAGGTGGATCGATCTCCTCAAGACATCGCCCATCTTGGAACCCTGGGCTACTTCTGCAGGTGAGCCTCCAGGAACCAGAGGCCCTTGTCGATTCCCCGAGAGACTTCGGTGAACAGGTCGGCGGTCGTCATATCGCCTGACTTGTCCGCTTCGTCGATCGCGGACCGGGTGCTGGCCGCGTAATTCGCATAACGCTCGACCAGCGCCTTGACGGTATCCAGCCCATCGGTGGCATCGGTCGGGAACTCGGGCAAGCGGGAATTCGCTGCCGCCATCCGCGCGGTTCCCAGGGCGTATCCGCCAAGCTGGGTGACGCGCTCGGCAATCTCATCGACATATCCGTCGACTTCTTCGGCCAGATCGTCGTAGAGCTTGTGCAGAGCAATGAACTCCGGTCCCTTGACGTTCCAGTGCGCTTGCTTGATCTGCGATTTCAGGTCTGCGGTGTCGGCCAGCTGCTGATTGCAGAGGTCGATCATCTCGGCCCGCGTGCCAGCGGGGATATCGATGCTCGTCTTGAATCGATCGGTTTTAGAAGCCATATGCTGCGCCTTTCATTCCGTGCAGAGCGAACGATCTACGGAATCCATTTTATCGTTTTACCCAGGTTTCAGACAATTCCCGCGAGGCTCCCGAGCGCTTTACGAGGTATGAGAGAATGCAAAAGGCATTCATACGATCACATACCGGACTTCCCCGGCAACCGCGTGGTGGATTTCGGTAGATTGGCAAGGTATTGTGCTTTTTCGATCTCGCTCGATCTTCGCGAAACCTGCGTATGCGACCGGCTCCCGGCGCCTTATGGGAATGCTTGCGCTCCTGGTGACGTTGGTGGTCGCGGGGAGCTGGGGGATCGTTCCGGCCGGTGCGTCCTTACAGGATGTCGGCACGCCCGCAGCGGCAACGCCCGAAGCCTATCCGCCCGAAATGTTCCGCAACGATCCAGAACGCAACGGCGTGGCCCCGGGACCGGGACCGCTCGACTCAGATCGGATCGAGGAGATCTGGAGCTTCGACGCCGGCGGCGATGTCGAATCGTCTCCCGCGGTTGTGGGCGGGACCGTCTATTTCGGTAGCAGCGACGGATCGGTCTACGCGGTCGATATTCAGACTGGCGATCTTGGCTGGCGTTTTCGTACCGAGGGCGAAATCTACTCTTCCCCCGCAGTGGTCGATGGGGTGGTGCTCATCGGCAGCGAGGATGGCAATCTTTATGCCATCGATGCGACCACCGGCGAGGAACGCTGGCGATTCGAAACCGATGACATGATCGTCGCGTCGCCGGCCGTGCTCGATGGCGTGGTCTATGTCGCCAGCTACGACCACAAGGTCTATGCCCTGGATCTGGTCGATGGCGAGCAACGGTGGGAGTACACCGGCAGCGCCAGTTTCTATGCATCTCCGGCGCTGGCCAACGGCACGGTCTATATCGGTGGGGTCGATGGGGTCTTCTCCGCCATCGACGCCGAAACGGGAGTGTTGCGCTGGTCCACGGCGGGCGCATCCGCGATTTTTTCGACAGCGGCACTCGGTGACGGGATCGTCTACTACGGAACCATCGACGGGGTTCTGATTGCCCAGGACGGCGCCTCGGGTGGCGTCTTCTGGGTGCAGAATGCCGGCGGCTATGTGAATTCGTCTCCGGCATTGGCGGACGGTATCGTCATTGCCGGCAGTTCCAGCGGTCTGTATGCCTTCGATGCCACCAATGGCGCTCCGCTTTGGACGGTTCCGGTCGATCAGGGATTCTACGCCTCGCCGACGGTGGTCGATGGCGTGGTCTATGCCGGTTCCAATAGCGGGGTATTGCTCGCCCTCGATGCCGCCACCGGCGCAGAGCTTTGGCGTTGGGCCGAGGCTGACGAGATTCTTTCGTCTCCAGCGGTCGCCGAGAGCGGCGTCTTCTTCGGAAGCCGGGACGGCTATCTGCATCTCCTCGGTGTCCATGACGAGGTCATCATTCCGACTCCCACGATCACATCGACACCGAGTATCACGCTGACGCCGAGCATGACGCCGACCCCCACGATGACCTTTACCCCAACGCCGACATCGACGCCGACGGAAACGCTGACCAGCACGCCAACGGCGTCACACACCTCGACACCGACCATGACTGCGACGGCGACCCCAACATCGACGCCAACGCGCACGGCGACCTGACCGCGACGCCGTCCAGGACGCCGACCCATACCCCAACGAACACACCGACGAATACCGCGACGGCGACCAGCACGGCTACAGCAACCGCCACTCCGACCGCGACGGCAACGTCGACGGCAACCGCCACAGCGACGGCCACGCCAACCGCGACCCCAACGAATACCGCGACCGCGACCCCGACCGTGACCCGCACGAGCACGCCGACCAGTACGGCGTCGGCAACGGCGACCCCAACGAACACGCCGACCAATACGCCAACGGCGACTCCGACGGAACTGCCGACAGAGACGCCGACCGAGACATCGACTCCGCTGCCAACGGCCACGCCGGTTCCGACCGAAACGCCGGCGCCGACCGAGACACCCAGTCCGCTGCCGACGGAGACCGCGTTGCCGACGAGCACGCCGACCTCGGTCCCAACCGAGACTCCAATGCCAACCCCCACCGCGGAGCAGTCGAGCATCTTCACGTCGGGGAGCGAGGCGGATGAAGGGCCCGGGTTCCGGCCGGCTGCCTCGGCAACACCGACCAATACACGTATCCCGACCTCGGCGCCGGAACCGACGGAAACGGCCATCGCGACAGCGACCACGGTCGAGCTCGAGGTCGAATCGACTCCGGTCGATGATGTCGAAGCTACCGAAACCGGTGAGCCGGATGCCGAGCCGACGTCCGAACCGACCGAAGCGCCGGAAGAAATCGACGAACCGGATGGGGATGCCGACCGTTACGTTTCGAGTGGCGATGTCGAGCGGTTCGAAGAGCTCCGAGATCAGGCCCGCGCTGGCGATTCAATCTATGGGCCGGTGAGCGGTGACGTTATCGAAGGGGTTGGCGTCATCCAGGGGATCTACCCGGAGATCGTCACCGTGAACTCCTATTTCCGGGCAACCTTTACCAATCCGGATGACATGAGCGTTCCCTACGATGTCGGGTTCGGCATCCGGCATATCGAAGGTAATGATCAGCTTCGCCTGATCATTACCAGCGAGGATGTCTGGCTGCTCGGTATTGGCGATCAGCCTGCCTATCAGACCGGCAACGCGTATGGGTTCCAGTCCGAACCTGGAGAGCAGAACCTTGTCGAAGTCGTTGCCGACGGCAACACGGGCTATCTGGCGATCAATGGAACGGTCGTCGCCGTGCTCGATCTCTCACCATCCGCGGCAGCAGGCGATATCTGGGTCGCTGCCGGTCTCAACGTGCCCGACATTCTCTCCGGCCGCGTCTCGACGGTCCAGGACTTCGAGATCTGGCCGCTCCCCTGACGGCTCGTCGTCGGTGTCCTGGACAGACCGGCCCCCTCGGTGCGTACCTCTCCACCGAGGGGGCCGAAGCGGAATGTCGTTCTGGCTTCATGGCAGTTGGGAACGCGGTGAGGGCTTTCGTCCCTTGCTCGACCCGAGAATCGGAACTAACAAGCGGGAACTTTCCCCGCCTGGATCCCGTTCGATTAGAAAGAGCTCCAATGCAGACCGAGGTTTTCTCGGTGCGGTAATAACCTCGGTATACTGCAGGGAGTGCTCGTACATGGGATATTTGGATAGTGGATTGAAGGAAAGGGTGGAGAAATGCATCGGTTGTTACGTGTAGGGTTGATTGTTGCGCTGCTCGCGTCCATTGTTGCCTGGTCGGGTGGACCGATGGGCGTTACGGCACAAGGACAGACGTTCAGCGATTCGATGGACTCCTCGGCTACGGGGCTGTTGAGTAGCCAATCACCTGATCCTGCTCGCTTTGTCTACGGGTATCAGAACAGCCAGTTCATCATCCAATCACTCGAAACAGGCTGGAACGGCGACTTGCTCGCCTTCACGTCGGTCCCGGCGTTTCCGGACGTCAGCGTCGCGGTCGATTTCTCGATTGCCGGCGACTTGACGGGCAAGTACGCCTTCGTTGGTTGTCGGGCAGCCGACGATAACAGCAGCGCGTACATGTTCGAGGTTCACCCGGGTACCGGACAGACCAATCTCTGGCGATTCGATCCCGAGAGCGCCGCGAATCTTGGCTCGGTGACCGACACATCGGCCGTGAACGTCGGGAGCGCCAACAACCGGATCGAGATTCGGTGCGAAGGCAGCACGATCACCGGTATCGCGAACGGCCAGCAGGTGTTGACCGTTCAGGATTCGACCTACACCGCGGGCGATCCATTCATCGGTACTGGGAAGACCGATGCCACTACGGATACGTTGCTCACCGGATTCGACAACCTGACCATCACCGAGCTGGGTGTTGGTGGCGTCGCGCAACAGCCGACGCAGGTCCCGGCGCAACCGACCCAGGACACTCAGGTTCAGCCGACGCAGGAGACGCAGGTTCAGCCAACCCAGGCGCCGGTCGAGCCAACGCAGGGGACAACCGCGACGGGTGACGAACCCGTCCAGATGGTGCCCTTGAGCGATCCAACGATCGATCCAGCCCTCACGTTCGACGAAGCGTTCATGGTGACGCTCATCGATACCCCGGCCTACGAATCGAATGGCGCATCGGGCGACCTGGTGAACGGGCGTCCACAGTACCTGACCGCCGGCGTCAATCTTACCGATTTCTACGGTGAACTCAGCTTCATCACGCCGGCGTCCGATCCGGCCGGTATCTGGACCTTTGGATTCTGCTTCTGGGCGGATGCGAACGGGAACTGCTACGACATGTTCGTCAGCGCCAACGGCACAAACCGCCTATGGGGGATTGGGGTCTTCAGCCCCGACGGCTACTCGCTAATCCAGTCTGGCGACCTGCCGGAGAATGCCATCGATCTAACCCCCGGCGCGGAAAATGACGTGACCATTGCGGTCTACAACGGTGTTGCCATGCTCAGCTCGAACACGTACGAGCTGGACGCGTCGGTCGTGCTTCCGGGGCAGCCGTTCGGTGGCGATATCAAACCGGCGGCCGGGTTCATTGCAAGCATCGAAGGGGAAACGCGCACGCTGCCGGTCACGATGACCTCCGTCGCGATCTGGGATCTCTCCGCCGGGGTCTATCCGGACATCTTCGGGGTGAGCGACACGCAGACTGGGACGGACACTCCCCCGGTGACCGAATCAACGCAAATTCCAGTGGAGCCGACCGTTGCCGGATCGACGGGTACGACTGGAACCACGGAGACGACAGCCGGCGCCGGTGGCAATGCCATGCTCGGACCGATCTTCAATAACAGCCGTACGGCCGCGCTGGCCAATGCGCCGTTGTTCTCGGCATCGCCAAGCTCACTGGTGCAGAGCGCCACTGGCTTCAGAGTCGCGACCGCCGGTGTCGCCGTGTCGGACTTCTATGCCACGGTCACGTTCGTCAATCCGGTGGACATGAACACCCGGACCGATATTGGCATCGGATTCCGGGATATTCTGGACAACCTCGAATACCGGTTCGTGGTTCGCTCGGACGGTGCATGGGCCCTGGGCATTGGCGCCAGTGATCCGATTGCCCAGGGAACGGTCACCAATTTCGATACGACTCCGGGCGCCAGCAATACCCTGGAAATCATTGCCCGCGGCACGTCCGGGATGATCGCGCTCAATGGGGTCGTGATTCAGGAAGTCGATCTCTCCGGCAATCTCAACACGGGCGATATCTATATCGCCTCGGGAATGTATGGTTCCGACGCGGTCGAAGGCCGGGAGGTTCCGTTCACTGAATTCGCGATCTATGCGCTTCCGGCCTAACGCCGGCAACGCAATTGACGGGGCGGCCGAGGCGTAAGTCCTCGGTCGCCCCGTTTTCATGCCCTCCAGTGTCTCGTTGCCGTTCGCTATGCTGACGCAACCGGCGGTCGTCGCCGGAGGAGCACCCGCCACCGGTGTGAATGCTGACCGGTGGTGAACCGAGGAGCGCGAACGAACCCATGATCGTTGATGTTCATAACCACACGCCTCGTCACCGCGTGGCGCCGGAGCAGACCACCGCGGCGCTCGACAGCAAGTGGCGTCCCGATAAAGCCGCGTCGACCGTTCATACCTGGGACGAGCATGTGCGCGCGCTGGAATGCGTCGACCGGGCAATCGTCTTCAACATCGCATCGGATCCCCGCGGAGATGTGCCGGACGATGGCCAGCTCATCTACGAGACGCCACGGGTGAATAACGATACCGCAGCCTTTGTTCAGGCGTATCCGGAGAAGTTTATCGGTTTTCTGACGGTGCATCCGTTTTCCCCTGATGCGCTCGAAGAGATCGAGCGCGGAACCCAGGATCTCGGATTGCGTGGGATCAAGCTCGGCCCGAACTATCAGAATTTCGACCCGCTTGGACCAGAAGCGTTCGCGGTCTTCAAACGTGCGGAGGAGCTGGGGTTGCCCATTCTCTTCCATCAGGGGACATCGCCGGTCCGCTTCGCCGATCTTGATTTTGCTCATCCTCGTCATATCGACCGGGTCGCCACGGCGTTCCCGAATCTCAAGATGATCCTGGCCCATATGGGGCACCCATGGCAGACCGATTGCTACGTCGTGATCCGCAAGCATCCGAACGTCTATGCGGATATCTCGGCCAACTTCTATCGGCCGTGGTCCTTTTACAACGCCATGCGCATTGCGACCGAATGGGCCGTGCTCGAGAAGCTTCTCTTCGGGTCCGACTACCCGATCGTGTCTCCGCAGGAAACCATGGATGCCCTCTGGCGGGTCAATGACCCAATCGCCGGCACTGGTCTGCCGCCGGTGCCCATCGATCCCCTCGAGCGTATCCTGCATCGCAACTCGCTGGAACTGCTCGGGCTCGAATAGCGCCGGTGCAGGGCAACGTTGTCATCTTCAAGGGTGATTATCAGGAAGAAAGTGGGCGTCTGGCAAGAATGAGCCGGGTCCGGCACAACCTGGCGGATAGACCGACGGACGCCCGTACTGAGCGTAGCATCGTGCCCCATTTGCCGAGGATTTCGTGAGCCGATACCCGGCGGCGAAGCCGGCGAGCCTTC
Source organism: Thermomicrobiales bacterium (assembly GCA_023957115.1). Classification (GTDB taxonomy): domain Bacteria; phylum Chloroflexota; class Chloroflexia; order Thermomicrobiales; family UBA6265; genus JAMLHN01. Next base: position 58,018 of record JAMLHN010000025.1, read on the forward strand.
GCTCGGCGCCTCCGGTCATGAGACCGGCAAGATGAGCGGCTCGTCGCCGGCTGAGGTACGTCCCCTGGCCAAGGGCCTCAATCCGGACCAAGGTGGCGCGGAGATCGTCCAGTACGACGTGCCGCCGGGCGGCTGGTTTTCCTCGTTGGCTCGATCACTTGGCCTGCCTCGTTGCGGGTCGACGAGCTCACATCCCAGATTACGAAGAACGTGCTAAATCGAGCCGTGAGATGATCGACGGATGTGGCCGAGGGCATTGCGGACCGCCTGGTTCGAGGTCCACGGAGTGTGGTCGACTGCCTGCCGCCTGCCGCCTGCCGCATGCCGCCTCCTTGGCGCTGATTCGTCCGCATTGGTGTCACGCGTACGCTCACTGTTCGCACAGTGGACAAGGCTGGTATCATGGCCGCTCCAGAATATTGCTGGTGATCACGTGCGAATTGCTGGAACATTGCTTTTCGAAGAGGTAGTCCAGGAGAGGAGGCAGCGGATTGCCCGGCTTGGATGCGCCGGGACCACGAGCGGACTCTGACTCGGATTCGAGTCGAGCGAACCTGACGACCAGTCGATCCGGTTGGCGTACTGATAGTTGAAAGGACAACCATGGACGAACGCGACAACGACCTGAGGTTTCTGATCGATCTCGCTCGTGGACGGTTTTCCCGCCGCGATGCACTCAAGGCGAGCGGCGCGCTGGCCGCAGGCGCCGCGCTTGGTGGGGGAGTTTCGATTCGCCAACTGGCGAATGTCTCCGCACAGGACGCCGAGCCGGTGGGGGAGGTCGTCTGGGCCCTCGATGCTCCGCCGCCTAACCTGATTCCCTATGGCGCTGTCTCCCAGGCGGCCTGGAACGGTCGCGAGTTCTTTTATGATTCGCTGGTGATGTGGGACCAGGATCTCAACCCAATCCCGGGACTGGCCGAATCGTGGGAACCCGACGAATCGGGTAGTTATATCTTCCACCTGCGCAAGGGTGTGAAATTCCACAACGGCAACGAAATGACTGCTGCCGATGTGAAGTACTCCATGGATATGGCGATAGCGCCGCCCGAGCCAGGCGTGGCGATCGCGGTTCTTGCAAATATCACCGGCACTGACATCGTGGACGATTACACGGTCAAGATAAACACGGCGACGGTCGATCCGACGCTGGTAGGAAACCTGGCCTGGGGCAGGTATACCGCGATCGTGCCGGAGAATTTCTACGACACCAGTAACGCGCTCAGCGAGGCGGTCGGCACTGGTCCGATGAAGTTGGTCGAATATGTCCAGGACGACGTCGTCGTTATGGAGGCTTTCCCTGATTTCTGGGGTGACGGAATTCCCTGCATCAACAAGCTGACCCTCAAGACCCTGACTGAAGAACAGACGCGCGTCGCGGCGCTCCGCTCGGGCGAGATCGACGGCGGCACATTCACCGCCGATACCGTTATGACCCTGGAAGGCGACGATAGCCTCACGATCCTTGAGGGTCTGGTCTCGATTCCAAATGTGATCCAGTTCCAGACCGCCGACGCGGATGTGCCTTGGCGCGACGCCCGCGTGCGCCAAGCGATCAATAAGGTGATCGACCGCGAGTTGATTCGCCAGAATGTGTTCGGTGGCAAGGCAGAATTGACCGGCGCGATCCCTCCAGGATACGGCGATTATCCGCTGACGCCCGAGAAGCTTGCTGAGCTTTACGCCAACGATGTCGATGCCGCCAAGCAGCTCATGATCGATGCCGGATTCGAAGATGGATTCGAGGTCGAGCTGCAGGCGATTGCGGCGCCACGCTCGTATACCCAGAATGCCGAGATCGTTTCCGAGGCAGTCAAGCAGCTCAATATCGACGCCAAGGTGGTTCCACTTGAAATCGGCACCTTTGGTGACAACAACGGTAGTGGCGCGTTCCAGTGGCAAGCCACCGGTCGTGGCATGCGTGGAGATCCGTCCGGTTACGTCATCGACTTCCGCCAGGGAACCAACCAGAATGTGACCTGGTTCGGTGACGGCTACAACAACGAGGAATTCAACACGCTCTACGACGAGGCACTAGCCGAGCTCGATCAGGCCGCGCGGGTGCCGATGTACCAGCGCATGCAGGAGATCATTGCCGAGGATGCGGCGAATCTCTATTTGGTGCAGCCGTATAAATTCCAGGCGGTCAACAACCGGCTGACCGGGATGTACGTCTCTTTCACCGATACCAACCAGGGTCTACGCATGGCTTGCGTTACCGACACCGAATAGGCCGCACCTGCATTCGACGGGAGCCGTGAAATGGCGGCTCCCGTTTTCCATCGCACCCTGTGTACACAGGGTGAGGATTGAAACGTTGTCCAAGTACATTCTTCAGCGCCTGGCGCTACTCGTTCCCACGCTTCTTGGTATGAGCCTGCTCATCTTCGCGATGCTGCGGCTTTTGCCAGGTGATGTGGTGGATATCATCGCTGGTACCGATGGCACCGTTTCTTCGGCCGCGAAGGAGAAGCTTCGGGACTCGATGGGGCTCAGCGATCCCATCCCAGTGCAGTACGCGAGATGGATAGGCAACCTGCTCACGGGCGATGCCGGAAAATCGTTGCGTTCGGGTGAGCCGATCGGCGAGATCCTGATGCGAGCCCTGCCGATCACGATCGAGCTTGCCATTCTTGGATTGTTCATTTCGACTATTGTGGCGATTCCGCTGGGGGTCATCTCCGCGGTCAAGCGCGATACCGCTTTCGACTTCGCTGCCCGCATCGGCGGGTTGGTGGGACTCTCGCTTCCCAACTTCTGGGTCGCGACGCTCATGCTCCTCTTTACATCGAAAGCGTTCGGTTGGACCCCATCGATCCGCTTCATTCCGTTTACCCAGGATCCAATCGGCAATCTCCAGCAGATGATTCTTCCGTCGATCGCGCTCGCGGTGCCATTGATGGCCATCACGATGCGCATGACGCGGACCACCATGCTCGAAGTGCTCGGGCAGGACTACGTCCGCACCGCCAACGCGAAGGGCCTGGCGCCCCGGCCGGTGCTCTACCGCCACGCGCTCAAGAATGCGCTCATTCCGGTCATCACAGTCATTGGCTTCCAGCTCGGTGGTCTGATGGGCTCGGCGGCCGTGGTGGAGGTCGTTTTCGGGCTCAATGGCGTGGGTAATACTCTCCTGCAGGGCATCTTCAATCGTGACTACCCGCTCGTCCAGGCCGCAACCCTCTATCTGGCGGTCGCATTCGTGCTGATCAACCTTATCGTCGACGTGCTCTATGCATGGCTCGACCCGCGGATCAAACTCGCATGAGCGTCGTAACGACAACACCGGATGTCATTACCGAGGGACGTGCGGCGCGGACGGCCACCCCGTGGTGGAAGTTCCCCAAGCGGTATCGCAATCCGATCGGTATCGCCGGCGCGATCATCGTGCTCGCGACGGTCGTCATTGCGCTGGCAGCTCCGATCATCGCGCCTTACGATCCATCGTCGCAGGGGGCAATTCGCCTGTTGCCGCCCAGCCGCGAGCATCTGATGGGGACCGACGAGCTCGGACGCGATACCTTCTCCCGTATCGTCTATGGTTCACGTGTTTCCTTGCAGGTCGGAATCATCTCGGTCGTCATTGCATTGCTTATCGGCGGCGTCCTGGGACTGCTCTCGGGGTATTTCGGTGGTCTGGTCGATACCTGGACGATGCGTCTGGTGGACATCATGTTCGCCTTCCCCGGTATCGTGCTGGCAATCGTGATCTCAGGACTGCTCGGACCAAGCCGCCGCAACGCAATGATCGCCATCGGCATCATCTACGCTCCGGCGTTTGCGCGGGTGGTGCGTGGGGCGGTGCTTTCGGTCAAGAGCGAAGCGTATATGGAAGCCGCCAAGGTGGTCGGCGCCAGCAATATGCGCCTGGTCCGGCAGCATGTGGTGCCCAACATCCTGGCGCCGTTGATCGTCCTCACCACGGTCTATCTCTCCAGCGCCATCCTCTCCGAGGCCGCACTGAGCTTTCTCGGGCTCGGTACCCAGCCACCCGAACCAACCTGGGGCGGCATGCTGAATATCGCCCGTACCTATATGGAAATCTCGCCCTGGATGGCGATCTTCCCGGGACTGGCGATTGCCATTCTAGTGCTGGGCTTCAACTTCCTGGGTGATGGTTTGCGGGACATTCTCGACCCGCGTTTGCGGGAGCGGTAGAGGAGGAGTTAGGAGTTGGGATTTAGGAGTTAGGGTTTGTAGGCAAAAGGCAAACATCTGCCTGGCCCCTGGAGATCGTTCCTAACTCCTAAATCCCAACTCCTAACTCCTCAAGAAAGGACAACGATGGGAACGTTTCAGGCCGGAGTTGGGCGGGTCGATATCACCCCGCCGCTGTCTGCGCCACATGCAAGCTGGGGCGCCCAGGTGCATGTTTTTGCAGAGGATGTGGATACGCCGCTCACCTGCACGGTGCTCGTGGTCGATGACGGTACAACGCGTGCCGCCTGGGTCGATTTCGATCTGATCATCCTTTCCACCCCAGAGACGCAGAAAGTGCAGCAGCGGGTTGCGGAGGAGACCGGCATTCCTGCTGAGCTGGTGCGGGTCAGTGTGACGCATAGCCACGCCGGACCGCCCCCAAGTAGCTGGGATTGGGCCAAGCAGGGCGTGGACGTGATGAAGGCGTATTACAAGCTGATCCCGGATTATGCCTCCGGGGCGGCCCGGCTGGCCGTCGAGAAGCTGCAACCGGCCCGGGTCGTGGCCGCACGCGGGAAAAGCCATGTGGCGGTCAACCGCCGCGAAACCGCGCCCGACGGCCGCACCGTGACCGGCACCAATCCGGACGGTCCGATCGACCCCGAAGTCTTCGTCATGCGCATCGATGCGCTCGACGGTTCGCCGATCGTGGCCGCGGTCGGCTACACCATGCACCCCACTACCCTGGGACCGTCCAACAAGAAGCTGTCGGCCGACTGGCCGGGGTACTTGAAGGCAACGGTCGAGCTGGTCACCGGCGCGCCGACTATGTTCGCGCAGGGCGCAACCGGCGATATTGGCCCCGGACCGGACGGGTTTACCGACGATATCGCGGTCATCAAGCGGCTCGGCAGCAGCGTCGGAGCGTCGGCCATCGTTGCCTACAACGAAATCCAGTTGCCGACGCGCAACTACAAGCACGAGAAGGTCTGGGAATCTGGTGCGTCACTGGGCAAGTGGACCTACGATGCCGACGAGGGGCCGGCGCCGGTGGTGCGCGGACTGACGACGACCGTCGATCTGCCACTGATCGAGCTGATGCCGTTCGATATGGCGGAAGAGCGGGTCACGCAGGCGCAGGAACAGCTCGATTCGCTCAAGGCGCAAAATGCCGATCCCAAGGAGATCGAAGCCGCTACCTTTGTGGTCAAACGCGCGAACATGGCGTTCCGTCATGTGCAGGCGTTCGGCGGTCAGACCGAGGCGCCGGTCGAGATCAATGTCGTGCAGATTGGTCCGGCGGTCTTCATCGGCACCGAGGGCGAACCGTTCCAGGAGATCGGCAAGGAGATCAAGCGACGGTCTCCCTTCCCGTACACCTGGTTCGGCGGTTATGTGGGCGGTTGGGCTGGATATATTCCCATGCCGGAGGACTATCCCGCCAAGGGTTACGAGGTCGATACCTCGCCCTTCACCCCGGAAGCCGCCGGCATTCTGGTGGAGGCGGCTGTGAAGGTTCTCGAGGAGCTGGCTGCGTCGGAGGGGTAATACGGAATCCGGGTGAACACACCAGGATGCGGCACGATCGGTTCACCACCGCCCCAGCCCAGCATCGCATGAGGTAGCCGCCGGCCCTGTGCCGGCGGTGCTTCGCCGGCACAGGGCCGGCGGCTACGCGATCCCCGAGCAATCACCCGGATTCCATATTACATGCGGAGGCGGGGATCCAGGGCGTCCCGGAGGGCGTCGCCGACGAAATTGAGCCCCATAACGGTCATGAAGATGGCGGCGCCCGGTCCGAAGACGAGCCAGGGGGCATCCTGCAGGTATTGCCGCCCTTCGCTCACCATGCGTCCCCAACTGGCCGCGGGAGGGCTCACCCCGAGCCCAAGAAAGCTCAGGCTCGCTTCCGCAAGAATGGCGAACGCGACGCTCAGCGACGTCTGCACGATGAGTGGCGCCGCAATATTCGGCAGGATATGGCGGACCATGATCCGGGTGTGCTTGGTGCCAACTGTATGCGCCGCGAGCACGAACTCCTGCTCTTTGGTCACCAGGACCTGTCCGCGAGCGACCCGCGCAAAGGTCGGGATATAGACCACCGCAATGGCGAAC